>NZ_JBIRQM010000014.1:0-226574 GCF_044333225.1 Streptomyces sp. NPDC021080 | reverse complement strand
GTGTGACGGTGACGGTGACGGTGACGGTGACGGTGACGGTGACGGTGACGGTGACGGTGACGGTGACGGTGACGGTGACGGTGACGGTGACGGTGACGGTGACGATGACGGTGACGGTGACGGTGACGGTGACGGATCGCTTGTGTGTTCCCGGTGACGTCGCGGGTTCGATATGCCTAGTGTGATCGCCGTGCAGCTCCGGTACAGCTTTCGTCTGTACCCGGACGCCGGCCAGCGGACCGCTTTGGCGAGGGCGTTCGGGTGCGCGCGGGTCGTGTTCAACGACGCGGTCCGCGCCCGCGAGGACGCCCGCAGGGCCGGGCAGCCGTTCCCGACGGCGGGCGAGGTGTCCCGGAAGCTGATCACCGAGGCGAAACGGACGGCGGAGCGGTGCTGGCTGGGCGAGGTGTCCGCGGTCGTGCTCCAGCAGTCCCTGCGGGACGCCGAGGCCGCCTACCGCAACTTCTTCGCCTCCCTCAAGGGCACCCGCAAAGGCCCCAGGCTGGGTGCACCCCGCTTCAAGTCCCGCAAGGACACCCGGCAGTCGATCCGGTTCACCGCCAACGCCCGCTGGAACATCACCGGCAGCGGCCGTCTGAACCTGCCCAAGATCGGCGCGGTGAGGGTGAAGTGGTCCCGCACCCTGCCTGCCGTTCCCACCTCCGTCACCGTGATCAAGGACAGCGCGGGACGGTACTTCGCCTCCTTCGTCGTCGGCACCGACCCCGCCGAAGACGCCGTCCGGATGCCCGACACCGACCAGACGGTCGGCATCGACCTCGGCCTGATGCACTTTGCGGTCCTCTCCGACGGTACGAAGATCGACTCGCCGCGCTTCTTGCGTCGGGCGGAGAAGAAGCTGAAGAAGGCCCAGCGGGAGCTGTCCCGCAAACAGAAGGGATCAAAGAACCGGGCCAAGGCCCGCCTGAAGGTCGCCCGCGCCCACGCCAAGGCGGCCGACGCGCGCCGTGATTTCCTCCACCAGTTCTCCACCCGGCTGATCCGCGAGAACCAAGCGATCGGCGTGGAGGACCTGTCGGTGGCGGGACTGGCGCGCACCCGGCTGGCCAAGTCCGTACACGACGCGGGCTGGGCACAGTTCGTGAACATGCTGGCGTACAAGGCCGCCCGGTACGGGCGCACCCTGGTGAAGATCGGCCGGTTCGAACCGACCTCCCAGACCTGCTCCACCTGCAGGGTCAAGGACGGACCCAAACCCCTTAACATCCGGGAATGGACCTGCACCGCCTGCGGCACCCACCACGATCGGGACCACAACGCCGCACTCAACATCAAAACGGCCGCCGGACTGGCGGCATCGGCCTGCGGAGCGCCGGTAAGACCAGGAGCAATCCCGGCGCAGCGCGAAGAAACAGGAAGCCACGGATTCCCGACCGGAAACCGTGCCGCATAGCGGCACAGCAACCAGTCAAGGAAGGCCAGAATCCTCACCCTTCAGGGTGAGGAGCATGTCAAGTGTTCTGGTTCGCTGTCGCGGTGAGGCGGCGCAGCGAGGCTTGGGCGGGTGGGCCCCAGCTTGCCTTGCCTCCGGGGCGGCCGTGGACGCCGGCGTCGGCGATGTGGAGGCAGCTGAGAGCCCGCAGCACCGCCCAGCCGCGGGCGCGGCGAAGGGTCGCGGAGTCGGGGCCCGGCAGGTAAGCCTCGTGGAAGCGGTCGACGGCGCCGTCCGGGAGCAGGATCCACGCGGCGGCGAGGTCGAAAGCCGGGTCGCCGGCGAAGAGGTCCCCGAAGTCGATCACGCCGGAGATGGTGCCGTCCGTGGTCAGGACGTTGGCGGGGTGCAGGTCGCCGTGGAGCCAGAGGCGTGGGCCGGCCCGGCCGGGCGCGGCGGCGGCGTCCTCCCAGACCGCGCGGACGACGGCCGGATCGTCGACCAGCCCGAGTTCGGTGGCCGAGTCGAGAGCCCGGGTGAAGTGTTCGGCGGTGTCGGCCAGAGGGCCGCCGCGGTCCCGCCCCGTCGGTGCCGTGTCGGGAGCGGGCCGGTGGAGCGCGGTCAGGAAGGCGGCCAAGGCGGCGGCCGCCTCCGCCGGGCGGGTCGCGGGCGCACGGTCGGCGGGCTCGCCCGGTACCCAGGTGGTGACGAGCCAGGGCCGCGGGAACCGCTCGCCGGGCCGGCCGAGGTACTGCGGGACGGGAATCCGAAGAGGAAGGTGCGGGGCGAGCCGGGGCACCCAGGTGTGCTCCTTGCGCAGCAGCGCGTCCGCGGACTGTGTCGCCCAGGGCAACCGGACGGCGAGGTCGTCGCCGAGCCGCCACACTTGGTTGTCCCAGCCGAGCGCTCCCAACTTCAGGGGCAGATCGGCCAGGTGTGGGCGCTGCTCGCGCAACAGGTCCCGGATCAAGTCCTCCGTGATGTCCGGCTCGGTGAATGTCATGTGACGTCCTCCCCTTCTTGGAAGAAGGGGACTTTAACCAACTCCCTTTGAAAACAGGCATGTTGGTGAAGGCCTGTGACCGTCGAGCCGGTTCTGCCGGCAGCACTTGCGGGGCTTTCGCGGCTCAGCGGCGGCGGGTCCAGGCAGTGGCGAGAGGAGCGGCGTGGTAGCCGGGGGCCGATGCCGCGCTGAGGTTCTGTGCCAGCGCGGCCGGCTCGACGGGCGCGGGGGCCACCTGCACGCAGGCGGTCTTGGGCTGCGTGGTGCTCTGTCCGAACCGGCAGGCCACGCCGGTCAGTTTGATGGTGATGAAGTCGGTGATCTGCGCGCCGAACTGGATGGGCTTGCCGTTGATCTTGATGTCGCCGACGGTGAAGCCCTTGTCCTGGGGCACCTCGTAGACGAACCGCACGGGGTGGGTCGCGCTGCCGCGCTGCCTGGTCCAGTAGTCCTTGGGGTCCGAGCCGTCCGGGGTGGCCCAGCCGTCCGTGGTCAGACCGTCGAAGTAGAGACCGACCGGGTCGGCGAGGGAGACGTCCGCCTTCTGCCGGGCGAGGGCGTTCACGGCTCCGCCGATGTGCGGGTCGCTGTTGCGCTCGGGCGCGCCGTACTTGCTGCAGTCGATGAGTTCCTGCTCGGTGGTCAGCTCGTGGCCGTCGATGACCCGTACGACGGTGGCCGCGGCCGCGAGTTCGATCTCGGCGCCCAGGGTGTTGTTGGGCTGGATCAGATGCATGGCGCCGTCCGTCGTGGAGTCGTTCCACCGGTTACGGGGGTTGTAGGTGCCGGTGGGTCCGAAGAGGTCGCCGTGCTGGACGTTCGGGTCGATGTACGTCCGGTAGAGATCGAGGACCTTGGCGGGGTTCGACTGGGAGAGCAGATGCCAGTACTCGGGGCCCTCGCAGGTGAACATGACCTTGGTGATCTTCCCGGCGGCATTACGGGTGACGCTCCACTCGCAGTACTCGTCCTGGACGTCCCGGCTGGCGTCGGCCCGCTGCCACCGCTGGGCGTCGGACAGAGACTGGATCTTGACCAGACGGGGGAAGGCCGTCCAGGTGACGGAGGCTTCCTGGGCGTCGGCTGCCGTGTCGGTCTTGGTGAGGTTGTAGAACTGACCGCGAGGGCTGTCGTTGAGCACCTCGTGGGGGTCGGGGCCGGTGATCGAGTTGTCGACCCGGTCGCTGATGTACATGTTCCAGGCCTTCAGGCCGGTCTCGTCGAGATCGTCGAGGTGCCCGGGCGGGCCGTAGGAGTCGAGCAGGCTCATGGGTACTCCTTCGCTGAGAGGTGGCCGGGGAGGAAGGGTCGCGGACGGCGGCGGCTGTCAGGAGGCAGGCGTGACCGTGCCGTCGTCGTTCATCCCGAGCCGCGGGGCGTCCGCGGGGATGTTGGTGGTCGGCAGGGTCAGCTCGAACTCGTTGAGCCGCATCGTCTTGAAGTCGCGGCGGCGGGACTCCGCCAGCCGGACGTAGTCGTCGAAACCGGCGGACTCCCGGATCCGTTGGCCCACGTGGCCGAGGTAGTCGTCGATCCGCTCGGCGAAGGCCTTGGGCCAGGCGTCGTCGGCAAGGGCCCAGTCGGCGGCGAAACGGCCTTCAGGGCTGCTGGACGGCAGACGCGTGGCGGCTTCCAGGATCGCCTGTGCGGTGTGCTCCTGCAGCTCGGTCACAGCGGTCGGCGTGGTGGGGACATGGGCCATCAACTGCGCCCGGACGGGGCTGAAGACCGGATTGGTGAAATCGACCATGAACGCGCAAGCGGCGAACTTTCCGGTGATCAGGCCCTGTTCCACCATCTGCCGTACCACGTCGTTGTCCTCGCAGGCCGGTTCCGGTACGACGAAAGCGAAGAACGTGTCCCCCGGCTGGGAGAAACCGCTGCTCTTCTCCTCCAGGGCGAAGTCGAAAGTCGCCAGGCTCTCGACGTAGTGGGCGGCCGGGGCCAGGGGAGGAAGAGAGGCCGTGACGGGCAGTTCGAGATCGCTCAGGAGCGCGTCGACGTTCAGCCAGAAACCCGGGGGCAGCAGCAGGTCACGGCTGGAGGGGGTGATCGTCGAACTCTGGGTCGCCGTGCTGGCCAGGTTCACCGCGGTCGTGGTGAACAGATGACGCATCAACTGCTCGGGATGCTCCACGACGCCGTTCTGCGCGACGGCTGCCAGGCGGGCGGCGGTCCAGCGGCTGATCAGCGCGCGGACGGTCAGCTCGAGATTCTCGGCGCCGATGACCTGCTGATACAGCGGGTCGTCACGGAAGGGGTCGTCCGGAGCCAGGCGGATCGTCGCCGCCTGGGACTGCCAGTTGCTCCAGGGCGCTTTCAGCTCCTTCATCACGACACTGCCGTTGATGTGGCTGTCGAAGCAGCCGCGGCCGCGGGAGCCGGGGGCGAGAGCGGACCACGAGTTGCCCGCCCACACCCACGCGGGGCTGATCCGCATGTAGTAGTTGAAGACCTTCGCGGCCGGATCCCAGGCGGCAACCTGCAGAAACGTCGCGGCCGGATCCTCGTTCGCCGCCGTGCTCACCAACAGGTCCACGTCCCGGCCGGTGGTGGCGCGAGCGACGGCGAACCGCATGGAACGCGGCAGCCCGGGGGTGGAGCCGGGCGGGATCTGCCCGGCCTCGCCGATCAGATACACGGACTGGTTCGCTTTCGTCGCGGGCTCGGGCAGCCCGGCGAGGAGATCCTGCACCGTCAGCGGGAAGGCGCCCTTGCGGAAGAACAACTCGGCCATCGGATCCCCCAGTTCCGCCAGCTCCCGGGCGTCCAGCGGACGGGCCTGCTGGTCGACGCCCACCACGAAGCGGTACAGTCCCGGCGCTTCCCGGTCGGGGGAGCCCACGTCGCCCAGGGCGGCCCGGACCGCGGCGCCGGCAGGGTGTGCGATTTCAGGAGGGGAGCCGCGGGTCTCCGCGGCGCGGGCCTGCTGCAACCAGGCCGTTGCCCGGCGATGCTCTCGTGCGCCGTCCACCGACTCGGCCTTTCGTCGCCCACAGGTGTCCAGTGAGGTGGGAGCGGTGTGTCAGGGGGTGAGTGCCTTGCACTCCACGGCCGGTCTGCCTCGCCCGAGGACGTGACGCATCCTCAGCCGTGGGGGACCGCGCACATGGTCAGTGGTGGCCGTCCGGCCCGCCCGTGCACATGGAGACGTTCAGCTCCTGAAGCACGGAGGCGATCGGATTGCCGACCGTGTTCGCCCCCGCACCGGCGAAGAGCAGCGCCACCACGAAACCGTCCTCGTCGACGATGACGGAGCCCGAGTCACCGTGGTCGGAGAAGACGGCGTCGGGGGAGGTGGCGGCCGTGATGCTCACCTGGTCGCGCAAGGTGCGCACGCCGAGGCCCGGGCCGTAGTCCACCTGGACGGTGGCCGAGATTCCGTCGACCGAGCCGCGGGTCAGCTCCGTGGTCCGTCCGCGCTTGCGCACGGCCGTCCCGAGCGTGGCGGTCCTCGTCCCGAGCACGCTGCCGATCTCGGCGATGTCGCACGACGTCTGCCGGTCCTCGTCGATGGAGACCACCGCACCGTCGACGTGGTCGGAGAGGACGAGGCGCAGGGTGGCTCCGAACTCGTCCTGGGGAACCTTGCCGTGCTCGATACGGCTCGGCTGCACCATGCGGTCGCCCACCTGGCCCGTCGCGTCGACGGCGGCGACATGGAAGTTGGTCAGCGCCACACGGGCCTGGGTCTCGTTGTCGATGACCACGGCACCGAGCGTGCCGGCGAAGATGCTGTTGCCGACGGCTCTGCTCGGGCCCATGCTCACGCCTCCCAGAAGGGGCGAGTAGTGCTTGGAGTCCGCCAGCAAAGACCTCTCGGGCACGGAGACGGCGTGGAGTTCGTAGACGCGTTCCACCACGTCGGTGACGGCGCCGTGGATCTCCTCGGGAACTCTCTGATCGGCCGGTACGTCATCGGTTTTCCGTGCCACATGAACGCGCACGGCGATCTGGTCCGTGAGCTCGCCGCCGACTTCCTTGTAGCCGACATCGATTCCGGTGACGCCCGGCTGGTCGATGTAGTGCTGTTCGACCTGTTGCTTGATGGCAAGGAGTTCTTCGAGCGTTGGCATCATGCACCTTTTCGGTCGTCATGGGCATCACACATCACGCTCCCACGTGCGCCGGGACTTCGCTCGGCGAGTTGCCCGTACCGGGTGATCTCGGGGCCGAGCAGACACAATGAAGGAGTGGAGACGACCCTCGAACACGCGCTGTCCATTCAGCGCCGCCATGAACAGGGCATCCTGTCCTTGCCGTCCGTGACCGGTATCGGTGTGAAACTGCGGGACGACAGGCTCGTGCTGGAAGTCACCGTCGATCCGGAGGCCGAGGTGCCCGCGCAGTTGCAGGTTCCGGACGTCGAGGGACTGCCGCTGGTGGTGGAGAAACGCCGGTACGAGGCGCAGTCCTAGGCGGCGGGAGCGAGAGCCGCCGGGCTCAGTGGTCCGGTGCCCGGTGCCCGGCGCTCACGTCGTCGGCTCCCTGGCTCCAGTACTGGGCGAGGGCCCCTTCCCGGTACGGGGCCGGGCTGACGCTGAGTTCGCCGGCGAACGGGCGGTCCAGGACGAAGACCAGGAGCAGGCTGAAGCCGACGAGTCCGGCGACCGACGCCACGAAGAGGATCTGGACCCTCAGTTTGCGCATGCCGTAGAGGAACGTGAGGGGGACCAGGACGAGTGCGCCGCCGAAGGCCAGGACCTGGAGCAGAGGCGGGAGTTCCTGGCGTGCCATCGTGATGCGGGCGCGGCGCTGGGAAGCCACGTCGTTGAGATGGGTGACGGCCTCCTCGTAGAAGACCTGCTCGCTCTGGCTCTTGGGGTCGTAGTCCTGGAGTGCCTGGAAAGCGGCTCCCAGGTGGGTCTCCGTCGCCCCGTAGCTGGGGTTTCCCGCGCGCATCCGGGGCCACTGGTCCTCGACGACCGCGTGGACGTATCCGCTCATGGAGGAGTCGAGACGGGCACGCACCTGTGCCGGGAACGCGGTGGCGTCCCGGGTGATGAGCGCCGCGTCGGTGGCCTCGGAAGCCACGATGGTCTGGGTGTCCTCCAATTGGGTCCACAGGGTGACGATGACGAAGGCCAGGATGATCCCGTAGATCGCGCCGAACATGCCGAGTGTCACCCCGACCATCTCGTTGTGTTCGCCATGGGCCACCGAGGGGTACCTGCGGCGCAGCAGCACGCTGCCGGCGACCGCGAGGAGGACGGTCCCGCCGACGGTGACGACGGCCAGGGTGAAGGTGCTGAAGTGGTTGAGCAGCCAGAGCGAGATGTGCGAGGAGTCTAGAGCGGACACGCCTGCCCCAACGCACGGCGTTGATCAGCCGCTACGGCACGACCGGCAAGTTCACACCACCGGGTGAGAGACCGATTTCGCAGGGTCCCGTGCGCGCTCGCGTCTCACCCGTTCGTTCCGCGGAGGCGGAGGCGGAGGCGGAGCTGCGGGCGGGACACCGGCCGGTGGGCAGACGGGCAGACGGGCAGACGGGCAGACGGGCAGACGGGTCGGCGGGGGCGGAGGCGGGCTGCGGGCGTCACGCGACCGGCAGGTGGTCGTACATCCTGAACGTGTAGGTCGCGTCGTAGGTCATCAGATTTCCGCTCGCCGCGGGGAGCCCGAGGCGCCGGTCGAGCGGTCCGGTCAGGGGGCCGCAGTGTTCGGCCGCGGGAGCGGTGAACGTGTCGTCGTAGGCCGAGAACTTGATGACGGGCGGATCCTGCGAGACCCATTCCGAGGGCCCCGACCGCTTCAGCCGGAAATCGACCGGCGCGCTCGCTCCGACGGTGCATCCGTGTGTCAGCAGCGGACTCGACAGCCGGAAGCGAAGGCTGAACTGCCCGGTGTAGAAGTCGGATCGGCCTCCGTACTCCGGCTTGATCGCCAGAGGGAGCCGTCGCGTGTGCTCACCTGCCTCTGTGCCGGTGAGCCCGCCCGGAACGGCGGTGGGCGCGCTGTGCATCGCGCCCCACACCTGTCCCGCGGTGCCGTCCGGCATCGGCCCCTCGGCATGCGTCATGGTGATCGGAGCGAGGTCCACGGTGACCTTGCCCAGCGTCAACCGCGGTGCGGCAGTGTGGACTTCACACCGCCAGCGGGCCGGGTCGACGCCGGCCGGGAGGGCGGGGCAGTCGCTGAAGTCGGTCGCGGACTCGATGGGGGCCGAACCGGGCTCCGCGTAAGCGGAGTTCGGCGCGTACGCCCCCACCAGTCCTGCCAGGGCGGCGGCTCCGGCGAGTGTGAGCGCGGCGCGGCGGGCGAGGGACGGGCGGCGGTCATCGGTGGTCGTGTTCAACATGAACACAGCGTGCTGGTCATGACCGGGCGGGCGCCATCGGTGACGTCCCCGCCTCGACCCTGAGCCGACCCTGACGACTTGTCAGGGATGAGGAGTGGTCGTTGTCGTGTCCACGGGTTCCTGGGGCGCCGGTGGTGGGGGCACGACAATTCGCCTCCCCGCTGTGGTTCAGGCCGTTCTCCCCGGCGACGCCGACAGGCGGCATCGATCCGTGACGTCGACTCGCGGGTGCGGGTACGGGCGTGCGTGCCTTCGCCTGTGCGAGTTCGCGGCGTTGTCAGACCCGTCTGGCAGCATCCGGTACATGGATCTTGCCGATGTGTTCGCGGACCTCGACCGGGTGGCCTGGGCCGAAGTGCACCATGCCTACGGCCCGGCCGAGGATGTTCCCGGTCTGCTGCGCGCGTTCACCGGTGAGGACCAGGAGACCGCGGCGGAGGCCGAGCAGGAGCTGTGGAGCAGCCTCGTCCACCAGGGCTCGGTGTACGAGGCCACCGTGGTGGCCGTTCCCTTTCTGGCGTCCCTGGCGGTGGCGGGCCCGTGTCGTGCGGAGTTGCTCGACATGCTGGGTGCCATCGCCGAGAGCACGGACGAGCGGGGCATCGACCGAGCCGGCGCGGCGCGCGCGGCTGTCGTCGCGCAGCTTCCGCTGATGGTGCCCCTGCTGTCCGACGACGTTCCCGGCGTGAGGCAGCGCGCGGCACGGGCGGTGGCCCAGTGCGGGCCGGCGGCGGGCCCGGCCGCTGCGGCGGCGTTGCGTCGGCGCTGGGAGACGGAAGCCGATCCGGTGGTACGGGCGGATGTGGTGAGCGCGTGCGTCGCGGTCGAACGCGATGCGGCTGACGACCTGGTGACGGCCGCCCTGAGCGCGGCCGAGCCTCCGTCGGTGCGCGTGGCGGGGCTCCTGGCCGTTGTGGACGTCGGTCGGCCCTGGGACGGTGGGCCGGCGGAGGTCGTGGCGGCGCTGGCGCCGTTGCAGCGGCACATGACGGACAGCCTGGGGGAGCGGCAGCCGTTGGGGGCCCTGGCCGACGGTCTGCACGAGCGCGGCAGCGTGGACGAGGCGATCGAAGTCGTCGTCGCGGCGCTGGAACGTGCGGTGGAGGCGGCGTCGCGAGCCGACGAGAATGCTCGGGCAGCGGTCACCGAGGCGACCTGGGCGGCCCAGTCGCTCGCCCTGCGCTCCAGAACCGCACCGGCGCGACTGCTGCCCGCGATGCTGCCGTTGCTGGACAGCGCGACCACCGCCGCAGCCGTCATCGACGCGGTGTGCGAGTGGGGCGAACCCGCTCCACAGGCTGTCCCGGCACTGGTGCGTCTTGCCGAAGGGACGAGCGAGGTGACCGATCGTGCGTTGGCGGCCCTGGTGACCCTGGGCACGCCCCAGGCGTCGGATCTCCTCGCGCGTCATCTGACGGAGCGGCCCCGTGCGCTGCAAGCGGCCTGGGAGCGTGCGACCACGTGGCGTCCACCGGCTCCGCTGCCGTGCACGCCGGCGTTGCTCGACGCGGTCCGCGTACGACTGGCCGCCGTGACGGCCGGCCTCGCGCGCGGGGGCGAGCGCAGGTCGCTCATGACGGACGGGCTCGCGGCCGAGAACGAACCGGTCCACCTCACGGGGCTCCTGGCCGGCTGGGGGTGTTCCGCCCGGGCCGCGATACCCGAGTTGGTGGACGCGCTTCCGTATCGCACCACCGTGGTCAGCCGGGCGCTCGCCGCCGTCGCCGACGCGGAGCTCCACCCCCACGTGATCACCGCCCTGCGATCGTGTGTGGAGGCGGGCCCGCTGCCGGGCCGCGTGCAGGCCGCGACCGCGCTCCACGCGCTGACGGGTGAGGCCGACGCGTTGGTGGCCGTCCTGGGACCGGCGCTCGGCGAGCGGAGCGGGCCGCGCGGCCACTGGGTCCAGGCCGCCGTCGCGCTCGGCGAACAAGCCCGTCCACTGCTGCCCCACCTCTTGGCCATGCTGGCCCAACCCGCAAAGACGCGGACCAGCGGGGCAGCGGTGTGGGCAGGGCTGACGGCGGCCGGAGCGGTGTGGGAGCTGACCGGGGATCAGGACAGCGTGCTGCCCATGGTGCTGGAAGGCTTGAGCTGGGCAGCCCGGCCAGGGGGGCACCAAGCCGCGAACAGGGCGGCCGAGGTCGTCGTCCTCCTCGGCCCCCACGCACGGCAGGCCGTTCCCCACCTGCTCGCGATGCTCGACCGCCCCGACACGGCGGCGTCGGCCGCCCGAGCACTGGTGGCCGTTCACCCGGGCAGCGACAGGCCCGCCGGTGTCCCGCTCACCGACCTCGTCGACCGCGTCCTCCCGGCAGACGCTCCCGGCGGGCACCTGAACCCGGCGTCGGCCGCGGTCGAGGCCCTCGCCGCCATCGGCCCCGCAGCGTTCACACAGCCCCAGCTCGACCGCGTCCGGCTGCTCGCCGACGGTGAACACCGCGTCGTGCGGTGGGGCAGTCACACCGAGATCATTCACGACGACATCAAGCTTCGCGCAGCCGCTCGGAGCGTGTTGGCGGGCCTGGTGCCTTGAGCAGCACCGACCTGATCCGCCGTCGGGCCGATGAGGGCCCCCGAGGTCGCACCGGCCCCTGCACCGGGCCCCTGGGGCAACGGGCTTCTCCGTGCTAGCGGTTGGCGACCACGACGACGTAGAACATGCCGACTGCGCCTGCCAGGCAGACGACGACGGCCGCGATCGCGGCAACGCCCAACAGTCCCGTCACACCCAGAATCGCCGTCCACCCCGCCCGGGTGACCCGCTCGGACCGCTCGACCGCGCTCTCGTAGTCGCTGTCGTCGTACCAATGCCGCTCGGTCATGACACCCCCTCTTCCGAGGACAGAAGGAGGGGCCGACGCGGGCGGTGCCGAGGCCGGCCGTGGGACCGGCTCGGGCACGCGGGTGCCGGAAACTGATGTGCCGGAACGGAGGAGAGGTGCCGGAACACGAAGTGCCGGGTGGTGGAGGAGGGGATAATCCGGGTGTGACCCTCACCGAGCGGCAGCTCACCCTGGCGACCCTGGACCGTCAGCTCCTGCTGGAGCGCGGGCGCCTCGACGTGGCGGAGGCGGTCCGCCGGGTCTGCGCCGTGCAGGCACAGTCACCCGTGTCCCCGTACGTGGCCCTGTGGAACCGGGTGGAGGACTTCGCCCCCGAGGACCTCGACGCGGCGTTCGCGGATCGCCGGATCGTGAAGGCGACCCTCATGCGGATCACGCTGCACGCCGTCCACGCCGACGACTACGCGCCGTACCACGCCGCCATGGTCCGGAACCTGCGGGCCTCGCGGCTCTACGACCGCCGGTACACCTCGACCGAGCTGACCGAAGAGGACGCCGACGGACTGCTTCCGCGGCTCGCCGAGTTCCTGGCGCGCCCCCACACCGGGGCCGACGTGGAGAGCGAGGTCACGGCCGGCTTCGGCGAACAGGCGCGCCGCGTGTGGTGGGCGCTGAAGACGTACGCGCCGATCCAGCACGTGCCGACCGGCGGTCCGTGGTCCTTCAAGCTGCCGAACACCTACCTCGCCTCGCCCGCCGGCCCCGCGGCCGTGGCACAGGACGCGGCGGCGGGAGTACGGCGGCTCCTGCTCGCCCATCTCCGGGCGTTCGGACCGGCGTCGGCACAGGACTTCGCGCGCTTCACCCTCCTGGGGCGCCCGGTGATCACCCAGGCGCTCGGCGAACTCGGCGACCAGGTGGTGCGGGTACCCGGTCCGGGCCGCGCCGTCCTGTACGACCTGCCGGGTGCCACCGTGCCGGCCGAGGACACTCCCGCACCGCCGAGGCTGCTGCCGATGTGGGACAGCGTGCTGCTGGCCCACGCCGTCCCCGGGCGCGTCATGCCCCAGGAGTACCGGCCGCTCGTCGTCCGGCGCAACGGCGACATCCTGCCCACCCTGCTCGTCGACGGCCGGGTCGCCGGAGTGTGGCGCACCATGAACGGAGGGCTGGAACTGACCGCGTTCCGCGAACTCGGCAAGGCGGCGTGGCGCGGTCTGACCGAGGAGGCGCAGAAGCTGGCGGCACTGCTGGCGGAGCGGGACCCGGCTCCGTACAGCCGTTACAACCACTGGTGGGACAAGGGAATCCCGGGTGCCGAGACCAGGATCGTGAAGGACTGACCAACCCGGCACGGGAGAAGGACAGTTGGGGAACACCGGCGGCACGGGCCGTACTTCGAGCAGAGCGGGGCCGGGAGGGGCCGGTTCCGGGCAGCTCGCGGCCTCTTAGGATTCCCTCCATGGCGAAGCGCAAGGTGCAGCGGCGGGTGCGGACGATCCTGGGGGAGGACCCCACGGCCATGGTCTGGTGCGAGGTCCACAAGGGAATCCCGAAACCGCCTGCCGATGTCCACCGCGCCGCCGGCAAGGGCCGGCTCAAGCCGGGTCACCACTGGCTGTTGTACGTCGGAGCGGTGGCGTTCTTCTTCGTGGTCGTGCCGATGATGCTGATCGACAAGCTCGGCGACCGTCTCGGTGGTCCGTCGCCGGCGAGACGATCACGGAGCTCCCGAACGGCTCCTGGGGGGACGTCCGTCGACGGGCGGCCGACGGCGCGGGACCGTGAGCGCGGGGAGCGGACCGACGGTGTCTTCGACGGAGACTGGGACCTGACAGCCGGCCGGCTGCTCCTGCGCTGGTACACCCAGTCGCCCAACCCGAAACGGCTGGTGATGCTGACCCCCGACCGCGTCTGCCTGGCCGCCTCTCCCCGGCGCCGCCTGTCGCCCACGAAAGCGGACGACTTCCGGATCGTCGTGGAGTACCCGTCCTCCGAGGTGCGCGTGGAGGGCGAGGCCGGTCAGCCGCGGGGCTTCGCCACGTTCCGGCTGTGCTTCACCGACGGCTCCTGGCTGGAGCTGGGCCGCCTGGCGCAACCCGCTGACGCCGACAGCTTCCTGAGGCGCGTGGACACGGGGCGCTGACGCATCGTCATGAGGCAGGCCGTAGGCTGCCGTTGATCAACGCCGGGGCCAGGAGTACGGGGTCGGGGGGACCAAGTCCGATGAAGAGCGCAGCCGAGACCTTCCAGCCGCTGGAGGCGGAGGATCCGCGTCTGGTGGCCGGTTACCGCATCGCCGCCAGACTCGGCGCGGGCGGCATGGGCCGGGTCTATCTGTCCCACACGCGCGGTGGCCGGCCGGTGGCGATCAAGGTCGTACGGCCCGAGCTCGCCGACTCACCCGACTTCAGGCACCGGTTCCGCCGGGAGATCCAGGCGGCCCAGCGGGTCCGGGGCGCCTACACGGCCGAGCTGATCGACGCGGACGCGGACGGCACACCGCCCTGGCTGGCCACGCTGTACGTGCCCGGTCCCTCCCTGTCGGAGGTGGTGGCCCGGCGCGGCCCACTGCCGGTGCAGGCGGTGCTGTGGCTCATGGCGGGGGTGGCCGAAGCGTTGGAGGCCATCCACGGCGCGGGCATCGTGCACCGCGACCTGAAGCCGTCCAACGTGCTCCTGGCCGCGGACGGGCCACGCGTGATCGACTTCGGCATCTCGCTGGCCTCCGGCATCACCTGGCACACGGCTACGGGCGCCGCCATCGGCACACCCCAGTTCATGGCACCCGAACAGGCGTCGGCGAGTGAGGTCACCGCCGCCACCGACGTGTTCGCGCTCGGGCAGACGGCCGCGTTCGCCGCGTTGGGGGAACCGCTGTACGGGGACGGCCCGTCGGTCGGCGTGCTCTACCGGATCGTGCACTCGGAACCCGACCTGTCGCCGCTGCCCGAGCAGATACGGCCGGTGATCGCCCGCTGTCTCGCCGCCGATCCCACGGAGCGGGCCACTCCCGCGGAGATCGTCCACATGTGCCGGCAGCGACTGGGCCGGGACGCGGACGACGGCGCGGGTCCGGCCGTCTGGCGGGACATCACCGGCCCGGAGATGACGGTGCCGGCTCCCGTGCCCGATCCGACCCCGGTGCACGCCATGCCGTTGATCGTCTGGCCGCAGGCGGCACTCCCCGTACGGCCCTCGTCGCCGCGGCGGCGCGCCGCGCGGTTCGCGGCGTTCGGCGTGGCGATCACGCTGTTGTTCGCGGGGCTGGTGTACACGATCGTGGAAGGGGCTGAACAGTTCCGCCGGATCGACGCGCTCGCCACGTCGACGTCCACGCACGGTGCGTCCCCGAGGACGTCGGCCCCCGCGAAGGGATCGGGGACCGTGTCCGGCGCGGACCGCCGGACGCCTGGGCCCTCCGACGCCCCGGCGACCGCGTCCGCCACCCCGCTGCCCGAGGCGCATCCGCTCCAGTGGCTGGACGACAAGCACTCCCTGTACATCGAGCAGCCGGTCGACCGCGACGACGCCAAGGGCGACATCCGTTTCGTCTGCGACGCAAGCAGCTGCGCTCTGACGAGCGACACCAGTGTGATCACGATGCTGTACACCGAGAAGCCCGGCGCCACGCTCGACTCGTGCCGCATCGCCCTGGGCGGAGCCACCAGCCACCGTCTTCCGCTCGCCGCGGCGGCGGCCGGGAGCGAGATCTGCGTCAAGCACCCCTCCGGGGACATCGCGCTGCTCGTCATCCAGGTCAAGTCGACCGCGCTGGCGGACAAGGGCAGCTTCCTGACCGCTGACATGACGGTCTGGCGGGCGTCCGCCTGACCCCTTGCGGCGCGCTGCCGGCCCTGCCCGAGCCCTCAGCCCGTTCCGGGCGGCCCCTGCGGGGAGATCAGACCGCTCTCGTAGGCGAGTACGACGGCCTGTACGCGATCCCTCAGGTCGAGCTTCGACAGGATGCGGCCCACATGCGTCTTCACCGTGGTCGGGCTGAGGAAGAGGCGGTCCGCGAGTTCGGCGTTGCTGAGGCCGGTCGCCAGCAGCCGGAGCACCTCCAGCTCGCGCGGGGTCAGCCCGGACAGATCCCGGTGAAGACCGGTCCGCGGCGACTCCTGGCGGTGCGCGAAGCGCTCGATCAGCCTGCGGGTGATCGTCGGCGCGAGCAGCGCGTCGCCGGAGCGCACCAGGCGGACGGCCGCCACCAGGTGCTCGGGGGTGACGTCCTTGAGCAGGAAGCCGCTCGCGCCGGCGGTGAGCGCCGCGTACACGTAATGGTCGAGGTCGTACGTCGTGAGGATGATGACCCGGGTGTCCTCTGAGCCGTCCGGGCCGCTGCCGAGGATGCGCCGGGTGGCCTCGATGCCGTCCATCCGCGGCATCCGGATGTCCATGAGGACGACGTCGGGCCGGGTGCGCCTGACGGCGTCGACCGCCTCGGCCCCGTCCGCCGCCTCGGCCGTCACCTCGATGCCGTCGGCGGCGAGGATCATCCCGAAGCCCGTACGGACCAGGGCCTGGTCGTCCGCGATGACGGCGCGCAGGGCGGGCCCGTTCACACCGCCTCCCACGGGATGCGGGCCGTGACCTGGTATCCGCCGGCGGGCGTCGGCCCGGCGGCGAGTTCGCCGCCGTAGAGCGCGAGCCGCTCGCGGAGCCCGATCAGCCCGCGGCCGTTGCCGTCCACCGGAGGAGAGCCCCGGACGGCCCCCGTGTCGCTGACCTCGATCTCCAGCCAGGAGTCGGCGAAGCCGATGGTGACCCGCGCGCCGGCGCCCGCCGCGTGCTTGATCGTGTTGGTGAGGGCCTCCTGGACGACGCGGTACGCCGTGAGTTCCACCCCGGGAGGCAGCGGAGCGGGGGGCAGCGACACCGTCAGACCCACCGGTGTCCCGGCGGCCCGCACCCGCTCGGCGAGGGCGTCGAGCTGACCGAGGCCGGGTTGGGGTTCCAGGCCGTCGGCGGGGGTGTCGGCACTCGCGTCCGGGCCCGCGAGCAGGCCCATCACATGACGGAGTTCCGCCATCGCGGCGCGGCCCCCGGCCTCCACCGCCAGCAGCGCCTCCTTGGACCGCTCCGGGGCCGCGTCCATCACCTTGCGCGCCGCGCCCGCCTGTATGACCATCACGCTCACATTGTGGGTGACGACGTCGTGGAGCTCGGCGGCTATCCGGGCGCGCTCCTCCTCCACGGCCCGGCGCATGGCCTTCTCCTGAGTCTTCTGCAGGTCCGTGAAACGCTTGCGGCTGGCCTCCAGCCGTTGCCGCCCGAGGCGGACGAGGGTGGCCAGCACCCCGACGACCAGGAGCACCACGGCGGGACTGGACCAGCCGGGAAGCATGGGGTCCGTGTCCCGGAACGCGACACCCGCCAGCACCGCGGCGGCGATCAGCGCGGCCAGGGACCGCTTCCGGTAGCGGCTGTGCGCCACGGCTCCGTACGCCGCGACACTGCAGGTCAGCACGTTGATCCAGGAGACGGCGTCACCCAGGGCCAGCGCGGCGGCGGCGATCACTCCGAACGCGAGCAGCGGATACCTGCGCCGGGCCACGAGCGGCAGAGCCGACAGCACGACCAGGACCGAGGGCGCGGAGGACCGCGGGTCGTACGTGTCCCCCGGGCCGGGGGCCGGAGGCCGCACCGGGTACGGCAGCCCGTCCCGGCTCACGGACACGGCCCGGGAGCTGATCCGTACCGGCCCGTCCCCGGGATAGCGCGTCGCCACGACCAGCGCGATGACGGTCAGTACGAGTGCCAGCACCACGTCCAGGCCGACCGCCCGCCGGGACAACGGGGCGTGCTCGCCCTCCGGCCGCATCGCGTCGCGGACATGCGCCCACCACGTCCCCGGCCGCAGTAGGTCGCCCGCCCGCTCTCGCCAGTGGCCGGCCCGTTCTCGCCCTGTGCCCGCCCACGACGCGTCGCGCGGCCGCCCGTACGGGTCCTCCTTCTCCATCCGCACATTGTGCGGTCCCGCGGCACAGGCTCACGTCCACCTGCGTGACCAGCCCGTCTGTCCGTCAGGCGTACTCCTCGAGGATGACCCCGTGGCCGGGTCCTCCGCGGGGAGGGCCGTATGTCGGTGCCACGGCCGACGCGCTCCCGAGACGCCCGCCCGTACGTTCACCTGGCCCGCACCGGGCATCGACTCCCCGACCCACGAAGGACACACACCCATGACTCACGTGATCGAACTGGAGGGCGTGGCCAAGCGGTACGGCGGCGCCGACACCCCGGCGCTCGGACCGGTCGATCTCGGCGTGGCCCAGGGCGAGGCCCTGGCCGTGACGGGGCCGTCCGGCAGCGGCAAGTCCACGCTGCTCAACCTCATCGCCGGTCTGGACCGGCCGAGCGAGGGCACCGTGACCGTGGCCGGGCAGCGCGTCGACCGGCTGAGCGAGCACGCGCTGGCCCGCTTCCGCCGCGAGCGGATCGGCATGGTCTTCCAGTTCTTCAATCTGCTCGACGACCTGACCGTCGCCGACAACATCCAGCTTCCCGCCCAGCTCACCGGGACCGCCCGGCGGGCGGCGGCGTCCCGTGCCGGAGAGTTGATGGAGGTGCTGGGCATCCAGAAGCACGCCCGCGCCTACCCGGGGCGGCTGTCCGGCGGCGAACGCCAACGGGTCGCCGTGGCACGGGCGTTGGTGAACAAGCCCGCCCTGCTGCTCGCCGACGAGCCGACCGGCGCGCTGGACACCGCGTCGGGGCAGGACGTACGAGAACTGCTCGTGGATCTGCACCGGGGAGGGCAGACCGTCGTCCTGGTCACGCACGACCTGGAGCTGGCCCGGGCGTGCGCGACCCGCACGATCCACCTGGTCGACGGCCGGGTCGCCGTCGACACGCACGCGGAGGCCGTCCGATGATCCGGTTCGGCAGCGGTGCCCTCGGGCGGGTCGTGCGCTCCGGGGTCGGCAGACGACGTGTCCAGACACTGGTGATCGCCGTGGCCACGATGATGGCGGTGGCCTCGGCCGTGGTCGCCGGTTCCCTCATGGTCGCCACGAACGCGCCCTTCGACCATGCCTTCGCGAAGCAGCACGGGGCCCACCTCACCGCGGAGTTCGACCCGGGCCGGGCGAGCGCGGCCCAACTGGCGGGCACCCGAAGCCTGGAGGGGGTCACGGCGAGCGCGGGACCGTTCCCGTCCACGACGATCAAGCCCGTGGGACCGGACGGCGGACACCTGCCCGCGCTGACCCTGGTCGGACGGTCGGGGCCGGGGAAGGACGTGGACGCACTGGACCTGAAGTCGGGCCGGTGGGCACGGAAGTCCGGCGAGATCGTCCTGTCCGCCTCGTTCGCCGGCCAGTTCCTCCCGCTCGGTGAGAAACTCAAGAGTTCCGACTCCGCGGACGCCCAGACGCTGACCGTCGTCGGCTTCGCGCTGTCGGCCAGTGGGACCGCCGAGATGTGGGCGACCCCCGCTCAGGTCAGGTCCCTCGCCACCGGGGAGAGCGTCCTCACACACCAGATGCTCTACCGCTTCGACTCCGCGGCCACGAAGGCGCAGATCACCGCCGACCGGAAGAAGCTCGCCGCCGCCCTGCCCTCGGGGGCGCTGGTCGGCACCCAGTCGTGGCTGGACACCAAGCACGCCACCGACCAGGGCGCGGCGGCGACGATCCCGTTCCTGCTCGCGTTCGGCGTGCTCGGCATCGTCATGTCGGTGATCATCGTCGGCAGCGTGATCAGCGGCGCCGTCGGTACGAGTCTGCGCAGGATCGGCATCCTCAAGGCCATCGGATTCACCCCGCGTGAGGTCGTACAGGCTTATGTGGCCCAGGCGTTGATCCCCGCAGCGGCCGGCATCGCACTCGGCGTCGTCCTCGGCAACCTGCTGGCCGTGCCGCTGCTGAACGACACCGAGTCCGTGTACGGCACCGTGTCGCTCTCCGTGGCCTGGTGGGTGGACGTCGTGGTGCCGGCCGGCGCGTTGCTCGTGGTGGCGGTCGCGGCGCTGGTGCCCGCGCTGAGGGCGGGCAGGCTGCGTACGGTCGAGGCCATCGCCGTCGGCAGGGCGCCACGCACCACGCGCGGACAGTGGGCACACCGGGCCGCCGGACGGCTCCCGCTGCCGCGCCCGGTGACGTACGGCCTCGCGAGTCCCTTCGCGCATCCCGTGCGTGCGATCGCCATGGTGCTGGCGGTGACCTTCGGGACTGTGGCCGCGACGTTCGCGGTGGGACTGACGCAGTCCCTCAACGCGGTGGCGAGCGCGCAGGACCCCGAGGACCGCGCCGATGTCACCGCCGTCACCGGGGCGGCCGGGCCGGGCCCTGGTACCGGCCGGGTGCAGAAGGCGCCCGCGGCCGGTGCCGAGCGCGCGCCCGCCGCTTCGGGGTCGAACGAGCAGCAGCCGTCGGCCGATCCGGCCGCGGTGCGTGCCGCGATCGCGAAGCAGTCCGGCACCGCCGCGTACTTCGGCACGGCGACGGGCGACGCCACGGTGGCCGGGGTCTCCGGCACCGTCCGGGCCACCCTCTACCAGGGTGATTCCCGCTCCGGCAGTTACGAGATGATCGCCGGGCACTGGCTCTCCGGGCGGGGCCAGGTCGTGGTGCCCACCGGTTTCCTGGAGCGGACGGGCGACCGGATCGGCGACACCGTCCGGGTGACCTTCGAGAAGGAGACGGTGAGCCTGCGGATCGTCGGCGAGGCCTTCGACACCGCGAACGACGGCATGCGGGTCCACGCGGATCTCGACAGCTTCACCAAGGCGAAGCCGGAGGCCTTCCACATCGAGGTCAAGTCGGGTGTCTCTCCGGCCGGTTACGCGCAGAAGCTCGCCGGGGTGGTCAAGCCGCTGGGCGGCGACGCCTTCGCCGAATCCGCCCCCGAGGGCGAGAACATGATCGTCCTGCTGGAGGCGATGGCCGCGCTTCTCACCCTCATGCTGGTCTCCGTGGCAGGGCTCGGCGTCCTCAACTCCGTCGTCCTCGACACCCGTGAGCGCGTCCACGACCTGGGCGTGTGCAAGGCGCTCGGCATGTCCCCGCGGCAGACGGTGAGCCTCGTGCTCGCCTCGGTGGCCGGGATCGGCGTGGTCGGCGGACTGATCGGCGTCCCGGCCGGGTTCGCCCTGCACGACTACGTGCTGCCAGTCATGGGACAGGCCGCGGGCACCGGCCTGCCGCCGTCGGTCCTCGATGTGTACGACACCTGGCAACTGGTGCTGCTGGGCCTGGCCGGGGTGCTCGTCGCCCTGCTAGGCGCGATGGTCCCGGCGGGATGGGCGGCCAAGGTCCGCACGGCCACGGCGCTGCGCACCGAGTGACGGACGGGCGGCCGACGCCGTGCGGTGTCCGCCGGGACACGGGGGCTCGAACCGCACGGCGTCGGGGCGAGGGGCCGGTCGAAAGCGCGGCGGGAGAGGGGGTGTCGCCGACCGCGCGCCGGTCGGGCCTCCGCTGCGGCACGGCCCTGGCGCATCAGGTGCCGCCGATGACAGGATGGCCTCCATGAAGATCACCAGAAAGGCCCGTGCCGCGTAGACGTCCGGGCGCGATCCGCGCCGCACGGGAGCGTCGACCACCCCAGTGGGCACGCGAGTTGCCTCCCGTCGACCGTCTGTCGCGTGACGCGAGCGCCGCGATCCACTTGCTGGAGCACGGCGGTCAGCACCACGAGGTCCAGCCGGGGTGGACCGCGCATTTTCTCTACAGCTACCGGCAGTTCCTGCGGCAGCGCGGTCGGAAACTGAGACTGACCGCATCGGAGTGCCCGGCCTGTCCCGGGTGCCAGTACGACGATGTCGCCGTGGTCCGCGACGGGCTGGAGCACATCACGGGCGTGCTCCCGCTCCCGGCGCGCACCGAACTGCGACAGTTACTGGCGGGCCTCGACGCGGAGTTCCGCCGCAGGACACTTCCCGATCCCGATCCGAGCCATTGGGTGGACTGGAGCGGAAGCCCGTATCCGTGGTGGCATCGACGGCTCTACGCCGGAGGATGAGGACGACGAGACCCGGGCCCCGGGCTGTCGGCGTCCAGGTGACGTGGACCTGGTGCGGAAGACCGCGTACCGCTCACGCGGAGGGCTCGTTCCGGGTCCGCAGCCACTGCCGGGCGGCAGACAGCGTCACCGTGCTGTCGTCACTCCAGGAACAGACCTCGAGCCACGACAGACAACCGCCCTGGGTGAACACGACGACCTCCCCGGGACACTCCCCGGACTCGGTGAAGAGGGAGGCCTCGGCGGCCACGACGGTGCCGGTCCCGGCCGCCGCCGGCGCTGCGGCGCTCGTATCGATGTCGAAGTACGCGGTGCCGCACCCGCACGTGCAGCGTTCGCGCACGCGGACGTGCGGAAGCTGTGCGCGGAGCGCGAGGTGAACGGGATCGTCCGTGCCCAGGACGGCGTCGAGCACCTCGGCGACATCCGCGGGAAGGGTCTCCACCATGCTCTGACCGTAGTCGACCCCGGTGCCGGTCCGCTTCTCACCGTGCCAGGGTTTCGGCACGGTCCGGTGATGTCCGACGCCGCCGGCGCCCGGAACCGGGCGACGACGCGTCATGCCTCGTCGAAGCACAGGCAGAAGGGGTGGCGGGCCGGGTCGAAGAGCATCCGTCGTGCGTGGCCTCGGCGGCGGCCCGGGTCAGCTGCAGGTGAGCAGGCCCGCCTTCTGCTTGGCGTTCAGGATGCGGTGGACGCTCTGGCTCACCTGCGTGCGGAAGGTCGCGCTCTGCGTCATCCGGTTCTGGACCGCCTTGGTCATGGCCGGGATCAGGTTCGGTTCGACGGTCAGGACCACGTCACCGCCCGCGGAGATGAACTTGACCGCGCGGTCACCCGGTGCCACGGCCTTCACCGCCACCGCGTTGCCCAGGTCGTCCGAGATGACCACGCCCTTGAAGCCCAGGTTGTTGCGGAGCAGCGTCTGGATCACCTTCGAGGAGAACGCGGCACGGTTGTTCGGGTCGATCTTGCTGTACGTGGCGGAGGAGATCATGACGAACGGCGCCCCGGCGTCGATGCCGGACTTGAACACCGTGACGCTCGGGCTCGTGCTCGTCGTCACCGTGTCCACGACGCCGGCCGTGGTGTCGGTGTTGCCCCGGACGTAACCGAGCCCGGGGAAGTGCTTGAGCGTGGCCAGCACCCCGGACTGCAGGGAGCCCGCGAGGAACGCGTTGCTGTGGGGGGCCACCACCGCGGCGGTATGACCGAACTCGCGGTTGTACTTGCCGATCGGAGCGTTGGCCGTGCCCAGACTCGCGGGGACCACATCCGCGACGGGCGCGAGGTTCAGGTTCACCCCGGCCGACTTGAGCTCCTTGGCCCACACGGCGGCTTCGCTGCGCAGCTTCGTCGTCGTCCACGTTCCCTGCGTCAGCGCGCTCGGTATGGTCGAGAAACCGGGGCCGGACAGCACCTGCACCATTCCGCCCTCCTGGTCGGTCGAGACCAGAAGGCCGACACGATGCCCGGCCACGGTGTCCGCCTTCGCCTGAAGACCGTCGACAAGGGTCTTGGTCGCGCTCGTCCCGGCCTTGCTCCGCCCGGCGAGGAACACCGAGCCGACGTGATACTGGCGCATGAGGGCGATCCGCGTGCTGTCCGGAGCGGACGGTGTCACCGAGCCCATGAAGAGCTGACCGACGCGTTGCGCGGCCGTCATCGCCGAGTAGGTCCTGTCGGCACAGGTGGACGCCGCGGCCTTGGAGGTCGCGGCGGACGGGTCTATCGAGGCGGCCTGCGATATCGCGACGCCTCCCACTCCGGCCACCGCGAGAGACGCCACGAGCGAGGACGCGAGCCAGACACGTCGGTTGATGCCGGAGCGACGGGTGGACGACCGGTGCGATGCCATGTGGATACTCCGAGAATGCCTGCTGCGGACCGCTTTCGTCTTCAGCGGGAGGTCAGTTGCTGTGTCCAGGGTACCTCCGGGTACATGGGCCGAGCCCGGCCGCGCGGGGACGCCTTTCGAGGGGCCGGGGGCGCGCGACCAGGGCCGTCGGCCCTGACGCCGCAGGGCTCCTGGCGCGGAAGTGGACGGGAGTGCGTGACGCGGCGAGAATGTGTGTGAGGCCCGCGACCGGTGCGGCCCGCGGTGGCCACGGAGACGATCGGCCTTCCGTTAAGGGACGTTCCAGCCGGCGATGAACGGCTGCTCGCCCTCGGTGGCCAGGAAGCCGAGCGTGCCCGGGTGCGGATGGCCGAGAAGCCGGCTCGCGGACGCGTCGAGCCCGAGCCAGCGCACGGCGAGGATGCGCGCCAGATGGCCGTGTGCGACAACGGCGACATCACCGTCGCTCAGCAGCGGCCGGATCCGGTCCAGCACCGCGTCCGCGCGTGCGGCCACCTGCTCGAGCCGTTCGCCGGGACGGTCGGGGCCGCCGGGGACGACGCCGTCGCGCCACAGGTCCCAACCGGGCCTCGTTTCCTGGATCTGGGCCGCGGTCAGACCTTCGTAGCCGCCGTAGTCCCACTCCATCAGGTCGGGATCGGGCCGGACTCCGATCAGGCCCGCCAGTTCGGCCGTCCGCAAGGCGCGGCTCAGCGGGCTGCTGAACACCGCGACCGGAGAGTGCCGGGCCAGCCGGGGAGCGAGCGCCTTGGCCGTGACCTCGCCCGTGGCGGTCAGCGGCACGTCGGTACGGCCCGCGTGGCGGCCCGAAAGGCTCCACTCGGTCTGGCCGTGCCTGATCAATATCAGTTCACCCATGGCCCGGCACGGTATCGGGCCGTGACCTGAGGCTGCCCCTCCTGGACCCGAGGCTGCCCCTCCTCGTGTTCACCGCCACCGCCACCGCCACCGCCCGCGCCTTCGGCGACTGCCGCTGACCTGTCACTTGAGACGACCTCATAAAGTTCGGACATGTCAGTTTCGCCATACCTGCAAGAGATCACGTCCTCGAACCTCGAGGCCGCTGTCGGCCTGAGGGTCCGCCCGGACCAGGAACACCTGGTGGATCCCGTGGTGAAGTCGCTCGCCGAGGCTTACGTGCACCCCGGGGTCGCCTGGCCCCGTCTCATCTGTGCCGACGACGAGGTCGTCGGGTTCCTCATGGCCTTCTTCCGCATCGACTGGACCGGTGGCGGCACCGACTTCCGCTCCGGGCTGTGGCGTCTGAACATCGCGGAGGGGCAGCAGGGCCGGGGTTACGGACGCTTCGCGGTGGAGTCCGTGGCCGCCGAGATCCGGCGCCGGGGCGGTACGCACCTGACCACCACCTGGCACCCCGGTGAGGACGGTCCGGTGGGCTTCTATCGCAGCCTCGGATTCAGGCCGACCGGAGAGACCAGCGGCGGTCAGACGGTGGGCGTGCTCGAACTGGACTGAGGCAGCCGGCCGGGGCCCCGGACCGTCGGCCCCGGACCGCCGGCCCCGGCGGCACCCGGATCAGGCGCCGTTCGGATCGGGCGGCGTTCGGATCAGGGTCGGTCACCGGCGGGCCTGTGCGGCCGGGCAGGGCACCGCCTGTCGGTTCGAAGCGTTAGCGTCTCGCATGTGGTCGAACATGATGCGCTGTGTGCTGTCCGTGATGCCTACGATGCCGCCGCTCCCGAATATGCGCGGCTGTTCCGGGGCGAGTTGAGTCAAAGGCCCTTGGACCGGGCCATGTTGAGTGTCTTCGCCGAGGTCGTCGGGGCCGACGGGCGAGGGCAGGTCGCGGACCTGGGGTGTGGGCCGGGGCATGTCACCGCCCATCTCCGTGACGCGGGGCTTGAGGTGTTCGGGATCGACGCCTCACCGGTGATGGTCGAGCTGGCTCGGCAGACCTATCCCGGACTTCGGTTCGAGGTGGGCTCGATGGGCGCGCTCGACATCGCCGACGGCGTGTTGGACGGCGTCCTCTCCCGTTGGTCCATCATCCACACGCCGCCGCACGAACTCCCCGGCATCCTGGCGGAGTTCCATCGCGTACTGGCGCCCGGCGGCCACCTTCTGGTCGGCTTCTGGGGAAATGACGACCCCTCACATCCGACCCAGGTCTTCGACCACGCCGTCACGGCGGCTCATCGCTGGTCGCCCGATCACCTTTCCGCGCTGCTGCGCGAGGCCGGGCTGGGCGAGGTGGCCCGGATGGCGCGCGAGCCTCAGCCCACCGACCGGCGGCAGTTCCAGGAGATCCATCTGCTGGCCCGCAAACCTCTGGTGGAAACGCCGGCTTGACGGATCATCAGTGTGTCGTGATGCAGAAGGGGTGTCCCGCCGGGTCGGTCAGGACGCGGGCCTTGGAGCCGTGGGGCTGGTGGTCCGGCTTGCCCGCGCCCAGTTCCAGCAGCCGGGCTTCGGCCGTGTCCAGGTCTTCGTCCACCGTGAAGCAGAGATGAAGCTGCTGGGGGACGGTCTGGCCGGGCCAGCTCGGTGCCCGGTGGCCGTCGACCCGCTGGAAGCCGATGAACAGCCCGTGCTCGCCGTCGAGTCCCGCGAAGTCGGGGTTCGATCTCGGGTGCGGTTCGAGGCCGGTGGCCCGCTGGTAGAACGCCGCCAGCGCGAGCGGGTCGGGACAGTCGAGCGTGATCGCGGCCAGTTTCATCTGTGGGGGCACGGTTGCTCCGGTGATGCTCGGCAGGTCGGCGGGATCCTCGTCAGGACCCCTGCGGGCTCCGTAGCGTGGCAGGGGCGGTGAGGACCCGCACATGATTAGCATGAGCATGTCGGAATCGTCATGCTTGATCGCCGGCGCCGGAGTGTGGGGTCGGCCCGATCGCCCTGGTCTCGCCCTCGTGGCGGGGACCGGAGGTCTGACCCCGGGGGCGAGCAGCCGTCCGGCTTCCGGTTCCCGGCACGGTCGACACGGCCCGCCCCGGACCGTCCGGGCGCTGCATGGGGTCGCCGGGCCCCGCGGGCGCTGTCCGGCGGATCAAGGAGCGCTCCGGACCCTGTCCACGGCGGCGGTGTGGCCGGTTGCACATCCGGTGCCGGGGAGGGAAACGGCCGACTCCGAAGAGCCGCCTCTTTGTGGTCTGTTGGGCCCGAGGGGGACCCGGGGAAGCGCCGCGCGCCCGTCCGGCCGCGGCCGGACGGGCGCACGGAGGGGCCGCCGGCGTCCCGAGCTGGACAGGAAGGGGCCGTGAGGCCCGTACACTCGGCAACCGCCTCCGTGTCCGGCGCGAGGCCCCGAGAGGAAGGACGCGTTGTCCGTGTTCCAGGAAGCCCCGATCTACCGCCAGCTCGTCGCGGAGCGCGGTGACGTCCCCGCGCAGGTCCGAGGTGAGGCCGAGCGGATCAAGAGCGACCTGCAGCGGGTGATGCCGCCTCTCCGGACTTCGGCGCCCGCCCCGGCCGAGCCCTCCTGGTCCGGTGCCCCCGTCGGCCTGGCGCTCCCGCCCGGGACGCAGCAGGGCTGATCGGCCTCGCAAGACCGACCCTGCCCCCGGCCGACTCGACCGCAGCCCGGAAGCCGACGGCTTCCGGGACCGGGACGAACCGGACCTGTGTGGCCGCCGGTCTTCGCAAGCCACTGGCGCGGCTTCCTTCCCGTGTTCAGCGCACCGGGAAGCCGAACGTGCGGCCCTGCTCCTTGAGCCAGGGCAGGACCTGGCGCAGCGCCTCCACGGTCTGGGAGCGGTCGCCGCCCGCGTCGTGGAAGAGGAGCGTCGGGCCGTTCGGCAGCTCCCGCTCGACGGTGGCGACGACGGCGTTCGTGCCCGGCCGTTCGAAGTCCTTGGAGTCGACGTTCCAGCCCAGCGGGCGCATGCCCCGGGAGGCGGCCAGCTTGCGGCTGTACGGGGTGAAGGCCCCGCCGGGCGCCCGGTAGTACTGGGGTCGTACGCCCCCGGACGCCTTGGTGATCATGCGTTCGGCGTCGAGTATCTGCTGCGACTGGTACGCCTCGGACTTCGTGTCCATGGTGGTGTCGTGCGACACCGAGTGGTCGCACAGCCGGTGTCCGGCCGCGACCACCTTCTTCACCAGGTCCGGGTGGGCCTGCGCCTGCGTCCCCACCATGCAGAAGGTGGCCTTCACCCCGTACTCGCGCAGCACGTCCAGTACTTGAGGGGTCCACACGGGGTCGGGGCCGTCGTCGATGGTGATGTTGACGCCCTGCGCCCCCTTGTCCGAGGCGTGCACGATGGTCACCGCCACCGGTTTGACACGGTCCGCCGTGGCCGACGCGGACGGGCGGGGCGATGAGGGGTGCACGGCACCGGCCTGCGCGGTCCACACCGAGGCCCCGGCGGCCAGCAAGGTCACCCCGAGTGCCGCCCCGGCCACCTTGCCGTACCAGCCCCGCTTGCTGCCGTGCCGTGCCATGTCCGCCCCGCTCTGCCGCAGTTACCCGGTCGCCGTCCGACCAACTGGCAGGACGAGCGGCGGCGGCCGGGGGATCCGCCTGTTACAGATCACGGACAATTCCGAGAGAGAACGCGGACACTCGGCGAGCGGCGACGCCCTGGCGACCGGGCGCCTCCCTCGGACGGCATGAGGCGCGACCATCTGTCAGCAGGCCTGTTCCCAGGGCGAGTTGGGCGGCAAATACCCCCTGCTACGGTGGGCCGATGTCATCCGTCAAACAGTTCCAGGTCACCTTCGACTGCAAGGAACCCGAGCGCGTCGCCCGCTTCTGGTGCGAGGTCCTGGGGTACGTCGTACCGGCGCCGCCGGCCGGGTTCGCCACGTGGGAGGAATTCGAGCTCTCGCGGCCGGCCGAGGACCGGGGTTCATGGTTCGTCTGCGTCGATCCTTCCGGGGTCGGCCCGCGAATGTACTTCCAGCGCGTTCCCGAAGGCAGGGTCGTCAAGAACCGGGTCCATCTCGACGTGCGGGTCGGCACCGGACTCGTGGGTGAGGAACGCCTGGCCGTGCTCGAGGCCGAATGCGCACGGCTGGTCGCGCTCGGCGCGGTGCACGTGCAGACGCTGTACGCCGATGACGAGAACGAGTCCTGCATCCCGATGCAGGACATCGAGGGCAACGAGTTCTGCCTCGACTGAGGGGCCGCGTCCCGGACAAGTCCGGTAAGTCCGGCAGGTGTGGCGGTCGGTGACGACGCCCCACTGCCGACCGACAGTCGCGGAAAACCTGACCGTTATCGTGGTGTGATCACGGCCGTCCGGCGTTCGTACGGAGGGTCGTGGTCCGCCCGCGGGGCGCCGGCCCGGCGAGGTTGAGCAGCGGCGGATCCGGTGACTCCCAGGCCCGGCACGCGAGTTCGGATCTTCGTACCCGATCCGACGGAAGAGCCTCTGTCCAGCAGCTCCCGGTCGTCCCGCCGCCGGGACCGGTCCGAGCCCCGCGGATCCGGAGAAATTCCTGTTCACAGGCCTTTCGCAAAACCTTCACACTGCCCTATGTTCTCCAACCATGCCCGTAGCCGATGATCAGCGCGGCGGCCGTCGGCTCGCGCGCGCAACGTCCCTCACCACCGTGGTCGTCCTCACGGTCCTCAGTACTGCCCTCGGCTATGCCGACGGGACCGGACTGTTCGCCCCGGAGAACTGGCTGGACGCGGGTTTCCTGCCGGACAACGCCACAAGCCCCGCCTGGGCCACGGTGGTGTTCCTGCCCCTGCTGATCGGTGGCGCCGCGCTGGCCGTCCACCAGGTGGTGCGTGCCGCGGCTCCCGCGGCGAGGGCGCGGTGGGTCTTCGGTGCCGTCTGGGCGAGCCTGGTCCTCGTGGCGTTCCTGGCCAAACTGGCCTACAGCGTGCTGCTGCTGGCGGTCGCCGGACCGAGCGGGCTGCACATCTTCCCGACAGCGGGCGCGTTGCTCGGCGAGTGCGGTCTCACCGGTGCGAAGTACGCCGTGTTCGGGCCGCTGGTCGCGGGCCTGTCGGCAGCCGCGTACCGGATCGGCGCCTGGCGCCTCCGCCGCAAGAGCGGCGAGGCCGCCCGGGCGGGCGAGGGTCCCGAGGCCGGCAAGTCGGCCGAGAGCCCCGAAGGCGGCAAGTCGGCCGAGGGTCACGAGGCGGGTGAAGGCGGCGAGCGCGTCGCGGAGGCTCCGGGTGCCGACCTCAGCCAGATCGCCGGGTTCGCGTGGCTGCCCGCCGGTGCCGCCGTCGCGCTCCACGCGGGCACCGGCATGTTCTCCTGGGCCGCCGGCCCGATACCCGGCGGACTCGGGGTGGCCACGCTGGTCGCCGGGTCCGCGGCGGTGCTCGCCGGTCTCGGGCTCTGGCGCCGGGTGGTGGCGCCCCGACTGACCCACGCCGGTACCGGGGCGACGCTGTGGTCGCTGGCGACGACGCTCACCGCGGCGGGCGCTCTCGGGTTCGTGCCCCTGTGGATCCTCGACGCCTGCCTGAACGGACTCGGCGGGGCCCTGTTCCCGGTCGCGTCCGCGCTCACGCGGGTCGCGGAGGGCGTGACCGCGGGCGTGTGCGCGGGCATCGTGTGCGTGCCCTGGGTCGCGGAACTGGCCTGGAGACGCCGAAGGGAGCCCGCGGTCGAGCGCGGCGCCCTCGCCGGTGCCGTCCGCTGGGCGCCGCCGGTCGCGATCGCCGCCGTGCTGGCGCTCGCCGCCGGCACCCTGGCACCGGGAACGGCGACAACGGTCGCCGCCATCGGCGCGCCGAAGCAGGCCGCCACCGGCGACCGCGACGAGCTGCTGCCGCTGACCGTCCTGCGCCGCGAGGGACAGGACCCGGTGATCGGCGACAGCACGGGCCGCCAGGTGCTGCTCCGCGGCGTGAACGTCAACCAGCTCATCGACTACGGACAGCCCGACCCGGCCAAGCCCACGGTGTGGCCGCTGAAGGACTCCGACTACGCCCTCATGGCACGGTACGGGTTCGACGTCCAGCGCCTCGCCCTGTCCTGGTCGGCCCTGGAGCCGAAGCGGGGCGTCTTCGACGAGGGATATCTGGCACGGGTGCGCACCGCCGTCCACCAGGCCGCCGCGCACGGGATCCACACCGTCCTCGACATCCACCAGGACACCTTCTCGAAGTACGTCAGTGCCGCGCCCGGAACGCGATGCCGCGCCAACGCCTCACCGGAGTTCGGCAACGACGGCGCCCCGAAGTGGGCGACCCGCACCGACGGCGCCAAGGCCTGCGGCTTCCTCGGCCGCGACCTCGCGCCCAACGTGCAGCAGGCGTTCACCAACCTCTACGACGACACCGACGGCATCGGCACCGAGTTCGCCCGCATGTGGGGCCACCTCGCCAAGACGTTCGCGGACGACCCCGCCGTCGCCGGCTACGACCTGCTCAACGAGCCCGGTCCCGGCAACGCCCCGGGCGTGACGTCCTCGATCCTGCTCGGACGCCTCTACCAGCAGGCGATCACCTCGATCCGGACCGCGGAGTCGAAGGTGCCCGGCAGCTTCCACCACCTGGTGTTCTTCGAGCCGTCGATCCTCTGGTCGGGCCTGGGCTTCGACACCACCCCGCCGGCCGGGTTCTCCGACGACCCCCTGCTCGTGTTCTCGCCCCACCTGTACAGCGAGTCGATCACCATGGACCAAGGCCTGGGCATCACCCTGACCTCGATCGAGCAGGGCTACACCACCGCCGAGCGCACCGCCCGGGCATACGGGGCACCCCTGTGGTCGGGCGAGTGGGGATGGTTCGGGGAACCCGACGACTTCCGCTCCCGCTTCGGCCGTTTCCTGGACCGGCAGAACACCGACATGCTCGGATCGGCGATCTGGGTGTGGAAGAAGGCCTGCGGTGATCCCCAGAACGACCCCGCGGCCACCACCTCGGGCGGCGGCGTCGTGCTCTCCACCTGCCCCGAGGGCAAGCCGCTGGCGAGCCCGGCCTTCGAGACCACGGCGCTGTCCCAGGCGTACCCGCGCAGCGCTCCCGGGCGTCTGAGCTCCCTGCGGTCCTCCACCACCGAGCGCGACCTGCGGCTGTCGGGCTCCGGGACGGGCACCCTGGACGTGTGGGTCCCCGGCCCGGTCCGCCCCGAGGCCACGGGCCGTGGCCTGACCGGCATCCGGATGGCGCAGCAGCCCGGCGGCTGGCGGCTCACCGCGCACACCTCCGGCCGTTACACGCTCCGCGTGGCGTAGCGGCCTCCGCCGGCCGGCCCACCCCTGGGGTGGGCCGGCCGACGGCATCGGGCACCGCGCGCGTCGTACGAGCCGCGTGTCGCATGAGGCACGCGTCGCACGGGCACGGGTCAATCCGTGGTCCAGCGCCGGAGTTTCTCGGGGTTGCGCACCACCCAGATGTGCCGGATCCGGTCGCCCACGACCTCGAACGCGAGCACCGTCACGGTGACGCCGTCCTGCTGAGCCACCAGGCCCGGCCGGCCGTTGACGGTGCGTTCCAGGAGCAGCATGTCCGCGGGGCTCCGGCGGGCGAGCTCGGCCCAGGCGTGCGCGATCCGCTCACCGCCCTCGATCGGGTGCAGGAAGGTCGCGGCGAGGCCGCCGCCGTCGGCGACCGCCGTGGCGTCGGGGTCGAGCAGGCCGACGAGGGCCTCGATGTCCTTGGCCTCCCACGCCTTCTTGAAGGCACTGACGACGTCGGTACGCCGGCCCGCCGAGGTCGCGGAAGGCCGCGCGGCCCGGACACGGCGGCGGGCCGAGGAGGCCAGCTGGCGGCACGCCCCCGGCGTACGGCCGACGATCTCGGCCACCTCGGCGAAGGAGTGGCAGAAGACGTCGTGCAGGACGAACGCGACACGCTCCGCCGGGGTCATCGATTCGAGCAGGACCAGGAACGCCAGGCTGACCGACTCGTCCAGGGTGACCCGGTCCGCCGGGTCCACGGCCGCACCTCCCTGCCGCCCGCTGACCCACTCCGCGCCCCCGGGCAGCGGCTCGGGGATCCATTCACCCACGTACGTCTCCCGTCGGGCCCGTGCCGAGCCGAGCACGTTGAGGCAGACGCGGCCGGCGACCGTCGTCAGCCAGGCGCCGGGGGACTCGATGGCGTCCTGCTGCTGCCGGGACATGGCGTACCAGCGGGTGTACGTCTCCTGGACGGCGTCCTCGGCCTCGGTCAGGGAACCCAGCAGCCGGTAGGCGAGATTGATCAGGTGACGCCGCTCGCTCATCACCGCGTCCAGGCCCGGATCGTGCCGGTCGTGCCCTGAGTCGGATCGGGTGGTCATGGTGCCGACAGCTCCCTCGGTCGCATGTGTTCTCACCGGTACGACAGGACAGCGCACCGGAATGTGAGGCCGGAGGGGCACCTCACATGGGACCCGGCCGGAGCCGCGCCTCACATTCCGCGGGGCTGCGTTGTCGAACAGGTGAGACCGGCACATCATCCAGCGGACAGGAAGACCGGAGACATCATGACTGCCTCGACACCGACGACATCGACGGAACAGGCCACGCCGTTCACCGCCCCGGCGACCGACGGGCGACTGGAACGGGTGGCCACCGCACTGAAGGAGAGGAACTTCGACGTCGAGATCCTCGACGACGCCGCCGCGGCACGGGCCCGCGTCAAGGACCTGATTCCCGAGGGCAGCACGGTGTTCACCGTGGCCAGCGAGACCCTCCGTCTGTCCGGTATCGGCGCGGACATCAACGACAGCGGGCGGTACGACTCCGTCAAAGCACGCGGGCTGGCCATGGACCGTGCCACCCAGATGGCCGAGATCTGGCGGATGCTCGCCTGCCCCGACGTCGTGGTGGGCAGCGTCTGCGCGGTCACCGAGACCGGCTCCCTCGTGGCCGCCTCGGCCAGCGGAAGCCAACTGCCCGCCTACGCCGGCGCCGCGCCCCGCATGATTCTGGTGGTCGGGGCGCAGAAGGTGGTGCCCGACCTGGAGACCGCGCTGCGCCGTATCGACGAGCACTGCGTCCCGCTGGAGGACGAACGCGCCAGGCAGGTCTACGGGGTGCCCAGCGCGCTCAACCGCCTCCTCGTCCTCAACGCGGAACCCCACCCGGGGCGCGGCACCGTCCTGCTGCTCCGCGAAGCGATCGGATTCTGAAGCACCAGGCACCTTCCGCGGTCACGTCGTGCCGGTCACCCCCGGGATGCCCGGCGTGGCGGGTGCCGTCTCGGGCCTCTTGGCCAGCGATGACACGGCGTGGTCGAGCGCGGCGTACCGCGCGTCGAGGGTCTCGTCGGTGGCCGTGTCGTCCGCGACCGCGGTCCTCGCCTCGGCGAGTGTCTCGGTGAACGCCTGCCACGACGCCTCTGTGTAGCGGTCGTCGTCGAGGTCCGCCACGGTGGCGACCAGGTACTCCAGCCGCAGTCTCGGGAGCGGGACCAACTGTCCGGCGGCGAGGGTGAGGCGGCGGGTCTGGGCGTCGACTTCGAGCTGGGTCGCCGCATCGGCGTCGACGAGCGTGCGCGCGGCGGCGAGTTCGCGCCGGTACACACCGAAGTCGATCGTGTCGTAGCGCTCCGCGTGATCGGACGGTCCCGCGTACCGGTCGATCGCCTTCAGCAGGGCGGACTTGTCCGTGACGGCGGGTGAGCCGACGTGGTCGAAGGTGATCCGGCCCAGGTTCGCGACGTAGGGGTGCGAGGAGTCCGGGGTCGTGACCAGCCGCAGGTGGACGGAGTGTGTGCCGGAGATCGCCCTGGGCAGCGTCAGGTTCGTCGTTCCTCCCGACGACCACGTGGCTCCCGTGACGGGCAGCGGGACGGTCGCGTACGGCGCACCGGGGTCGGCCGGGTCGAAGCCGTCCAGGTAGAGCTGGACGGCGGAACCGGTGCCGCAGCGGGCGGAGTTGTTGACGTAGGTGAGCGTGACGGTGTTCTCGGGGGTGTCGCCGAAGTCGATGTTCCCGTAGTCGAGCCAGGCTCCGTCGTAGGTGCCGCCGAGGTCGGTGGTGGAACCCGAGCCGCTCCAGCCGACCGGTTCGCTCTTGAGGCCGCCGCCACTGCTGGAGCGGAACGCGGTGGCGTCGAACGCGACGGAGGTGTGCGGGTCCTCGTCGATGGTCAGCGCGTCGACGGCGTGGTGCAGCGTGTCGTCCGCGGCCATGATCGTGCCCGTCCCGGAGGCGGTGTCCGCGAGGACGGTCCGCGCCCGTTCGAGCGCCGCTCGGAACACGCTCCACGAGCCGGCCGAGTAGCTGCCGGCGCGCACCAGCACGGCCTGGTCCACGAGTTCGCCGAGCGTCTTGCGCTGCACGGCGGCGGCAGAGAGGAGGAGCGGGTCGGTCGGGGAGGTTCCGGTGCCGTGCACCGTCCGGGCCCGCACACCGTGGGCGAAGGCCGCGTCCCGGAACGTGATGCCGAGGCGCGCGTCGACCTCGGCGCTGCCGGTGAGCGACAGCGTCGCCGTACGCGACCCGTCGACACGGAGGTCCGCCGTGACACCGCCGGGCAGGCCCGTCACGGTGGCCGCCCCGGTCCTCGTGAGGCTGGTTCCCTTGCGGGCGGCGAACGACGCCGGTCCGGTCAGGGTGAGGTGCACACTGCCGTCGACGGTGCCGTCCTGAGAGGCGGCGACGGTTCCCGGGCGGGCGGAGACGACGGTGTCGCCCTTGCCCGGTGCCGTACCGCCGCCGCCCGTGCCGCCGGTGTCACCCGAGTCGGTGTTCAGCGAGTACGCGGGTTTCGTGCGCGAGCCCCACCCGGAGGGCCGTGAACCCATGGTGAGGTCCAGGGTCCCGCCGGAGACGATCTGCGCATAGTCGAGCCAAGTGTTCGACAGCCGCGCGTTGTTGAGGGTGGCCTTCTGTACGTAGTAGTCGTCTGGCGACACCCCGTCGGCCTTCACCGTGAACCGGGCGCCGTTCGCGTAGCGGATCGTCGTGGAGTCGAAGAACGGGCTGCCGATCTGGAACTGGGCGGCACCGGCGGTCACCGGGAACAGGCCCAGGGCGGCGCCGACGAACATGGTCGACATGGTGCCGGCGTCGTTGTCCATGGTCGGCAGGAAGCCCTTCGGGGAGAGTCGGTAGACCCGGGTCCTGACCGGCGGGCGGAACTCGCCGCCGGAGCTGGGGACTTCGTTCGAGGAGCCCGTCGCGATGTAACGGTTCCAGGTGGTGCCGGTGTAGATGGCGCGCACCCATTTCTGCGTCAGGCTCGGCTCGCCGACGTAGTTGAAGAGGTACGGGGCCTGCAGGTCGATCTCGTTCGCGTTGGAGTGCAGCATGGCCGAGCCGTCGTCGGCGTCGGAGTCCTCGCCGAACATGTGCTCCACGGCGACCCTGGCCGCCTTCGCGCCGCCCATGGCCGCGATGAGGCCGCCCATGTCGTAGGCGTCGTACCAGTGGTACTGCCAGAGCGTGCCCTGGTAGAGGCCGGCCGCCTCGAACTTCTCGTGGTCGGCGCTCTGCCAGTCACCGCCCGCGGCCCGCGGGGTGAGCAGACCCACCTCGGTGCCGTCGGCCGCGGTCCAGGCGCCGGACTTCACGAGGTGGTCGATCGCCATGGTCGACTGGGTACGCAGTGTCTTCGCGTCCGCGTCCTTGCCGAGCGCGTCCGCCACGACGGACAGCGCCCACTGGTCGTAGCCGCGCTGGACGGTCGTCCCCGGATCGCCGGCGATGTAGCCCTGCCGCAGCTGCGCCTCCGTGTAGTACCCGGTGTACGCCATCAGCGCCGGGTACGCCTCGTCGAGCCGGTCGAAGTTCTTGTAGCCCTTGGAGAGCGCGTCGGCGACCAGCACGGCCGAGCGCTCCCAGCGCACGGTCGGGACCGAGTGCGTGAGCTTGCCGATGGACGTGCCGGAGGCGTGCGTGTCGGCGAAGAGCGCGATGAGCGACTGCACCATGTCCCGGTAGCCGGCCGGGTCGATGTACGCCTCGACGGAGTACTTGCGGAAGTCGTCCCAGGTGGACCAACCGTCGTAGTACGTATAGCCGTTCGTCTTGTGCACCGCTCCGTCCGCGCCGCGGTAGGTTCCGCTGGTGCTGGTGGCGTTCATCGGCAGCGCGTACATGCGGTACAGGTGCGTGTAGAACTCCTCGGTGAGCGTCGACCCGGGGTCGGACTTCGCGGAGGCGTGCACGTCGACGGCGCCGAGCGCGCGGTTCCAGTCGGCGTGCGTCCGCGCCCGCGCCTGGTCGAAGGTGAGGTGGCCCACCTCGCTGAGCTGGTCGGCCGCGGCTTGTTCCGCGCTGATCGGCGACAAGGTGACGCGCAGTTCGACGGCCTTTCCGGCGGACCTGTCGAACCCGAGGACGGCGCCGGTGTCGGACCCGCTGCGTGTGGTGGCGTCGCTCAGCCTGCCGTCGTCGCCCCAGCTCTTGAGGGAGGTCACCGGGAGGTTCGTGGTGGCGTCGTAGTACAGCTGGTACGAGGCGCCGTTGAACGACCCCGCGACGATCCCCGTGATCGAGGTCGTCCCGTCCGGGAGCGTGGCCGCCTTCAAGGTCGAACGGGTGCGGCCGGTGAAGTTGTTCGCCAGGTCGAGGACGAGTTCGGGGTCCGACCCGGCGGGGAAGCCGTACCGCTCCAGCGCCGTGCGCGTCGTCGCGGTCACCTCGGCCTCGACGGTGCCGGAGTCCTGCGTCACCGACGACCCGGTTCCGGAGACGGCCCCGAGCCCCACCCGGTAGTACCCGGGCGTCGCGGTCTCGTCGTCGTGGCTGTACGCGTGGGCGTACGTGCTCGGCGCGGGGCGCTTGTCGTATCGGACGGAGGTCGGGACGACGAGCAGGTCGCCACCGCCGCCCGAGCCGCCGACGCCGTCGAGGTCCGTGGCGGTGAACCCGGCTATGTGATCCTCGTCGTAGTCGTACCCGGAGTGGTTGCGGCCCGGCGTCGTCATCGGATTGACCTTGGCCAGACCGTGCGGCGCCTGGGCACCCGGCAGGTCGTTGCCGTCGTCCCCGGCGGTCGACACGAAGGGGTCGACGAGCTTCGTGTAGTCCGTCCTGCCGGATGTCTTACCGGACGCCGTGGATGCCGTGGACGCCGCGGACGCGGTGGCGCCGGGCAGTGCCGCGGCCGTGCCGCCACCCGCCGGAGCGGTGAGCACCAGCGCCCCGGCGAGCAGCGCGACGACCGTCGCGCGCAGCGGCCCGTGACGCCGGCGGGCGGTCCTCGGAAGGATCACGGGGTGCAAGCGGGGGCGGGATCTGATGGGCACGTGACCTCTCCAGCGTTGCTCATGCTCACGCACGGTCCGGCCTCATGGAAGACAACGTTGTCGGCACGGAATGCCGGGCGCGTGCGACCAGGGTGATACGGAGGTGGACACACAGGATGGCATCCGTGCGCCGGATTGCACCCTGTCGTGTTCACGACCGACCGCAATGAGACAGGGAGAAGGCGTACGGCGGGCGAACGGCATGCGTACGGCGGACACGTACCGGACGCCGCGAAGGCGACGTACGGGGGAGCGGCCCCGGGCCCGGTCGGGTCCGCCCGTCGTCGACGCCCGCCGGAGGCCGTCGGGGTCTGTCCGTCGACGTCTGGCGGAGAGGCTCCGTCAGGGTCTGTCCGTCGGCGCCCGGTGGGGTGGCTGCGGTCCGTCCGCCGGATCCGCCGGATTTCGGCTGACGGCCGCCAACAGGTGTGCCACCAGGGGGTTTTGATCGTCTCTGCGCCAGGCGACGGCGACCCGTGTGCGGGCGGTGCCGGGAACGATCCTGCGGAAGGCGACGTCTTTGAGGCGGATACGGCGGATGCTCGCCGGGGCCAGGGAGACACCCAGCCCGGCTTCCACGAGCGCGCACACGGTCTGCCACTCCACCGCGTGCTGGGCCACCCGCGGTGCGAAGCCTGCCGCGGTGCACAGGCCGATGATCTGGTCGTGCAACTGCGGGCCGACCGCGCGAGGCAGCAGGACGAAGGGCGAGTCCGCCAACTGGCCGAGCCGGACCGACTGTTGGGCGGCCAGTGGGTGGGCCCGCGGCAGCACGGCCACGAAGTGCTCGCTGAGTACCGTCCTGAAGCCGAGTTCCGTCTCGTCGGCGGGAGGTTCGCGGAGCAGACCGATGTCGATGGCCTTGTCGTGCAGGGCGGCGATCTGCGGCGCGCTGGTCATCTCGCGGATGTCCAGGTCCACGCCGGGAAACCGCTCCCGGAAGGTGCGCAGCAGGCCGGGCAGGACGGTCAGGGCGAGGGAGGCGGCGAAGCCGATCCGCAGGCGGCCGGCCCGGCCGCCGCCGACCGCCCGGGCCGCGGCCAGGCCGTCCGCGAGGCCGGCGAGGGCCTGCCGGGCGGCGGGCAGCAACTCGCGGCCGACCGGGGTGAGCGTGACGCGTCCCGGTCCGCGGTCGAACAGCGGGTGGCCGACCTTGTCCTCCAGCCGGCGGATCTGCTGGCTCAGCGGGGGCTGCGCGATGCCCAGGCGGGCGGCCGCGTGACCGAAGTGGAGCTCCTCGGCGAGGACGACGAAGGCGTGCAACTGGGGGAGGGGGACTTCGGGACGATCCATACGCGTACAGATATCAGGTCATGCCTGCGGCTGTATTGGACGTATCCATGCTGGTCACCTAGCGTTTTGTGCATGACGGAGCGACATGTGGTCCTCAGCGGTTCGACCTTCGAGGAGCAGATCGGCTACGCCCGTGCCGTGGTCGACGGCGACTGGGTGCACGTGTCCGGCACGACCGGGTTCGACTACACCACCATGACGATCTCCGACGATGTGGTGGAGCAGGCCGAGCAGTGCCTGCGCAACATCGAGGCCGCGCTGGCCGAGGCGAAGTGCGCCTTCGGCGACGTGGTGCGTGTGCGCTATCTGCTGCCCGACCGTGAAGACTTCGAACCGTGCTGGCCTGTCCTGCGCCGCTGTTTCGGCGGCGTCCGGCCGGCGGCCACGATGCTCGTGTGCGGTCTCGCCGACCCCCGGATGAAGATCGAGATCGAGGTGTACGCGCGCCGGGCCACTGGGTGACGAGCCGTCACGTCCGGGGAGCGGGGCCGGGCGGGATCAGTCATAGCGGAGTTTGATCCAGTACCAGAGGCTCATCGGAACGGTGAACGCCCCCCAGAGGATCAGGAAGACCGTGAGGGTGGCGTAGCCGCGGAGGATACCGAGGACAAGGACCAGCGCGCATTGGCCGCCGACCCAGCCTCCGACCGCCTTCAACTCGGACAGGTCGTAGGAGAGTTCCTCGCGGCGGAAGAACCACAACCAGGTCATGTAGACGCCGCCCACCGACATCGCCACGCCGCTGACGGCGGCGCCGAGGTCGACCAGCACGTTGGTTCCGGGAGAGTCCTCGGTCCGGTGGGTGTGGCCGTGCACGGTCATCGTCATGTTGATCCCGGACCAGACGGTGACCGTGACGCGGTCGCCCGCGTGCACGTGGTAGAAGGCATCGGGCGGGTCGTCCAGTCGGACGTCCCCGCCGACGGGCTCGGGCGCCTTCAGAGTGATCCGTACGACGTGTGATCCGCGCCCCTCGACGGCGGAGGAGGTGACGGCGGCCGTCACCGTGTGGAGGCACGGTGCATGGAGATCGGCGCGGTCGGCACCGGTGCAGCGGGCCGCGGAGTGGGACTGCCGTGAGAGCGCGAGATCATCGATCAGTCCGGTCACGCCGGCGGCCGTCAGGAGCAACCCCAGCGCGGTGAGTGCGATGAACCCCACGCTCCGGACGAAGTCCCATCGGCGCACGTCGTCTGTCACGTTCAGTCGGACATCCGCCCCGTCCTGAAGGTTGTGCGACCGGGCCGTGGCCGGGGCGGCGCGCGGTCGTGGAGGGGAGGCGCCGTCAGACGCCGCTCTCGCGGACGGGGGTGACGATCTCGTCGACGAGCCGGCGGGCGGCGTTGTCGGGGTAGGGGCGCGGCAGCGCGAGCACGACGTGCCGGATTCCGGCGGCCACGAGCGCGTGGACGTGGGCGCGGGTGGCGGCGGGGTCGGCATGGTCGACGATGATCTGCGCGGAACGGGTGATCTCCGCGGGGTCGCGGCCGATCGCCGCGCAGTGGGCGTCCAGGACACGGGCGCGCCCGGCGATCCAGTCGGTGCTGTTGTGGGGCGGGCCGGGCACGTTCCAGATGTCGGCGTGTTCGGCGACGACCCGCAGGGTGCGGTCGCCCCAGCCGCCGAGCAGCAGCGGAGGTCCGCCGGGCCGGACGGGGCCGGGACCGTTGCGGGTGCCGCGCAGGGTGGTGAAGGGGCCGTCGTGGTCGAAGACCTCCTCGGTCCACATGCGGCGCAGGATGCCGATCGTCTCGGTGAGACGGGCCAGGCCCTCGCCGGGACCCGGGAGCGGGAAGCCGTAGGCGGCGTACTCGGCGACGGCTGGGTTGGGGCCGTCGGGCTGTCGCGTGCCGCCGACGCCCAGGCCCATGATCAGGCGCCCGCCGGAGATGGCGTCCACGGTGGTGGCGATCTTTCCGAGGTGGGCGGGGGCGCGCAGCACGTTGCTCGTGACGAGCAGACCGAGACGGAGCCGCGTCGTACGGGCGGCCAGTGCGGCCAGCAGCGTCCAGCCCTCCAGGACGGCGCCGCCGGGCGGTCCGGCCAGGGGGGTCAGGTGGTCCCACAGCCAGGCGTCGTCGAGTTCGGGCAGTTCGTCGGCCTCTTCCCAGACGCGGAGGATCTCGTCGTAGGACAGGTGCATGGGTGTCGTCTTGACGCCGAAGCGGAGTGTGCGACGGAGTTCATCGGTAGACATGACCGTCACGATAGTCGATCGTCAGTAATGCTGACCATCAGTCGCGGACTAGGATGCCGGAATGGCGGAAAACGACGACAGTGGGTCCGCGGTCGAGGAGCTGCTCGGGGCGCGGCTGGGGTACCTGCTCAAGCACACGCAGCTGCGGCTGGCCGAGCACGCCGGGCCCGCGCTGGCCCCGTTCGGGCTGGACGCGCGGGAGTTGGCGGTGCTCGCGGTCCTGGCGGCGGGCCGCCCGTTGTCGCAACTGGAGGCCGCGCGGCGGCTGGGCGTGGACCGCACGACGATGGTCGCGCTCGTCGACGCCCTGGAGGCCAAGGGGCTGGTGGAGCGGCGCCGCAGTCAGGAGGACCGCCGCCGCAACGTCGTCGAGCTGACGGATCGGGGCAGCCGGGTGCGGGCCGACGCGGAGGAAGCCCGCGAGACGGCGGAACGTGAGTTCCTCGCCCCGCTCGGCGAGCAGGACGCGGCACGGCTGATGAAGGCGCTGCGGGCGCTGATCGGAACTCCGGGCAGACCCTGAAGGCGCTGCGGGTGCTGATCGGAACTCCCGGGCAGGCCTTGAGGGGGCTGCGGGCGCTGATCACAACTCCCGGCAGGCGCCGCTTTCGAACCCGGACAGGCCCTGAAGGTGTTGCGGGTGCTGATCCCCGATCCGGGCCGGCGATGAACGTGCTCTTCGGAACGCCGGGCCGGACCTCCGGACCCGCAGGCCACCCCGGCACACTCTGCCACTCCTGGCGTGGCAGAGTGTGCGTGTGCCGACCACTGATCCCGCCCGCGCCGCCCACACCGTCGATGCCGCCCGCACCGTGGACGCGGCCGATGCCGCCCACGACGAGCCCGGTCGTCTCATCGATCTGCGCAGCGACACCGTCACCCGGCCCGGCGAGGCGATGCGCCGGGCGATGGCCGAGGCCGAGGTGGGCGACGACGTCTTCGGCGACGACCCCACCGTCGACGCACTGCAGGAGCGGATCGCCGGGCTGCTCGGATTCGAGTCCGCGCTGTTCGTCTCCTCGGGGACGCAGAGCAACCTGTGCGCACTGTTGACCCACTGCGGCCGCGGGGACGAGTACATCGCCGGCCAGATGGCCCACATGTACCGGTGGGAGGGCGGCGGCGCCGCCGTGCTCGGGGGGATTCAGCCCCAGCCGCTGCCGCACCGGGCGGACGGGACGCTGGACCCGCTGGACATCGCGGCGGCCGTGAAGCCGGACGACGCGCACTTCGCGCGCACACGGTTGCTCTGCCTGGAGAACACCATCGGCGGCCGGGCCGTGTCGATGGACTACCTCAAGACCGCCACGCACGTCGCCCGCGACCACGGACTCGCCACGCACCTGGACGGCGCGCGGCTGTTCAACGCGGCGGTGGCCGGCGGAGGCGACCCGTACGAGCAGGCACGGCTGATCGCCGGCCACTTCGACAGCGTCTCGGTCTGTTTCAGCAAGGGCCTGGGCGCGCCGGTCGGTTCGGCGCTGGTCGGATCACGGGAGTTCGTGGCGGAGGCGAGGCGCTGGCGCAAGGTCCTGGGCGGCGGGATGCGGCAGGCCGGCGTGCTGGCGGCAGCGGCACTGCACGCCCTCGACCATCACGTGACGCGGCTCGCCGACGACCACGCGCACGCCGAACTGTTCGCCGAGGGCCTGAAGGACGTCGAAGGCCTGACGATGGAGCCCAGCGGGACCAACATGGTCTTCGCGAGGTCCGCCCCCGGCCTGGAGACCGACGAGGTGCGCGACCGGCTGGCACGCCGTGGCCTGCTGTGCGCGGGATACCCGGGCCAGCTGCGCTTCGTGTTCCACCTGGACGTGACACGCGCCGACACCGAACGCGCGGTACGGATCGTGCGCGAGACCTTGGCCGGGACGGCGACGGACTGACCCCGCGGGGCCGCAGGCCCGTACGTTCCCCTTCTCCGGCCGTCTTCTTTCCCGTTTCCCCGGAGCAGGGGCGTGAGGCGGGGGTTCGTCAGTCGACCGGCCAGGTGTGGACCGGTGCGTTGAGGTGCATGTAGTCGATGTACTGCCGTGTCATGCGCCGCAGGGCCTCATGGCGGCCGCAGTGGTCCGCCGCCTCGAGGTGGTGCAGCATCTCCTTCTGCCAGACCGCGCCGTTGCGCGCGGTGACGCACCGCTGCTCGATGATGCCGAGCAGCGGTTCCCGCCAGGCCTCGTCCATGCCCGAGTGCTCCAGGCCCTGGTGTGCCAGTGGCAGCAGCCGTCGCAGGACGAGCTCGGGCACCGGCACCTCACCCACTCCGGGCCAGTACAGGCGGGCGTCGATGCCGTGCCGTGCCGCGGTGTGCAGGTTGTCCTCGGCGGCCGAGAAGGACATCCGCGACCACACCGGCCGGTCCTCCTCCACCAGCGCGCGGGTCAGACCGTAGTAGAAGGCGCCGTTGGCGAGGGTGTCGGCGACCGTCGGACCTGCGGGCAGCACCCGGTTCTCCACCCTCAGGTGCGGCCTGCCCTGGGCGACGGCGTAGACCGGACGGTTCCACCGGTAGATCGTGCCGTTGTGCAGGGTGAGTTCGGGCAGTTCCGGGGTGTCCCCGCGTTCCAGCGTCTGTGTCGGATCCTGGTCCTCGCACAGTGGCAGCAGCGCCGGGAAGTAGCGGACGTTCTCCTCGAAGAGATCGAAGACGCTCGTGATCCACCGCTCCCCGAACCAGACCCGGGGCCGTACCCCCTGTGCCTTGATCTCCTGCGGGCGGGTGTCCGTCGCCTGCTCGAACAGCGGGATACGGGTCTCGTGCGCCAGCTCCTTGCCGAACAGGAAAGGAGAGTTGGCCGCCAGCGCGACCTGGATCCCGGCGATCGCCTGCGCCGCGTTCCAGTAGTCGGCGAACTCCTCCGGTGACACCTGGAGATGGAACTGCGTGCTCGTGCACGCGGCCTCCGGCGTGATGGTCTCCGCGTAGGTCCGCAGCCGGTCGACCCCGTCCACCTCGATGAGCAGATCCTCGCCGCGCGCCGCGAAGACCTGCTCGTTGATCAGCCGGTAGCGGGCGTTCTCCGACAGGGCCTCCGGTCCGACGTCCGACTCCCGCAGGGTGGGCAGGATACCGATCATGATCAGATGGACGCCGATCGACCTGGCGCGCTCGTCCGCGTGGTTCAGGGCGGCGCGGATCTCCTCCTCCCAGGAGTCGGGGCCGCCTGCGGTCAGCCGTCGGGGCGGAACGTTGATCTCCAGGTTGAACCGGCCCAGCTCGGTGTCCCAGGCGGGATCCGCGATGGCGTCGAGCACGTCGGCGTTCCGCATCGCCGGCTCGGCCTCGGTGTCGGTCAGGTTCAGCTCGATCTCCAGGCCCACCCGGGGCCGCTCCACGTCGAACCGTGACTCCCGCAGCATCTGCGCGAAGGCGTCGAGACATTCCTGCATCTTGATGCGGTACCGCCGGCGGTCCTCGCGGGTGAAGACCAGCGCCGGAACGTCGCGTCCCATAGGTCCTCCCGGTGGCCCCACGGATACCTCTCCCACCCAGCGTCGCACCATGGGGCGGGTCTGACCATGCGGGACGGGGTTCCACGGCGTCGCGGGGAGCCGGGCCGGGGCAGCCGACCACGGGTCCGTGACCGGCTGCCCCGGCCCCGCCGCGGCGGCCGGTCACCGTCGGCGCGGGCCCCGCGGCCTGCCCGTGGGGCCCTGCGCGGACGCCGGGCCGGGAACCGTCAGACGGCCTTCTCGATCTTGGCGACCTGCGCCTCGACGACACCGGCCGGCACCTCGGGGGCCTTTCCTCCCAGGACGCTCATCGCGAAGAAGACGGCCAGGGTGGAGCCGCTGCGGACGACCGTGTAGGTCACCGGGATCTTCGTCCCCTCGATGTCACTGGTCATCGTGTACGACACGGCCTCGTCACCGAGGGCGGGGGCCTTCGCGGGCTTGACCCCGGTGTACTGGTAGTCGGTGTGCTCGTAGGAGTCGCACGTCCCGCTCTGGGCGCGCAGGTCCGCGACCACCTTCTTGGCGTCCGGCTCCTCGTGCGCGAGCAGACCGATGCGCAGCACGGTGCCGTCCGTCGCCTTCAGGCTCGTCAGCGATCGGGACACACGGGCTTTCGCGTCCGGCTCGGTGCCCAGCAGGAACATGTCGGCGAGGGCCTGGCAGGAGGCGGGCTTCGCGGGCACGCTCACCTCAGGGATCTCGTCGTCGGGGGTGTTGCCCACGCGATACCCCTTCACGTCCGCCTTGGTGACCGCGGCCTTCGTCAACTGCGCCTCGGTGAGGGGCTTCAGACCCTCCTGGGCGGCGGGTGTCGTCTTGGCGGACGGCTTCTTCGAGTCGCTGCCGCCGCCGTCGGTACCCTGCCCGCCGCACGCGGCCGTCATGGCGAGCGCCATCGTCGCGCCGATGCCCACCAGGACACGTCCCGGAACTGACTTCATGTTGGTTCCCACCCTCATGTGTTTATGGGCGCGTCCACGACAACGGTCGCGCCGAGCCGCATTCAAGCCCACAACCAGCGGGTTTTGCCAGTCCATTAGGGTCGCTTGACGTAACGATCAGAGATCGGCGACATGGTTGTACGGTGCCGGAGTGGCTCTCGACACGCCCAGGACACGCCTCGCCGAGAAACGCGGACGGACGGCCCCGCCCTCCACGACATGAGCCGGCGATCCCGCCCCGCAGGGGCTCGTACGACTGTCACCGCTGCCCGGTGCATGGTGGCACCGTGCCGGTCGAGCCAGGAGGATGGACCCATGGCATCGGGATCCAGTGAACCGAACGACGACAGCCGCCGCGTCCTCGAGCTCGAGGCGGAGGTACGGCAGTTGAAGGAGGCCGTCACCTCGCACGCCGTCGTGGACCAGGCCATCGGGATGATGGTCGCTCTAGGCCGCGTCTCCCCGGACCAGGGCTGGGCCGTACTGAAGGACGTCTCCCAGCACACCAACACCAAGCTCCGCGACGTCGCCGAACAGATCCTGGTCTGGGGGCGCGAGGGCGAGATCCCCGATGACATCCGAGCGGAACTGGAAGACGCCCTCGACCGTCACGGCCCCGCCCAGATCCCCGAGGCACCCCCGGAATGACGTGGCATCCCGAGCCTCCGGGACCCGGTTCAGGCCCGTTCGACCGAGGGCCCCGGTGATCTCCCCGCCGCCCGTTGTGCGTTCGCTAGACGTTCCGGGCGAACTCGTAGGTGAGGAAGACCAGACCGCCACCGATGGTCCTGGCTTCCACCAGGCGCAGGGGCTTCGGGCCGTGGATCCCGCCGTCGCCGAAGAACCGTTCGCCGGCCCCGAGCACGACCGGGAAGACGACCAGCCGCACCTCGTCGACGAGGCCGTGCTCGATCAGCGTCCGGCCGAGCCGATGGCTGGCAGGAACGACGATCTCTCCGTCCAGCTCCTGCTTCAGCTTCGCGGCCTCGCTCACCACGTCGCCCCTCAGGACCGTCGAGTTGTCCCAGTCGGGCTCCTCCAGCGTCGAGGACACGACGTACTTGGGCATGCTGTTCAACCGGTCCGCGAGCTCGCCGCTCCGGGGCCGCCACCGCGCCCCGAAGAACTCGTAGCTCCTGCGGCCCATGAGCCACGCCTCGGCGCGCAGCGCCTCCTCGAGCGCGACCTTGCTCCACTCGGCGAGATCCTCGCCCCCGAACCGGCCGAACCAGCCGCCCAGCCCGAAGCCCTCCGCACCGTCCGGGTCCTGGACCACTCCGTCGAGCGACACGTTCTGCGGCCCGCTCATCACGATCTTTCCCATGACCGATCCCTTCCTCGCGCCGACGCTGTCGTCGGCCACACGGATACAGGCGCCGCCGTGCCGCGGAACCGGGCGCCGTCAGGCCGCCCAGTTCTCCTCCCGGCCGGCGCCTGTACAGGATGGAAGAGCGGCACGGAGCGGGAAGAAGGAGACGGTGACGATGGCGGCAGCCGATCTGATCGACAGGGCACGGGCCGGGGACGGTGACGCGTTCCGGGAGCTGACCGCGCCGCACCTTCGGGAGCTGCAGGTGCACTGCTATCGCATGCTCGGATCCTTCGAGGACGCCGAGGACGCCCTCCAGAACACACTGCTGGCCGCCTGGCAGGGCCTCGACGGGTTCGAGGAGCGCGCCTCGCTGCGCACCTGGCTCTACCGGATCGCCACCCACCGGTGTCTCGACGCGCGCCGCGCGGCAAGCCGGCGCCCGGCCAAGGAGTGGGACGTGCCAGGCGTCGAACCGCCCGAGCCGACCCGGCTCGGCGAAGTCGTGTGGCTGCAGCCGCTTCCCGGCGCCCTCGTCGAGGACGCGACCGAGGTGCCGCTCGGCCCGGAGGCCCGCTACGAGCAGACCGAATCCATCTCGCTGGCCTTCGTGACCGCCCTGCAGATCCTGCCGCCCCGCCAGCTCGCCGTCCTCGTCCTGCGTGATGTCCTGGGGTTCAGGGCGAGCGAGGTCGCCGACATGCTGGACGCGACCGTCGAATCGGTCAACAGCGCCCTCAAACGTGCACGCGCCGGTCTGCGGCGCCACCGGGCACCGGCCGCCGGTCACCAGCCGCCTCCCGCCTCGGGCTCCTTCGCCGAGGACGCGGTCGTGGGGAAGTTCGTCCACGCGTGGGAGGCCGCCGACGTCGACGCGCTCGTGACCCTCCTGACCGACGACGTCTTCATGGCGATGCCGCCGATGCCCTTCGAATACCAGGGCCGCGACCTCGTGGCCCGCTTCTGCGCCGGTCTGTTCGACGCCGGCCGCCGCTTCGACCTCGTCCCCACACGGGCCAACGGCCAGCCGGCGTTCGGCGCCTACCTGCGCGGCCCCGACGGCATCAGCCACGGGGTCGGCCTCTACGTCCTCACCCTCACCGGCGACCGGATCTGCGCGATGACCCGCTTCGACAACAGCGTGCTCTCCTGGTTCGGGCTGCCGCGCTCGCTCCCGAGCCGATGACCGGAGCGGGCCCAGGACGCCATGAGAGGGGCCCATGACCTGGCCGCTTTCTGGATGCGGTGGTGGACACCGGAGTCCTCCGGGCGATCGTCGACGATGTGTTCGCGGTACCGGTCACCCCCTGCTCGATCGCCGGAGTCCGTCGTCATCGCTTTCCGTTCTCCGGGGCGGAGCGGTGTCCGTCGAGGTCGGGAGCGGCGGGGCGCGGCGGACGGCCGGGCTCGCGGTGGCGGCGACGGCGGTCGCGAGCATCACCGCGGCCAGGACGAGGACGGAGCCGACCGGTCCGAGAGCGGTGAGGAGGAAGCCGGCGCCGAGGGAGGCGACGGGCAGGACTCCCCAGGACAGCGTCATGGCCGCGGCGGCGTACTCGCCGAAAGCCTCCCGGTGGCACAGATGGGCGGACAGGTTGCGATCGGTGCCCGTCGGGTCGGATGTGTCGACAACTACCGCTCAGGTCAAGAGAGTTCGTATCGGGTTCCGTCGGTGACAGCCTGGAGCTTGTCCGGATTGGCCACGTTGTGGATGGTCGAGATGCGGCCTTCCGGGTCGAAGTCGAAGGTCAGGGTGGCGATGACGCGGTCAGGGCCGCGGAAGATCACGCCCGGGCCGCCGTTGATCCAGGCGAGTTCCGCTCGCATCTGTCCGGGCGCGATGCCCTGGTAGGTCATCGAGCCGAGCGCGGCGAACCAGGAGGCCACGGTCTCCAGACCGACGACCGGTTTGAGCGCCTGGCGGACCTTGCCGCCGCCGTCGGTCCACAACGTCACGCCCGGGGACAGCAGTTCCATGAGGGTGTTGATGTCGCCGCCCGTGGTCGCCGCGAGAAAACGCTCGGTGACGTCGCGCCGGCGGTCCCGGTCCGCGGGGTAACGGGGCCTGCGCGCCTGGACGTGCTCGCGGGCGCGGTGCGCGGCCTGGCGGACCGCGGTCTCCGAGCGTTCCACCGCCTCCGCGATCTCCGCGTAGCCGAAGGCGAAGACCTCCTTCAGTACGAAGACCGCGCGCTCCAGCGGGCTCAGCGTCTCCAGGACGACCAGCAGGGCCATGGAGACCGAGTCCGCCGCGGCGACGCCGTCGGCGGTGTCCGGGCCGGTGAGGATCGGCTCCGGGAGCCACGGACCGACGTACGTCTCGCGCTGACGGCGCGTCGAACGAAGGGCCTCCATCGCCAGGTTGGAGACGATCCGGGTCAGATAGCCCTTGGGGTCGGCGACTTGGGAGCGGTCGGCCGCCGACCACTTGAGCCAGGCGTCCTGCACCACGTCCTCGGCGTCGGCGGCGCTGCCGAGGAGGCGGTAGGCGACGGAGAAGAGCAGGGTGCGGTACTGCTGGAAGGCGAGCTGGTCGGGGCCGGTCTGCTGCGGCTGGGTCACTTGGCGCTCCGAATCCGGGTGTAGCGGCCGCCGTGCGGCCAGAACGCGCCCATGGCGGGCATCTTCTTCATACGGCTGAAGGTCGGCCACGGTGCGGAGGTGACCGTCTCCTTGTACTTCGCGGCCCGCTTGCCGGTCAGCACGAGCGGGCGCGGGCTGGTGTCGGGGCGGGTGAACTGTACGACGGCATCGTTGCGGCCCAGGCTGACCGGCGTGTGGTAGAAGCCGAAGCGGAAAGGCTTGGGTTCCTTGCCCGCCAGCACCCGCAGGATCGAGAGAGCCGCGTGCACGCCGGTGGGCATGCCGCCCTGGCAGGTCCCGTGCATCACGCCGTAGCCCTGACGGATCGCCGCCGCGTCGCCCACGGCGTAGACGTCCGGGTGGGAGACCGACCGCAGCGCGCTGTCGGTGACCACACGGCCGCGCTCGTCGACGCTCAGGCCCGCGGCGGCCGCGAGCGGTGAGACGCGGGTGCCGCTGGTCCACAGCACCGCGGCCGCCGGGATGCCCGAGCCGTCACCGAGTTCGACACTGTCCGGCAGCACCTTGGCCACCTCGACGCGGGCGCGCACGCGCACGCCGAGCCGGGCGAGCGCCGCGTCCAGGTAGGCCTTGGCCCTGGGGTGCATGTCGGCTCCCGGTTCGTGCCGACCCAGCAGCACCACCTCGAGCCCCGGATGCCGCTCGGCGATCTCCGCCGCGGCCTCGACACCGGTGAGGCCGCTGCCGGCGACGACGACGGTCGCGCCGTCGTCGAGGCAGGCCAGCCGGGCGGCGAACAGGGCCGCGTTCTCGGGGCTGTCGAGGGTGTAGGCGTGGTCGTCCACGCCGGGGACGGCGACGGTGTCCGCGATGCTGCCCAGGCCGTAGACGAGGGTGTCGTAGCGCAGCACCCGGTCGTCGTCGACCCGGACGGTCCTGGTCCGGGCGTCCACGGCCGTGACCCAGCCGCGGACGAAGACGGCGCCCGTGCCCTCCAGCAGCTCCGGGATGTTCATCTCGGCCGTCTCCTGACCGGTGGCGGTCATGTGCAGCCGGAGCCGCTCGGTGAAGGTGTCGTAGGGGTTCACCAGCGTCACGCGCAGGTTCCCGCGCTTCCTGGTGCGGGCCGCGAGCTGGACCAGCGCGGAGAGCCCGGCGTACCCGGCGCCCAGGACCACGATCTCGTGCCGCTGCGCCGTCTTCGCTTTCATCACTGTGCACCGCTTTCGTGTCGTCTTTCCCGCGTTCCCGTTGGACGACCACCAGACGCAAGCTGCCCTTCCGTTCGTGACATGAAGCAGATGTGACCCGCGTCACATCAGCCGAAGCGGCGTGTCGGGCCGCGATGCGAGCCCGGCCACCGCAGGGGGCCGGCTGTCGATCGAAGCCGACGGGGACGCGCCGGACACCGCCGTCCGGACACCGCCGTCCGGACACCGTCGTCCGGGCGCCGCGCGGCCGTCGCCGCAGGCCTCGTCCTGGCGGTCGGGCACGGTATGGCGGCACAGGGCCCGGCACGGGCGGCCGCGCCTGCCCCGGCGAAGGCGTTCGCCACCGCGTCGCGGCCGGCCGGCGGCATGACCGGCCGGGCAGTCACCCGGCTCGCCCACTTCTCCGGCGTGTACGTCGACGCGCGCTGCGGCCGGCACCTTCGCCGCCGGAGGCCGGAGGCCGGAGACCCGCCCGCGTCCGGCTCCCCGCGGTTCGTCCGCCGGCATGTGTACGGGCTGCCACCGGCCCATGCCTTGAGGTGATGACGTCCGCCACACCTGTTGGTTCTTCCGGTGCGGTCCCAAGCATGTGATGCTGCTGCATCGTATGGACCATGAACCGGTCGGTGGGACCCGCACGAGCCGGTGTCGGAGAGGATGGCGGCATGTCGACAGCGAAGCGCTGCTACAGCCTGACGTGGACCGACCCGGACGGCGCGTCGCAGGCTGCCGCCGGTCGCTACGACAAGCGTTCCGCCACGCGGCGTCGACGTGCCCTGGAAGCGGTCGGCTGCACCTGTGTCGAGGTCGTCGTGGTCAAGCCCGGAGAGCTGCCCGAACCGGCGCTCTGACCCGCCCCGGAGCGCGCACACCTGATCCTCGGTGCTCAGCCCCGGCCCGCTGGACGCCGGAGCTGAGCACCACCTTCCGGTACCCCGCCTCTACGACCGCATCGGCGGCCCGGGAAGAACCCCGGGGTGCCGAACCCGACGGTCGAGGTCAGGGGCTGCCTGTTGCGGCCGCATGAGGCCGAGGCCGTCGCCCCACGCGTCCAGTACCGCTTCGTGTCCGGCTTCCCGGGCCGCCGTCTCGACCAGCGTGAACAGACGTCGTTGCGCGGCCGCGTCACCCGTGGCCGTGATGTGGTCCACGGCATGCAGCAGTCCGTCGGTGTCCCAGCCCGGCAGCGGGTGCCGGGCGAGCTCCCACTCCAGATACGTGTTGTACGGGCGGACGCGGCGGTCGAGTGCGAAGAGCAGTTCGAGCAGGAACCGCATGCTGTCGGCCGCGTCGAGGCGAGCGGCGAGAGCCCGGCCGTCCCGGTGGTTCTTGAGGGAGCGGTAGAGGGAGTTGGCGTACGCGTCGAGCCATGCGCCGGAGTTCCGGAACGCCTCGTCGGGGTCCGGCCGAGCCCAGCCGGCGAGGATCTCGGCGATGCCGCCGTCGAGCCGGTCGAGCACGATCCTGGCACGCGCGAGGGCGTAACGCTCCCAACCCGGCATCCCGGCCCCGCGGAACTCGGTGAGGGTGACGACGACGAGGTCGAGCCCGGCGCTGCGGTGACCCGCGAACCGGGCCGGGCCGGTCCCGGCGCCGTCGGCGACGACCACGTACAGATCGTGGTCGGAGTACGGCGTGACCATGCCGACGTGGGCCCGGGACCCTTTGAGGACGAGACCGACGACGTCGGGATCGGCGGTGGCGAGCTCGACGAACGCGTCGTAGGTGAGGGGCTTCTGAGCATTCATGGTGTGGATCTCCGGTGGGGTGACGACAGGTGGGCATGCCTGCCGGGGCGACCCGTCGTGGGCGCCCCGCACCGTCCGTGGCCGCACATGGCCGCCACCTCGAAGATCAACGCACATCCCGACCCTATCGCCCGGCCCGCCGTGGGGCAGGGTGTATGCCGGGAATACCGGCCCGGAGCCGACGGGTTGCCGAAACACCAGATCCGTACGGCAGTTGGGGAGGGTCCATGGCAGTCCACGGCACGGTGGCCGATGGTTTCGAGGGAGTGCGGGACGAGTTCGCCGCCTTTCTCGCGGGGGAGGAACACGCGCCGGGCGCGCAACTGGTGGTGCACCGGAGCGGCGAGCGGGTGGTGGACCTGTGGTCGGACGGGGTGACCGGGGAGTCGCTGGTCGGTGTCTTCTCCTCCACCAAGGGCGCGGCGTACCTGGTGACCGCGCTCCTGGTCCAGGACGGTGTGCTGGACCTTGACCGCACCGTGGCCTCGTACTGGCCGGACTTCGCGGCCGAGGGCAAGAGCGGGATCACCCTGCGCGAACTGCTCGCACACCGTGCCGGCGTGATCGGACTGGACGCCGGCTTCGCCCCGCAGGAGCTGGCCGACGACCGGGCGATCGCGGACCGCCTGGCCGGGCAGCGCCCGTTCTGGCAGCCCGGACGGTTCTTCGGCTACCACGCGGTGGTGATCGGCGCGCTCATCGGCGAGGTCGTGTTCCGGGCCACCGGACGCACCCTCCAGGAGTGGTACGAGGAGCGGATCCGCGCCCCGTACGGCCTCGACCTGTGGCTGGGCCTGCCGGAGACCGAGGAGCCACGGTTCCTCACCACCCTGCCGATGCTGCCGACGCCGGCGCAGCAGGCCGAGATCGAGGCCGCCGAGCAGACCCCGTACGGCCTGGGCGGCATCGCCTTCAACGCGCACGCCCCGGGCAACGGGGAGCTGTCCGACTTCCCGAACTCCCGCACCGTCCGCGCGCACGGGCAGGCATCGGCGGGCGGCATCGGCTCCGCCCGAGGTCTGGCCGGCATGTACGCGGCAGCCGCTTTCGGTCTGGACGGCCGGAGCCCGCTCCTCAAGCCGGACACGGCGGCCGAGTTCGCCCGGATCCACTCCGAGGGCAAGGACCTGGTGAGCGGTCAGGCCAAGGCGTTCGGCCTGGGCTTCCAGACCTTCGGCACCGACTTCGCCTCCGTCGGCGCCGGAGCCTTCGGCCACAGCGGAGCCGCGGGTTCCCTCGCCCTCGCCGACCCGCGGCAGGGCTTCGTCTACGCCTATACCCGCCGCCGGTACGCCTTCCCGGGCGGCGCCGCCCCGGAGAACGGGCGTCTGCTGTGGTCGGTGGTCCGGGCGCTCAGGTGACGACAGCACTGCGGCCCGCACGGCGCCGTGGCCGGGACCCGTGCGGCGCTATGGCCGGGACCCGTGCGGCGTCGTGGCCGGGACCCGTGCACGGGCCGTGACCCGCCGGGACCGGCCGAATCCGCCCGTTGCCTCTGTGACGACAGGTGTCCCAGGCTGCTTCGTGAGCCGGACGACGGTCGATCCGGGGGGAGCGAACCCCGTGCTGCGCATCCATTTCACGCCCGAGGACTTCACCCGTATCCGGGTGGCGGGCACACCCGATCCGCTCTGGGAGATCACCAGCAGCCTGCACAGACTGCAGACCACGCGCGGACGCTGGGCCTACGCCGACTGGTACCGCACCACCCGGGCCACCCTCGCGGGCACCGGACTCGGCGCGGCGGTCCGCCAGCTGCTCGTCCCGGTCCTGCCCCGCGCGGTGTACCTCCCCGACTTCCTCACCCCGCACGAGGCGGCCGACGGGCTGGACCGGGGACTGGCGGCGATCGTCGACACCCCGCCCGCCCGCGTCGCCCGCGAGGTGAGCATGCTCGACCGGATCAGCGGAGCCCCGGCCTGGGCTCCCCGGCTGGTGGAGCGCGGCACCCGCGAGGAGCTCGTGAAGGCCCTGCGCGCCTACCACGAAGCGGTCATCGCACCCCACCACGACCGGATCCACGCGGGCATCGCCGGGGAGCGCGCCCTGCGGGCCCGCCAGGCCCTCGACACCGGCATCGACGGACTGCTCGACGGGCTGTCGCCGGTCATGCGCTGGCATCCACCGGTCCTCCACGTCGACTACGTGGAGGACCGGGACCTGCATCTCGACGGTCGCGGACTGCGCCTCGTCCCGTCGTACTTCTGCTGGCAGTCACCGATCTCGCTGGCCGACGACACCTTGCACCCGGTGCTGGTCTACCCCGTGCACGACTCCCGCCCGCCCGCCGCCGTCCCGGCCGGCGACGCCCCGCTCGCCGCACTGCTGGGCGGGACGCGCGCCGCCGCGCTCCGGTCCCTGACCCTCGGCGCCACCACCTCGGAGCTGGCGCGCTCCCTCGGGGTCTCGCCCTCCACCGCCACGCATCACACCACGGTGCTGCGCGACGCGGGTCTGATCACGAGCCGGCGGTGGCACAACACCGTGCTGCACACCCTCACACCGCTGGGGGCGGCCATGCTCCGCCGGACACCGGCGGCCCCGGGAAACGCATCGGCCACGCACGTCGACTTCCGGTCATGACCCACCGCCCGCGACGGGCCGAGCACGTCTCGTTCCGTCCCATGGGTCCCACGGGTCGCACGGACACCGCTGGAGTAAGGGGCTCCGCCGCCCTGCCGGGGACTTTCGAGCCCGTTCGAAGGTCGTGGTCCGTACGGGTCCCGCTCTGCGAGCGTCTGCGGCGTGCACCCCGGACACGGCAGTCACTGCCCGCCCGGGACCCACGGTCGTGTCCACGAGCGTGGGCACGACAGACGACCGGAAGACCGAAAAGGGGAAGCATGACCCGAGCAATCGTCGCGGGCGCGTTCGCGCTCGTGTCCGCCGCGACCTGCCTGACGCTCGCTCCCGCGGCCTCCGCGGCCCCGCAGGCCCCGCAGGCCTGCGTGACCACGACCCTCACCACCGGGGGCAACGAGGGCGTCGGAACCATCCGCTACAAGTCGGCCAGCAGCAGCTGCAGCGACCTCAACCTCACCTACTCGGACGACTCGACCTCCCCGTACGGGGACTACTACGCCGGCCGGCTGCGCAACTCCAGCGGTGTCTGGCACACCTGTAACAAGGGCTACGTCTGGGCCTCCGACGGCAGCCACAGCGTCAACGACTCCACCTACTGGCTGTGCACCGACGTGAACGACAACACCCCGTTCACGGTGGCGAGCCAGCTCGACGGCGGCGACTCCGTCAAGATCACGAACTGACCGGGGGCCGGACGCCCCCGACCCGGTTCCCGTGTCGCACGGGGGTGCCATCGGCGCAGGCCGACGGTACCCCCGCCCGGGGGAACCATGGGGCGCGAAGGAGTTGGGGGAGTGATTCGGATGGTCCGTCAGGCCGAGGGGCGCCGGAGCGCGGCTGACGGGCGTCGGCGCCGGGCCGCAGTGCGGGGCACGGTAGTGGCCGCCGCCGTTCTGCTCACCGCCGCGTGCTCGGCCGACCCCGCCCCGCCGTCGGACCCGCCCTCGGCGGCTCACGTGGCCGCCGCCCGCCTCAGCGCCGTCCTGCCGGACGACCCGGTCCGCATGGTCCTGCCCGCGACCGGCGCCGAGACCCGCTGGACCCAGGGGCTGGACGTCTTCGTACGACAGGAGGCACGGGCCGCCGCGACCGCGTGCGCACGCGATCACGGGACCGTCCTGCCCGAACAGGCTCCCCTCGCGTTCATCCGCTACTACGAACTCCCCGACCTGGGTTTCATCGCCCGGCACGGCTTGAGCGAGAGCGCCACGGTTCCCACCCCGACTTCCGCCCCCGCCCTTGGGCCTACGACGGCCGGCACCATGACAGCCGGCGGGAACGGCAACGGGCAGGGGAGCGGAACCGGCGACAGCGGTGCTTCCGGTGCCACGGCCGTCGCGCGCGAGTGCCTTGCCAAAGGGACGGCCGCCGCCACCGCCCTGCGCGACTCCTACGCCGCGCTCCAGGGGCAGTGGTTCGACACCCTGGTTTCGCTGCGCCGCGATCGCGGCGTACTGCGGGCCCTGCACACCCTGCCGGACTGCCTGGCCGGACACGGGATCCGGGTCCGCGACGAGAACGGCTTCTTCGCTTTGGCCGACACCCAGGAGCAGACCGCCGCCCCCGACGAGCTGCCCGCCGTCGAACGCGCCCTCGGCAGTGCGTACGCCGACTGCATGCGCCCCGTCGAGGCCGTGCGCGAACCGGCACGCCTGCGGCTGCGCACCCGCTTCCTCGCCGATCACGCCGCCGAGGCCCGCACGCTGCGCTCGTCCCTCGTCCCGTCACTCCACCGGGCCGCCGAGAAACACGGCCTCCGCCTCGTCTTCCCCGCCCCGTAGCGGTGCGGCAACGGCAGGGGCGGGGTCCGGTGGACTTCGAGTTCCCGCGGGTACGGGTCAGCCGCCCTGGCCGGCGCTGCCGACCGGGCCGACCTTCACCGGGTCGCCGGTGCCGTCCGTGACGGGAAGGGAGGCGGCGCCCGGCCAGTCGAGGGTGACTGTCTTGGTCTCGTTCGGCGGGGTCACCAGCAGGCCCGTGATGCGGACGCCGGAGCCGCCCGACTTGTTGAGCGGGTAGGTGATGCCGAAGGCGATCGACTGCCCGCTCTTGAGGACGGCCTGGTCGGCCTTCTGGCCGGTGCGCTTCGCGGACAGCGAGCCCGCACTGGTCTTCAGATCGACGCCCGCGTACCCGGAGATCGCGCAGTCCCGGCTGCTGCGGTTCTTCAACTGCACCGCGACGGTTCCGTCGGGGTCGCCGCTGATGGTGTCGTCCTTCGCCGTGATCTCCAGTCCGTCGGTGTGGCACCTTTCGACCTTGCCGCTCCCGCCGGAGCCGGTCCCGCTGGAGCCGGTCCCGGTCCCGGTGGAAGCGCCCGCTCCGGCAGAGCCCTTTCCGGTTCCGGCGGTGCCCGTCCCGCCGCCCTGATCCGAACTGCCCGAGTCCGAACCGCCGCCCGAGGAAGACTTGGAGGACGCCGAGGACGGTGCGCTCTGTCCCGTACCGTCATCCCCGTTCTGGCAGGCCGTGAGCGACAGACCCGCGGCGACGGCCAGGGCGGCGAACGTGAGCTTGTGAACGCGCATTGTTTCTTCCTCAGTATCGGTGGGTGGTGCCGGCTGCTCGGTACGAGCGAGCGTTTCTGCCGACCAAGAGCCGCCCGGCCCGGTACTTCGTTCCGCCCGACCACCCTGTAATACAGCCCTGTTACACACGGAGTCGGACCGGACGCCCGCCGTGACCGGGCAGCCCGTCGCGCCCTGCTCGTCGTACGACCTCCCGCCAGGCTGCCGTGGGGCGGGCGGGACGGGGCCGAACACGGCTCGCCGCACCGCGCGGGGCACGCCGACGACGCGTCACGGCGGCGGCCACCGCCGCCGTTCCAGCACCTGTACACGGCCACCGCCCGCTGGGACGGATCCGTGACCTGACGGAACTTGACCTCGAACGATGGCTCGGGCCGCCCGACCGGCCCCCTGCCGCGGGGCGCGGCCCCTTGACGGGCTGCCCGGCTCAGTGAGCCGCCGTGCGACCCTCGCTGACCGGCGCCGGGTCGACATCGGGCACCGCGAACCTCGGATTGTGACCGGAGGCGACGACCCTCATGACGAATCCGGCGGTCTCCTCCAACTGCCGGGCGCTGTCGAGCCCGCCGATCACGGCCGCCCGCCCGCCGAGGTCGCCGATCAGCTTCACGGTGAGATCCAGAGCGGCGTGCTCGTCGCCGCAGATCGCCACGACCGGCGCCGTTCCCCGCGGCCCCGGGTACGGCCAGGAGGCTCCCGCGAACAGGTGCAGCGCCTTGACGACGTGGGCGCCGGGAGCGGACCGGGCCACGAGCTGTGCCGCGGAGCCGGAAGCGGGCTTGAGTTCACCGGTCCCGTAGTCGACCGGGTTGGTGCAGTCGATCACGGTCTTGCCGGCCAGCGCCCTGTCGGAGCCGCCGACGAGCCGCAGGGCGGCCTCCAGCCCTTCCCACGAGACCGCGACCACGACCGCGTCGGCCCCGCCCGCGAAGTCGGCGGGGCCAACCGCCTTTGCCGAGGGGCCGATCCGGCCGGCGGCCTCGTCGGCGTGCGGGGCACTGCGCCCCGTCACCAGGAGCGAATGCCCGGACGCGGCCCAGGCGCGGCCGAGCGTCACGGCCAGGTTTCCGGTGCCCAGGATGCCTACGTTCACAACTGTCTCCTCTGTCTGGAAGTCGGGGGCTGAATCTGGAAGCGATGTCCTCCAGAACGCTACGAGCGCTCCTCCTACCGTTCGGTAGGAGGCAGATGGGACACTGGACCTCGTGCTCGAGGAGTCCTGTCAGACGTTCGTCTCCGACTGTCATGTGCGCGCGGCGGCGGAGCTCATCCGCCATACGTGGGATCCCGTCGTGCTCTCGGCCCTGCGTCTGGGGCCGACACGGCGCAACGAACTGCTGCTGCGCGTCGCGGGAGTCAGTGACAAAGTGCTCACGCAGGTGCTCCGACGACTGCAGGACCGTGGCCTCGTCATCAAGGTGCGCGATACCGGGCGACCGTCGGAGCATTCTGGTGCGGTCTACCGACTCTCCCCACTCGGCGAATCGTTCGCGAACGGGCCTTTGGCGCAGCTCGCGCGATGGGCGGCGGACAATCAAGCCGAACTCGCCGGCCCGTGAACAGCCCCATGACCCGCGGAATTCGACGCCGACAAGCTGCGACCACTCACACCGCGCGCCGCATGCAGACCAGGTGGTCCCGCTCGTCCCACGACTCGGTGACCGTGAACCCGAGCCGTCCGTACAGGGCGATGGCCCCGGTCCGCCATTTCCACACCGACAGCCGTACTTTGCTCGCGCCGCTCTCCGCAGCGTGCGCGAGCGCGGCACCGAGCAGGTCGGACGCGACGCCCCGGCCCCGGAACGCCGGGTCCGTCCAGAGTCTCTTGATCTCCGACAGCCCATCGGCGGGCGCGGTCACCACCAGGCATCCCACGGCGGTCTCTCCGCTCAGGGCCAACAGCACGACAGCGTCGGCGAACACGGCCCACGGGTCCAGGACTTCCGCCCGATAGCGGTCGGGCAACCCGTCCACGTCGGCAACGGCCTCGCCCTTCTCGGCCTCCGTCCGCAGATGGTAGGCCGCCAACAACCCGGCCAGCCCGTCGTCGGCGGAAGGAGCCCGGTCCGGCCGGCGGACGATGGTGACCTCGGGCTGACGCGTCATGCCGCCAGCATCACATGACACGAGCAGGCGTTGCGTTGCATCGCGCGAGCGCGGGCCTCCGGGATCATCTGTGACACCGTTTCATCCGGCGCCGATCAGCCGTCGGCCGACAAGACCCTTGTCCTGCTGCGCCAGGTGGGCCGGAAGCCCGTGGCCGTGGCGGCCTGCGGAGCGTACGACCAGGATCGGTCCAGCGCGGACCAGGGCGAGCCCTGCTCCGCCACTCCCCGACAGCGGGCCTCGGGGGCCGCCCGGACGACCGGGCGGCCGGTGCGCGGCCGTCGAAGAGCACGAGTCGGGCCGGACCGCCCACCGGTGGTCCGAGGTCCGTACGCACTCGGCATGGGTGTGCGGACCTCGCCGCGAGGGACGGGAAACAGAAGGGGCGGATGTCACTGCCCGTCGCGCAGCCGGAGGAGATATGCCGCGGTCAGCGCGACGGCACGGTCCGTGTCCTCGGACAGTTCCACCAGCGCGTCCGACGCCGTCGTCCCCGGGATGCCCGCCAGCGCCTGGGTCAGCCGTCCGCGTGCGGGTGCGTCCGCGGTGTGGTCGGTGACACGGTCGAGGAGCCCGGTCGCGAGCCGGTCCGCCGTGGCGGTGTCGCTCGCCAGCACGCTCAGTGCGTCCGCGGCGTCGGTGTCGTTGCGCCCCTCCGCGATCATGTCGATGAGCGTCGGGACCGCCTCGGCCAGCCCGCGTGTCCCGAGCGCCAGGGCCGCATGCCCGCGGACCACGGCGTCGGCGCTCGTGAGGGCGGCCCGCAGGAACGCGGTGGCCTCGGCACCGGGCATCTCGGCGAGGGAACGGACGGCGCGTTCCCGCACCGCGGCCGTCGGTGAGCCCAGGCCCTCCGCGAGCAGCGCCGGACCGCGGTCGCCGGAGCGCGCCAGTGCCCAGCGAAGGGCCCCGGCGACATTCGGCTCCGTCTCGCTCAGCGCTGCGTCCACCAACGCCTCCACCGGGACCGGGACCTCGCCGGCCGAGGAGAGCGCCGCACGCTGGCGCGCGTCGGCACTCGTCGAGGTCAGTGCCTGCAGCAGTGCGACGACCTGGAGGACGTCCTCCCAGCCGGCAGGTTCCGCGGCCCGGATCCTGTCCAGTCGCGTGAGCAACTCCCGCTCCGCCGCGATGCGTTCGCGCGTCCGGCCGATCAGGTTCTCGACGAGGGACGAAGGAGCGAATCCGGGATCGTCGAGCGCGCGCCCGATCTCACGCAGCGACAGGCCCAGCGACCGCAGGCTCTCGATGTGGAAGATCCGTCGGATGTCCTCCCCGGAGTACTCCCGGTAGCCCGAGCCCGTACGCCCCGAAGGGCGCACCAGACCGAGCGACTCGTAATGCCGCAGCATGCGGGCACTGACACCGGACCGTCGCGCCACCTCACCGATCAACACGCCCTATGGTCCCTCCTGGCCGGGACCGTCGAGAACCGCGACGCGCTTCGCCTCCTCGATCGCGAGCTCGAATCCGGCGTCCGGATCGCGCAGCAGCCGCCGCGTGGCGCGTGCGTGCGCCCGTATGCGCGGGTCGGGCGCCGCCGTAGCGGAGCGCAGAACCGGCTCGATCACGTCTCCCAGCGCGACCAGGGCCTGGCTGAGACTGAGCTGCGTCTCCCGCTCACCGCGGCCCAGTTGCGTCGCCAGCCCGGAGGCCAACGCGGCCTCCTCGCCCTCGGGTACGAGCACGACCGCGGTCCGCCAGGCGCTCCGCGCGACCTCGTCGTCGGCGTCGGACAGGAGTGCGGGTGTGATCGCCGGCCAGGCCTGCCGGTCTCCGACCTTGGACAGCGTGTGCAGTGCCTGGCTTCGTGCCTGCGGACGGTCCGAGCCGACTTCGCGGAGCAGTGCGGGAAGCGTCAGGGAGACCGGGTGGCGGGTGAGTGCCCAGGTCAGCATGTCGCGGACGAAGAACTCCGGTTCGACCGCGCACCGCTGGACGAGCCCGGCCACATAACGCGGGTCGGGCGCCGTGCCGACCGCCAGAGCGGCCCGCAGCCGCACGGACGAGCTGTCGGCCTCCAGTGCGTGGAGAAGCCGTACGGCGTCCGCGTCCTGTTTCGTGATCGTCATCGAGACCACCTCCTTGGCACGCAGTGAAGGCCTTGCCACCGTGTCAAGGTCAAACGGGTGACCGGTGTGGGCGGGTGTCAGGGGGTGGTCTCTCCTTCTCCCCGTCCGCCGATACCCGGGTTCCACCGGTGCGGATCCCGGCCCAGCAGACGCAGCGTCTCGTCCAGGGATCCCGACCCGCCGGGCACGCCCAGCGCCGGGGCGAAGGCGTTTCCGGGGCCGCGGGTGCCCGGATCGGCCGGGACCCGTCGGGCCACGGCGAGCGCCGCGCCGAGGACGTCGTCGGGGAGTTCCAGGCTCACGCCCAGGGTCGCGGCGACGTCCCAGGCGTGAACGACGTAGTCGACGAGGTGGAAGCGGACCGCTTGCCGTCCGGGAAAGCTTCCGCCCAGCTCGGGGAGGGCGAACTCCCGCTCTGTCAACCCGGGTTCGGCGAAGGCGGCGAGCACGTCCGTCGCGGCGGCCCGGTGGACCCGGGCCGGCTCGCTCATGTCCGCCGGCTCCTGCCAGTGCGCCGCCTCGTGCCCCGTTCCGCGTGCGGCCGCCGCGAACCCGAGGTGCTGTGCGGTCATGTGGGCCACGAGACGTCGAAGGTCCCAGCCCGCGCAGGGGGTGTCCCGGCCCCAGTCCGCGTCCTTTGCCAGTTCCACCACCCGCAGGGCCTCGTGCACGGCGATCCGGTCGAGCTCCACGATGTCCGCTCCGCTGACAGTCATGACCGGACGGTAAAACTGTGCGAACGGTCGTGCAATTTGTTTTTCGGTCACAGGGCCTTCTCGGGCTGTGGCGAAATGCCCTGGGGGGATCAGTCCTCCAGAGGCACGGGCGGTGCCCCGTCCGCCGAGGCGGCCCGCAACCGGTCGGCGATGCCCACCCGGGCCCGGTGATAGGCGCTCTCCTCGTCGTGCAGCACGGAAACGGCATTGGCCGTCTCCATCAACGCCACCAGCTCGAAGGCGAGTTGGGGCACATCGGTGCCCGAGCGCAGCTCGCCGCCCGTTCGGGCCTCGTCGATCGTGCGTTCCATCAGGTCCGTCCACGCCCGGTGCGCCGACACCACCGCGTCGTGCACCGGCCCGGTCCGGGCGTCGAACTCGGCGATGACCCCGTAGAAGAAGCAGCCGCCCGGGAAGACCCGGTCACGCGAGTATTCGAGCCACAACTCGCACAGCCGCCACACCCGTGCGACCCCCGGCGGGACCTGTTCGGCGGGCCGGATCACCCGCTCGGTGAAGATCCGGCCGGCTTCGCGCACGGTGGCGAGCTGAAGCTCCTGCTTGGACCCGAAGAGTGCGAACACCCCACTCTTGCTGAGCCCCAGCTCGGTCGCGAGCCGCCCGACGGACAGCGCCTCCAGCCCCTCGACCGATGCGATGCCGACTGTCCGGCCGAGTACCAACTGCCGTGTGCGGTTGCCCCGTTCGACCCGCCCGTCGGACCGCGTCATCTCCGCACTCCCGCACGCAACGGGAACGCGCCGTCTCGCGGGCCGGGTTCGTGGGGCAGCGGGCCGCCACCGGGGAATGCCGAATCGTGGGTCACGTCGGACCACTCTAGGAGTCCGGAGCCGATGAGCCGGATCCCGGCTCCTCCCTCCGCGGCGGGCCGGGATCTCAAGTCCGCCCGCTCGGCTGCGGCTTGCGCTCGACGTCGGTCACCTGCACGTCCTCCGTCTCCGGCGCCCCGAACGACTCGACGGTGACGCTACTGGTGCCTGCGCCTGTGCTGTCGGTGCCCGTGCCGGTGACCTCCAGGGCCAGGTGGCCGCCCATGAAGCGCAGGTCGAGACGGGCCCGGGGCGCGCCCGCGTGCTCCGGCATGCGGTGGATCCGTGAGCCGGGGTAGTCCAGACCCTTCAGCCTGGCGCGCACGGCCGCGTAGCTGTCGGCCGGCGTGTTCTGGAACGCTTCGGTGATCCGCCGCGCGTGCTCGGTGCCGGCGCACGTCTCGAAACCGGTGAGCGGCACCTCTCGGGGCGCCCCGGGGCGGGTGCTGGTGGTCGGCGCCGGCGGCGTGGGAACGTCCGAGGAGAGCGGAACCGCGATGTCGCCCTGGTCGTCCCGGACTCCCGGCGGGGTCTGGCCGGGCCCGTATCTCGGGGTCTGCGAGTCCTCTGCTCCCGGGATGTCCTCGGGCTGGGGAGCCTTGGAACCACCCTTGTCCGCAGGGGTGTTGGTCCCGGCGGACTTGTCCTTGGGGGCGTCCGTGGCGCACGTGTGGGTGACGAGGGCGATCAGGTCGAGGAAGCGTGTCTCCGGATCACCGGTGGATGCGTCGGGCCGACCGGCCGGGGAAGCGGCGGCGGTCGAGCGGGCGTGGCCGGCGGTGGCCGCGGGCCTCTGGGTGCCGCAGGCGGACAGGACCGCGCAACCGAGTGTGACGGCGAGGAGGGACTTCGTGAGGAAGATCGATCGCATGCACGCATCATTTGGCCGGCGGTCGGAACCTGACATGAGTAGCGGTACTCACCCTCGCCGCGTGCGGAGGCTTGAGTATGTACGGCGCCTGTCCGTGGGCCGTGTCAGGGGTCATATCGGCGGTCATGTCAGCGGTCACGTCTGTGGAGTGCCAACGCCCGGCGTTCTCGGGCCATTTGACCGGAGGTGGTCCTCGGCCGGGCTGCGGGACATGGGAGTGTCGAGGGCCCGTGCCGGACGGGACGACAGCCGGTGGGGCCCGGCTCGTGCGGTGACCGACTCCGGCAGGCCGGGCTCGGAGTCGTACCGAACCTCTCACCGCCGACGGGCAGGTGTGACCTGAGCCACGGAGACATCGCGGAACCCGGTGCCGCGTGCGGACAGGATCAGGCGTGGAACTTTCCTTGCGCGCCAGGCTGCGCTCCGGTGATCCGGAGGCATTCGGCTCGATATTCGACGAACATGCCCGCACGGTGCACCGGTACGCGGTCCGGGTCACCGGGAACTGGGCGACGGCCGAGGACGTGGTGTCGCTGACCTTCTTGGAGGCGTGGCGACTGCGCGGGACGGTGCGGCCCGAGGGCGACGGCCTGCTGCCGTGGCTGCTGGGCATCGCCACCAACGTGCTGCGCAACACCACGCGGGCCGCCCGCCGCTACGAAGCCGCCCTCAGCCGCGTCCCGCCGCACGACACCGCGCCGGACTTCGCGGACGAGGTCGTCGAACGGATGGAGGACGCCGGGCGACTGGCCGCTGCCCAGCGGGCGTTGCGGCGGCTGCGGCGCGGCGAGCGGGAGGTGTTCGCGCTCTGCGTGTGGACCGGCCTCGACTACGCGGCGGCGGCCGAGGCGCTGGACGTGCCGATCGGAACGATCCGCTCCCGCCTGTCCCGCGCCCGGCGCCGGCTGCGCGAGCTGACGGACGAGGAACTCGCCTCCGACAGGACGGAACCGGTCTCCCGTTCCGGACAGCAACAGGGTGGCCGCGCGATCGCGGCCCGGTCGATCCAGGAGCAGATCCGATGAACGCCAAGACGCCTCACCCCGACGGCTTCGACGCAACCGATTCCGCCGAACGCGCGGACGCGGCCCGGCTGTTGCCGTCCCCGGCCGCCCGGGATCTGCCCGACGACCGCCTGCGCGTCCTCAAGGAGCACCTGATGAGCGAGATCCATCGGTCCGTACCCGCGGCCGGACCCGAGACCCCCGCCACGGATGCCGTCGCCGCGCCGAGACGCCGACCGAGGCGCTGGGTGCCGCTCGTCGCTCCGCTGGCCGCGGCCGCCGTGGTGGTGGTGGCGCTCACCACCGGTGCCGACCATCACAGCAGGCCCGCCGACGCCACGAGGCAGGCCCCCTCCAAGGCGTCGCTGCTGCTGGAGAACGCCGCCGCCGTGGTCTCCCGCGCCCCGGCCGTCACGGTCGGCCGCGATCAGTACGTGTACGTCCGCAGCGTGTCCGCCGGACGGGACAACCCCTTGCGGGGGCAGTGGACCGACAAGCACGGCACGGTGCACAAGGAGTACTCCAAGACCCCGTCGAAGCTCACGAAGCCGGAGACTCTTCGGGAGTGGATCCCCTGGTCGCGGAGCCGGGGCGCCGCCCAGGCGTACGGCGACAAGGCCTTCGAACGCCTCGACCTCCCCGGCCCCGGGGAGGGGACGGTCGGAGGTCCCGGGCACACACTGAGCCCCTTCGAGGACCTGGCCGCGCTTCCGCACGATCCGGCCGCGGCGCTCCGGGCGATCGAAGCCGACCTGAACAAGCAGATGGAGAACGAGGAGAACACCAAGGGGGACGCCAGGAACACGCACCCCTCGAACAACACACCGTGGGTCTTCGACTATCTCGGCGGCATGCTCCAGGAATCCGTCGACCCGCGGACCACGGCGTTCCTCTACCGTGTCGCCGCGAAGATCCCGGGCACCACGGTGGTCCCCGACGCGGTGGACGCCGCGGGCCGGCACGGTGTCGCGATCACCCTGGACGGCGGAGCCCAGGACCGCCAGGAATGGATCTTCGACAAGTCCACGTACGCCTTCCTCGGATTCCGCGAAGTCACCCGGGAGGACACGGTGATCGGCAAGGCCGGCAGCGTGATCCAGACCACCGCGGTACTCCAGCGCGTTGTGGTGGATCGCCTGGGCCAGGAACCGCAGAAGAAGTCCCACTGACCTCCGCGCCGGGCGGCCGGCTTCGTCATGGCCGGAGACCGACAGCCGTGTGATCATCCCTCCATGACAGCCGGCCGCATCATCTTCCTCAACGGCACGTCCAGTTCGGGAAAGTCGAGTCTCGCCCGGGAACTGCTCGACGTGCTCGACGACGGTGTCTTCTTCCACTTGGCGGTGGACGGATTCAACGCCATGCGCACCAAGAGAACCCTCGGCGCCGAGGAACTCGACACCGCGCTGCGGCGGACCAGGACGGGCTTCCACCGCTCGATCGCGGCCATGGCCGAGGTGGGCAACGACATCATCGTCGACCATGTCCTCAGCGAACGCTGGCGGTTGCTCGACTGCCTGTCGGTTCTTCGCGCCGAGGACGTGCTGTTCGTGGGCGTCCACTGTCCGTTGGAAGAACTCGTACGGAGGGAACGGGCGCGCGCGGACCGCCCGCCGGGCCTGGCCGCGCAGCAGTTCGCCCTGGTCCACCGTCACGGCGACTACGACCTGGAGTGCGACACCAGCACGTCGAGCCCGCGTGAATGCGCCGAGAGGATCAGGGACTTCCTTCCCCGGCGCCCAAGTCGCACCGCCTTCGCCCGACTTCGGGACCGGTATCAGTCGGAGATCGCAGCCCTGGACACCACCTCGGGGCGGGCATGAGCCGCAGGCCCGTCCCCGCGTGCGGGGCCGCTGTCGTTTTCCCGCTCACCCTGGCCGCGATGACCGCCTTCCTCTCCAGATGTTCCTCGAACCGGGGGAGCCGAGGTGAAACTCGTCGCCCCTTCCGTCATGTACGTCTCGCGGGATCCGCCAGGCCTTCCACCTGAGCCCCGCGAAGGGAGCGAAGGCGGGCGACACCGTGGCGTGGTGTCGGCTTCCCGCCGCCGAGTCTGTCCGGAGCTGGGGCACCGACGCCATCGCCGGCCGGGGGTGTGCGGCCGTCCGGCGGTCGACGGCTCTTCGAAGGGACTCGATGGCCGACGCGTCCCGCTGCTGTGGATCTCGGGAATAGCCGGCGGGCATTCTCGCATTGTCACAAGCATGACGACGCATACACCGAGGTCCGAAGTACTGCGCTACACCGCCTTCTCCAGCGACCCCGAGGGCGGGAACCCCGCCGGTGTCGTTCTGGACGCCACAGCCCTGGACGACAAGGACATGCTCGCCATCGCCGCCGACCTCGGCTATTCGGAGTCCGCGTTCCTGACCCGGTCCTCGGAGGAGCCCGGTGACCCGGAGGGGAGGGCGTACGGCATCCGCTACTTCAGCCCGAAGGCCGAGGTGCCGTTCTGTGGCCATGCCACCGTCGCCGCCGCCGTCGCGCTCGCCGAGCGGACAGGGCCGGGGAAGCTCGTGTTCACGACGCGCGCCGGCACCGTGCCGGTGGAGGTGACCGAGGAGAGCGGGACGCTCCGGGCAACGCTCACCAGCGTCGAGCCGCACATCGAGAAGATCGCCGACGCCGACCTCGACGAGGCGCTCGCCGCGCTCGACTGGCCGGACTCCGACCTCGACCCGGCCTTCCCGCCCCGCATCGCGTTCGCCGGTGCCCGCCATCTCGTCCTCGCGGCGGCGACGCGTGCTCGCCTCGCCGATCTCGCCTATGACTTCGCACGCCTCGAAGCCCTGATGCACCGCCTGGACCTGACCACGGTCCAGTTGGTCTGGCGGGAGTCGGCCGCCGTCTTCCACGTGCGTGACCCGTTCCCCGTCGGCGGCGTCGTCGAGGACCCGGCGACCGGCGCCGCGGCGGCCGCGTTCGGCGCCTACGTCCGTGAACTCGGCCTCGCCCCCGAGGACGCCGTCCTCACCCTGCACCAGGGCGAGGACCTGGGCCGCCCCGGCGAGCTCACGGTGACCCTGCGCGCCGGCGACCCCCGCGTCCGCGTCAGCGGCGAAGGGACACGCATCGGCTAGCTCGTCGTCTCGGGGGGCGATCCGAAGTCGTCTCGACCGGGACGCTCCGGCCGACCGGCCGGACCTGGCGGCAAGGTTCTGGCCTTGCCGCCAGGTCCGACCGGCCGCCGTGCTGCGATCACGGCGCCTGCGGAGCGGACCGGTCCGGCGGTCGAGCGGCACCGCCGACGACAGCGCCGGGTGATCGTGCGGCACCGTCACCGGCGGAGTCACCGCCGGACCGGCCCGGTGCGGTCACCTGACGTCGACGAAGTCGCCGGTCGCCGTGGCCGGTCCCGTGGTGGTGCTGCCGGCGAAGACGAAGCGGAAGTAGCCGTCCTTCGTGGCCTTGGTGGTGGTCTTCAGCGCTCCGCTGCCGCCACTGGTGATGGTCTTCAAAGTGGTGTAGGTGGTGCTGCCCTTCTTGCGGAACTGCAGCTTGACCGAACGTCCTTCGTAGCCGGTGTAGGTGCCGGTCTCCCAGTTGGCGCGGCTCAGCTTGCCGGTGACCGTGATGGTCTTGCCCGCCTTGACCGGCTCGGGTGCGGCGTTCACCGTGATCTTGGCGTACCGCTTGATCTGCGCGGTGCCGGCGACGTCGACGGCCGTCCAGTCGTCGTTGACGTCCTGTGCTTCGCCGAGCACCTTCCAGGTGCCGGCGAGCCCGTTGTGGTCGAAGGCCGCGGCGGCGTCCACGACGAAGCTCACCTTGCAGTTGTGGGTGGTGCGGTCGGTGGGTGACACCGTGCAGGTGCCCGCCGGCGCGGCGAGCGGCAGCCTGCCGTCCTGGTCGTCGGTGTTGGGTCCGTGCCACAGATAGGCCCAGGAAGCGGCAAGTCCGTCCGGTTCCGTCACCGTCCACGTGATCGTGACGGTCTTCTTGGTGGTGAGGCCGAGCACGATGTCCTTGCCGCCGTTGACGACGACGTTCGAGAACGTCGCGTCGCTGGGCGCGGACCGGTCCGCCGCGTGGGCGGCGGCCGGGATCACCGACGCGGAAAGGACGGTGGCGAGGAACGCGGCGGCGGTTGCCGGGCGGATGCGCATGAAATCCCCCTTCGGGATCTTCGGGAACGCCGTGTCCTCGCGGCGAACCCGATGATGGGTCACGCTGCCTAGACCCTCAGGGGCCGGTCGCGGTTGCCCTGGTATTCGAAACTGTGTTTTCACCTGCCGGCAACCTGCGTGATCACCTGGCGCGCCGCACGCGAGGTCCGCGCACGGTCACAAGCCGGCGAGGGCGCCGCGGGAGCGCAACCGGGTGACCGGGCTCAGGAGTCCGGCCGGTGTGCGATGTCCTCTTCGTCCTCCTGGTAGGAGTAGCGCTGCTGCAGCCAGGGGTCGGCGAGGTTGTGATAGCCGCGCTCTTCCCAGAAGCCGCGCCGGTCGCCCGTCATGTACTCGATGCCGCGCAGCCATTTGGGGCTCTTGTAGCCGAAGAGGTGGGGGACGACCAGGCGCAGCGGGAAGCCGTGTTCGGCGGTGAGGGGTTCGCCGTTGTGGTGGGTGGCCATGAGGGTCCGGGACGAGGCGAAGTCGCTCAGGCGCAGGTTGGCGGAGTAGCCGTACTCGGCCCAGGCCATGACGTGCGTGACGCCCGGAGCGGGCGGGACCACGTCCAGGACGGTGGCGGCGGGGATGCCGTACCACTCGTGGTCGGTGGAGGTGGGCCCGCTCGCGCAGTGCAGGTCGGCGACGACCGTGACGTGCGGAAGCGCCGCGAGATCGTCGAACTTCCACTCGTGCGTGTCACGGGAGGCGGTGGCGCCGAAGACACGCAGGTTCCAGCGTTCGGGACGAAAACGCGGGACCGGACCGTAGTGCGAGACGGGCCAGCCGTGCACGTGGTGCTGTCCCGGGGGGACCCGGCCGGAGACTTCGGTCCGAGAGGAGTGTTCGTCGGCCACGGCCTGCACTCACGCCTTTCGTATGGTCCTTCTGTCCTACTTTCCTGTGCAGGGTATGCGCCCACCGCTCGTGGCGCCGCACACCGCCCACCCCGTCGGCGCGCCGCCCCGGTGCGAGCGAGTGGTGGCGGGTCGGTCACTGAGGGGGCCGTGGAGAACTCCCCACCCTCTGACGGTCGACAGCGCACATGACGCGGTCGGTTCGCCGTCCATACTTGGTTCATGGGGGCTGTGGCGGCGCTGTACCGCTATCCGGTGAAGTCGATGCTGGGGGAGACGCTGTCGGCCGTGGCGGTGGCCGAAACCGGGTTCCTCGGGGACCGGACCCACGCCGTACTCGACGAGACGGGCGCGGTGGGCAGCGCCAAGCACCCGCGCAAGTGGGGCGCGTTGCTGCGCTGCCGCAGCCGTCGGGACGACTTAGGCATGGTTCAGGTCGTACTGCCGGACGGTACCGCGTTGCCGGTGGCAGACCCCGAACTGGACGTGCTCCTGTCCAAGTTGCTCGGCCGGCCGGTGTTCCTCTCGGCGGTCGCACCGGAGCGCGGGCGGCTTGAACGTGCGGTGCCCGAGTACGAGGGCGGGGTACCGGATGCCGTGCGCGCGTCGGCGTCCGTCGATGCCACCGGGGCGAGCATCACGACGGGCAGTGTCGCTCCGGGCACGTTCTTCGACTTCGGGCAGGTCCATCTCGTCACCACCTCGGCCCTGGCCCGGATGCGCGAGGTGTACCCCGCCGGGGACTTCGACCCCCGCCGCTTCCGGCCGAATCTGGTCGTGGACACCGACACGGGCCCGGGTTTCCCCGAGGACGCCTGGCCGGGGGCACGGCTGCGCGTGGGGGAGGCGCTGTTCCGGGTCGTGGTGCCCACCCCGCGCTGTGTGGTTCCCACGCTGGGCCACGACGAACTCCCGGTGGACCCCGGCATCATGCGCGCGGTGGCCCGCGATCACCGCGTACCGGTGTTCGACCTGGGCCGGCTCTCCTGCCTGGGTGTCTACTTGGACGTGCTGGAACCGGGGACGGTCAGGGTGGGTGACGCGATCACGTTGCGGGAGGCCGCCTGACCGGTGCCGCGGACGGCCGTCCGTCCCAAGCTGTACGTCGGCACACCGGAATCCCCAGGGGGGTCGCGCATGCTGCTGCGCCAGCTCGAATACCTGGTCGCGCTCGCCCGGGAGCGCCACTTCGTCCGCGCGGCAGCGGCCTGTCACGTCTCCCAGCCGTCGCTGTCCGCCGCGATCCGCCGCCTCGAACACGAACTGGGCGTGCCCGTCGTGCGCAGAGGGAGGAAGTACGAGGGCCTGACGCCGGAGGGCGAGGTGGTGCTGGCGTGGGCGCACCGCATACTCGCCGAACGCGACGGTCTGCGGCAGGAGTTGTCGGCGCTGCGGGACGGACTGACCGGAACGCTCCGGCTGGGTGTCGTCCCGACGGCGCTGCCCGTCGCCTCCTTGCTGACGAACCCGTTCTGCGAGAAGTATCCGCTGGCCAGGGTGAGCATCGAGTCCCTGTCCTCCGCCGAGATCAAGCGAGGACTGACCGAGTTCGAACTGGACGCCGCGATGACCTACTTGGACGACGAGGCACTGGCCGGCCTGGGGCGGCTGCCGCTGTACGAGGAGCGGTACGTCCTGCTCACCCCGGTCGACGGGCCGCTCGCGGGACTGTCCAGCGTCCGCTGGGCCCGGGCCGCGTCCCTGCCGCTGTGCCTGCTCGGTCCGCGCATGCGCAACCGCCGTATCGTCGACGAGTGCTTCGCGGCCGACGGTGCCGAGGCGGCGCCCGCGATCGAGTCGGACACCGTCGCGGGGCTGTACGCGCACCTTCCGGGCGGGCGCTGGTCGAGCGTGATCTCGCACGCCTGGCTGCACATGTTCGGGGTCCCGGAAGCCATGCGGGTGGTGCCGCTGGAGGGTCCCGCGCACGGTCCGCGCGTGGGGTTGGTCGTCGGCCCGGACGAGCCGCCGTCCGTGCTCGCCCGCGCTGTGCTGACTGTGGCGCGGGAGGCGGGGGTGCGGGATGCCCTGGACGAACTCCTGCGTATCCATCTCGCGGAGCACGGGCGATAGTTCGCGGCTATACGGATATAGCGAAGATCGCTTTGACCGGGCTCTTCGTGGCCGGGGATCGTGAACGGCACCTTCCCGAACGCCAGTTGAGGAGCCGCGACATGGCCAAGGTGCTGTGTGTCCTGTACGACGACCCCACCGACGGGTATCCGACCGCGTACGCCCGCGACGAGGTGCCCGCCATCGACAGCTATCCCGGCGGCCAGACCGCCCCGACCCCCGAAGCGATCGACTTCACCCCCGGGCATCTCCTCGGCAGCGTCTCGGGCGAACTCGGCCTGCGCGGCTTCCTGGAGGAGGCGGGGCACACCCTGGTCGTCACCTCCGACAAGGACGAGAGCGGGTCGGTCTTCGACCGTGAACTGGCCGATGCGGACGTCGTGATCTCGCAGCCGTTCTGGCCTGCCTACCTGACCCCCGAGCGGATCGCCGCGGCGAAGAACCTCAAGCTCGCGATCACCGCGGGCATCGGCTCCGACCATGTCGACCTGGACGCGGCGGTCGCGCACGGTGTGACGGTGGCCGAGGTGACCTTCAGCAACAGCATCAGCGTCGCCGAACACGTGGTGATGATGACGCTGTCCCTCGTGCGCAACTACCTCCCCTCCCACCGGGTCGTTCTCGACGGCGGCTGGAACATCGCGGACTGCGTGGCCCGTTCGTACGACCTGGAGGGCATGCACGTCGGCACCGTCGCCGCCGGCCGGATCGGGCTCGCGGTCCTCAGGCGCCTCGCCCCGTTCGACGTGGAACTCCACTACACCGACCGGCACCGGTTGCCGGGCGAGGTGGAGGAGGAACTGGGCCTGGTCTTCCACGAGAGCGCGGCCGACATGGTGCCGCACTGCGACGTCGTCACCGTCAACGCACCGCTGCACCCGGAGACCGAGGGTCTGTTCGGCGACGACCTGCTGGCGACGATGAAGCGAGGCGCCTACCTCGTCAACACCGCACGGGCGAAGATCGTCGACCGGGACGCGGTGGACCGAGCGCTGCGCAGCGGGCGGCTGGCGGGATACGCGGGTGACGTCTGGTACCCGCAGCCGGCTCCCGCCGGTCATCCCTGGCGGACCATGCCGCACCACGGCATGACCCCGCACATCTCGGGCTCGTCGTTGTCGGCGCAGGCGCGGTACGCGGCGGGCACCAGGGAAATCCTGGAGTCCTGGCTCGCGGGCCGTCCCATCCGTGACGAGTACCTGATCGTCGACGGGGGAGCCCTGGCCGGCGCGGGCGCGCACTCGTACTCGGTGCGCACGTGATCGTGGAGCGGTGCAACCACCCTGGTGGGGTGGTTGCACCGCTGTCGGCGGACGTACATCGGCCAGGGCGTCGTGCGATGCCGTTATCCCGGTCGTGCAGCGGTCCGCCGGAGGACACCGTGCCCTCGGGCCGCTGTGGCGGCGCCGTGGGTCAGCTGGTGAAGGTGAACCAGTTGATGTTGGTGAAGTCCGCGCCGCTGCCCGACGAGAAGACCAGGTAGACGTCGTGGACTCCGGTGGCGGAGGCGACGATGTTCGCGGGAACGGTCTGCCAGGTCTGCCAGCCGCCGCTGCCGGCGAAGTTGATCTCGGCGATCTTCGTGCCGGTGGTGCTGTCGAGCCGTACCTGGACGGCACCGCTGACACCGGCGGCCGCGCCCGACGCCAGCCGGGCCTTGAACTGGGCCGGGGAGGCCGAACCGAAGTCGACGGAGGAGAACTTCAGCCAGTCTCCGTTCGAGATGTAGCCCACGTCGCTGCCGCCGCCGGTGTCCGTGCAGCTCTCGGTGGTGGTCCCGCTCTGTGCCGAGTAGGACTCCGCCTGGATGGTGCTGTAGGCACTGACGGTTCCCGAACCGCCCCCGGATCCCCCGCCGGAACCGCTGCCCGCGCCCAGGGTGATGTTCCACGAGGTGGGCGCCCCGTCCTGGATGTGCCCGTCGACGGGGGCCGAGCCGGTGGGGCCGACGTCGTCGTAGGGGAAGGCGTAACCGATGCTCGCGTACTTGTGGACCAGCCGTGCGTAGTGGTTGGTGATCGAGTCCGTGTAGTACTGCGAGGGCGTCACGCCGTCGGGGTTGTTGTTCCCGCCCGGGACCAGCAGCGAGCTGCGGTTGATCGCGGCGGCGAGCCGGGCGGCGATCGCCCCGCGGGCGTCCCCGCCGGAGTTGTAGAGGGGACCGGACGCACAGCCGAAGATGTCGACGGCGCTCGGCTTGGTGAACGGCACGCCGTTGGTGTTGAGCCCGGAGAAGACGATGGCGTTGCCGGAGACGGTGCCGGTGTAACTGCCGATGCTGCCCTGGCCGTTGATGGTCAGGGGAGTGGAGGCGTAGTGGCTCCAGACCCGGTTCAGATAGTCGTTCCAGTAGCCGCCGAAGTCCACCGGCGAGTGCGCGGGCGCCATGACGCGCAGCACCGCGCCGGAGGAGTCGGTGACGACCAGCCGGTCCCAGGGAGCTCCGTCGGAGGCGTGCTGCGTCTGCAGGCCGGAGGCGATGGAGGCGAGGGCGCCGGCGGGCAGCGGGCTGACCGTCTGGGTGCCCCCGCTGCCCGTGCTGGACATCGAGATGGGCAGCGCGACCATGTCGACGTAGGAGATGTTGGCGTAGAGGTTGGCGCTGTTGAACGTGAACTCGCAGAACGTCCAGTTGGTGGCCCAGTTGGGGTCGGAGCTCACCAGCGCCGGCTGTACCACGCCGGGCACGGTGCCCGGGTTGACGAAGAACTGCAGTTTCTTGTCGACCGAGAACCAGACGCGGCCGCCGATGATGTAGTCGGTCAGCGTGATGGTCTTGGCGGCCGAACCGGATGCGCCCAGCGCGATGGAGTAGTCGGCGATGGGGGTCACCGCGGACGACGGGTTGGGCAGCCGGTTCAGGGCGCCGTTCGCCGAGACGAAGACCGGCCAGCCGCTGCTGTCGGTACCGGATATGTAGGCGTAGACGGTGTCGTGGCCGGAGTTGTTCGCCAGTTTCACGGGGAGCGAGACTCCCGCTGCCGTCGCGGTGGACGTCAACGGTGAGACCGGTGAGAACGGGCTGAGCGCGGCCGTACCAGCGACGGCGGCGGCTCCGGACAGGAAAGAACGTCGGGAAACCACGGGGGCCCTCCCGGAGGGGGTGATGTTCCGTCAGCACAGGGACGGTTGGGGGGAGTTGGGGGGAGTTGCTTCATGTGGGGTTCTGTGCGGGGGTGACGTTATTGGACTGGACCAATTGCGTCAAGGTTGCGGAACTATTTCTTCCGTGTGACATGCCCGCGTCTCACCGGAGGCGCCATGTCATGGCGGTGCGATCCGGGAGAAAGCGCCGTGATCGGTCGCCGCGAAGACGGTCGCGGACTTGTGCGGGGGCGTACGGACGTTGCGCTGCCCGGTGCGCGAGGCGTCGTCCTGGGAGCGGCCGGGCCTGACCGGGCCGACGCCGGCCCTCTGGTGGCCGCGTCGGCAGTCCCCCGCTTCGCTCTTCGTCCGGACCCGCATCGGATACGGTCCGACGCCGATGCTCCGCGGGTTGCAGTCCGGTCCGTGAGGTTCCTGCGGTCTGTGAGGTCCGTGCGGTTCGCCCGTCGGCGCGAGGAAGGTGGCACGGACGGCGAGTCGGTCTAGCTCAGGTCGTCGTCACCCACGAAGGAAGCCTTGGCCCACCCGCTCGGCAGCTCCAACTCAAGCCCGGCCACGCGCCAGCAGAGCCGCGTGGGGCAACATCAGCACACCGCCCGGACCGGCGAACTCCGCGCACAACGACTCGAAGTGGTTCTTGATCCGGGCAATGACCGCCGGGCTCTGACTCGTCACGATCCGGCCGATCGTCGCCACTCCGGCGGCCGGTCCGCTCCACCACTCCTCAACCGTCGTCCGGTGGTCCCAGGTCAAGGTGTCGCAGACGACGTCTGTCAGACCCGCCTCGGCCAGCAGCGCGGCGAGGCCCTGTTCCGTACGCAGGAAGTCGTCCTCGGGAGCGAGGGCCGGCAGGTGAGCCGGGCGTGTGGCGCCCGCTGCCTGGACAGCCCTCCCCAGCAGGGCCTGCCCGGCGGCTGCGGGAACGGCCCAGATGGTGACGGCCATCCGTCCACCCGGCCGTGTCACCCGGCGCAGTTCCGACAGGGTTTCCCGGGGTCGCCCGACATGGTTGAGGACGAAGTTGGCGACCACGGCGTCGAACTCGTCGTCGGCGAACGGCAGATGGGGCAGGGCGGCAAGCCGTACGTCGGCCTCTGGAGCCGTCAGCGCGGCCCGGGCGACCATGCCGGGCTCGGCATCCACCGCCGTCACCTTCGCTCCCCGCTCACACGCGAGTGCGGCGACGGTGCCCGTGCCCGTCCCCACATCTAGGACCCGTACGCCCTGCGTCACCCCGGCGGCGTCGAGGAGCCCCGGCGCCGCGTGCGCGCAGAGCCTGGCGAAACTGGCGGCATAGGCCTCGGCCTGCCCCGCCCAGGTCCGCCGCTCGGACTTATCGAACGCCGTCTCAACCATTCGTCCCCTCCCAAGTCGCACTCTGCCGCACGATATCGGGCCTACCCGGTTCGTCCGGTCCATCCGGTCTTCAGGCCGAGGACTGGATGAAGACCTGCTCGCCCTCTCCGTCCGGCTCCTCGAAGACGGCCAGGTAGCGGTTGAACAGAGTCTCGTCCACGGTGACGGAGTTGGCGCCTGCCTCGCGGTTCCTCGCTTCCAGGCGCCGTTCCAAGATCGTCCGGTCGGCCTTGAGATGGATCAGTTCCCAGTGGTGTCCGCAGTTCTCGATCAGCGACTTGTAGTCATCGCGGGCGGCGCGGCTCCAGAAGCTGTAGTCCACTACGACATCACGCCCTGCCCGCATCAGCTCGACCAGTTCCTGCCGCTGCTCGCGGCGGACCTCTTCCTTGAGCCGGTCGAACGCCTCGGCCTCCAGCACCAAACCGGCATCACGCCGCCCGAGTCGCTGCCAGACCACCTCGTCGATCGAAAGCCGGACGTAACCGCGTCGCACCAGGTCCAACGCGTAAGTGGTCTTGCCCGCTCCCGGAAGACCGCACATCAGCACCACCGTGCTCACCTTCTGCGTCACGGTGCCAGGTTAGGCCCGCAGGCGCGAAGTACTTGCGCAGTCCGCCGACTGGGAGACGCGGGCTGAGCCCCGGCGGAACGGTTCTGGGGCGGCGGGCTCGGGCTGGGCGTGCTGTCCCGCGCGGAGAGCGCGGGCAGGCCGGACCTGCACGATCTGTTGATGGTCGGCCGGCCGGACGACTCATGACACCTTGAACTCGTCCACGACGCCGCGGTCGGACCCCGGACAACCGCCGTGGTGGTCCGTGTCATCGCCGGGAAGGCCCGGGCGCGGGTTGTCCATCGACCTGAGCCGCGGTCCGGGTGGTGCGGCCCGTCATGGTGAGCGCGGACGCGGCGGCGAGGCCGCAGACGCCGGCGGAGAGGAGCTGCACCCGGTAGTCGAGGCAGGCGACCAGCCCCGTGCCCAGGAGGAGGGCGAGCCCGGTGGGCGCGTACATCAAGGTGTTGGCCGTCGCCGCGACCCGGCCCAGCAACTCGGCCGGGGTGTGCCTCTGGACGGCTGTCAGCGCCGCGACGATCGGGCAGGGCAGGCCGAGCCCGATCGCCAGACCGCCGCCGAGCACGACGGGCAGCCAGGGGGTCGCCCGCGCCAGCACGCCGATGGCGAAGAGGGCGAGTCCGGCCGCCGCGAAGGTGCGTTCAGGCATCCGGCGCATCAGCGCCCCGGCCGCCAGCCCACTGACGATCGATCCGAGCCCCTGGAGCGAGGTGAGCGCGCCGGCGAAGGCCGGGGACCGGTGGAGTCCGGCGTCGAGCATCGCGTACGTGGCCGTGCTGCTGATGCCGGCCAGCGCCATGGCCGTCCCGCTGGTGAGAACGAGCGGGCGCAGTACCGGGTGCCGGCGCAGGTAGCGGGCCCCTTCGGCGGTCTCGGCGGTCCACGCCCGGCCGACACGCGCCGCGGGCGAGGCTTCCTCCACCCGGATCAGTCTGAAGGCAGCCGCGGCCAGGACGAACGTGGCCGCGTCCAGCAGAGCCACCGCCGGGCCGCCCGCCGCGGTGAACAGGCCCGCGCCGGCGAGCGGAGCGATGAGCTTCATGCTCTCGATGGCGGTGAGCACCAGACCGTTGAAGTCACCGCGCAGCCCGTCCGGCACCGCGGCTGCCACCAGGGCGGTCTCGGCCGCGTCCGTGAGGACCATGCCCACCCCGACCAGGGTCAGCACGGCGAACAGCAGCCAGACCTGTTCCCTCGAACGCACAACGAGCGGCGCGGTCATGACGGCGGCCAGAGCCAGGTTGGTCGCGACCAGGAGCGGACGACGGCGTAACCGGTCCGCCACGGTGCCGATCACGGGTCCGGCGAAGGTCGGCAGCCAGAGGCAGAAGCCGACGAGTGCGGCGAGGCTGCTGGAGCCGGTCAGTGTCTTGACCCAGATCCCGGCTGCCAGTGACATGGCGGAGTCGCCGAAACCGGAGACGATCACGCCACCCAGATAGAGGCCCGCGTTGCGGTCCCGGAAGACCTTCAGCGTGTTCCAGCTCATGCCGCCCCCTTCTTCGCGTGTGATCGCACAACCTACCCCCAATCATTTGCTTGGCGGTAGTCGCTTTGGGGTGTCGGCCCGCGCTTTACCCTGGCTGCGTGACCGATACCGATCCCGTGCTGCGCGCGCTCGCCCACCCCTTGCGGTTGAGGATGCTCAGCCTCATGTGGCCGGGGCCCATGTCGGCCGCCGAGCTCGCCCGCGAGTTGGACGTCTCGCACGCACTCGCCAGTCAGCACCTGCGGCGCCTGGACGCGGTGGGCCTGGTCGAGCTGGCGGAGGAGCGGACCCGCCGCGGCGGCAGAGAGCGCCGCTACCGCACCGTCCAGGGCACGCCGCTGTCCGACCAGCAGGATGGGACCCCGATGCTGGCCGAGACCATGGCACACACCCTTCGGGAACGTGCGAGACGGCGTGAGACGGGCAGCGAGGGTGTGACCGTCGACGCCGAGCTGTGGGTGGATCCCCGGACCTGGCAGACCGTCCGCCACCGCCTTGCGGAACTCGCCGCCGAACTCCACGCAGCGGCCCGGCCGCCCCACGCGCCGGGCACCATCCCCCTGGGCGTCAGCATGATGGCGTTTCCGCTGCGCGACGTGACGATCGAGAGGAATGATCCGCCGGGGGAGCGCTGACGGCGTCCGTCCGGGTCGCCGCCCCCGCCGCGGGCCGGGTGGACTGTCCCGGCAACTGCCCCAGGAGCAGCGGAAGTCCGGCCGACGCGAGCCCGGGAAACCGCCCATGAGGCGACGTCGGAGTCCTCGGGCCCGGCACGTTCCACTGCGTCGAACGGGCCGGCAGGTCAGGGGCAGGCGGACTCGGGGTACGCCGACCCCGTCGACCAGTGCGCCGCCGCGGCACGTTTGTACGTACCGACGGGGTGCGTGCTGCGGTTCGATACGCCGAAGTGCTGGGCAGCGGGTTCTCTCGCGAGGGAGGATGGTCGTCATGACGAGCGAAGGCACCTCGATCGACGCCACCAAGCCCAGCATCGCGCGCGTTTACGACTATCTGCTGGGCGGCAAGGACAACTACGCCGTGGACCGGGAGATCGGCGATGTGTTCAAACGGGACCTTCCCGGCTCGGTGGCGATCGCCTTCGCCAACCGCTCGGCGCTGACCCGGGCGGTCGCGGAGATAGCGACGACCACCGACGTGACCCAGTTCATCGACCTGGGCAGCGGTCTGCCGACCGCCGACAACGTCCACCAGGTCGCGCAGCGTCACACCCCGGAGTCCCGCGTGGTGTACGTCGACATAGACCCCCAAGTGCTCGTGCACGGACGGGCCTTGCTGGAGGAGAACGACCGGACCCGGGTCATCGAGGCCGACGTCCGCGACCCCGAGGCCGTCTACAACCACCCCGAAACCCGGGAACTCATCGACTTCGAACGCCCGGTGGCGGTCGTGTTCAGCGCCATCCTGCATCACGTCAACGACGAGGAGGACCCGGCCGGGATCGTCCGCTACTGGCGCGACCGCGTACCCTCCGGAAGCTACTTCTTCGTCAGCCACTTCCGTTCCGGCAACAACCCGGAGACGGCCGAGGCGGAGAAGGTCCTCCAGCAGACGTTCGGCCGTGGCCGTTGGCGCACCGACGAGGAGATCGCCTCCCTGCTGGACGGTCTGGAGATCCTCGACCCGGGAGTCGTCGCCGCCCCCTTGTGGCGCCCGGCCCCGGTCGGCAAGCCGTGGAACGGCGGCGCCGCACGAGAACTCACCGTCTGGGAACACCTCATCGCAGCCGGGATGGCCCGCAAGGCCTGATCACGCAGCCCGCCCTTCGCCATGGCGCTCCCGTCCCGGAGCTACAGGCTCGCAGCGGTGAGGATGCGGTACATCCGGGCGGGCCGCAACGCGGCGTTGGCAGCCGCCTCATCGGCGACGTGGGGGTCCGGGTCCGCGAGCAGATCCTCGAGCAACGCCTCCGTGACGCCCGGGTGACGGGCGACCCCACGGCGCAGGTCGGGCTCGGCAGCCGCCGCCAGTTCCTGAAGGGACGTCACGGGCAGCTCCGGGTCGTGCAGAGCGAGACGACGTATGTTCGGATTCGGTTCGTCGACGAACGTGCGGAGCGCCTGGCGGGGGAAGTTGGGGTGCTCGACGAGGAGCGGCTTGATGTGGAACACATCGCCGTGGGCGCGAACCAGCTCCTCCAGGACTGGTGCTGGTGCCTGTGGGCGACGGGCGGCATTGCGGCGGACCGTGAGATCCGGATCGTTGTCCAGGCGATGCCATGCCGCTTCCGGGAGGTCGTGGCACGAGGCCAGGACGCGCCGGAATCCGGTGTCGGGGTTGTCCAGGTGACGCATCCGCTCGTCGAGCGGTGCGTCGCGCAGCCAATTCGGTTCGGCGAAGCCCCAGTTGAGGGCCACGTCGGCGTCGAGACTTCCGTCGGCGTACTCGGCCTCGACGCGCGCGTACAGCCTCGCTCGCGTCGCGTGGTCCACATGGTGGCTCTGGGCCACCGCAACCCGCACGAACGGGTCGTCGATGTCCACGAGCCGGGCCGTCATCTCCGCCGACAGATGCGGGTTGGCCGCGACCGCTTGACGTACCTCACTGTCCTCGCTCTCCATGAGCTGCGCGAACTGGGCCGACGTGAGCGGGACATGGCGCGCGATGTTGCCGCGCGTCGCAGGGTCGGCGAGGCAGCGGTCCCTCCACTCGGGCGGCACGCCCGGGGTGGCGCGCAGGGTGGCTGCCGCACGGACCCGCGGATCCGCGTCGGCGAGCAACTCCACCTGCACCGCGAGGGGCCGGTCGTACCAGGTCTGCGCGACCGCGGCGCGCAGAAGCGGACTCGGCGCGCGGACGAGTTCCGACCGAGGCCGACCGTAGGCTTCCTCCAGGGCGTCGATGGGCAGGGGCACCTCGCGGTCCACCGTGCCGCGGACGAAGTCGGCGAACGCGTCCCGGATCGCCGGATCGGGATGCTCGGCGATTCTGCGGCGCATGGCCGGAGAGATCCGGTCGCCGCGGAGGCTCACCGCCGAGATGTCGTCGCCGTGCGTCAGCAGTGCCTCGACAACGGCGTCCCCGAGCCGCCCGGGACGCAGCGTCATCCCGCGCCGGCCGGCCCGGTGGGCGACCAGGCGCACCAGGACGTCCTGAGGGGCTGCCGGATTCCGTGCCAGTCCGGACAGCTGCGGATGCGTGAGGCTCGTCATGCGCTCAACCTAGCCGGGCGCCTGCTGCCGTCCTTCGCTCGAGGCCAGGCTCGTATGATCGCCTGTGGGGCAGGGCTCGTAGCGCAGAGGTCGTCGCGCCTTTCACAGCATGTAGGAGGACGCCGGTTCGAATCCGGTCGGGTCCTGTCTGTCCCGCCTGCCACTCCCTCGCGGAGCGATCGCGAGGACGACGTCTGCCCGGCAGGGCGCGGTCGACCGATTCCCGCCTCAGTCGGTGTCGGTCGCGGCCAGCACGGCCAGGCGGTCGCGGTCCGGGGACAGCGCGGCCAGGCCGATGTCCCAGGCCACCTGCTCGAACCACTTCGTGTCGGCGGCGAAGCCGTGCCACGTGCAGGCCGACACACGTGCTTCAGCTTCTTCGGCACTGGCGCCGTCCGGGCTTCCGGCCAGCGAGGCCAGGGACTGCCAGGCCGCCAGACGTCCGTAGGCGCCGTAGGAACCCGAGTTGTACGCCCCTCCCGTGGACGCTGCGGCGAACAAGACCCGCCATGCTTGGGCGGGCCGACAGAGGGTGACCGACAGAGCGGTCTTCTTCCCCGCCCCGTGCAGACACTCCAGCCCCAGCGTCAGGAGCGCGTTCGGGACCGACGCGGCGTCCAGCGGTTCGGCGGGCTGGAACACCCGTGCCTCGATGCGCCCGTTGGACTCCTCGGCCCAGTTCGCCACAGCCCTGCCCATCGCCGTGGCGATGTCCTGTGTCGTCGTTTCCCGAGCCGGGGGAACGCGTGTGCCGGAGAGCACCGCCTGTTGGCTGCCCTCCGGCGGTCCGTAAGGCATCTCGTGGCTGCTGCCCCGGCTGCTGTAGCTCGGCAGATCCGCACCTTCCTCCACGGCGGCCCGCGCCAGGGGAAGCCAGGCCAGCGGGTGATGACTCCAGTGCGGTGACGTTGCCCAGCCCGCGATCCTCGGCGTCTCCTCGACCACCACACCCCTGAGCACCAACTCGTGGACCAGGCAGGCCCGGAGCTCCTCCGAGGCGCGGCCGGTGAAAGCGACGGCCAGGTCCGCCGCGTCGTGGCTGGAAGCCAGAATGGAAGCCATGTAGCGGTCGAGCTTCCTGCTGGTGACCTCGGCCGCGGAGACCAGCCGGAGCGCCTGGGTGGCATTCTCCGGACCCGGTGTGGTGGCCAACAGCCGCATCAGATGATCGAGGACGCTTCTGTACTGCCACATCCGCTCACCGGTGCCGTACGTCCTGGCGAGAGCGATGCCGAGGTCTGCGGCAAAGGCGGCGTCCCCCTGCGCGACCCGGCCGTCGGCCGCCGCCCACACGCCGGTGACCTCCGTCAGGTCCGGCAGTCCCGCCACGATCTTCTGAATCTGATCAGTCACGGTCCTGAGCCTACGCACCGGACAGTCCTCTCCCGAGACATGGGAGCGCCACGGCGTGATCCTACGGATGCGCGACTCCGCCAAGCAGGCATGCCCGCAGGGAGAGGGCTGTCCGGTCTGCCCGGTCGGCTGTCACTCGCTCCTGCTCGGGGCGCCCGAGCAGTTCGAAAATGCCCGGCCCCCGATGCTCCGGTCGCAGATCCGCCATGCGCGGAACGATGTGGAAGTGCACGTGCGCGAATCCATCGGCTTCGGCGAATTGGACAACGTACGTCTTGGCACAACCGGTCACGCTCCGGAGCGCCCGGGAGAGGTTGACCTGCCACATCCCCAGGGCGGCGGTCTCGGCGTCCGTGAGGTCATGGACCGCGGTGACGTGGCGCCGGGGGAGGAGCACCAGCCAGCCGGGCACGGCGGTGTCGAAGACGTGGGCCACCCGCCAGTGGTCGTCGTGTGCCACACACTCGCGGGGTGGAAGGTCGTCGAACTCCGCTTCCCTGCCGCACGGGTAGCAGTCGGGAGTCTGGGGGAGCGACAAGTGCGCCTCCTAGGTCAGTTGAGCCAGGGGGAGAGCTCGTGGGCGAGTACGTCATGTGCGGGGTCCGAGGGAAGCCAGAGAAGTTTGTGCTGGGACCCGTCCCGCATGAGCAGGTCGAGCCGGTCGGCGGTGACGCCGCGGCGGAGTCGGGCGGAAGCGATGTCGGCCAGAGGGATCACCTTGTTCGTCCGGTGCTCCGCCCGGATCTGCGTGACGGCGGCTGCGCTCGCATCGGCTTCCGGCAACGGGGTCACCACCGTCGGGCCTTTGCCGTTCGCCAGGGTGGCGGTGAAACCGAGCCGCCGACGGACCAGGAGGTGCGGAAGCAGCCACAACTCCCCATGAATCCAGTCGCCCCACCCGGTCGTGCAGCTCTGCGTCAGCAGTCGCGCCCGTTCGTCCATCCCGTCACCGTAGTTCGTACGTCGTGCCCGTGCGTGCCCCACAGCGAGTCGGGGTTGCGGACGGTGTTCGCTGTGAACGACGGTCCGTCGGGCAGGTGTTGGCCGATTCTGGGTGCGGGCGGGCGGGCGGGCGGGCGATGGCGGTGCCGGCCGGTAGGGTGATCGAGTCGCTGATATGGGCCGCCGACCACGACGGTCCGCCGATTCCGATACCGATACCGGTGCTGATGTTCGCCGGGCTGATCCCCGCCGGTCTGCTCTGCTTTCTGGGGTACGGACTGGTCAACGCGGGGCGGCTGACCTTCGCCGGTGACGCCGACGGGGTGGAGTCCGGGTACCGGCTGGGCTGGATCCTGCTCGGTTCTGTGTCCTCGCCGGTGGCGGTGTGACCGCCCCCCGGCTGTCCTGGCAGGTCGCGGGCGGTATCGCGATCCCGACCGGCGTCCTGACGCCGGCGACCTGTCTGGCGTTGCGAGTGCTGCGCGGGCCGATGGCCGCCGTCCGCTCGGTACGGGCGGCCGTCACCTGCGGCGCCCATGGATCAGCCGAAAGACCAGGTCGGGGGCGCCGCGGGCCGGCGGGCCACGGTCGTATACCGTCCCGCCAAGAGTGATCGACAGGGAGGGGACCGGCTGTGAAGGTGAGCTGGCGAAGACTGGCTGCCGCGAGCGTGGCAATGGCCGCGAGCATGGCACTCATGTCGGCTTGTGGGCCGGTCGCAGACACGGGGAAAGGTCGAGACGCAAGCAGCTCTGAGCGTTCCGACGAGGAGAACTTCGGATCCAAGATGCTGTCGTTCGACTACGTGGGCGACTCCGGCGAAGACGAGACCATCAATCAGACCCTGCACATCACGAACGATGTGCCCGCCTCTGTGGTCCCAGTGCTGTCGTTCAAGGCGCTGGACAAGCATGATCATGTGCTGCGCCAAGTGAAAGTGAGCACGATCTACGGAAGCGACCGGGGGAAACTGGTGGCTCCGTATGGAACGAGCTTCGACATCCTGCGATTTTCAGGTCCGGGCAAACATGACGTGGCGGACGTCCGTGTGACGGTGCGGCGCACGACCATCGCTTCCATTCCCGCGGGCCGACACGCGGTGACGACGCAGGCGCTGGACAGCCACGGGCGCGAGATCACCAGGTTCGAGCGATTCTCGGCAGTCAGGCTGACCAACGAGGACAACATCCCCGTCTCCGTACGGATCGCTTACGTTCTTTGGGACCAGCCGCCCAAAGACGTCACCCAGCAAGCCGTCGAGGTCACTCCGATCGGTGGCCTGACGCGAGTACCAGCCCATGGCACCGCAGTCGTTCACGTGACCGGGAAGGCGGCTGCCGCGGTGGCCCGCAACTCCTATGGCCCAGCAGTGAGCATCAAGGCATACAACTCGCAGTAGCCGTAAAGGCTTGCGGTGTCCTCGCCCATGAGACCACCGCAAGCCTTTCGGTCCTGCGTCACGGCACCTCTCGATCTCCGCCGCGTTCAGAGGGCTCAAGGTAGGTCACGTCGATCGATCATTCGTACTCGCCCAGCAGATTTTCAATCCGGCGATTCGCCACCTCTTGCCGAACCTCGTGTGCGGATTCCGCTGGTCAGACATGGGCTTGCGGCCATCGCGGAAGCCTCGACTCATTGCTGATCGAGTTGCCGTGGGGGTGGCGGATGCCGTCGATGCGGGCGGTTCTGGAACCGTAGTAGAAGCCGAGCGCGGCCATAGCCTCCGGGCCAAGCTCCGGATGCCGCTCGCTCATGATCGCTTCCGCTGCCCGAGTCCCTGCCACCAGGTCCTCGCCCGGGGCCGACAGTGCCATCACCTCTGTCACCGGCACCTCCAGCCGGGGGCGAAGTTCTGCGGCGGCAGACCCGAATTCCCGGGGCGTCCTGGTCGAGCGCGAAGAGGTCGCCGCAGCGTGAACAGCAGGGCCTATGCTGCGGAAATGATCAAGCCCATTGAACTTGTCATATTCGACTGCGACGGCGTGCTGGTCGACAGCGAGCGCATCGCCGCTCGCGTCCAGGTCGCCCTCGGAGCCGAGCTGGGTTGGCCGCTGACCGAGGACGAGGTCGTGGACCGGTTCATCGGGCGCTCACACGCCGCCATCCACGAGCAGGTCACTGTTCAGCTCGGCCCGGACACGGCCGCGGTCTGGTCGGCGAGGTTCGAGCAGCTCCACCGGGAGGCCGTGGACGCCGAGCTTGCCCCGGTAGACGGCTTGCCGGAAGCGCTCGACGCGCTCACTCTGCCGACATGCGTCGCCTCCAGCGGCTCCCACGACAAGATGCGGCACACCCTGGGCCGTACCGGGCTCTACGAACGCTTCGCAGGCCGTATCTACAGTTCCACCGAAGTCTCCCGCGGCAAGCCCGCCCCTGACCTGTTCCTGCACGCCGCCCAGCAGATGGGCGTCGATCCTGAAGCCTGCGTGGTCGTCGAGGACAGCCGACCCGGCGTCCGCGCTGCCCGCGCCGCCGGCATGCGAGCCTTCGGCTATGCCGGCGGACTCACCCCGGCCGAACGCCTCGAAGGCCCCGACACCGTCGTCTTCTACGACATGCGCCAGCTACCGAACCTCATCGCCGAACGGCAGTCGGCTCTTCACCAGGCACTGCCCACCCACAAGTTCTGACAATTGCTCGATACACCTCATTAGCCGTTCTGAACCGCGGGGGCCGACCTGGGGATTGCGCGCTTTCGCCCGAGGCGGCTGATCCCCGTGTCAATCCCTTTGCGTGACTGAGCAGGTCGCCCCTAGCGTGCAAGCGCACAGGAACAGGAACGGTGCGACCGGGCAGCGCGCCACACGAACGAGGAGCAACCGCCGTGGGAATCATGGTCTCGGTCAGGGGCTGGCTGGAATGTGACGACGAACAGCTGGCCCAGATCAAGGAGATCGTGGAAGCAGACGATCCGGAGCGCACCTACAGCGGAGGTTGGGCCTTCCCCCCTCGGCAGTACAACAACATCAAGTGGGCCTTCTACGGGGGCAATATCCGCGCGGTGTCCCTCGACTGGTTCGAGGAGAGGTTGCGTCAGATCGCCCGGATCCCGGCCTCCTGCCCGGATGAGGAGTACGACGAGAGGCCCCGGGGGCTGTTTCTGGTCAGCCACGACGTCGACGGCATGAGCGAGTGGAGGGTCTGCAACGGCGGCCTGGCGATCGGCCTCCCGGACGGGGATTACCGCTACCTCGACGCGTAGCCAGTGCTCTGACCGTGAAGGTTCGCGGGTTCGGGTGTGGCGCGGTGCTCTGCACTGACTGGTCAGGGGGAGCGGTTTCGGTGAGGGCATCGGCGCGGAGCCGAAGGTCAGTTGGAGAGGGAGAGTTACGTCGATGACGTCACAGCCGGACGATTTCGTCGCGGTCCAGTTGCTCGCCATCCTCAATGACGCCGACGCGCCCGAGGGAGACCAGCTCGACGCCGCCATGGACCTGGAGGACCACTCGGGAGCCTGGTTCGAACAGGAAATCTTCAAGATCCTTCGGCGGGAGCGGTTCGCGAGCGTCCTGGCCCAGCACTGCGCGGAGTCACTCGCCGGCATCTGGGCCCGCGAGGGCAGGATCGACCGGGACTTCTTCCCGGAGCTCCGCAGGACGGCCCTGGACGAGGTGCTTGGCATCCTCGGAGCCCGTGCCCCGCATCTGATCCCGGCAGGATCCGGGGAAGTCTGAAGGTCCTTCCTGCAGCAGCATGGCAGTCACCAGGGTCTGCTCGAACTGGCCTGTCTGGGACCGCGCATCCCCTCTCGGCCGGCAGCCCGCGGATTTCGCCGACCGCACGAGTAATGGTGGAACGGTCGACACCAAAAAGCAGCCCTGACGCCGCATGCGGCAAGTCGTGCCGCAGGTGAATCAGCGTGGCCACGAGCCGGTCGACGAACACCAGCCGATGCCGGGCACCGGCTCCCGCCACGAGCTTCATGCCGACGCCCTCTCGACCGCTGCCTGCCGTGATCCGGCCAACTCCGCAACGAGGGAGGCGAGATGGTCCCGGGACGCCCCCGTGAGCACCCGATGCGTGAGAACTGTCCGACTGGCCCTGGTCGTCACACCCGGATCGTGCCACTCACCAGCGAGAAACACATCGCCCACTGATACCCCGGGCTCACTGAGCGGGTCTTCGCGCGGTCGTACCGTTCAATTCGGTGGTGGTGGGAGAGGGCGAGTTGCTTGGATCGGCGCATGGAGAACTCGATCTGGGATGCGTTGCCGCCGGTGGTCCGGGAAGAGGTGGACGAGCTGATCAGGGGTGGTCGGCGGCTTCTCGCGGTGAAGCTCATCCGGGAGGCCCACCCAGGGCCGCTTCCTCGACTGCCCGACGCTGTGGAGGTGATGTGCGAGCGCTCGGCGGAGCTGGGGTGCTGACACGGGTGTCGGAGCCCTGGGCGGCGAGTCCGTGGGGCCAACTGCAGTGCAGAACCCCGCTGGAGTCCCGATGGTGGATATCCGACCGGCAGGCCCTCGGCGTTCTCGTGTGAGGCCCGGTCCGTGGCGATCTGTCAGCCGGCCCATCCGGTGCTGCCGACCGTTCCCGCCCCTTGGTCGAACACCAGGCCCAATATCCATATCCTCCAGCCATGAGACTCTTCCGACCGCGCGCCAAGCGCACGACTGAACCCCCTGTGGCGCGGGCCATGGACCTGTACACGGCCGGGCGTTACGCAGAGGCGGTGACCGAGGCCCGTGCCGTGGCCCGGTCGCTGCCGCCCGATGACACGTACACACCGCTGGCACTGAGCATCACCGCAAACGCGACGGGCGCCCAGGGCCGCCACGCCGACGCTCTCGCCATATACGACGAAATACTGCCGGCCGTCGGAAAGACTTTCGGAGCCGATCACTGGCAGACCCTGAAACTGCGCTCCGACCGCGCCCAGACGCTGGCCGAGCTCGGTCGGTACGCCGAGTGCGAGGCGGAGTGCGCGGCCGTCGTCCAGACCGCGAGCGGCGGTACAGGGGAGCTGCAAAACGTAGTAAGGGCCGCCGGTAACGGGCTGGTCTTCGCTCTCGGCGCGCAGGAGCGCCACCCGGAGGCCGAGGCACGCGCCCGCGAGGCCCTGGCCGCCCATCCTGAACCGGACCGGCTGACTCTGGCACTGCGGCTCGGCCTGGCACGCAGCCTCAACGGCCAAGCCCGCCACGAGGAGGCCCTCGCCGAGGCGGAGCGCGCCCGTGAACTGCACCGCAGCCTGCCCGGAGGAGAGAACCGCTCAATGACCGGCGCCGTCGAACTGGCCGTGGCCACCGCCCTCCTGGGACTGCACCGTGGCACCGAAGCCCGCCTTCAGGCCGCAGCTGCGCACGATGCCTGTCTGGCCTCATTCGGCCCGGACCATCGCCGCACGGTCGAGGTTCAGGCTCTGCTCGACCGAATAGACGGCGCTTGACCGGACGCGCACCACGACTCCGGACAGGGGTGTCCCAGGTGTCCGACTGTCCGGTTACGGTCCTGAACTGCGCAAACAGCCCGGACAGCTCAGGGCGGCGGTGTCCGGGCTGTCCGGTCACAGACGGCTGCACACCCACGCAGGTGTTACAGCCCGCCGACAGCGCCCCCTGCTCCGGTTCCGCGCGAAGGACAGCAACACCTGCACCACGGTCAAGACCGTCGAGAGCGATGGAACAGGCAAGTCGAAGGACGGCTGCTCCTGCGGCCCGAAGCCAGGTGCTCCCACGCACCTGGCCCAGTGCACCCCGCCCGCGGCCCGGCGCGCCTTCGCCCCGGCCCGGTCCGGTCCGGTCCGGCGCGGCGCGCCTGAGCCCGTACGGCGCCAGAGGTTCGGTCCTCGGGCCTACTCGCCGCCCGCGTCGGCCCCCGCCGCTGGTGGCGTGCTGTCCGTGCCGCGGCGGGCGCGGAGGATGCCCCCTCCCACCAGTGCCGCAGCCAGGACCGTGAGTGTGAGGCCGGCCCAGGTGACCGCCTCGTGGAACTCCGCGGTCTGGTGAGCGCTCCAGTTCGGCGCGGCGATGTCGCCGGGGAAGAGCGTTGCTAGGAGGGTCCCGCTGACGGCGATGCCGATTCCGGTGGTGACTTCGCCGGCGGTGTCCACCAGGGCCGCTCCGATGGTGGTCCGGTCGGCCGGAAGGCCACGCATCACGTTCGTTCCGGCGACGACACCTACGACACGCATACCGGCGGCGACGAGCACGAGCGCGAGGGCGACCCACACGTACCCGAAGCGCCCCAGCAGCCCGTAGACGGCGAGTCCGCACACGACAGACGCGGCGCTGAGCCAGGCGGCTCCGTCGAGACCGGCACGCCGCACCAGAGGACCGATGAGGGCTCCGCCCGCGATGAGCACCACGACCTGGGGCAGCATGCCCAGGGCCGCCTGGGCGGGCGTCCAGCCCCAGTCGAGCTGGAACTGCAGGGTCACGAGGTAGCCGAGACCGGCGGTCGCGAGGCCGGCGGCGGCCTTGAAGGCGAGTCCGCTCGACACGAGCGGGCGGGCGACGAGTTCGAGGTCGAGCAGGGGACAACGGGCGGTGCGCTCACGCACGACGAACAGCACGGCCGTCACGATGGCCGTCACCAGGGTCAGCCACGGAAGAGGGGATCCGGTGCCCGCGTCGACGAACAGTGTCGGTGCCACCAGCGCGAGCACGATCGTGGCCGTGCCGAGCAGGGCGCCGGTGACGTCGATCGGGTCGCGATGCAGTTCGTGTGCCATGTCGGCGGGGATACCGCGTCGAATGCCGATGTACGCGAGCGCGGCGATGGGCACGTTCACCAGCAGCAGTGCCTGCCATGGGGCGAACGCGAGCACGAAGCCACCTGCCGTGGGTCCGATCGCGAGTCCTACCAGGCCCACTGTCGATATCAGTGTGGTCGCGCGAACGCGGAGCCCGTCCTCGTCGAACAGCCGGAATGCCAGGGCGAGGGAGCCCGGTGTCGTCATCGCGGCCGCGACGCCCATCACCGCACGGACCGCGACGAGTTGCTCCGCCGTGGTGACGAACGCCGTTGCCAGACTTGCCGCACACAGCAGTACGAGCCCGATCAGCATGATCCTGCGGCGGCCGACCCGGTCGGCCAGCGCGCCGAAGGCCAGCATCAGCCCGCCGAACACGACGGCATACACCCCGGTGACCCACTGCAGCACGGTCGTCGACGCCGACAGCTCGCGGCCGATGGTCGGCAAGGCGACGTTGAGGACCGAGTTGTCGAGCATTTCGAACAGAAACACCGCGGACAGCCCCGCGAGGGCTGTCCCCGCTTCGCGGAGGGATCGCGGTGAACGAGGGACTTCGGCCGGGGCGTCGACGGCCTCGACAGTTTCATGACGGCGGACCTTCACTGCGCACTCCTTCGATGTGAAGAAGTGGCGGGTCGTCCGATCCGCGTATGCGCGTGTGTCCTCTACTCCATCGGCCGGCGTCGATGCCTGGCGAGGCCACACGTTTCTACTTCCAGTGCTCCGATAGTACATGTCTCCTTCCGGAGCCCTGCTGCGGACCGATGCGTACACCGTTCGCATGCTGGTGGGCGCGGACAGCGGTGGAGCCGATGTCCGCGCCTCATGCCATGATCCGGCCGCATGAGTGACGGCGCCCTTTCGCCCGCCTGGCCGGCCTCCTGGATGAGCAGGGTCTCCCCGGCCCTGAGCGCGATGACGGACGACTTCGAGCGTCGTCATGGCTTTCCCCCGGGGCCGAACGAGGTCCGGCCGGCTGACCCCGCCGATCAGGCAGCGGCTCGCGCGCTTGCCCAGGAGGCCTGATATCCGCCGACTTGGCCACCTTCTACGCCGGCGTCGGAGACATCACCTGGGCGGACGTCGGCAACGGCTGTTTCGTCGCCCCGGCGACAGAGGTACTGCTCCGGCTCCAGGAGTACGGTCCTGTCGCCGTAGACGTGGACCGGAAGGCTCACGGTCTGATCATCGGCTCGAACGGCGGTGGCCTGTCCTGTGTCGCGTGCCCCGACGGGTCGGTCCACCGGGCGCGGACGGCGTCGCTGGACGAAGCGGAGTTCGACAAGGAGGCTGATGACGTGCGGGAGTTCCTGGAACTGTTGGAGCGATCTCTGACGCGTTTCGTCGCGGACGGTGAGCCGGGACGCGTATAGGTGCCGTCCTCGACGCCGTGGCGTGTGGGCCGCTGTCGGGTCCGAAGACCGTTGCGCCACGGGACGGCGGAAGCCTGCGCTCCGGCTTCCCCGGGATTCGGAATCGCGCGAGACTGCACCATGGCATCCCTGGGAACGCCGTCGCCGTCCGAGCGGTGGGTACTGGCCGCCACGCTCAGCGGGCACGGCAGAGCCGTGAACACGGTGGCGTTCGGCCCGGACGGGCGGCTGCTGGCGACCGGAAGCAGAGACAGGACCGTGGTCCTCTGGGATGTCACGGACGTGTTCCACCCGAGCCGCTCCGCCGACCTCGGAAGCCATCGAAGAGCGGTGAACGCGGTGGCGTTCAGCCCAGACGGGCGGCTGCTCGCGACCGGAAGCACCGACTGGAGCGTCATCCTCTGGGACGTCACGGACCCGGCGAACCCGACCCGGGCGGCGACCCTCGTCCATGAGCGCCCTGGCTGGTTGTTCCGCGACGGCTGGCGGCAAGGCGGTGTCCACGCGGTGGGTTTCAGCCCCGACGGACGGTTCCTCGCCTGTGCCTGCGACCGCACCGTGACCGTCTGGGACCTCTGCGACCTGACGCGTCCGAGCCGGTGCGCCGCAGTCACCCACCACCGGCGCCTCTGGCTGTCGGGGCCCGTCACCACGGTGATGTTCAGCCCGGACGGACGGTTGCTGGCCACGGGTTCCTCCGGTGACAGGGACCCCGGAGTCCTGTGGGACGTCAGCGAGCCGACCCGTCCGGTCCGAACCGCCGCCGTCCGACCGCAGGCCCGAAGCCGGTCGAAGGCGTTGTCCTCCGGCGGGGCGCCCGCCGTCCACGCGGTGGGATTCAGCCCGGACGGGCGGCTGCTGGCCACCGCCAGCGGTGATCTCGGCGTCGTCTCCGGTACGTACGCGTCGTGGCGGCGAGGGGCCGTCATGCTGTGGGACGTCACCGACCCGGCTCATCCCGTCGGGACGGCCACCGGCAGCCTTCCCCTGGGCGGCCGTGGGGACACGGGGCAGATGTACGCGGTGGCGTTCGGCCCCGACGGCCGGCTGCTCGCCTCCGGGTGTGAGAACGCGGCCGTGACCCTGTGGGATGTCACCGACCCCGCGCGCCTGACGGTCACCGCCCAGCTCGAGGGCCACCGCAAGGCCGTTTGGGGGCTGGCGTTCAGCCCGGACGGACGGACACTCGCCGGCTGCGGCGCGGACACGACGGTGAGGCTGTGGCTCCTGCTCCAGGAGCAGGCCGGTCCGCGCGGCTGACGGCTGCCCGTCGGCGGACCGGGCGACGAAGAAGCTCCGTGACCGGGAACGACACGGCAAGGCCGCATGGCCGAGGAGGGTCGCCCGTCGAAGCGGTGGCAACGGCCTTCGCCGGTGCCGTGATCCCTCTCGTCGCGGCCGGGTCCGCAAGTGCCGCCACGACCGGCGACTGCCGGTCCGCCACGGTCCAGTACCGCATCGTCGACGCCGACGGAAAGGTCGTGGGCGCGGACTGGTCCTCCCAGGGCGGATTCCACCAGTGGGACGCCGTTCCCGGAACGGTGGAGGTCCGGCCGGCCCCGGGCCGGAACGTCGGGGACGGCTGCAAGTACCCCGTTTCCCCGGCCGAGTACACCACCGAGGGACCGAACTGGTTCACCTCCGGCCACCAGGGCCTGGTCGACGAGGCCACCGTCCACCTCACCGCCGCGGACGTCGTCGACTCGGCCGACGCGAAGCAGACCTGGCAGAAGCTGACGGTGCGGGCGCCCGACTGCTACGGCCAGATCGACCTGTACGGCGAGGACGTCTCGTACGACGGGAAGAGCTGGGAGGGCCACGGCCCCCTTCCCTACGAGCCCGACAACATCGCCACCCCGTACCACCTGGTAGCCGCCTGGAACGGTGGCGGCAAGCCGTGCACCCCGGCCACGTCGGACGCGCCCACGCCGTCGCAGTCCGCCCCCACCACTCCCTCGACCCCCGCGGCCGGCGCCGTCGCCGGAGCCGGCGCGGTCGTCATGTCCCGCCGCCTGCGCCGCTCCTGACGCGGGCGCCCGGGATCACTTCCGTGCCGTAGAGGAACTCCGCCGGTTCCGCCCGTAGGGCATCGACACCATCCGCGTCGCCCTACGGGCAGAGCCGTTCCCGCGCCGGGGACCTGGGGGAGGGGGACGGGAAGGCGGACAGTGCTGTGTCCTGCGTATGCGCCCTCCGGTGGCCCCGGAAAGGGCGGACCCGGTTGCCGCCGCACGAGGCCGACGGTTCTGCCGGGCAAGAGGGGGCTGTCCCCTCGGGTGACAGGTGCCGGCCGCCCATGAAGGGCGCGGCACCGTCCGTCAGCCGAATCCGATCCCGAAGAGCAGTGTGCCGATGGACGCCAGCGTGAGACCCAGCGGGATCAGGCTGACCCCGATTCCCACACCGAGGCTCTTCCTCTTCGCCGGGTACCACGGCACGCCCAGGGAGATCAGCGCCAACAGGAGCAGGACCAGGCTCGCGCCTATGGCGGTCTCCGTGCGTCCGCACGGGTTGGCGGCGCTGCACGAGTCCAACGCCATGGGGGATATCAGCAGCATGAAGGCGGTGGCGAGCTGCACCGGTACCGCCACCAGCACACCGACCAGAGGGGCGATCCACCACGCGCGCCGGGGCTGTGCCGGGGCGGCGGTGAGGGTTTCGGCCGCGATCGGCGAAGGTGACGGAAAGGCCGGTGCGGAGGCCTGCGGGTTGCCTGATGTGCTCATGGGCACAGTATGACTTCTTGGTGAAGTCCTGGTGAAGGCTGGTGTGTCGTGGTGACACCCTCGTGATCTTCGGATGCCCTCCGGGCGCTTTCCGGCCCTTCCCTGCTCACCGATCGCCTGGAAGGCCCGATAGGCCTGGTTCGTGACTCGGTGGTGCGATGTGCCTCACGGGCGGAGTGAGGAGCCGGTCGGACGGATGGGGCGTGTTGATGCGGCTCCGGCGTCAGGAAGTCCGGGTGTCGCACCGCAGCCGAGAAGGCGCGGAACGGGGTCCTCGGGTTCGGGAGTGCTTGCCGTCGCGCCCCATCCCTCGGAGAGCGGGGGAGCGGTCGAGTGGCTCGAACGCTGTTCGGAGTGCGTGACGCGGTACACATGGTCATCCAACGCATGTCGCTCACCAGCGACTTCACCCTGTTCATCTCTCGTGACCGACCGTCAGGTGGCCCAATTCCGCATTTAGTACCCGGGGTTACATCTGTGGAGTCGGCCGAACTTGCTATTGTGTTACTCGTTGGTAGCAATCCGTAGGGGGCCCCGGGGAGCCGGCGCGGACATCGCAGCCGTTTCCCGGGCGGATTGGTCGAGACGGACGTTCTGGCAAGGGGGCCAGGCGGACACGGCATCTGCGCGTACCCATGACGCGGCCTTCGAACTCCAGTCTTTTCGCTCACTCATCCGAACAGGTGAGACTCCTCTTATGGCTCGTTCCCTGGTCGATTTCTTAACCATGCACGCTTCCCGGCAGCCCGACCGGACTGCCTATCGGTACCTCGTCACGGGTGACTGCGACGGAGAGATCCAGGACATCTCCTACGGGCGGCTCGCCGAGCGGTCCCGGGCCGTCGCGGCCTGGCTGCAGGAGCGCGGTCTGGCCGGTTCCCGCGTCATGCTGCTGTATCCGCCCGGCATCGAGTTCATCTGCGGTTACCTCGGCTGCCTTTCGGCCGGGGTCGTCGCCGTGCCGAGCCTGCCCCCGCACGGGCGGTCGCAGAACCACCGTGCCCTGCTCCGGATGAAGCGCATGATCGCCGACGCGGACGCCAGGGTGATCCTGGGCGGCCGCGAGGTGATCGCGGCCCTCGCCACGATGTCGGAAGACCTGCCCGAACTGGCCGACATCACCTGCGTCGCCACCGAGGACATCCCCGACGAGGCGGCCGCTTCCTGGCGCGAACCCGACCTCACCGCCGACTCGGTCGCCTTCCTCCAGTACACCTCCGGATCCACCTCCGCCCCGCGCGGGGTGATGGTGACCCACGGGAACCTGCTGGACAACGAGCGGGTCATCACGGAACGGATGGGCCACACTCCCGACGTGATCGAGGAGTACGGCCATGAACTCTTCGTCAGCTGGCTGCCCGTCTACCACGACATGGGCCTCATCGGCCCGGTCCTGAACGCGGCCTACCTCGGTGTGACCGCCACGCTCTTCTCCCCGCTGCACTTCCTGCAGCGGCCCGAGCGCTGGCTGACAGCCATCAGCCGGTACCGTCCGCACACCAGCGGCGGCCCCAATTTCGCCTACGAGCTGTGCCTGAAGCACGTCACTCCGGACCTCCTCGAAACCCTCGACCTGAGCCGGTGGAAGGTCGCCTTCAACGGCGCCGAACCGGTGCGGGCCGCGACCCTGCGCCGGTTCACCGACACCTTCGGCGCGGCCGGCTTCCGCCGTGAGGCCTTGTACCCGTGCTACGGCCTGGCCGAGGCCACGCTGATCGTCACCGGCGGTTCGGTGCAGGCCCCACCCGTGCTGGCCAACACCAACGCCAGTGCCAGTGCCAGTGCCGCTCCCGCAACCGCCGCTGACGGCACCTGGTCGTTCGCCGGTGCGGCAGACGCCAGATCGGTGGACGCGGCAGCGGTCGGTTCCGGTCGGCCCGGCCCCGGCGTCACCGTGGTGATCGCCGACCCCGAACGGCAGGAAGAACTGCCCGAGGGCGAGGTGGGTGAGATCTGGGTCTCCGGCGCGAGTGTCGCCAAGGGGTATTGGCGCAACGCGCTCGCCACCCGGCAGGCCTTCCGGGCCACCCTCGCGGGTCGCGAAGGCCGTTTCCTGCGCACCGGCGACCTCGGATTCCTGCGGGACGGCGAACTGTTCGTCACCGGTCGTCTCAAGGACCTGATCGTCATCGAGGGACGCAACCACTACCCGCAGGACCTGGAACTGGCCGCCGAGATGTCCCACTGGGCGCTACGGCCCGGCTGCACCGCCGCCTTCTCCGTGGACGGTGGAGGGGAGGGCGAGCAGCCCGTGGTCGTCGCCGAGACGGCACCGGAGGCGGTGGGTGAGTCCGAGAAGATCATCGATCTGATCCGGGGCGCGATCAGCGAGGCGCACGGCGTGCCGGTGCGCGACGTCGTGCTCGTCCACCCCGGAACCATCCCCAAGACGTCCAGCGGGAAGATCCAGCGCCGTGCCTCCCGGGCGGCGTATCTCGACGGAACTCTCTCCCTGGTCGGCGGGCCCGCGACGAGGTGACCTGCCCCGCCGACAGCGTGCCGACGCGCTGTCGGCGGCTCAACAGCACTCTCGAGTAAGCCGGTTGCTCCGTCGCGGGCCGTCCGTACGGCGGTCGTGCGACGGCGCACGCGGTCGTACCGCGTGTACGGCCACCGGAATCCGCCGCACGCCACCCGAATTCACCGTCTGCCGTCTGCCGTCTGCCGTCTGCCGTCTGCCGTCTGCCGTGCGTCGTCGGCGTGAGCCGTGCGCCGTACTCCGTGCGCGCCCGGCTCGTCGGCCGTACGGATTCCACCTGAGCCCAAGTTCCCGAGGACACCAGCCCAGATGCCTGCGAACGAGTCCCCGAAGCAGTTCCCCGAGATGTCACCGACGACCCGTGAGGGGGTGCGGGCCTGGTTGACGTCGGCCGTCGCCGATGCGGCCGGGCTTGCCCCGTCGGCCGTCGCACCGGAGCGCCCGATCGCCGAATTCGGTCTGGGATCGGTGAAGTTGGTGTCGTTGGTCGCGGGCCTGTCCGAGTGGACCGGGCGGCCCCTCGAGCCGTCCTTCGTCTTCGACCACCCCACGATCGAGGGGATCGCCGAGGCCGTCTTCGGCGAACGGGCCCTGGGCACAGCCGATCCGGCCCCGGGTCCGGCCGGCGTGCCGGACGGTCCGTCCGTGCGGAGGGGCGCCGACGACATCGCGATCATCTCCATGGCCTGCCGGTTCCCTGGCGGCGCCGACGACCCGGAGTCCCTCTGGCGGCTGCTGGACGCGGGCGAGAACGCCGTCGGCCCGGTGCCCGCGGGCCGTTGGGACACCCAGGAGCTCTACGACCCCGACCCGGAGGCCACCGGCAAGGCGTACACCCTGCGCGGCGGCTTCCTGACCGGCATCGACCGGTTCGACGCGGCCTTCTTCGGGATCTCGCCGCGCGAGGCCGCGGCCATGGACCCGCAGCAACGGCTGCTGCTGCAGACCGGCTGGGAGGCGATCGAGCGTGCCGGGATCGTCCCGGAGACGCTGAACGGCAGCCTGACGGGCGTCTACGTCGGCCTGTACGACAGCGGATATCTCGCCTCGGCCCCGCTGGACCGGCTCGACGGGCACGTCGGCACCGGCTCGGCGTCCAGCGTGGCGTCGGGGCGCATCGCCTACACCCTCGGGCTCCAGGGGCCGGCCGTCACGGTCGACACCGCCTGCTCCTCCTCCCTCGTGTCCCTGCACCTGGCGGCGCGGGCGCTGGCCGGCGGCGAGTGCGACCTCGCGCTGGCCGGTGGCGCGACGCTCCTCGTGACACCGCGCGGACACGTCGAGTTCAGCAGGCTGCGCGGGCTGTCGCCGTCCGGGCGGTGCAGCCCGTTCTCCACCGAGGCGGACGGGGTGGTGTGGGCCGAGGGCTGCGGTCTGGTGCTCCTCAAGCGGCTCGCGGACGCGCGCCGGGACGGCGACCGGGTGCTCGCGGTCGTCAAGGGGTCGGCGATCAACCAGGACGGACGCAGCCAGGGCCTGAGCGCGCCGAACGGCCCGGCGCAGGAGCGGGTGCTGCGCGCCGCCCTCGACGACGCCGGGCTCCGGCCCGACGACCTGGACTATGTCGAGGCACACGGCACGGGCACGCGGCTCGGCGACCCCATCGAGGGCCGGGCGCTCGCGTCGGTCTTCGGACCCGGGCGTCCGGCGGAGCGGCCCCTGGGCGTCGGCTCCCTGAAGTCCAACATCGGTCACACCCAGGCCGCGGCGGGCATCGGCGGTGTCATCAAAACGATCCTGTCCCTGGGGCACGAGCGGCTCCCGGCGTCCCTGCACGCCGAGACCCCGACCGAGCACGTCGACTGGGCGGACGGCGGCCTGCGCGTGCACAGCCACGCCGAGGCATGGCCACGGCGTGCCGGCCGGGTGCGGCGGGCCGGGGTGAGCGCGTTCGGGATCAGCGGCACCAACGCGCATGTCGTGCTGGAGGAGTCGCCACAGGACCTGGCACGACCGACAGAGACATCCACACCCACACCCACACCGACACCGACACCGACACCGGAAACGACGCCGACTGCTCTTCCGACGCAGGTGGTGACACCGGCGTCGGCCGCTGCTTCGGCGCAGGACGCGGCGCCTACGGAGGCCGCGCTTTCGACGCAGGCCGAGAAACCGACATCGGCCGCCGAACCACCCCCCGCCCCGCGCCCCCGCACCGGAGAGCCGGCCCTCTTCCCGCTGTCCGCCCGCACCCTCCCGGCGCTCCGGGGCCAGGCGGCCCGCCTGCTCGACGCGCTCGCCGCTCAACCGCGGCCGGAACTGCCCGGCGTGGCCGGAACGCTCACCCACCACCGCACCCACTTCGAGCACCGCGCCGTCGTCCGGGCCCAGGACCACGACGAACTGCTCACCGCGCTCCGCGGTCTGGCCGAGGGAAAGCCGGACCCCGACCTCGTCGTGGGCCCGCAACAGACCCTCCCGGCAGGCAAGCTGGCGTTCGTCTTCCCGGGCCAGGGCGCCCAGTGGTCCGGCATGGCCCGCGAACTCCTCGACCGGTCACCGGTGTTCGCCGACGAACTCGACCGCTGCGACGCCGCGCTGCGCCCGTTCACCGAATGGTCGGTGGCGGCCGTCCTGCGCGGCGACGAGGGTGCTCCCGCCCTGGACCGGGTGGACGTCGTCCAGCCCGTCCTCTTCGCGGTGATGGTCTCCCTGGCCGCGGTGTGGCGGGCCCGTGGCGTACGGCCGGACGCGGTGATCGGGCACAGCCAGGGCGAGGTAGCCGCGGCCTGCGTCGCCGGGGCGCTGAGCCTGAGCGACGCCGCGGCGGTGGTCGCCCTGCGCAGCCAGGCCCTGACCGAGGTGTCCGGGACCGGGACCATGGCCGTCGTCGCCCTGCCGCATGCCGAGGTCGAGGCGCGCCTCGCGGGCCTCGGCGGCCGGGTGTCCGTCGCCGCCGTGAACAGCGGCCGCTCGACGGTGATCGCCGGTGACGTGGAGCCACTCGACGCCCTGCTCGCCGACCTCGCCCGCGAGCAGGTGTTCGTCCGCCGCCTCGACGTGGACTACGCCTCCCACAGCGCCCGGGTCGAGCCACTGCGCGCCACGATCCTCGACGAGCTCGACGGCGTCACCACCTCCCCGACCACCGTCGCCTGGTACTCCACGGTCACCGGCGAGCCGGTCACCGAGGAACTGGAGGCGGACTACTGGTACTCGAACCTGCGTGAACCCGTGCGCTTCGCGCCCGCCGTGGAACGCATGGCGGCCGACGGCTACCGCCACTTCGTCGAACTCAGCCCCCATCCCTCCCTCGTCACGGCCCTGCGCACGGTCGCCGAGGACCACGGGTACGAGGACCTGGTCGCGGTCGGATCGCTGCGCCGCGACGAGGACGGGCCCGCCTGTCTGGACCGGGCCGCCGCCGAACTCCACGTCCACGGACGGCTGATCGACTGGCGCCGCGTCGTCCCCGACCCGGGGACGGCCGACCTGCCCACGTACGCCTGGGACCCGCAGTCCTACTGGATCGACCCCGAACCCGGGTCCGGCGCCGTGGACTCCGGTCTCTTCGACCGCGCGGCGCACCCGTTGCTGGGCGTTCACCTGCAGTCGGCGGACGAGACCCGCTGGACCTTCCGCAACGAATGGTCCCCGGCCACCGCCGACTGGCTCCCCGACCACGCCGTGTTCGGGCGGACCGTGGTGTCGGGCACGACCGTCATGGAACTGTGCCGTGCGGCGCTCGCCGTGGCCCGCCCGGACCGGCCCGGTGACGTGACCGATCTGCTTCTGCTCGCGCCTCTCGTGCTGCCGGGGACCGGCACGGTCGAGGTGTCGGTCGAGGTGATCACCAGCGGATCCGTGCCGGAGATCACCGTGCACAGCCGCCCGCGCGGCCCGGAGCCCCAGGGCTGGACCCTGCACGCCACCGCGTCGGCGGCCGCCCCCGCCCCGGTGACGGCGACGCCTCCGCCGGTGTGGCCGGAGGCCGCCGAGTCCGCCTGGAGCCCGGACACCTACGAACGGCTGGCCACGCTCGGTCTCGGCTACGGACCCTCCTTCCGATGCGTGCGCTCGGCGGTCGCGACCGCCTCCGAGGGCGGGCTGCTGGCCCGCCTGTCACTGCCGGCCCCGGCCCGCGACGCGGCCGATCCCTACCCCGTCCACCCGGCGCTGCTGGACGCCGCACTGCACGTCGCCGCCGCTCTGGACGCCTCCGAAGGCCGGGTGCTGCTGCCGGTCGCGGTGGGCCGCTGCGTCCTGCCGCCCGGCGTCGCGAGCGACCTCACGGCGCTGGTACGGCGGACGGGCGGCTCGGGGACGGACCTCGTCCTCGACGTGACCCTGTGGGACGCCGACGGCCTTTTGGCGGGCCGGCTGGAGGACGTACGGCTGCGGGCGGCCGACCCGGCGGACCTGAACGGCGCCTCGGAGAACGGCCGTCACCTGTACGAAGTGGCGTGGACGGCCGTGACCTCCGGGGCCGAACAGCCCGAGGTGGCGACGCCCGCCGTGTGGGCCGTCCACGGCGACCGTTCGGCCCCGGAGGTCGCGGCCGCCCTGCGGGACCTGGCCGCGTCGGGCGTCCAGGTGCGCGAGACGGGCGCCGACATCGTCGTACGATTCTGGCCGCGCCCGGCGGCCGATGCCGAACCAGCCGCTGCCGCACAGGAGTTGGCGGCGTCGGCACTGGCCGAACTGCGCGCCCTGATCGCATCCGCGGACGACCCGCCGTCCGCCCGGACCGTGTGGGTGACCCGTGGCGCGGTCGCGACCGGTGCCGGGGACACCGTGCCCGGCCTCGCCCAGTCGGTGCTGTGGGGCCTGGCCCGCAGCGCCCGGACCGAACACCCGCACCTCGGGCTGACCCTGCTGGACCTCGGGGACTTTGACACCGCAGGCGTTCTGCCGACGGCCGTCGCCCATTCCGGTGAGCCCGAACTCGCCTTCCGTGACGGTTCCCTGCTCGCTCCGCGACTGGTGCGTGCCCGCGCGGCCGAGGGGCTGCGGATTCCGGCCGGTGACGCCTACGAACTGGCCGGGCCCGCGACCGATCCGGTCCTGCGCGCGGTGGTGCCCCCGGCCCTGACACCGGGCCGGGTGAGGATCCAGGTGCACGCCGTGGCGGTTCCCGGGCCCGGCGGGGAGCGGCCGCGTACCGCCTGTGCCGGTGTGGTCACCGAGACCGCCGCCGACGTGACGGACCTGAGCCCCGGCCTGCGGGTCGTCGCCCTCGCCGACACCCCGCCCGGCTCCACGGCGATCGCCGACGCAGGGCTGGTCGCGGTGCTCCCGGACGACGTGCCGTTCACCACCGCGGCCGCCCTGCCCTGCGCGTCCGACGGCACCACCGGTACCGAAGCGGCGGCCCGAGCACTGCACGAGGCCGTCGTCGACCGGGCGCGTCGGGCCCGTCCCCAGGTCCTGCCCGTCACCGCCGCACCCGAGGCGATACGGCGAGGCAGTGTGTCCGACGCCCCGGTCGTCCTCGACCTCGTCGGCCGGGGCGCCCTCGCGCCCACCGACGGCACGGTGCTGATCACCGGCGGCCTCGGCGCCGTCGGCCGGCACATCGCCCGGCTCCTCGCCGAACACGGTGTTCCCCGTCTGCTTCTGACGTCGCGTCAGGGTGCGGCGGATCCGCGCGCGGCCGAGGTCACCGCCGAACTGGCCCCGCTCGGAACCGAGGTCGAGATCGCGGAGTGCGACGTCGCGGACGCGGCGGCCCTGGCCGGTGTACTCGCCCGCGTCGGCGACACGTTGCCGCTGCGCGGTGTCGTGCACTGCGCCGGAATCCTCGACGACGGGGCGATCGCCGAGCTGACGCCCGAACGCCTCGCACGGGTGCTGCGCCCCAAGGCGGACGGCGCCGCCCATCTGCATCGGCTCACCGCCGGCATGCCGCTCGACCTGTTCCTGCTGATCTCCTCGGCGGCCGGCGTGCTCGGCAGCCCGGGCCAGGGCAACTACGCGGCGGCCAACGTCTTCCTCGACCAACTGGCCCACCACCGGCGGGCCCTGGGCCTGCCCGCGGTCTCGGTCTCCTTCGGCGCCTGGTCGGGCGAAGGTCTCGCCGCCGAACACGCCGACCTGGAGCGGATGGCCCGGCTGGGCCACCGCGCCCTCACCCCCGGCCAGGGCCGCGAACTCGTCGAACTCGCCCTGCGCCGGGGCGCACCGCACCTGATCGCCTGGTCCCTGGACCTGCCCCGCCTGCGCGAGAGCGCGGCTGCCCGGGACGACGGTACGGCGGCCCTGTGGCGCTCGCTGCTGCCCGCGCCCCGTACCGGTCAGGACGGCGGTACCGCGCTGGCGGACCGGCTGGCCCGGCTCCCGGAGGCCGACCGCGCCGAACGCGTCCTGGCCCTGGTCCGTGAGGAGACGTCCCGGGCGCTCGGCCTGCGCTCCGCGGAATCCGTCCGCCCCGACCAGCCGCTGCGTGAACTCGGCATGGACTCGGTGACGGCGGTGGAGCTCCGCAACCGCATCGGCACCCGGATCGGCGCCCGGCTTCCCGCCACCCTGCTGTTCGACCACCCCACCGCGGCCCGGCTCTCCGCCCACCTGCTGGCCACCGCGCTCGCCACGGACGGCCGCACCCCCGGGCGCGACGCCCCCGGCCCACGGTCCCCGCGCACCCCGGTGCCGGTGTCGGACGAGCCGCTGGCCCTGGTGGCCATGGCCTGCCGGCTGCCCGGTGGCGTGGACGACCCCGAGAGCCTCTGGCACCTCGTCGCCGAGGGCCGTGACGCGGTGGGCCCGTTCCCGGCGGACCGCTGGGACGTGGAGTCGCTGCACGACCCCGACCCGGAGGCCCTGGGCACCTCGTACGCCGCGGAAGGCGGTTTCCTCGACGACCTGGAGTCCTTCGACGCGGGCTTCTTCGGCATCACCCCGAAGGAAGCGGCGGCCATGGACCCGCAGCAGCGGATGCTGCTGGAGACGGCGTGGGAGGCGCTGGAGCGCGCCGGGATCGTGCCGGGCGAGCTGGCGGGCAGCAGCACCGGTGTGTACGTCGGCATGTTCGGCAGCGACTACCTCGCGGGCTCCCGGCTCGACCAGTTGGACGGGTACGTCGGCACGGGATCGGCGCCGAGCGTGGCCTCGGGCCGGATCGCGTACACGCTGGGCCTGAACGGACCGGCGCTGACCGTGGACACCGCGTGCTCCTCCTCCCTGGTGGCGCTGCACCTGGCCGCCCAGGCCCTGCGGTCGGGCGAGTGCGACCTGGCCCTCGCCGGCGGGGTGACCCTGATGGTGACGCCGGGAACGTTCGTCGAGTTCAGCCGTCTGCGCGGGCTGTCCCCGACCGGCCGCTGCCGCTCCTTCTCCGACGACGCCGACGGCGCCATCTGGGCCGAGGGCGCGGGCATGGTCGTACTGAAGCGGCTGAGCGACGCGCGGCGCGACGGTGACGAGGTGCTGGCCGTTCTGCGCGGTACGGCCGTCAACCAGGACGGGCGCAGCCAGGGCCTTTCCGCGCCGAACGGTCCGGCCCAGGAACAGGTGGTCCGGCGGGCACTGGAGCTGTCCGGGCTGGAACCGGCCGACATCGACTACGTCGAGGCGCACGGGACCGGCACCACGCTCGGCGACCCGATCGAGGCGAACGCCCTCGCGGAGGTCTTCGGTGCCTCGCGCCCCGCGGGCCGCCCCCTGTACCTCGGTTCGCTCAAGTCCAACATCGGTCACGCGCAGGCGGCTTCGGGCGTGGCCGGTCTGATCAAGGTCGTGCAATCCCTGCGGCACCGGACCCTGCCGCGCACCCTGCACGCCGGGACGCCCAGTCGCCATGTCGAGTGGGACGACAGCGGACTGCACCTGCTGCGGGAGACGGTCGCCTGGCCGGCGTCGGACGGACGCGTGCGGCGGGCCGGTGTCAGCGCCTTCGGGATCAGCGGAACCAACGCGCACCTGATCGTGGAGGAGGCCGGGCCGGCCGAGGCCCCGCCGAAGGAGGAAACCGCCCCGGGCACACGGCTCTTCGCGCTGTCCGGGCGGAGTGATGCCGCCCTGCGCGGACAGGCCGCACGACTGGCACGGCATCTGGACGAGGACATCGCCCTGCCCGACGTCGCCCACACCCTGGCCCGGCACCGCAGCCACTTCGAACAGCGCGTGGGGATCGTGGCCGGTGACCGGACCGAACTGCGCGCACGGCTCGACGCGTTGGCGACCGGCCGGACCCCCCTGCCCCCGCCCCACGCGGAGCGGACGGGCAAGGTGGCCTTCGTCTTCGCCGGGCACGGCGGCCAATGGCCCGGCATGGGAACAGGGTTGGCGGCCGAGTCGGAAGCCTTCCGCGAGGAGCTGACCCGTATCGACGAGGCGGTGCGCCGCCACGTCGGCTGGTCGGTGCTCGACGTGCTGCGGGCGCCCGAGGAACGTGTCCCGTTCGACCGCACTGAATTCCTGCAGCCCGTGCTGTTCGCGGTCAACGCGGCCCTGGCCGCCGCCTGGCGCGCGCTCGGCGTCCGTCCGGACGCCGTGACCGGACACAGCCTGGGCGAGATCGCCGCCGCCTACAGTGCGGGCGCCCTCACCCTGGACGACGCCGTGACCGTGGTGACCGCGCGGGCCCGGGCGGTCGCCCCCCTGGTCGGACAGGGCGGCATGCTGTCCCTCGAACTCCCGTGCGCGCAGGCCGAGAAGCTGCTCGCGCCCTATCCGGACCGGCTGTTCGTCGCCGCGGTCAACAGCGCGCACTCCACCGCCGTATCCGGCGACACCGAAGCGCTGGCCGAACTGCGCGCGCACCTCGAAGCGCGGAACATCCCGGTACGGCGGCTGTCGACGCCGTTCGCCTCCCACACCCCCTGGATGGACCCGGTCCGCGCGGAACTGCTGGACCGGCTCTCCGGCGTCCGCGGCACCCTGGCGCCGACCCCGCTGTACTCGACCGTGGCGGCCGAACCGGTGCCCGGCGACCGGCTGGACGCCGACCACTGGTACGCGAACCTCGGACGCCCCGTCCGTTTCGCGGACACGATCCGGCGGATGCTCGACGACGGCTACCGCTACTTCGTCGAGCTGAGCCCGCACCCCTCGCTCACCGCGTCGGTCGAGGCGGTGGCGGCCGAGGCGGGGATCGACGCGGTCGCCGTCGCGTCGCTGCGCCGCGGGCGGGACGGACGGGACGATCTGCTGGCCCGGCTCGCCGAGTTGTACGAGGCCGGACACACGCCCGACTGGCCGGTGCTGCTCCCGCAGGGCCGCCGGATCGACCTGCCCACGTACGCCTTCGCCCGCGAACGCCACTGGCGCACACCCGCCCCGGCCGCCGCGACGGCCGGGGGTTCACCACTCCTCGGCACCCATGTCGAGGCCAGTGACACACCCGGCCGGCACCTCTTCCAGAGCGACATCGACCTGCGCGACAGCCGCTTCGCCTACCTCGCCGACCACAAGGTCACCGGCGAGGTCTGGCTGCCCGGCGCCGCCTTCCTCGACCTGGCGCTGGAGGCCGCGGCCACGCTGCGGGACGGCGACGAAGTGCGCCTGGCCGACGTGCGGTTCGTACGGCCCCTGGCCCTGGACCCGCTGAGGCCCGCACGGCTGCAACTGGTTCTGCATCCCGCCGGGGAGGACGGCTCACAGGACTTCACCATCGCCTCGACCGCCACCGGGGAGCGGCGCACGCCGTGGGAACAGCACGTCACCGGACGGATCGTCGACGGCGCCGCCGAACCCGCGCCCGACACGACCGGCTTCGGCTCGGAGCCCGTCGTCCCGACCGACGCGGACCCGGAGCTCGCCGTGCTGCGCGAGCGGTGCGACGAAGAAGCCGACCTGCCCGCCGTCTACGCCGGGCTCAAGGCCCTGGGCATCGACTACGGCCCCGCCTTCCGGGGCCTGGAGCAGGGCCACCGCGCGGACACCGCGGCCGTCGGCCGACTGTCCCGGCAGCCCGCCGCCGGTCATCTGCTGCACCCCGCGGTCCTCGACGCCGCCTTCCACACCGCGGCCCTGCCGGCCGACGCGCCCGCGGGCCGCGCCTTCGTGCCGGCGGGTGTCGGACGGCTGCGCTTCACCGGCCTGCGCTCCGCGCCCGCCTGGGCGACCTGCCGACTGCGCTCCGTGGACGGTGACACCGCGCTCCTGGATCTGCGGCTCTGGGACGAGAAGGAGCAACTGGTCCTGGAAGCGACGGAGTTCGAACTCGCCGCGCTCTCACCGCTGGACGGCGCGCTCTACGAGACCCGCTGGCAGCCGCGCCCGGCCGCACAGGAACGGCCCGTCGACGGCGGCTGGCTCGTCCTGGCCGACGAGACCGGGGTGGCCGACGCGCTCGCACAGCGGCTGGCCTCCGCCGCCGTGCCCCATGCGATCGTGCGCCGGGGCACGGCGTTCGGAATCGAGGGACCAGGCCGCTATGTCCTCGATCCCACCGATCCGCGGCAGTTGACCCGTCTGCTCGGCGAGGCCTTCGCCGACGGACCGCCGGAGCGGGTGGTGCAGCTGTCCGCACTCGACGCCCCGGCCGTCGAGGACGCCGCCACGGCCGAACAGGCCGCACGGCACTGCTGCTTGAGCACCCTGCACCTGGTGCGGGCGCTCACCGACCGGCCAGGGGGCCGCTCCCCGCGCCTGTTCGTGGTCGTACGGGGCAGCCAAGCCGCCGGTGACAGCGCCCAGGTGACCAACCCTCAGCAGGCGCTCGCCTGGGGCTTCGGACTGTCCGTGGCCCAGGAGTACCCGGAGCTGTCCACCACGCTGATCGACCTGCCGGCCACGAACGACGACGGTCTGTGGACGCAGTTGTGGCACGCGGACGACGAACGGCTCGTCGCACTGCGGGAATCGGGCCGGCTCGTGCCACGGTTGGCCCGCACCCGCCCCGACGACGGCGGCCACGACGGGATCACCGCGGACGGCGTGCACCTGATCACGGGCGGCCTGGGCGGCCTCGGCCGGGTGGCCGCCGAACGGCTGGTCCGCCGGGGCGCCCGCCGGCTTGCCCTGATGAGCCGGAGCGAGCCCGGTACGGCGGCGCGGAGCTGGATCGAGGAGATCGAAGCACGCGGTGTCACCGTGCACCTCGCCCGCGCGGACGTCGCCGACCGCGCCGCGCTCACGGCCGCCCTGGACGCCGTACGCCGCGAGGCCGGCCCGATCGCCACCGTCGTCCACGCGGCCGGTGTCCTCGACGACGCCACCGTGGCGAACCTGACCGACGAACGCGTCCTGCGCGTCCTCGCCCCCAAGGTCCTGGGTACCACCCTGCTCACCGAACTCGCCCCGGAGGCACAGAAGTTCGTCCTCTTCGCCTCGGTGGCCGGTGTCCTCGGCTCGGCCGGCCAGAGCCCGTACGCGGCGGCCAACGCCTTCCTCGACGCCTGGGCGCACCACCTCTCCCGCACCGACCGCCGGGCACTGAGCCTGGACTGGGGCGCCTGGACGGAGGTCGGCATGGTCGCGGGTTCCGCCGACCGGGCCGCCGAGACCAGCCGTTCGGGTCTCATCGCCTTCACTCCCGCGGAAGGCGGCGAGATGTTCGAGCGGGTGCTCGCCACCGCCCGCCGTCAGCTCGCCCCCCTCGTCCTGGACCCGGAGGCACTCGAACTCGACCAGGACGCGGCCCGTACCCGCCAGATCCTGGGCGACCTCATCACCGTCGCCGCGGATCCGAAGGGCATGGACGACCTCGTCGCACAGGTCTTCGCGGCGAGCACGGACCAGGACCGGACCGGGCGCCTCGAAGCGTACGTACGGGCCAAGGTCGGCCAGGTCTCCGGCGGGTCCGTGGACGTGTCCGCGACCACGGCCCTCAAGGAACTGGGCCTGGACTCGCTCATGCTGGTCCGGCTGCGCAACGCCTTCACCCGGGAGCTGGGCGCCGAACTCCCGGCCGCCGCCGTCTTCTCGGCGTCCGACATCCGGGGTCTCGCACGCGCCCTGGTCGAGGTGCTGCCCGAACGCGACACCACGGCGCACAGACAGGAACCACAGCCCGACGTCACCTCCGAGGTGCCCGAGAGCGAACTGCGGCCCGCGACCCGCGATGTCGTACGGCTGCTGCGCAGCGCCCAGCCGGGCATGCCGGACGCGGCGCACACCGTCGGCCTGGCCGTCCGGCTCACCGGGCCGACCACCCGCGAGGAACTCACCGACATCGTCACCCGGCTCGCCGGCCGGCACGCGGCCCTGCGCACGGCGCTGCCCGGAGGCGGCGGACAGGGCCGGCAGCTGTGCGTGGAGAGGGAGTTGGCCGAGCCGTTGCTGCGCTGGACGGACGTGACCGTCGATGCCGTACCCGACATCGACGACGCCGCCGCCGACCGGCTGTCCCGGCTGCTGGAGCCGCCGTTCGACCTGGCGAAGGCCCCGCTGTGGCGGTTCGAGCTGCTGGACGCCGGTCCACGCGGCCAGATCCTGCTGTTCGGCGCGCACCACGCGGTGAGCGACCTGCAGTCGCTTCTGCTCGTCGCCGGGGAGATCGACGCCGAGCTGTCCGGCACCTCGCTCGGCGACGCCGTCACCAACCGTGACATCGACCTGCTGATCGAGGCCCAGCGGAGCGGTGGTGCCTCCGGCGCCGCCGACACCGAGTGGCGGGAGGCCTTCCACGGCAGCGAACGCCTCGACCTCACGCTCGCCGGGCCCCGCCCGGCGACGCGTTCGTATCGGGCCGGGAGCGTGACCGTGGCGATCCCCGACGGGCTGACGGAGCGGGTGGCGGCGGCCGCCGCCGGGCTCGCCGTCACACCCGCGGCCTTCTGCCTCGGCACCCTGACCGTACTGCTGGCCAGGATGCGCGAACGCGAGCGCTTCGTGCTCGCCGTGCCCGTCGACACCCGCATCCACGCCGACGCGTACGACGCGGTGGGCTTCTTCGGCGTACCGGTGCCGTTCCCGGCCGAGGCGGCGGCGGGGGAGCGGATCGAGGAGGTGGTGCGCCGGACGGACGCGCGCCTGGACCGGGTCCTCGCGCAGGGCGCCATGTTCACGGGCGTCCTGTCGACCCTGGCCGGGCAGGGACTGCACCGGGCGAACGCCCCGCTGGTGGAGGTGTACTTCAACTACGTACGCTCCTCGGCCGCCCGTCTCGGCCGACTGGAGGTGCTCCCGGCCGGCACGGGATATTCCGACCTCGACCTCATGGTCACCATGACCCCGGACGCGGGCCGCGTCCGGCTCGACCACAATCTCGACATCCTCGACGCCGCGACCTCCACCGAACTGGCGGAGGAATTCCTGCGCCTGCTCGCCGTGGCAGCCGACGACCCGACCACGGGGGTTCGCGCGGCGGGTACGACGGCGGTTCCGGTGACGGGCGGTACGACGGCAGCTCCGGTCGTGACGGGCGTGACGGCAACTCCGGGCGCGGTCGCGGCAGGCGCTGCGGCGTCTTCGGGCGTGACGGCAACTCCGGTCACGCAGACTGCCGTTGACCGCCCGCGCCGCTCGCTCGCCCTGGCCGCCACCTTCGCGCTCGGCAATCTGCCGCTGCTGTGCGAAGCGGCGCTCGACGAGAGCACCGGGGAAGCAGCGGGGGAGCGGGCGCGGAACGAGGGCCTGACGGTGACGGAAGCGCCGTACCACCAGGTGCTCACCGCTCTGCGCGACCCCTCGGGCGTCCTCGCCGATCCCACGACGGCGGTGGGCGTGGTGCTGCTGCGGGCCACGGACCTGGAACGCTTCGGCCCGGTGACCGACACGGTGCTGACCGAACTGGGCACCGCCTACCCGGCCGCGCTGCGAGCCCTGTCCGAGCGGACCCGCAGGCCGCTGATCGTCGGCATCCTCCCCTCGGCGCGACAGGACGACCGCCTCGCGCGATGGGAGAGCGGCCTCGTCGCCGAGCTGACCGACGCCCCCGGCATCGCGGTGCTGGGCCCGGACGAATGGACGCGCCACCACGCCGTCGCGGAGCACTTCGACCAGCGGACCGAGCGGCTGGCCCATCTTCCCTTCACCCCGCACTTCCAGGCGGCGGTGGCCCTGCGGCTGGCCCAGGCGGTGCGAGCGGTACTGCGTCCCGCGCCGAAGGTGATCGCGGTGGACGGCGACGAGACCCTGTGGGGCGGGATCGCCGGGGAGATCGGCCCCGGGTCGGTGGATCTGACCGGACCGCGCGCCCGGCTGGCACGGACACTGCTGCGATGGCGTGCCGCGGGCGCGCTGCTCGTCCTGGTCAGCAACAACGACGAGGACACCGTCCGGGCCGTCCTCGACCGTCCGGACAGCACGCTGAAAGCGGAACACTTCAGTGTGCTGTCCGCCGGCTGGGCCCCGAAGCCGGACCGCCTCACGGAGGCGGCGCGCACCCTCAACCTGGGACTGGACAGCTTCCTGTTCCTCGACGACAACACGGTCGAAATCGGCGGAATGCGGTCGGTGTTGCCGGAAGTCCTGTCCGTGACCTGCCCTCCGGCGGCCGGACTGGACGAATTCCTCCACCGGCTGTGGCCGCTCGTTCCGGCGGCGGCGACCGCCGAGGACGCGCTGCGGGCGGGGTTCTACGCACAGGAGCGGCAGCGGGACGCGGTGCGCGAACAGACGGGGTTCGAGGAGTTCCTCGCCCAGCTGCGGCTGGAGGTCGACATCCGGGCCCTGTCCGGCGCCGACGTCGAGCGGGCCGAACAACTCGTCCGCCGCACCAATCAGTTCACCCTCCGTCCCCGGTCCGCCGACGGCGGTGATCTGTCGCGGTGGCGGGAGCACGGCGAGGTGTGGACGGCCGCGGCACGGGACCGTTTCGGCGACTACGGCCAGATCGGCCTGCTCGCCCTGCGCGTGGACGGCGACCGACTCGACGTCCTCGCCTGGTCGCTGAGCTGTCGCGCGCTCGGCCGAGGCGTCGAGGAGCGGCTGTTGCAGTGGCTGGCGGACCGCGCCGACCAGCTCGGCTGCGCGAAGGTCCGGCTGACGGCGGAGCGCACCGACCGCAACGTACCGGCCCGGCGACTGGTGGCCGCGCTCGGCGGCGGTGACCAGGAGGACGCGCACCTGGAGAGCGTGGTCACGCCGGAACACCTGCGGGCCTTCCGCTCCTGGCGGCGGCAGTGAGCGGGGTCCGCGGCGCGGACCGCCGAGGCAGTTCGGAAAGGACAGTGCACAGGGTGAAGGGCTCCCATGAGTGAAGTGAACGAGGACGCGACGGCCTACGCCGGACAGCGGGCGATCGGTGAGGCGATCGAGCGGGGTGACGGCGGGCCGAGCGTGGAGGCCCTGCTGGCCAGGATCGGGCAGGCCGCCACACCCGCGGGACCCGGACCGGGCACACCCGCGAGGTCCGGAACCGGCACGGACTCGGGTGCGGACACCTCCGCGTCTCCTGCCGGTGCCGATGGTGGTGATGCTGCTGGTGACGGCGTGGGCACGGACACCTCCCCGCCCGCGCCCGCCTCGCCCGCGGCGGCTGCGGACGGCCTGCCCGCCGCGCCCGCCGCCCCCGACACGAACATCCGGACCGCGCCCGCCGCCCCCCACACGGACGTCCGGACCGCCCCCGCCGCGGACGGCGCGACCGTCTCCGCCGCCCCCGACGCGGACGCCTTGGCGGCCGTCATCGCCGCGGCGGCCGGGCCCCTCGTACCCGGAGGGCATCTGTCGCCCGACACCGACTTCTTCGACGCCGGGGGCACCTCCGTGGGCGCCGTGGAACTCGCCGCGGCGCTGGAGGACGAACTGGGCATGGAGATCGACCTCGACGAGGTGTTCGCCGACGCCCGGCCCCGCAGCCTCGCCCGGCGCTGGCTGGCGACCGCGGGTGCCACGGCGGCCGTCTCGGTCCCGGGTGTGCCGGCGACCTCGGCGGTCACGCGGACCGCAGCACCGGCGACCGACACGACCGGTACCCCACGGGTCCCGGACACCGTCCCGTTCACCGCCCCGGCCCCCACCCCGGGCGTGAACCCTGTTCCTCTCCCGGCGTTCACACGGGGTACGAGGCCGACTCCTGTCCCAGGGGCCGGTCCTGCCCCCGCCGCGGACACCTCGAGCACCTTGTCGCCCCGCGTCCCGCCCGGGGCGACGGCCAAGGCCCCGACGACGGGTGACGGCACCCCGTACGCCACGGCCCGTCCCGAAGACCTCGACCAGATCCTGGCCGACCTCGCCCTGGCCGACCGCCTGCCCTGGACCGGCTCGCCCGAGCCCGTGGCGCCCCGCCGGATCCTGCTCACCGGTGCCACCGGCTTCCTCGGCAGTCATCTGCTCCTCGATCTGCTCCGGCACAGCGACGCGCACGTCCACTGCCTCGTCCGCGCGGCCGACGAGGAAGCCGCCACGGCCCGTCTCGGCGAGGCGCTGAAGAGCCACCGGCTGCCCTGGTCGTCGGAGATCCGCCGCCGGGTGACGGTGCTCCCGGGCGACATCAGGCGTCCGCACCTGGGCCTGTCCGACGACGTCTGGAACAAGCTCGCCCACGAACTGGACAGCATCGTGGGTGTCGCGGCGGCCGTGGACTTCCTGCGCGGCTACCAGTCGCTGCGCCGGAGCAATGTCATCGGCGCGCTGACCCTGGCCGAGCTGGCGGCGACCGGACCGCCCAAGCCGCTGCACCACATCTCCTCGATCGCGGTCTTCAACGAGGTCGGTATCGCCTCCATGGGCGAGGACGACCCGCTCGCCCATGCCGACCGTCTCGTCGCGGGCTACGACCAGTCGAAATGGGCCGCCGAGGTCGCCCTGCGACGAGCCCGCGACCACGGCCTGATCGTCACCGCGATGCGCCCGGGAGGCATCGGAGGCCACACCCGCACGGGCGTCCACAACCCGCAGGACCTCAGCAGCGGCCTCATCTCGGCCTTCGGCCGCTTCCGCACCGTGCCCGCCTTCCACCGTCTGAACGCGGCCCCGGTGGACTGGGTGAGCCGGGTCGCGGCCGCCGTCGTCTGCGAACCCGACGCCTGGGGATTCGACTACAACCTGACCGGCGTCCCCAACACCCTCGACGACGTCGTCCGGGACATGGCGTTCGGCGGGATGCACGTGCGCGTACAGGACTGGGACGAGTGGCGCGCCGACGCCCTGGCCCGGCTGGAGGCCGAACCCGTTCCCGAACTCGCCTTCCTCGAGAGGGTGTTGCAAAGCCCCACCGCCCTCAAGCTGTGCGAGGCGACCCTGAAGGGCCCCGCGGCCACCGACGAACGCACCGCCGCGCTCGTCGCGGCGCTCGGACTGCCCCCCGCGGCCCGCTACGACGCCCGGGCCCAACTGAGGACGTTCGAGCGGCTCGCCGAGGACGGCCTGGCCCGGCTGCCGCACAAGGACGACCAGCCGTACCTGTGGTTCTCCGAGACGACCGAGGGCACGGTGGGTCCGGTCGACACCATGGGCCTGGTCGGCACCGGCGCCGACACCCCGTGCTCCATGGCGCTCACCCTCTCCATCGCGAGCATGTACCAACTGGTCAAGGAGCGCCGGGTGGACGTCGGCGGTGAGCTGATGTGCGCCGCGGTCCACGCTCTGCCCCTGCGCGTGGAACGCGGCGACGCCTGGATCCGCCCCGAGGAGGGCATCCCGCAGCAGCACGGGACGCGCGGTCAACTCCTGCGCTACCGGCTGACGTTGCGCGACGCCGACGGAGGCCGCTGGTGGCTGGAGGGCCACAAGCACGCCCGCGCCCGCCGTGACCTGTGGCGGCAGACCCGCGCCCTGAGCGTCGAGATCGGCCGCGAGGGCGAACCGGCGAGCCTCGCCGGCGAACTCGTCGTCCCCGCCGACAGCTACGTACGTGACCAGATCGACGGCATCAAGGTGGACCCGCGCCTGACCGGCAGGGAGAAGCGCGCCGCCAAGCTGACCTGGCTCGCCTGGTTCGGCGCGGAGATGGGCCGCGGCCTGCTCAACCCCTTCGCCCGCGCCGCCGCCGACCTCCTTGACCTGCGCCCTGCCCGGACCCCCTCGGAGCGCCACCGATGATCTTCAGAACCGCCAACTCCCGTACCAGGCCGACGATCCGCAAGGTCAGGACGGGCACGGCCCTGCGGCCGCTGCGCCACCGCCTCGACCCGGCACGGGTCGAGGAGATCCCCTTCAGAGCCGGGGACGGCGTACGTCTCGGTCTCACCCGCGTCGACAGCGGGGAGCGGGACCGGCCCGCCGTGCTGCTGTTGCACGGCCACACCGCGTCCGCCGACATGTTCCTGCTCCCCGAGACCCGCAACCTGGTCGACGTCCTGCTCGACGGCGGCTACGAGCCCTGGCTGCTCGACTGGCGGGGCAGTTGCCGGCTTCCGTACAACGAGACCGGCCAGAGGTACACCTACGACGACGTCGCCCTCCACGACATCCCCGAAGCCGTCTCGTACATCCGCGAACGCATAGGCGACCGGCCGCTGTTCGTGGTCGCCCACTGCATCGGCTCCCTGACCCTGTCGCTGAGCATGACGGCGGGGCTGGTGCCCGGCCTCGCGGGTGTCGTCTCCCAGGGCGTGTTCCTGACACCGAAGCTCGCGGGACGCACCTCGCTGCGGATGACGGTGGCGGGCGAGCTGCTGAAGAACCGGATCGACCACATCCCGGTCGACTTCCGCAAGGTGGGGCTGCGGTCGAGGTACACACCCCTGTTCGCACTGGCCTCCCGCGGGGCGGACTGCCCGGACCCGACCTGCCAGATCCTCCACAACTCGGCCTGGGGATCGGGTGCTTCGCTGTTCCGGCACGAGAACCTCTCCGACGCCACCCACGACCGGCTCGCCGAGCTCCTCGGGCCCGCGCCCCTGTGGATCCTGCCGCACCTGCGCCGGATCGAACTGGCCCGCACCGTCGTCCGCTGGCACGACACCGACCACCGCTACCGGGCCCTGCCGCCCAACGCGCTGGACGCGGCCGCCCGCATCGACACCCCGGTCCTGCTGCTCGCGGGAAGCGAGAACGGACTGTGGCTGGACTCGCAGAAGCTCTGCCACGAGGTACTGGCGCGCCGCCAGCCCCAGCTGGACGTGTCGTACACCGAGATCCCCGCCTACGGTCACCTGGACACGTTCCTGGGCCGGGGCGCCGCCCTCGACGTCTTCGGGCACATCCTCGAATTCCTCGACGACCGACGGTGACGGCGGACCCCGTGAGCGGTTACCGTACCGACCAGTAACCAGGCTGTGGTCCCACAAGCCACCTCCGGCCCTCCCGGGCCGGCCGACACATCACGGAGGCCTCATGCCCCAGCTCGAAGTCGATGGCGCCGCGCTGACGTACGACGACGAGGGCCCCCGCGCCGGAGACGGCGCGCCCCTGGTGTTCATCCACGGCTGGACGGCCAACCGGCACCGCTGGGACCACCAGATGGACCACTTCGCCCAGAAGCGGCGGGTCATCCGCATGGACCTGCGCGGACACGGCGAGAGCGAAGGCTCGGGGCGGCGGACGGTGGCGGAGCTGACCGGTGACGTTCTCGCCGTCCTCGACCACCTGGACGTCGACCGGTTCGTCCTCGTCGGCCACTCGATGGGCGGCATGATCGCGCAGACCCTGACGCTCGCCCACCCCGAGCGGGTCGAGCGGCTGGTGCTCGTGAACTCGATCAGCAGGATGGCGTACAGCCGGGGGAGGGGCCTGCTGATGGCGGTCTCGACCCTGGTGCCGTTCAAGCTGTTCGTGGCCGCCAACATCCAGCGCGCCTTCGCCCCCGGCTACCCGCGCGAGAAGATCCGCGAGTACGTCCGGGCCTCGGCGGGCACGTCCCAGGAGGTGGTCATGACCTGCTACGGCGCCATGCGGTCCTTCGACGTCCTCGACCGGCTCGGGGAGATCCGCACGCCCACCCTCCTGGTCCACGGCTACCACGACATCCAGCTGCCCGTCTCACAGATGCTGCGGATGGCGAAGGCCTACCCGGACGCCGTGGTGCGGATCGTGGACGCCGGCCACGAACTGCCCGTGGAGAAGCCGGAGGAACTCACCGCCGTGCTCGACCGGTTCGTGACCAGCAGGCCGTAAGGGAGGAAGCGAAGCTCTCCGCCTCCCCGGACAGGGCCGGGGAGGCGGGAGGCGCCGACGTCCCTTGCCGCGGGTCGGGCGGGTCCCTGGTGCCGCGACAGGCAACGTTCGCCCCGTCGTGACGCCCGGCACGCACTCTCTCCACACCGGCCGAAAGCCCAAGTACATCCACCACGATCTCGGCCGTGATCCGAGTGGTCCGTACCGGGGCAGCCGGCCGGCCACGGCGGAGGAGCACTTCGCGGAGGACGGCAGGACCGAGGAACTCACAGCGCTGGAGCGTTCCTTCCTCGCCACCGGCACCGCCGGCCGCGTCCGTGAACGCCGACGGCTGCGCGGACTGGTCGCCGCCCTGTCCTTGCTGCCGGCTCCGGCCGTGCTCGCCGGTGCCGTCGGCCGGCAGCAGAACCGTGCCGACGACCGCCGGCACACCCAGGCCGAGGCCCGCAGCATCGCGGCTGTCGCCGACCGTACGCGCTTCGCCGACCCGGTGAGGCGGTGGTGCGTCTGCCGGTCACCGCCGTCGAGAAGGTCAGGGACCTGTCCTCGACGAGCGGCTTCCCCACCGCGGCCTACCGGCGTCCGCTGTCCGCCTGACGGCGCCTGCCGCCGGTCTGACGGTCCGGCCCTACTTCAGGTGTCGGTCGAAGAACCGGCACCCGTCCTCCAGCTCGAACCACGGAGTGCCGGTGTGCCCGCCCAGGTTGGCGTGCAGCGTCTTCTCCTTGCTGCCGAAGGAGTCGAACAGGTCCAGGGCTCGTTGCCGGGGGTTGCCTTCGTCGTCCCACTGCAGCAGGAACAGCAGCGGAACGGTGACCTGCCGGGCCTCCTCGCGCTGGGCTCGGGGTACGTACCCCCCGGCGAAGAAGCCCGCCGCCGTGATGCGCGGCTCGACCACCGCCAGCCGAATGCCGAGGGCGGTCCACCCCCCGGAGTACCCGACAGGACCGCTCGTCCCGGGCAGTTCGAGGAGGGCGTCCAGAGTGGTCTGCCAGTCCGGGACCGCCTTCTCGACCAGCGGGCCGATGAACGACTCGAAGATCTCGTCGACCGGTTCGCCGGCCTGCATCGCCCGGCGGAGGTCGGCGCGGGCCTGCTCCTCGGTGGCGGACCGGGGCCGGTCACCGCACCCGGCGGCATCGATGGTGGCCACCGTGTAACCGCGCGCCGCGGTGTACCGGGCCCGGGCCACCAGTCGGGGATCCGCCTTGGGCAGGCCGTTGTTGTGGGCCATCAGGACCAACGGGGCCGGCGTGGATCCGGGCGTCCACAGGGTGCCGGGGATCTCGCCGAGGGTGAATTCGCGTTCGAGGACGCCGTCGTCGAGGCGCTGCTCGGAAGTGAAATGCATGGTCGTGCCTTTCAGGAGTGCACTGGAACGGCGCTCCCGGACGACCTATCGCCCGACCGTGACCCCGGAGGAGAGCACCCATGTCGAAACTGTGTTCACGGGTACCACCTCCTCGTTCTCTCGCACGGCCTCCGGAAAGGTAGCAGTGGTCGCCGTGGTCCGCCAATCGGGTTTTCGCGGAGGTCCGGGGCCGGATGCCATGACGCTGAACGGAACATTCACGACTCGGTGTCCCCGTCACGACTCGCTGTCCCCGCCGAGGCCCGCCCGCCGGACCTGCAGCCGACTCGGACAGGAGCATGAGCGCCGCCCAGCCGAGAGCTCGCCCTCACGGGCTCCGGACTGATCGCCGAGGGCCGGACCCGATGCTGTTTCCAGCTCGCCGTCATCGCCTGGATCGTCCGGTCCGTCCCCGCGTCCGGCCGCCTGGAGGCGGTGACCGCGCCGAAAGCGACCACCCGGCAGACCGTGGGAGTCCCCGGCGTCGCGGCGACCATGATGATGGTCGTGACCTTCGTACTGGGCCACACGGTTGTTCACACCCTGCATCGCGCCCTACCTGCGGCAGGCCGACCTCGGATCGTGGTGGGCAGGGAAAGAGTTCAGATGCGGCGAAGGTGCTGTGAGAACAAGGCGCGAGTCCGGACGAGGTCCTCCGGTGAGGCCGCACCGTGCTTGGGGAGTACGAGGAAGTAGCCCAGACTTCCGGTGAGGACGAAGAGTTCGGAGGTCTCGAACCACCACGGGTACGCGTGCCAATCGGCACGGTCGCTCTTCCCGTCGTCGCCGGTCGTCGTCAGCCCGTCCTCGGTGAGCAGCGTGTGACAGGAACCGTAGGCCGCCCAGCCCTCGTACTGCTGCCGCACCCGGTGCTTGCGGAACCGTTGGCGTACCGCGAACAACGCGATGACGCAGCACGCGCCGGCGGCGATGATCTGGATCTCGTCCAGGTGCCAGACCAGTACCCGTACGAAGAAGGCCGCTGCCCCGAACGCGGCGGGAAGCAGAAGGGAACCGGTACGCCCCGGCCAGGTCCCCAGGGTGAATCGCCACAGTGCCCGGTCGTAGTGCGCGGCCTCGGGGATGTAGTCGAACCGCGCGGTGTCCCGAGCCACGATGTCAGCGGACCCGGCCTCATCTCTGTTCATGGCGGGGCAGGTTAACGCACTGTCGAACAGACGGATCACCTGCCCTCGCCGTGGAAGGCTGCCTTCCCAACCCCTCGTCCGCTGCCGCGAACCGGACGAGGGCGAGGGCGCCCGATCGGCGTTCTGCGCTCAGCTCGATTCGCTGCCGGAGCGTTCGGCGCGGAGCATCGAGAAGATCACCTGGTCGTGCCACCGGCCGCCGCGCCACTGGGCCGAGCGCAGCACACCCTCCCTGACGAAACCCGCCTTCTCCAGCGCACGCTGCTCGGCGAGGTTGGCGCAGTCCGTCCAGGCCTGGAGCCGTTCGGCCCTGGTGTGGTCGAAGAGGTACTCGGCCAGCAGCCGTTGGGCCCGTGTGCCTGTGCCGCGGCCGCGCGCGTCCGGCACCAGGCCGATCGCCAGCGTCCAGCAGGTGGAGGTGGCGGGCCGACCCCAGGTGCCGGCGAACCACTCGACCCGGCCCACCGTCCGGCCCGCCTCCGCGACGCAGAGCACACCGCCGTCGGGACCGAGCAGGCCGTTCTCCGCGAACTGCCGGCGCAGCCCGGCCGGTGAACCGAAGCCGAACCACTGGTACGGGCCGGCCCCCTCCGGCCCGTTGAACTCGCGCTCGAACAGGCCCAGATCGTCCGCGGTCACCGGGCGCAGCGTGATCTCATCAGCCATGAAACGGCTCCTGACTTCTCGGCCACGGGGTTCGACCGCACATGGCCGGCACGGGCAACGGCGTCAGACTCTTCCACACATCAAGTCACGCCCCGTCAGGAAGCCCTGCGGCGGCCGTCCGGAAAGATCCGCCGTACAGGCCCGTCCAGCGCATGGGTGGGCCGCGGCACCATGGCGATGCTGCCGTGTTCACGCACGGCGGGCCGGCAGTTCCTCCCGCCTGGTCACCGAAGCCGGAGAACATGGAGCCGATACGCCCTCGGCGACCATCAGCGATGAAGCGCGATACTCACGCCGGGTCCGCTGAGCCTCGTCCGTCCTCGACGTGGATGACGTGAAGCTCGGTGCCGTCCCGGTGGCGCTTGGAACGTCCGAACAGCCCGACAGCGATCTCCGACCGATCCTGAGGCTCATCAGGACCGACATAGGTGAGAACGTCGTTGTGATGCCCGGTGACGACCCATCCCTCGACGTCTTTGAGGTCGATCACCCCGAAGTCTCCTGCCGAAGATCCGGCATGCGCCGGGCCGAACCTCTCCAGGAGGTCGGTGGCCTGTTCGGCGAGTTCCCCTTCCGGAGCGGTCAGTACGACACACGTGCCGTGCTCGAACAGCACCCACGACTTGCGAGGGTCGGTGAGAAGCCGCTGCCAGACGTCTATCAGCATCTCGGTGTTCACGCCGGTCATCATGCCGCAGAGCACCGACACAGGTCGATGATCGACCGACGGCTACGGCGAAGATGCGCAGGGAGCCGCGCGCGGGGTACCGGGCACGGCCAACTGCCCGATGCTCGCGGCCTGGTCGTTCACCGGCGGAGACCACTTGCTCCGCGCCGGGCCGATCCGGATCGTCCAGACCCTTGAGGACCTGCTCCGACAGTCGGGCGAGTCCTGTACCGCGCCTCTAGGCGAAGCATCCATGAGCCTCGCACCGGGCGTGCTGCAAGGCTGCGGCCCGAGCGGCATCCTCGCTGTCGTACCGCGTCACGTCGCGCCGCTCGTAGCTCTCGCGTGAATCGGCGGAGGCCTGCCCGGCTGCAAGGGCCCAACAGCTTTCCCGGCCGTGGTACTTGTCGCCCTGATCGCTCACCCAGAAGTACGTCATGCCGCGGAGTCTGCCACGGGGAGAGGACCGCAACACGGCCTTCCTCGTCCGGCTCGGACCCCTCCAGCCACCTCGGCCATGATCGACGGCAGAGCCCTTTGCGTCCGGACGACCGGTCCCGAGGCGGTGATACCCGGCTTGCGGCATGGGCCGGCCATGTCGGCGTTCTGGTCGCCGGGGAAGGTGGCCGACGAACCGCGCGGCTGGGCGGCATGCGCGGCTTTCGCCTGCGTGGTCTCGACGGTGTCCGGCGAGATCGGCCCACGACGGCGCCGCCACCGCCGAGCACGGAAGCAGGCCCGCACGCCGATGACCAGTGGTGACCGGCCTGTCCTCGGGGTCCTGGCCCTGGAAAATCGGCGAGCCGACGTCCGGCTCGTCCGGCACTCTGGTGTCCATGGCCACACCCCTGAATCCCCGGCAGCGACTCGCCGCACTCCAGCGCTACTCGCCCCTGAGCGGGGAGAACTTCACCGGCCAGGACCTGGTCTCTGCCAGGCCCCGGGAACTGCGCTTCACCCGTTGCTCGTTCGTGAAGGCCGACCTGCGTCACGCCGCCCTGGACGGCTGTTCCTTCACGTTCTGCGATCTGAGCCGTGCGGACCTGCGGGGAGCCTCGCTGCGTGGAGCACGTCTGTCCGGCTGCGATCTCCGCGGCGCGGATCTGCGCGACGCCGATCTCACCGACGCGGACTTCGGCCGAGTGAACACCGGCAGACCGCGGTACGGCCTCACCGACATCACCGGAGCCCGCCTCGAAGGGGCGATCCTGCGCGACGTCCGACACGACGATGTCATCGGCTGGCACTCTGCGGTTGACGGCATGACCTGACATGGCCTGATGTCGGGTCGGCCCCGGGCCCTGGGCGGCGGCGGGAATAACAAGATCGCTGTTTGAGCTGCTGCACTCGTACGGCTCTCACCAGGAGACCGTGATACCGGGGGGTGTCGGATGCGGGCGGTCGGGTTCCGGGTCAACGGAGGCGTCGAGGTACTCGAGGAACTGGATCTGCCCGAGCCCGTGCCGACGGCCGGCCAGGTCACGGTGCGAGTCGCTTTCGCGGGTGTCAACTTCGCCGAAGTCCAGCATCGGCGGGGTGAGTTCGGCGCCCCGGACGGGCCCGGCGGGGTGGACGTGCCGGGCCTCGAGGTCGCCGGAACGGTCGCCGCACTCGGCGCCGGAGTGAGCGGGCTGGAGGTCGGCGAGCCGGTCGCGGCGTACCTGCCCGACTTCGGCGGCTACGCCGAGGTGGTGACCGCGGACCCGCGGTTCGTCAGGTCACTGCGCACGGGAGCGGGAGAAGCGGATCCGGCCGCGGCGGCGGGGCTGTCGTGCGTCTATCCGACGGCCTTCGGCGTACTCAAGGACGCCGGCCGGCTGAGGGAGGGCGAGGACGTACTCGTCCATTCAGCGGCAGGAGGTGTCGGCTCCGCCGCAGTGCAACTGGCCCGGGAGCTGGGGGCCGGCCGGGTGTACGGCACGGTCGGCTCGGCCGAGAAGATTCCGTACGCGACTGGACTCGGCTACGACCAGGTGTTCCCGCGCGAAGACTTCGCGGAGCACCTGGCCGATGTGACCGACGGCCGGGGTGTGGACCTGGTTCTCGACCCCGTCGGCGGGCCGGTGCGGGAGCAGAGCCTGTCCGTGCTGGCGCCGTTCGGCCGCGTGGTGGCCTACGGAGACCTCGGCCGGCACGAGCAGTGGACGGCCTCGGTGTGGGACCTGTGGAAGGGCAACCGGACCATCGCCGGGTTCAACATCGGCGACCTCGCCCGTCGCGCTCCCGAGCGGATCGGCGACCACCTTGCCGAAGCCCTCCGGCTGCTCGCGGCCGGACGGGTCCGGTCCGGGGTGACGCAGACCCTGCCGCTGGCCGAGGCGGCGAAGGCACACGAGTTCCTGGAGACGGGTACGGGCCGAGGCAAGTTCCTTCTCTCGCTCGGCTGACCTCACGTCGTCCCACGGACACACCGACTGACGACTCCTGACGACTCCTGACGAAAAGAGGCGTCCGGACCTCGGCGTCCGGACGGTCGCAGGATGCCGTGCGGGATCCTGTTCGTGCCGTACACCGGGATCCGCCGGGAGTCCCTGCCCCAGGAGCCGGCGCCTGCGCATCCGCCGGGAGATCCGCGACGACATCCACCACGCGTCCGTCACCCTCGGCCGCGCCGTCATCCGCCGGCGACGACTGCACACCGCACGTCGTCGGGAGCAAGGGCGGGCGATCGCCCAGGAGACGGCCCGCTCGATGCGTCAGAACGCATACGTGGCAGTCGGGCCCGCGCAGCCTCACATCCGGGATCTCAGCACGTCGACCTCACAGCCCGGCGCGAACGGGTCGAAGCCGTGCTCGCTCAGCCAGCGAACCACCAGCAGGCTTCGCAACGACCACCACGCGTGGATCACGTCGAGGTCGATGTCGGTGCCATAGCCGGCGACGACGTCGTCGAGGTGCTCCTCGTGTCCGAGCGTGAAGGTGGCGAGGTCGTACAGGGCATCACCCTGGCCCGCCTCGGACCAGTCGATGATGCCGGTGACCTCGTCGCCGTCGACGAAGACGTGCGCGATCTGCAGGTCGCCGTGCGTGAACGCCGGAGTCCACGGCCGGAGCGCGGCCTCGGCGACCTGGCGGTTGCGGGTGACCAGGTCGGCGGGCAGGACACGGTTCGTCACGAGCAACGCGCACTCGTCGTCGAGTTCCGCCGTCAGCGCGGCGACGCTCCGCCCGGCCCTGCCCGGCCGGGGCGGCAGGGGCGCGTCGTGCAGCTGCCGGATGGCGGCGCCCGCCGCGGCCCACGCCGCCGGCGCCCCGGTCGACGGCCCGCCGAGGCGCCCGAGCGTCGTCCCCGGGAGCGCGGCGATCGCGAGCACGGGCGGCTTGCGCCACAGGACCTCCGGGGTCGGGACCGGCGCGAGGGACATCGCCTCGACCTCGACGTCGATGCGCGCCTGATCGGCGTCCACCTTCAAGAACACGTCACCGACGCGCAGCGTCGCGCGCTCGGAATGGGCGACGACGACTTCGACCTCATCCATGGGCGACCAGTATCCCGGGGTTGATCGCCGACGTCGCCGGGTTTGTCGCGTGCGATGACGCGGCCGACCGTGTCCCGCCACCCGCCACCCGCCACCCGCCACCCGGCGGCCTCGTACACGACACCGACCTCTGTCCATGTCACGCCCACCACTTTTGTCAGGAGTCATTGTTCATGTGTCGGCCCACCGACCGGAGTCGGACCCTGCGCGGGCGGGCACGGGACCCGCCCTCAGCGACCAGTCACCCACAACACCCCGACGTACGGGCGGAGTTCACGTTCACGGGCGCGGGCGGGCGAGGTTCGGTCGGGTTGCCGCGCCGACGAAATGCGGAGTTCGTCGGCGCGGCGTTCCAGCATTGACATCTCTCGAGGCAATCGCTTTACTCCCGGACGACACCGGAGCCCTGCTCCGTGTCCAGAGACACGCCCAGCCGGTATGCAGGCCTCGCGCCACGAGCCCGGCCCAAGTCGCCAGGACGCCCTTGCGCGTCCGAGGCGGGGACGTGCCCTCTTCCCCCTTGGAGCTCATTCACATGGGCCGTTTCAGTCGAACTCCCCGCAAGCTCATGGGCACCGCCGTCGGCGCGACGGCGCTGATCGGTGCCCTGGTCGCCCCGACGGCATCGGCGCAGGCCGCGTCCGTGCCCCTGCCGCCCCCGCACGTCGGCTTCGACTATCAGATCGGCGGTGCCTACACCCCGCCGGCCGGGGTGAAGGTCGTCACCCGGGACAACACCGCCTCCCCGGCGGGGGGCCTGTACAACATCTGTTACGTCAACGCCTTCCAGGCCCAGCCGGGTGCCGAGAACGAGTGGGACGCCGACCTGCTGCTGCGCGACGCGTCCGGCAAGGTCGTCTACGACGAGGACTGGGGCGAGGCCTTCCTCGACGTCGGCACCGACGGCAAGCGGCAGCGGATCGCCGGCAAGATCGGAAGCGTGATCGACAGCTGCAAGGCCAAGGGCTTCCAGGCGATCGAGCCCGACAACTACGACAGCTACACCCGTTCCGGGAACCGTCTGACGGCCGCCAACGCGCAGGCGTTCGTCAAGCTGCTCTCCGCCCGTGCCCACGCGGACGGTCTGGCCATCGCCCAGAAGAACACTCCCGAGCTGGCGGGCAATCACACCGCCAACGGTCTGGACTTCGCCGTGGCCGAGGAGTGCGGCCAGTACGACGAGTGCGGTGACTACACCAGCGCCTTCGGGAACAACGTGATCGTGATCGAGTACACCAACTCCGGCAGGTCGAAGGCCTGCAACGGATGGGGCGGCACGCTGAGCATCGTCCAACGAGATGTGGACGTCAAACCGGCGGGCAGCAGCGGTTACGTCCGCAAGACCTGCTAGACCTGCTAGACCTGCCGGACCGCGGGCCGACCCGAGCCGGGTGCCGGCCTGCGACGGCTGGGCGCCGTCGCAGGCCGGCACGGCTTCCGCCGCCCCACGCACCTTTCCGTGGACGAGTCCGAGGATCAGCCGCGCGGCAGGACCAACGACTGTACGGTCGGCAGGCTCCGCCAGTCGTTCGACGCGACCGTGGCATGCGCCTTGGCCAGCTGCGCGACCCGTGCCGACGCGTCGGACGCCGACGGGCTGACGTCGTCGAGGGCCGGCGACACGTTCTGCGAGTCCGTCATGAAGAGCAGGTAGTGGTTGGTGTCGTACCAGCTCGTGTCGATGCCGTTGTTGATGTAGGTGGCCGCGTCACCGTCGAAGGCCACGAACCAGGGCCGCAGCGTCGTGTCGGAGTAGCGGGTACGGGGGTCGCCCGACGCGGCGTTGTGCACCGAGGGGAAGATGTTCGCCTGCGAGGTGGTGCCCGCGGTGTGCAGGTTGCGCAGGTAGGTCGCGTACTCCTTGTCCGTCCACAGGGTGTCGGTCGGATTGCCCTCCTCGACCGTGCCGGGGATGACCTCCAGCAGCACCTTGCCCGCCAACTGCGCCCGGGTCGGCCAGTTGCCGGCCCTGGCGGCGTCGTCCAGGGTGGCGTACTGCCCACCGCCGGGCTTGTTCAGCAGGTCGTTCGGCTTGTAGACCAGGCTGCCCAGGTGTGCGGAGATCGACTGGTCCAACTTGGCCGGGCTCATCCCGAGGTTGGCCTGGAAACCGGCCTTCATCTCCAGCTTGATGATCAGCGGCCCGTGGCCGGGGTGCGCGCCGAGCCACACCCGCACGTCGTCCAGGCAGCTCTCCAGGTCCTTGTTGGCGCTGCCGGTGTACAGGTCGGCGGCCGTGGAGGCGTTGACGCAGTTGTTGCCGTTGCTGGTCAGACTGCTGTGACTGACCTTCCACTCCTGGGTGAAGAAGTCGTCCCAGACGTCCAGCTCGATCATCGAGGTACCGGTGTCGAGACCCTGCGCGAGATAGGTGAACGCGCTGGGATCGTACGTGTTGTGGATTCCGGACGTGGTGGTGCCGGACAGCTGCAGCCCGTCCGTGTCGGCGGCGGAGGCGGTGGTGCCTCCGGCTCCGGTGGCGCCGAGCGCCAGGAACAGACTCAGTGTGCCGAGCAGCGCGGTACGCGGTGCCGCGAGCGGGCGGAGGGCAAATCTACGGCGGTTCATCGGGCCGGGCACGGTTCCTCCATCGTGGGGGTGACTCTCCGTCCGGACAGTGACGGCTGTTCCTTAATCGACGGAGACATGACACGTAACGCGATCGAGAATCCTGCTGTCAGCTACGATTCCGGCCGATCTTTTTCGGCCTGGGATGCCGGTGCCTTCGCGGGGCGGACAGACAGCCATGGATGACGCGGACCGACCACCGCAGGGTCGTGTGACACGGCCGAGGGCGACGAACGCCACGCCGTGACAGCACAGTTGTGACCGCTAACGCGAGCCGCCTCGAGCCCGGCGGTCAAGGAAGTCCACCAATTCCGCTTCCCTGCCACGAAGCCACTCCCGTTGCTCAGGGGGGAGACCGACAAGGGTGTCGTGCAGAACTCGCTTCCGCGGTACATGCACCATGTTGCCGGAGTAGATCCGGCAGCCGGAGCACCAGGCGAGCCCGACGCAGCGCTCGTAGAGGGAGGACTCGGGCGGATGGAACCGATACCTGTACGAGCGGACCGGCGTACCGCAGGTGGCACAGATCCGTCGCTCGCCGTCAGGAACGGACCAACCACCCCCGACCTTGCGCCAGTTCTGCTGCCCGGCCGGTGCTCTTCAAGTCGTCATGGAGCGCCTTCTCGCACCGTCGGCTTCCCGGCAGGGGGCCGGTGCCGTACGAGGGCTGCCCTCGCCGCATGATTGTCCATTGGACCGAGTGGCCACCGCGCAGGCGGCGCCCGCGTCGGCGTGCCGTGGCAGGGGCTGTCGTGGTGCTGGTGGCGGGGTTCGGCTGGTGGGCCACTCGTCCGGTGGTGCCGCCGTGCGCCGATCCGGTTCTCCTGATGGGGCCGAGCAAGTACGTCAGTGGATCTGGTGCGATCACGCCTGCGGGCAAGGCATACCTGGATCGGCGGGCGGAGAAGGCGAGGGCGTCGGGGGAGTGCGCGCCGATCCACGCCCGCTGGCGGGGTTGGCTGGGCTGACGGGCCGCAAGGGCGCGTTCGTATCCCGAGTGTCCGCCCTCATTCCACTGCTCGGCAGGGCCGCGCCCGGCCCACGAGGTGCGGCGCACGACTGTGCCGGCGCTTTCGGACTCCGGCGACTCGCCCTGCCGACGGCGCACCCTTCGCTGCCGAACTCGAAGCAGAACCAGGCGGGTTCGGGTTCCTTGTCCCGGAGGAGAGGCGGCGGAGGCGGCGCCTCACCGGTCCGCCTCGTCGAAGGGTTTGTCGTACCAGCGCCAGCCGGCGGTGCCGTCGTCGTGGATGTGCAGGGTGAACTCGGCGACCGGGCCGCCGTCCGGAAACGTCAGGGTGAGCGCATCGCGGATCCGGGTGCAGCAGGCGTCGACCCGGTCCCAGTCCTCCTCGTCGACGGCCCGCTCCTGCTCGGCGAACAGGGGGCGGAACTCTTCGAAGCCGGGAAGCGCTTCGAATGCGGCGTGCGTCCAGGGCATGTCTGCGCCGGTCACGGTCAGTCGGGCGATCTCCCGCCCGTCGTGGTGGAGTCGCCAGACACTGCCGTCGGTGAGGTTCGGGTTGGCCATCTGCTCATGATGACGATCGCCACTGACAACGCTCCGTCGGCGCCGCGCCGACTGGCCGGACGCGACACCGGACGATCCTCTTCGCGGTCCCTTGTTCCGCCTTGAACGATCGTCAACACTCCTCCACGGAAGCGGACTTGGAGGGCGCTTTCGCCCAACAGGCTGCCCGGCTGCCCGTCCATACAGCTGTCCGTCCGGGCATCCATCCGTTCGCCCAGTCATCCGTCCACCCGGCGATCGGTCCGTCCAGCCATCGGTTCGTCCAACCGTCGTCCGTGGGCAGGGCTTTACCCGATGCGGTCCCGTTCGCGGGTCCGCCCCGATGTCGCACGGGCCTCCCTGGCTCGCCGTACGAGGGATGCGGCGGCGTCGTCCCACTCGGGGTGGGTGAAGTCGAACCCGGCCGCGTGCAGCCGGCCCGGCACCACGCGGCGGCTTTTGAGCAGCAGTTCGGTGTCCGAGCGCAGCGCGAACGCTCCGAGCTCGGCCATGCGGCGTGTCGCCGGCAGCCCCACCGGAACACGCCAGGCGGTGCGCAGCGCCCGCATGAAAGCGCGCTGCGGCAGAGGGCCGGGGGCGGCGAGGTTCACCGGCCCGTCGAGGTCGTCCCGGGCGATCAGGAACTCCACCGCCCGCACGAAGTCCTCGTCGTGGATCCAGGAGACGTACTGCGCCCCGCCGGCCACCGGGCCGCCCAGCCCCAACCGCGCCAGCGACGACAGCACGTCGAACACGCCGCCCCGGTCCGGGCTCATGACCATGGCCGAGCGCAGGGCCACCTTGCGGGTTGCCGGAGTCGGCGCCTCGGCCTGCGCCCGCTCCCAGTTCTTCGCGATCTCGACGCTGTAGGCCCAGTAGTCGGGTACGCCGGCCTCCGAGCCGCCGATCACGCCGGTCGCCTCGTCGTGTGCCGCGTCGAAGCGGTGGGCGTAGACGGTCGCCGTGCTCATCTGCAGCCAGACGCGCGGTGGCCGCGCGGCGGCGGCGATCGCCTCGCCGACGACCCGGGTCGAATCCACCCGGGAATCCATCATGGCGCGCAGGTTCTCGGCGGTGTAACGGCAGGAGACGCTGCGTCCGGCCAGGTTGATCACGGCGTCGCAGCCGTCGATCGCCTCGGCCCACCGGCCGGGCGTGGCGCCGTCCCATTCGATGTGATGCGCTCGTACGGGGTGCCGGGTGACCACCGTGACCTCGTGCCCGGCGGCCGTCAGCGCGCGGTCGAGGATCGTGCCCACCTGTCCGGTTCCTCCGGGCAGCACAACCTTCATCGAATCCCCCTCGGATCAGCCTGGCATCACCCTAGCCCTATTTTTTGAACATGTTCAACTCTGGGTTCGGTGGGGGCGGGAGGGCGTGCTCGGGCGTGTGTCCGGACGGTCGTGAAAGGTCGTGGTGCGGCGTGTCCGTCCCGAACCGTCGCCGGAACGGGAGGACCGCCGCAGGGGCGTGTCGCGTCCCTGCGGCGGTCGTCGGCTCCGGCGGGTTCGGCCGGTGTCCCGGTGTCCCGGTACGGCTCAGCGGTCGGCCAGTGCCTTCAGCGTGGCTTCGGCGGTGGCGGTGCTGGACTGGGGGTTCTGCCCGGTGACCAGAGGGCCGTCCACGACGACCGTGCTGCTCCACGGCGCCCCGGTCTCGACCTCGGCCCCGCGCTCGCGCAGCAGGCTCTCCAGGTAGAAGGGGGTGTTGTCGCCGAGGCCTCCCTGGCGCTCCTCCTCGTCGGCGAAGGAGGTGAGGGAGCGGCCCGCGAACGTGAAGCCGCCGTCGGCGGTGGTGGCGCTCAGCAGGGCGGCGACGCCGTGGCACAGGGCGGCGACGATCGTGCCCTGGGCGTCGGCCTCGTTCAGGAGCCGGCCGAGATCCGCGTCGGTGGCGAGGTCGGCCATCGGCGCGTGGCCGCCGGGGAGGTAGATCGCGTCGTAGTCGCTCAGCTGTACTTCCGCCAGCGGCAGCGGGTTGGAGAGCTGGTCGTCGATGCCGTCGAGGTAGGTGCGGAACTCCTGGGCGTCGGCCTCGGACACGCCGCCGCGGGCGTCGAGGCTCAGGGCGTCGACCGTGGGGCGGACGGCGCCGGGGGTGGCGAAGTCCACCTGCGCTCCGGCGGCGCGCAGCACCTTGTGGGAGGCGGCGACCTCTTCGGCCCAGAAGCCGGTCGGATGGGTGGATCCGTCGGCCAGGGTCAAGTGGTCGGCGGCAGAGACGATCATCAGGATCTTCGGCATCGAAATGGCCTGTTCTTATCTGTGGGACGACGTGGGAAGGCGGTGCTCGCGGCCCGTGGAACCGCAGGACCGCCGTACTCGGGACAACCTCAGGATTCATCACAGGAATGCCCTGCCGCCTCTCCAGGCCATAAGAAGGCTTATGGATCGGGAGTGGCCCGCAGCCCGTGGATGTGGCAGAACAGCGCAGTACGGTGTCGCATGGCGTTGTACTGCGTCGTACGGCCTTGAGCGGCGTCGCCGGGCCGGTGGCTGCGCACTGTCGCCCGGGTCCATCACTAGGATTCGACCGATCGGAGCACCCCATAAGCTCCGTGATGGACGGAGGCGACCTTGCCCGGCCTGGACCTGCTGGCGACGTTCCTGGAGATCTACCGCACCGGGTCGCTGTCCGCGGCGGCCGAGCGGCTGGGGGTGAGCCAGCCGGCGGTCACCGGGCAGCTGGCCCGCCTCGAGGAGCAACTCGGCGAGCCCCTGTTCGTCCGGTCGAGCAAAGGAGCCCGGCCGACGCCCCGGGCGGCGGCGCTGGCCGCCCGTGTCGGGCTGCACGTCGACGGGCTGCGCACCGCGCTCGCTCCTTCGGGGGAGGAGCGCATGCTGCAGGGCACGGTCCATCTCGGCGGAGCGGCCGAGGTGATGTCCCTGCAGGTGCTTCCCGCTCTGGCGCCGCTGTCGGCCCGTGGACTGCGGATCCGGGTGACGCTGGGTCTGGCCGGCGAACTCCTGACGGCGCTGACGGCGGCACGGCTGGACCTGGTGGTCTCCGCCGTCCGCCCCCGGCAGGAGGAGCTGTCGGTGACGCCGCTGGTGGACGAGGAGTTCGTGCTCGTGGGGCCGCCCGCGCTGGCGCACGCCGTGGACCAGGAGCGGCTGGCCACCGACCCGGTCGCCGCGCTGGCCCCCATGCCGCTGGTGGCCTACGCGGCCGATCTTCCGATCATCCGGCGGTACTGGCTCAGCGAGTTCGGGCGGCGGCCGCCCAACCAGGTCGCGGTCGTCGTCCCGGACCTGCGCGCCGTACTGACCGCGGTGGTGTCCGGCATGGGCATCTCCGTGCTGCCCCGCTATGTCGCCGCTCCGGCCCTGGCCGCGGGCCAGGTGGTGCAGATGCACCGGCCGGAGGTCGAGCCGTTGAACACGCTGTACCTGGCGTCCCGCCGCGACACGCCGGCGAGCCCGGCCCTTGCCGCCGTATGGGAACACCTGGCCCGGGCGGCGCAGGAGTGGAAGAGCCTGTGATGTCTCGCAGCTCGCGGTGAGCGGTCGGCGGGGTGTGGGGTGCGGGGCGCGGACGGCATGGTCGACGGGCGGCGTCGGGAGCCGTGAGGCGTCCAGGGGGTCGCGGAGCACGTCGTGGTCGGCGGATCCCGGCCCACGGACGTATGCCGGGTGGCCGATCGCCGAAGCCGCGGGCTGTCGTCCGGCCCGGATGAGTGACGCGGCTTCGACCTGCTGGAGTGCGGCCTGGTCGACCGCACCGTCTCCCGCGTCCGCGGGAAGCCGACGGGCCACGGTGCCGGCCGGGCCGGGGCCGTGACGCTGGTGCAGGACCGATTCCCGTCGTGTCCGTCCCCCGACGTGCCGGACGGCCCCGGCGCCGGCCGCGGTCACCGCCCGCGGCCGGCTTCCACCTCCCCGCGGTCCGTGCCCCCGGACGGCGGGGAGGTCTGTGGGGCCGTGTCCCCGGACGGCTCCGAGGTCCGCTGGGCCGTGTTCGCGGTGGATACCCGGCCGGGCCGGTCGCGCAGGACGTGGCGGAGCAGGGCCAGGCCGGCGAGGACCGTGACCAGCGCACACACTCCGTCCCAGCCGAAGGCGGAGTAGGCGCGGACGCCGAGCCATGAGCCGGCACTGCCGCCCAGGAACGCGCAGGTCATGTACGCGGTGTTGAGGCGGGCGCGGGCCTCGGGGCGCAGGGCGAAGATGCGGGCCTGGTTGGCCACCTGGCCCGACTGCATGGCCACGTCGAGCAGCAGCATGCCCGCTGCCAGGCCGACGAGTCCGACGGGTCCGCCCAGGTTCCCGGCCATCAGGAGCACCCCGGCCGTGACGGTGCCGGTCAGGCAGACGAGGCTGACGGCGTCGGGGCCGTCCCGGTCGGTGCGCCGGCCCGCGATCGGGGTGGCGAGCATGCCGGCCGCGCCGACGAGCGCGATGACGCCGACCGCCGGAGTGCCCAGGTGGTACCGCGGGCCGGTGACGAACAGCGCCAGCGCGGTCCAGGCGGCGCTGAACGCGGCGAACACGAGCACCTGGTACTGGCAGGAGCGCCGCAGCAGCGGCTCGGTGCGCAGCAGGCGGACAGGGGCCGCGAGAAGCTTCGGGTAGGGCTGATCGGTGCTCGGTGCGGTGCGAGGCAGTGCCACCGCCATCACGGGGGCCAGGAGCAGGGCCAGGGCGGCGGCGGCCAGGTAGGGAGCGCGCCAGCCGAGCCACTGTCCGAGGACGCCGGAGAACGTGCGGGCGAGCAGGATGCCGCCGATCAGGCCGGAGAGCAGCGTGCCGGTCACGGCGCCGCGCCGTTGCGGCGAACTCAGGCCCGCGGCCATGGGGATGAGGATCTGCGGGACCACGGTGGTCAGGCCGACCAGAGCGCCGGCGGCGGCCAGGACGGGCAGGCGGGTGGCTGTCGCGGCCAGGAGGAGTCCCGCGCAGGTGATGAGCAGCAGGGTGGTGACGAGGCTGCGGGGGCGCATCCGGTCGCCGAGCGGCACCAGCAGGAAGATGCCCGCCGCGTAGCCGAGTTGGGCGCAGGTGACCACCAGGGCCGCTGAGGAGGAGGGCACGTGCAGGCCGTCGGCGATCAGCGGGCTGACTGCCTGCGGGAAGTAGACGTTGGCCACCGTGACGCCGCAGGTGACGGCCAGAAGCAGGAGCAGCGGCCGGCCCGGGACCGGGGGAGAGGGGGAGGAAGGAGCAGAACTGTCGGGTATCACGCGCACCTCGGCCATGAAGGGGGCGGAAGGGAAAGGGAATCGGGGCGGGGCGGAGTGCCGCCACGAGGAACTGGTTAAACCGGTTCCTTGAACGTACCAGTCAAACCGGTTCCGGGGTAAGGTGGTTCTCATGGCACCCACCCCCGAACCGGCGACGGCGCGGTTCCGCAGCGGCGCGGGCCGGCTGTGCCTCGACTTCATGCGCACCCTGCGGCTGCGCGGCACCGACGAAGCCACCGAGGAACTGGCCACCGCTCAGGACCTGGCCGACTGGGTGGCTCAACTGGGGCCCTATCCGGCCGACATGGTCGTCCCGGTTCCGGCACCGGCTGTCCTCCGGCGGGCGCGGGCCCTGCGTGAAGCAGTCCATACCCTGCTCACGGCCGCTCGCGGCGACGGCGGGTCGGCCGCCTGCCCCCCGCGCGAACGCGAACTGCTGAACACCATCGCCGCGGAAGCGACTCCCACCGTGCGTCTCGACGCGACGGGCACGGCGGTCCACGGGGCGAAGGACCCGGTCGGCGCGGTCCTGGCGGACATCGCCCGCGACGCCGTCACGCTGGCCACGTCCCCCGCCCTGGCCCAGGTACGCGCCTGCTCCGGACCCCGGTGCGCCGCCTGGTTCCTGGACACGTCCCGTCCCGGCAACCGGCGCTGGTGCTCCATGGAGACATGCGGAAACGCGTCCAAGAAGAACACCTGGCGCACCAAGCACACCACTGGCGCCTGATCCCTGTCACAGGGCGGCGCCGACACCCGCGCTCCGCCTCGAAGGGATCAGTTGCCGGGGCCTTCCGAGCCCTGCCGGGACGACGCACCGGCAGGGCCCGGCCTCACCGAAGGGTCAGTCGGACCGGAGGTTCTCCAGCGTCGAGCGGGTGTCGGTCTTCACCCACCGTGAAACCTCGCTGACCTCGGGCGGAGTGGTCGTCTCGTAGGAGGACGTGTAGACGCTCCAGCTCATCTGGTACGTCATCCAGCCGTCGCGCACCGCGAGGGTCACCGCCCGGCTGCCGCTGGTTCCCGTGCCGGACGTGGTGTCCTCGGTCACGAGATAGGCCTCATCGCCGAACCCGGACACCTTCTGCACCTCGTAGTCCTGGTAGCGCTGGTCGTACTGGGACCACACGGCCGTGAACTCGGGGGCGGGATCGGTCTTCTTGTGCAGATCCATCTCCACCGAGAGGTACGCGTCGGCGTAGGAGGAACTGGACCCCGTCTTCAGGGAGATGCTGCAGGAACTCTGGTCGATCGCCTTGTGCTTCAGCGAGTTGTGCGTGGGAGAGCTGTCCTGCTCCGTGTACTCGGTGCGCAGGGCGCTGTAGTCGACCGAGGAACAGAGATTGGCCTTGGCCCGGTACCCCGCGAGGTCCGCTCTGTCGTCCAGGGGGCCGAGCAGGAGGATGCCCGCGGCCCACAGCGCGGAGGCGGCCACCGCACCGACCACCGCCCACAGCACCGCACGCCCCGCGGCGCCCTTGCCGACGGTCGGCGGGGGGAAGCCCGGCGGCTGCCCGTACGCGTACTGCTGCGCCGGAGGATAGACAGGCGAGGGCGCCCCGTAGCCGCTCGCCGGTGCCGGTGCCGGTGTCGACACCGACGTCGGCACCTGGTTCGGACCCGGGGCCGGTTCCGGAGCGGGTTCGGGTCTTGGCGCCGGTAACGGCTGCTGATGTCCCTGTGGTTGGGGTGTGGGTGCGGGTGGGGCGGTGGGTCCGGATGGAGACGGCGTCTGCGCCTGGGGCTGCGCCGGGCCGTCCTCGGGCCGGTCCTGCATCCTGTGCTCCTTGATCGTCGGACGTGCGGTCAAGTCGGTGGAACAGGCGCCGGATTCCGGACGAGAAGCCAGGCACCGGTACAAGGAGGGGTCAACGGGCAGATTCTAAAGGGCAGTTCGCCGCTACAGGGATTCATTCACAGTGCTCCGGCCTTCAGGCCGGGGGTGAAGCGAATCTTGTGGTGGCGACGCGGAGCGTCGCGGTGGCGTTCCGGCGGAGCCGGACTCTGCCCGGTGACGGTGACGGTGACGGTGACGGTGACGGTGACGGTGACGGTGACGGTGACGGTGACGGATCGTTTGTGTGTTCCCGGTGACGTCGCAGGTTCGATATGCCTAGTGTGATCACCGTGCAGCTTCGGTACAGCTTTCGTCTGTACCCGGACGCCGGTCAGCGGACCGCGTTGGCGAGGGCGTTCGGGTGCGCGCGGGTCGTGTTCAACGACGCGGTCAGCGTCCGTGAGGACGCCCGGAAGGCGGGGCTGGCGTTCCCGGCGGCGGGTGAGCTGTCCCGGAAGCTGATCACCGAGGCGAAACGGACAAAGGAGCGGTGCTGGCTGGGCGAGGTGTCCGCAGTGGTGCTGCAGCAGTCCCTGCGGGACGCCGAGGCCGCCTACCGCAACTTCTTCGCTTCCCTCAAGGGAGCCCGCAAGGGCCCCAGGCTGGGTGCGCCCCGCTTCAAGTCCCGCAAGGACGCCCGGCAGTCGATCCGGTTCACCGCCAATGCCCGCTGGAAGATCACCGGCAGTGGGCGGCTGATCCTGCCGAAGATCGGCGCGGTGAGGGTGAAGTGGTCTCGCACCCTGCCCGCCGTCCCCACCTCGGTCACCGTGATCAAGGACAGCGCGGGACGGTACTTCGCCTCCTTCGTCGTCGACACCGACCCCGCAGCCGACGCCGCCCGGATGCCCGACACCGGCCAGACGGTCGGCATCGACCTCGGCCTGACGCACTTCGCGGTCCTCTCCGACGGAACGAAGATCGACTCCCCGCGCTTCCTGCGCCGGGCGGAGAAGAAGCTGAAGAAGGCCCAGCGGGAGCTGTCCCGAAAGCAGAAGGGATCAAAGAACCGGGCCAAGGCCCGCCTGAAGGTCGCCCGCGCCCACGCCAAGGTGGCCGATGCCCGCCGCGAGTTCCACCACCAACTTTCCACGAAGCTGATCCGCGAGAACCAAGCGATCGGTGTGGAGGACCTGGCGGTCAAGGGACTCGCGCGCACCCGGCTGGCCAAGAGCGTGCATGACGCGGGCTGGGCACAGTTCGTGGACATGCTGGCGTACAAGGCCGCCCGGTACGGGCGCACCCTGGTGAAGATCGGCCGGTTCGAACCGACCTCCCAGACCTGCTCCACCTGCGGCGTCAAGGACGGACCCAAACCCCTCAACGTGCGGGAATGGACCTGCACCGCCTGCGGCACTGTCCACGACCGGGACCACAATGCCGCACTCAACATCAAACAGGCCGCCGGACTGGCGGCATCGGCCTGCGGAGTGCCGGTAAGACCAGAACCCGTTCTGGCACAGCGCGAAGAAACAGGAAGCCACGGATTCCCGACCGGAAACCGTGCCGCGTAGCGGCACGGCAACCAGTCAAGGAAGGCCAGAATCCTCGCCCCTCAGGGCGAGGAGCACGTCAATTCCTCACAGGGCGTTCGCCCGCCTCACGGGACCGGGCCATGCGACTCATCGGCGGTGATCTCGTGGTGGGTCCTCTGGCCCCCGGTGAGCACGATCCGCTGCGCCACTACGCCGCTGCCACGGCCACGGACGAATGGCTGGTGCTCGGCAACGGCGAGCAGGCGTCCCAGGTAGCCGAACGGCTTCGCGGTGGAGCCTCCGCCACGGACGCGCTCAGCGGCCTCCAGTACGAACCCGACCCCCCGATCCGCACCTCGCGCATCACAGCCCTGATCAGCCGTGACGGGGGAAGGGCCACGGTGTTCGGCGCCGCGCGCCCCAGTCGTGCGGCGCGCCTGACCAGCAACGTGATGACCCTCGCCGTCCAGGACCTGGAGCCCGGCGAAGCCGTCCTGCTCACCACGTACACCTCCGACGGTGAGCTCGTGTCGGTCGCCGCGCCCTTCACCGAGACCACCGTCAAAGCCGACGACGCGGAGGAGTTGCTGAACGAGATCTGGAGCGCCCTGGACGAACGGTTCCGCATCGCCGCCACTGTGATCGATCCCGTACAGGGACCGAGCTCGGCGATCCAGCGGTCTTCCTGACGTTCGGCATCTGCGCCTCCTTCGGCGGGGGACCGGAGGAGGTCGCGGTGCCCCACTGCGCTCCGGGCCGGAGGGGCGCCGTCGCAGGCGCTGACGAGAGGCCGGGTCACCAGCCGGTCCGGCGTGATGCCGGACACCCGGGCTAGAGCAACTGCTTGCGGACCAGGTGGCTGAAGGCGACCCAGCCCGGGAGCACCGGAAGCCAGAACGTGAGCAGACGGTGGAGCAGTACCGCGGAGAACGCGGCCGACGCCGGCAGCCCTGCCAGGGTGAGGGCGCTGGCGAGTGCCGTCTCGACGCCGCCGATCCCGCCGGGCGTGGGGATGGCCGAACCGGCGGCGCTGCCCACGAGATAGGCGAAGGCCAGGGGCGCGAAGCCGATCGAGTGGCCGAACGCCCTTACCGAGGCGTCCAGGCAGGCGATGTAGGCGAGATTGAGCAGCAGGATGCCGCCGAAGCCGGTGATCAGCTTGGCGGGCCGCTGCAGCAGATCGAGCAGGCGCGGCAGGACCCCCGAGAACAGGGCCCGTACCCGCGTGGTGACGAATCTGCGCAGCTGCGGAACGGCGGCGACCGCCAGGGCCAGGACGGTGGCGGCGAGCAGGCCGCCGATCACCGTGGTCGCGCTCGAAGGGGAGAGCAGGGCGGTGTCCTGAGTGCCCGTCACATAACCGAAGGCGAGCAGGAGCACCACATGGCCGACGCCTCCGGCCAGCTGGGAGGCGCCCACGCTCGCCACCGCGAACCCCGGCCTGACCCGGTTGCGCTGCAGGAAACGAGTGTTGAGGGCGATGCCGCCGACGGCCGCAGGGGCCAGCGCGAACGACGAGGCGAGCTGGGCCAGGACGGTCTGCCCGAAGGGAACCTTCTCGGGGACGAAGCCGAGCAGGCTCATCGCCGCCGCCACATAGGTCAGCGCGGAGAACGCCAGCGCGAGAACGGCCCAGGTCCAGTTCGCCTGCTCGATCAGGGCGCCGAAGTCGAGTGTGACCAGCTGGGAGAGCAGATAGCAGGCGACGGTGACCCCGCCGACGAGCGTGACCAGAGTGCGCGGTCTGATCCGCTCCAGCCGGGCCGGGGCGAGGGGGGCCAGCGGGCGTACGAGCAGGACCTGCCGGCGGATGAGGGAGAGGGGATCGTCCTCGGGGGTGTACTCCGGGGTGCCGTCGTCCACGGCCCCGGCGGCCCGCGTCGGCGTCTGGCGTTCGCGCTCCGCGCGTTCCTCGGCGAGCCGGCGCAGGGTTGTACGGGTGGAGCGGCTGAGCGCGATCGGCTGGAGTATCGGCAGGCTTCCTGCGACGGCGTCGGGGCCCAGCACCCGCGTCGCGGAGGCGACCGCGCGCTCGGGACCCACCCGCAGGGCGAGCGTCGTCAGCAGCTGGGCCGTGTCGATCCGCAGCAGGATGTCCCCGGCGGCGATCTCGCCGCGGCCCAGCCCGGTGACGAGGACGGTGCCGGAGCCGTCCACCAGCAGCGCGTCCCCGGTCAGCAGCCGGTGCGCGATACGCCGTGCGTGGAGGACGCGCACCTGCTCCCAGACCCCGTCCAGGACCCCGTCGTCGATCTCCTCGTCGGCCAGCAGGTCCAGGGTGCGCGCCTCGACGTGCTCGTGCACGAGCATCACCGCGTCGGGGCCGAGCTCGAAGGCACCGATCAGCCGCGGGGTACGCGCCCCCGCCGCGACGGCCGCGTACGCCAGCAGCGTCTCCTGCTCCAGCCTCTGACGCAGGGACTGCAGGCTGCCGCGCTCGCTGATCGGGCGCATCAGTACCTGGCGCCAGGCATGGTGCATGAAGGCCTGCGTCTGCTGCTCCCGGTCGACGACGGTGACGTCGAGCGGGGAGCCGTCCTGGCACGTGACGCGGTAGCGGCGGCCGCGCTCGGCGGGGGAGGACTCGGGGGCGTCCAACCGCCGGGCGGTGACCGGCGTGAAGCCGGCCCGTCGCAGTGCTGCCATGAGCGAGAGGGCGGTGGGCTGTACGTTCGGCGCGCCGACGGCGTAGAGCGTGCCGCAGCCCACGCTCCAGCCGATCAGCAGGGTGAGTACGACGGAGGACAGCGTGGTGTATCCGCCGGCCAGCGTCGTGAACGCGTTCAGCGCGAGCACGGTCCACAACGTCGCCCGCCAGCGAGGGCGTCGCGCCGTACCCACCGCGGTCATGAAGGCGATGACCGGGGCGACATAGCCGTGCACCGGGTCGGTGGCGCCGCCGCCGGGCGCGGCCCGGGTGAGCGCGTCGTGGACGGCGAAAGGCGCGCACTGTGTCACCCACAGACCGGTGCCGAGTGCGGCGCCGTGCGCGAGGACGGCCGCCAGCACGCCGTCCGCCACCCGCGCGGCGTCCCGTCTGACCAGCCGTTCGACGGCGAACAGGACCGGAACGAGGAGTACGGCCAGGTTGGCGGGGGAGCCGAGGAAGTCGATCAGGTGGCGGGAGGTGTGGGCGGCGGTGCTGCGGGAGACGTCGTGCTCGACACCGGACGTGGTGGCGTGCGCGCCCCAGGCCACGGCCAGGAGCAGGGCGATGCCGAGCACACCGGTGAGCAGGCGCAGCAGGTCGGCCGGACGGCGGCAACGGGCGGCGAGCGGCGGCTCGTTCCCACCGAGTCCCTCGGCAGGGCGCGCCGCGGCACGATGCGCGTCGTCGGGGTGCGCCTCGGCAGGGTGAGCATCGGCAGGGCGCACCTCGGCACGATGCGTCACGGTCGGTTTCACGCCTGGTACGTTCAACGGCTCTGCCTCAACGGTTCGGTGCCTTCTTCTTCCGTACGGTTTTGTCCTCACCAAACCGTCCTCAACTGCCCGAGGTACCCTACCCGCCGCCCTCCTCGAAGCCATGTGCGACTCCGCCGACGCCGTGACGGCGGCGAAGAGCCAGCCCGGCGCTCGTGCCGCCGAGTTCGGCCCCACGGACGTCAACAGCCGGACCCACAAGGCCCTTCACGCTCGCGGGCCCGCTCAGGCCGCCAGGAGACGCCCGACGTGTCAGCCCGTACGCGCCACGGATCCGAACAATTCGCCGATACGTCCCAGCTGTTCGGCCGCGTCCGTGCCGTCGACCGGAGTGAACACCACGAGGATCTGATGGGGCGATCCGGCGCTGAGGAACTGCGCGTACAGCTCGAGCACACCGGTAGGTCCGATGACCCGCTTGCGTTGCGTGAAACGTGCCGACACCTCGTGCGCGGCCCACAGGTCCTCGAACTCCCCGCTCTCCCGCCGCAGCAGCGCGACCAGTTCCCGGGCTGCCGCATCGGACCGGCGCACCAGTGTGGCCCGCAGATCGGCCACGCGGGCACGGGTCTCCTGCTCGCGGGTCTCCTCGGTGAACACCTCGCGTGCGGTGGGGTCGGTGAACCAGCGGTAGTACGTACTGCGGCTCGCACCGGTGTACAGCGACGCGTCCTTGAAGAGGGCGACGGAAAGAGGGTTCTGCGCGAGGGTTTCGCCCAGGTCGGTCATGATGTGCGCCGGAGCGGAGGTCAGTTGGTCCAGCACCCGCAGCAACGCGGGCTCGGCCTCGGGGGCTTGGGACGGTGACGGCTGCACGGGATGGTCCGTGAGACGGTGGAGATGGGCACGCTGGGGCTCGGTCATCTCCAGCGCCGTCGCGAGCGCGGCGACGACCTGCGCGGAGGGCCTGCTGGTGCGGTTCTGCTCCAGACGCGTGTAGTAGTCCAGCGAAATGCCGGCGCGCTCGGCGACCTCCTCACGGCGCAGCCCCGACACCCTGCGCAAACCCCCTACGGCATCGGCCGGTTGGACCGCCGCGCGCCTCGTGCGCAGAAACTGCGCCAACTGATCACCATCCACACCTCTCACCCTGCCACGATTTCTGCCGGGGAGAACCTCTCCCCGGGAGAGACCCGGCCTGCCACGCGACCGCCCACCGGGCACATGATCGACGCATGCTCGATGAAACCAGCACGCGCACCTCGCACGAGACCACCGTTCCCGGCGCCCGTCCCCTCCGGGGCGACACCACCGTCCCCGGCGCCCGTCCCGACCGGAGCGAGACCGCCGTCCCCGGCGCCCGTCTCGCCTGGAACCGGACAGGCGGCGGACCGGCCGCCGTATGGGCCCACCCGCTGTGCAGCAGCAGCCTGACCCCCGAGTCCTCCGGCGCCTTCGACTGGAGCCCCGTGGCCGCCGCCGGTCGGAGTCTGGTCCGTTACGACGCGCGTGGCCACGGACGTTCCACCGGAGCGCCCACTCCGGAGGACTTCCGCTTCCCCGTCCTCGCCCGCGACCTGCTCGCCCTCCTCGACGTGATCTCCCCCCATGCGCCGGTCGCCGGGATCGGACTCTCCCTGGGCACCGCCACCCTGCTCCACGCTGCGGTACTGGCCCCTCACCGCTTCGACCGCCTCGTTCTCACGGCACCCCCCACGGCCTGGGAGACCCGGCCCCAGCAGGCCGCCGCCTACACCCAGCTCGCCGACCTGGTGGAGGAACACGGGGCCTCGGTCATCGACACCGCGCTGGCCGCGGCCCCCGTCCCGGCCCCCTACAGAGACGCTCCGGGCTTCCCGTTCCCGGTCGAGGTCGACGAGCACCTGCTCCCCTCGGTCCTGCGCGGGGCCGCCGCCTCGGACCTGCCCCCCAAGGACTCACTGGCGCGGCTGCGGCTGCCGGTCCTGATCCTCCCCTGGGCGGGCGACCCCGGCCACCCGCTGTCGACCGCCGAAACGCTGGCTTCTCTCATCCCCGGCGCGCAGACGAAGGTCGCCCACCACATCGACGACCTGCGCGCCTGGGGCACGGACGCCGCGGAGTTCCTGCGCCCCTGACGCTCCGTGGGCGGGCGCCCGTATCGGACGGCATCGCCCGCCGGGGCCGCTCGGAGCCCCGGCGCAGGTCCTGCCGCCGAGAGCACCCGCGGACCCGTCCCGGGGGCGGTGGATCTCGTACCCGGCCCGGCAGGCGCCACCGTTCGGCCCCGCGTCACCGTGAGATGCGTGCCTCGATGCCGTCGAGCAGGCAGTCGAGGCCCGTCCGGAAGGTCTGGTCGGCGTCCAGGTGGGCGGCATCGCGCACCACCGTGGCCAGCGCGGGGAACCGGCCGGTGGCGAACATCCGCTGCAGGTAGGGCCCGAGAGCAGCCTGCCACCGCTTCTCGTCCATGCCGGTGGCCCGCTCGGCACGCCGCTCGGCGATCTCCCGGCGCACCGCGCCGATCACGTACGCGTTGACCGCGGAGACCATGGGCATGACGGCGTCCAGGTCGACGCCCTTCATCGCGGCGACCACGGCCTCCCCGCTGGCCAGTGCGTGCGGCCCGAGTTGGGGCCGGCCGCCGAGGAGATCGGCGAGCCATTCGTGTTCGTGAACGGTGTGCCGGGTGGCGTCGGCCTTGGACCGGAGGACCTCGCGCCACGTGTCCCCGGTCGGGAGGATCTCGGCGTGGGCGGCGTCGACCATGAGGTCGAGCAGCTCCTCCTTGCCGGCGATGTAGCTGTACAGGCGCATCGGGCGGACGTCCAGTGCGGCGGCGACCTTGCGCAGCGACACCGCGTCGAGGCCGTCCGCGTCGGCCAGTTCGACCGCCGCTCGCACGATCCGCTCCCGGCTCAGCGGTACCGGGGCGGGGCGTTCCTGCGGCTCCGGCCTCTCCCACACCAACATGGCGCCTACAGTACATCGCATCGAGGCGATACAGTGTATCGCTCAATACGGTGTATCGAAGGGGAGGCAGTCATGACCATTGCCATCGTCGGAGCCGGCCTCGGCGGCCTGGCTCTCGCCCGCGTGCTGCACGTGAACGGCATGGACTGCGTCGTGTACGAACGTGAAGCGTCACGCGACGCGCGCGGCCAGGGCGGCATGCTCGACATCCACTCCGGCCAACGCGCGCTGCGCGAGGCCGGTCTGATCGACGGGTTCCACGCGATCGCCCGCGGCGAAGGCCAGGACATGCGCCTTCTCGAGCCGGACGGCACCCTGCTGCTCCAGGAGGACACGCCCGACGACGCCCCGCTGCTGCGGCCCGAGGTCGACCGCTCCGATCTGCGTGACCTGCTGCTGGACTCCCTCCCCGAAGGCGTGGTGCGCTGGGGCCACGCGTTCGCCTCCGCCGAGGACGGCCTGATCCGTTTCGCCGACGGCCGCAGCGCGACGTACGACCTGCTGGTCGGCGCGGACGGCGCGCAGTCCCGGGTCCGCGTGCTGCTCACCGACGCACGCCCGGTCCATCTCGGCCACAACACCGTCGAGATCGGCATCCCCGACATCGACCGCACGCACCCCGACCTCGCCGCGATGGTCGGCCGCGGCACCTACTGGGTCCTCGGCGACGGTATATCCCTGGCGGCGCAGCGCAACGGCGACGGCCGCGTCCGTATCGGCCTGAGCTTCTACGGCACCGCCGAGGACTGGCTCGCCACCAGCGGGATCCCGTTCGACGACCCGGCCGCCGCCCGCGCCCGGCTGATCGACCTGCTCCCCGGCTGGGACGCACGGTTCACCGCACTGATCGCGGCCTGCGACGACACGGTCGTGCCGCGGGCGATCACCACGCTCCCGGCCGGCCTGACCTGGCCGTCGACGCCCGACGTCACGCTGGTGGGCGATGCCGCGCACCTGATGCCGCCGGTGGGAGAGGGCGCCAACATGGCTCTGCTCGACGGCGCCCTGCTCGCTCTCGCGCTGGCCGCGCACCCGGACGACTTCCCCGCCGCCGTCAAGGAATACGAACGCGAGATGTTCGAACGTGCCGGCGCCGCCGCCCGGATGTCCGCGCGCATGCACGACCTGCTGACGTCTCCGGGCGCCGCCCGGAAGGTGCTCGCGTTCTTCCAGCCCGGCTGAACGCAACCGCAGACGACCGGGCAGCCGGCCGGCGGAGGCCACGGAATCCGACCGGGCAGCCGGCCGGCGGAGGTTGCGGAATCCGATCGGTCAGCCGGTCGGCGGAGGCCGCAGAGCGGGCGCGGCCGGTGTCGCGCCGATGCCCGGCCGGCATCGGCAACGCCGCCTACGGCCCCGGGCCGTGCCACTCCCGCCCCAAGACTCCCGCCCCAAGACCCACGCTCCAACCCCCGTCACTGCGCCGGGAGTTCCCGCTCCGCCACGATCGAGGGCAGCGGCTCACAGGCCGCGTGCCAAGCGGGCGGGAGCGCGGCGACACCCGTGCGGGCGGCGATCACCCCACCCGCGATGGCGCAGGTGGTGTCGATGTCGCCCCGCCCGGCGACCGTGAACCACAGCCCCTCGTGCAGGTCGTCGAGGTGCCCCGCCGCGCACCACAGGGCGTACGGGACGGTGTCGGGACCCGACATCCGGTAACCGGAACCCAGGACCTCGGCGGCGTGCCGGACCGAGGTGCGCTCCGGCATCCGGGCCGCGATGCGCACCCCCGAGCGGACGTCGCTGTCGGGGAGTTGTTCGGCGACGGCCCGCAGGAAGTCCGGCCGGGCCGGGGCGGGCCCGCCCCGGCTGCGGGTGGCCAGTGCCGCGGCGAGCGCGACCGCCATGGCACCGGCGACCGCCTCCGGGTGGTGGTGCGAGACCGCGCTCTGGCGGGCTGCCTGCTCGGCGACCGCGTCGAGGTCGGCGGCGTGCCAGGCGCCGAGCGGGGCGACGCGCATGGCCGCGCCGTTGCCCCAGGAGCCCTGGCCGCCGAACTGTCCGGTGACCACCTCCTGCCAGGGCTCGCCCGCGCCGATCCGGCGGAGCACGTCATGCATCGAGGCCCCGTAGCCGCGGTGCGTGTCCTCGGCGTAGGCCTCGGCGAAGCGCAGGGCGAGACGGTCCTGGTCGACGGTCCCGCCGCCCTCGGCGAGTTCGCGCACGAGCACGAGCGCCTGGGCGGTGTCGTCGCTCCACTGCCACAGCGGCTCCGGGGGCAACACTCGCGCGTCCAGGGCGGCCTGACCGTCCCGGCGCAGAATGCCGAACCAACGGTCACCAAAGGCGTCGCCGAACGCGAGCCCGTACAACGAATCCAGCACAGCGGTGGGCACGGTGATCATCAGAGCAGTATGGCAACGGGACGGCGTTCCCGCGTCCCGATCGTCTACGGGACGACGCTCCCGCACTCCGATCGATTCGGGTGCACCTGCCGGCGATCCGGGCATGACGCCGGGCGGCCGACCGGGACCTTGAAACGGACTACCGGCTGTGCCGACACCTCGGCGAGACCGTCGTGGCCCTGTGCGGATATGCGCCCAGCGGTCCCGTGAAGGACCCGAAGGAGCAATCCGTCTGCGCGCGTTGCCAGAGCGTCCGTCAATCCCTTCCCGGCCCATGACCTTCGCCGCCGGCCATGCGGGCGGCGGGAGCAACCCTGTGCCGGCCTGTTGCCGCGGGACGTTCGCGGTGTCCCCCGTGCCACGGATGTGTCCACGCCCTGTCTGTCACGTCACGTCCATAAGGTCAAAGGATGAGCGGGAACGGGCGGTACGGTTGGTTGCAGGCGGTGTGGCCATGCGGAGGAGTCGTGGCCGTGCGTGCGAGGGACGGGGACGAGTCATGGGACACGGGAGCGGAGCGCGTGTGCGCCGGGGCGCCGCGCCGGTCAAGGACGCGGCGGTGGCGAGCCTGGGCGGCTGCGATCACGCGGACGCGGTCGCGGTGGACCTGGCCCCGGGAACCACCGCCGTGGACTTCGCCCGCACGGTACTGGCAGGGACACCGGGATGGGTGCACGGGCTGCTGAGCGTGCGGGACAAGCTCATGGCGCCGTTCGGGCTGCACGTCCAGGAGCGGGTCGCCCGCGACGAGATCAGGATCGAACCCGGTACGCGGCTGGGCCCCTTCCGGGTCCTGACGGTCTCCGAGGACGAGGTACTGGTCGGCGACGACGACAAGCACCTGGACTTTCGCACCTCATTCGCCGTACGGGAGGGGGCCGCTGGCCTGGAAGGCGTCTGCACCACGGTCGTGCTCTACCACCGGCGGGCCGGAAACGTGTACTTCAAGGCCATCCAGCCCTTCCACAATCTCATCATCCCGAGGGTCGTCGCCCGCGCCTGCGCGTAGCCGGAGCGGCGCCGTTTCGAACCCGCGGCGCGCGGTGCGTCTGCCGCGCCGCCCCGGCGAGGCCGATCAGGTTCCGACCGTCGCAAGTGCGGCTCGGGCGGCGGCCGGGATCCCGGAGCGTGGCGCAGCACGCGCCCACGCTCAGCGCAGGCGCCCGTCCTGCGGTGAGGCACGCAGGCACCGCTCGTGGTGGGGCACGCAGGCACCGCCCCCGTATCCATCACCGCGCCAGGGACAGCGCGAGCGGCCATGCCAATAGCCCCCTGCGTCCCCGAGGCTTCGGTAACGCCGGACGGGGCCCGGTGAGGTACGGGAACGTCGTGCGCAGACTCCGATCGGGACGCCGACCACGCGCTCACGACGCTCCCACGTCCTCGGCGGTCATCGACAGCAGGACCAGGGCGTCGTGCTCGGCCGTGCCGGGCGGGGCCTGGTAGACCAGCAGGCGCTGACCGTCACCGGCGGTACCGAGCACCTCGTTGGCGAGCGTGACCGAACCGATCACCGGGTGCCGGAACGCGGTCTCGCCGCCCCGCTTGACCCCCACCTCGTGCCGGCGCCACAGGGCGGCGAACTCGCCACTGGCCGCCGACAGTTCGTCGACCAGCGCGGCCGTCCGCCCCGGGGCGGACAGCTCGGCGGTGCGCAGGTGCGCGACGCTGTTGCGGGTCACCCGGTCCCAGTCGGCGAAAAGTGTCCGCGCGGCCGCGTCCAGGAAGGTGTACCGGACCGTGTTGCGCGCTCCGGGCGGCCAGTCTTCGAGCCCGGGCATCAGCGCAAAGCCCTCCGGGTTCGCGGCCAGCACGTCGTTGACCTCGTCGAGTACGTACGCGGGGCTGGGCCGGACCGACTCCAGCAGCAGCCGCAGGCCGGGGCCGGCCGGTCGCGGGTCGGTCGGTCGGCGGCGTGGTGTGCGCCCGGCCACGTGGTCGGCGAGGCCGAGCAGATGGGCGTGCTCGTCGGCGGTGAGCCGCAGGACCCGGGCCAGCGCGCCCAGTACCGCGTCGCTCGGAGCGCTCTCCCGCCCCTGCTCGATCCGGATGTAGTAGTCCACGCTCACCCCGGCCAGTGCGGCCAGTTCCTCGCGGCGCAGCCCGGGGGTGCGCCGGATGCCCGGCCCGGTCGGCAGTCCGACGTCGGCCGGGCCGATCCGCCCGCGCCGGATCCTGAGGAACTCCGCCATCGCGTTCACGGAGCCGAGTCTGCCACCGACCGGCCCGCTCCTGGGTGGCCGTGGCACACCCAGGAACCATCCGGCCTCCCCGCGACCGGTCCGCCGGTGCAGCCTCGGAACATGACTGACACGATCATCATCGGCGGCGGCTCCGGCATGGGCCTCGCCCTGGCCCGGACACTGCTGGCCCAAGGCACGGATGTGACCATCGTCGGCCGCTCGGCGGACCGGCTCGCGAAGGCCCGGACGGAACTGGAGCGTCCCGGACACGGGAGGATCGGCACGATCACGGCCGACATGGGACGGGAGGAGGACGTGGCCGAACTCTTCGCCCGGGTCGAGAAAGTGGAGCACGTCGTGGTCACCGCGGCCGACGCGACCGGCGTGTACGGCCCGACCGCCGACCTCGCCACCGCGACCGCACGGACTCTCATCGAAACCAAGTTGCTCGGTGCCTGGTTGGTCGCCAAGTACGCGGCCGGACGGGTCACCGGCTCGATCACCTACACCTCGGGCATCAACGCGTACCGCCCGAACGGGGCGAACACGATCATGGCCGCGGCCAACGGCGCGCTCGCGTCACTGGCGTACGGCCTGGCCATCGAACTGGCCCCGGTACGGGTGAACGTGGTCTCTCCGGGCTGGGTGGACACCCCCATCTGGGACCAGCTCGCCATGGACAAGCAGGCCGCCTTCGCCGAACTGGCCGAGCGGCTCCCGGCCCGCCGCGTCGGGGCCCCCGACGACATCGCGCAGGCGTTCTCCGCGCTGATGCACAACGGATTCATCACCGGAACCGTGCTGCACGTGGACGGGGGACACCGCATAACCTGATCCGGTACCGCGGACCCGGCACCCGAGTCGGTGGTGGGACGCGACGGTGGGGGAGAGCCGGGAGCGGGAGCCCGGGGCGGGGGAGAGGGCTCCGCAGGCCGGGGACGGCGCTCCCCCGCTCACCGACACCGCACGAGGGAGCAGGCAATGTCCGACACCACGTCCGCAGAGGTGTTCACCGGCCGCGTGCTGGAGTGGCACAGCGAGATGGGCTGGGGAGTTCTCGTCTCCGAGGACCTCCCGGACCCGGTGTGGGCCCACTTCTCGGTCGTCCAGGCCGAAGGCTATCGCGAACTGACCGCCGGTCAGAGCGTCACGTTCTCGGCGGAACAGGCCGAACAGGACGGGTACCGGCGGCGCGCGGTGTCGGTCTGGCCGTAAGCCGCGAGAACGCCACGGCCCCACCTTTTCCGGAGATTGCGACCAATGCCATCTCCGTGAACCACATGTGCGCGGGGCCCGTTTCGCGACCGGATGCCCTCGAGGAACGACAGCTGGACGCGGCGACCATGACCGCGCTTCCACGATCAACAACGGGAGAGGACATTCATGAAACTGACAGTCAAAACAGCGGCGGTGGCGGCAGCCATCGCCTCCACCGTCGCACTGGCGGCTCCGGGAACCGCGTCGGCTGACCCCCAAGACGCCTGTATGAACGGCATGGTCTGCTTCTTCGACGGCCACAACGACACCGGGGACATGCTGCAGCTCTATCCGGTGGACACCCCCAACATCGGTTGGACGTGGAACGATCGGGCCGGCTCGGTGTGGAACCGCAGCGGCGATCAAGTCTGCATCTGGACCAATGCCGACTACGACGGGTACTACTTCAGCATTCCGGCGGGCGCGAAGCAGGAACTTCTGTTCCTCTACGACAACGCGGTGTCCTCCTTCTCGGTCAGCGGCTGCGGAGGCTGATCCGGCTGGTCGACCGAACCCGCCATCCACCCGCGCTTCCAGGGAGGACGGCGGGATGGCGTCCCGCGTGGCATCGTCCATGTCCTGTGCAAGGGCGTGTGGTTCGCCTGCTGGTCGCGGTCGCGGTCGCGGTCGCGGTCGCGGTCGCGATCGGACTGGACAACAACCATCTGCCGAACGGCTACGACCCCGAGTGCTTCGTCGCCGACCAGGACGAGACGGCGTGGCTCTGTACCGCGACGGACACGCTGCGTCGGTGGAAGGTACCGACCCGGAAACCCGACCTGCGCGTCTACGCAGGGATGGGCGTCGCCGGCCAATAGACCGGCGTCCGACGCCCGTTCCGACTGCCGCGCCGGTGGCCGGGTCCGTCACGAACAGGCGTAGCTGAAGGTCGCTTCCGCCTCGGACGGCTTGCCCTGGTGTGTGATCCGCAGGCGTGCCGTTCCCCGGAAGCTGCCGGGGCCGCGCACGGTCCAGCGCAGGTGCACGGTGACCCTGCGCTCGCCCTTGGGGGCCATACGCACCAGCTCGCCGGAGTCGTGGCCGTCGCTGCGCAGCCAGTGGTACGTCACCGCGCCGCCGCTGCCGTCCGTGGTCACGACGCCGACCAGATCGGCGGTCTGTCCGCAGTGCAACCGCCCGGCGGGCGCCCGGACTTCGACGGCGGTGACCGTCGGAGCGGGGGACGGGCGCAGCAACAGCCAGAGCAGGACGGCCGCGGCGGCAAGGAAGGCCGTTGTGGCGATCCAGGCCCGCCGCCTGCGACGGTACGGGCGGCGGCTGTCCGGTGTCGCGGACGCGGTGCGCCACTGGGCACGCAGGACGTCCTGGGCCTCCAGCGGGACGCCCGGGCCGAAGCGCAGCAGGATCCCGCCGTCGTCCTCACCCACCGACGACGGCGCCGTCGCCTGGGCGGGCGCCGCCGCCAGAGGTCCGGCAGGTGTTTTGGGCAGGGGGCCGACAGGAGTCGCGGCCGAGGACGCGGCGGGGGTGCGGTTGCGCTTGCCGAGGATGGTGGCCTGGTCGTCCGAGGCGGCGGCCGAGTGGGGTTGATGCCGGCGGGAGCGGGTGCGGCTGGGCATGGTGAGCTGTTCGTCCGGCAGGGTGTGCCCGGACCCGCCCCCTTCCAGGGCCGAGCTCCCGAGACGTGTGCCTAGGGAACCCTTGGAATCCTCGCCTTCGACCTCCACATCCTCAGCACCTGCGCCGTTGTCGGCACTCGCACCGCCGGCACCCGAGTCCGCCATGCCTGAGTCCCTGGTACCTGCGCTGTCGGGACCCGCGCCCTCGGCGCCTGAGTCCCCGATACTCGCGCCGTCGGCACCCGAGTCCGCCGCACCAGAGCCCCCAGTACTGCCGCCATCGGCAGCCGCGGCCTGGGCACGAGCGTCCTCGACCTCTTCGCTCTCGAGACCGGCGACGCTGAGACCGGCGGCTCCTGAGTCGGCGGCTCCGGGTTGGGGGGTTGCCGGGCCGGAACCTTCGCCTCTGTCGTCCCGCGGGTGCACGCCCCGGGCGTCCACCCTCGTCCCGTCCGCCGCCGGCGCCCAAGTGATCCCCGAAGCGGTCGCGGCCACCGCCGCGCGAAGCTCCGTGCGCCGCAGGAAACCCGCCGGGAGCACTGTGCGCCCGGCGACCAGTGCCGCCCGGGCCGCCGCGAGCCCCTGCGAATCGGCGGTGGTGGAACAGCGCGCGAACAGAGCGGCCGCGGGGGTGCCGGGGACCGCCCAGGCCTCGCCGAGAGTGCGGGCCAGGCCGGCCCAGGCCGTGACGTCGGCCTCGCGGCGCGCGGAGTCCGTCACGGAGCCCGGTACGTCGCCCAGCACCGTGCCCAGCGCGGCCTCGGCGAGCAGGGCGACGCCGTCCGGGGCGAGGACGACGGTGTCCGCGCCCAGCGTCCCGTGGGAGAGGCCGGCCGCGTGCAGGGCGAGCAGGCTCTGCGCGGTCTCGTTCAGGACGCTGGCCGCGCTGCCCGCGTCGGGGCCCGAACCCCCGCGGGTCGGCAGGTCCGTGAGGGTGGGAGCCGGCGGCCGGGCGGTGATCAGCCACACCTCCCCGGCCTCCGTGACGAGGTCGACCGTGCCGAGCACCCCGGGCAACCGGAGCCTCGCGACGGCGAGCACGGCCGCCGCGAGCCGCTCGCGTGTGCCCTCCGGCGCGAGCAGGGCACGGTCGACGCGCAGCGCGCCGAGCACCGGCTCGCCGGACCGGACCGGGAGCAGCGCGTGCCAGGTGCCGTGCCGTGCGTCCCGCGTCCAGCCCGACAGAGGCCGCCCGGCGACCGTGGTGGTTGTCGTCATGGCGATCCGTTCTCGTTCTCGCCCGGTACGGCGCTCAGCACGGCGGCGCGTCCAGGGTGCCGGTCTGCGGTCCGTTCGCGGCGGCCGGAGTGCTGGTGAGCGTGACCGTCCAGGTGCCCCGGCACGGGTGGTTGGAGAAGTCCGCCACGAAGGTCACGGGGTAGTGCGTGCCGCCGGACAGCTCCCGGGTCTGGTGGCCGTAGGGGTCTGCGGGCGTGTCCACGTAGTAGTCGGCCGTGACGGTCACGGGACCGGTGCCGGTCGTGTCGACGATGACGTCGGCGACCAGCGTGCCGGGGGCCTGCCCCCGCTGCCAGGAGCCGATGGTGATCGTGACCGTGCCGGGTGCGGGCGGGGCCGGGCTCGCGGTCGTCGGCGTGGGGGAGCCGACCGGCGCGGCGGTGCCCACCGTGGGGGTGGGGGAGGCGGACGGGCTGTCCGAGGGGGTTCCGGTCGGGGTGGTGTCGGCCGTCGGGGAGGCGCCGGACGCGGACACGGACGCGGACGGCGAAGAGGCCGACGGCGTCGGGGAGTCGGCTTTTGAGGGCACCGAACTGGCCACCGTCGTCGACGTGTCGTGCGGACGGGCCGCCACGGCCGTCGCCCCGCCCGCGACGACCACGAGCGCGGCCGCCCCGGCGGCGGCCTTCCAGCCGCCGCGCCTGACCCGGTCGAGCAAGGTCAGGGCCCGGGCCGGTGCCTCGAGGGTCGCCGTCGCGGTGAAGGGGAACAACAAGGCGAGCAATGCGGTGAGTTCGGCGAGTCGTCGGCGTCCACGCTCCTCCCACCCGGCGCCGTACCCCTCGACGGCGGACCGTTCCAGGTCGGCGAGGAACGCCTCGATACCCGGCCGCTCCGCCGGCTCCTTGGCCAGTCCCCGGCGCAGCAGCCCGCGCAACGGGCCGGGTACGTCGTCCAGGGGGACGGGAGCCCGCAGGTGCTGCAGCCGCAGCGCGCTCACGTCGTCGCCGGTGAACGGGCGGCGCCCGGTCAGGCACTCGTGGAACACGGCCGCCGCGGCGTACACGTCGCCCGCCGGACCCGCCGGTTCGCCCCGCCACTGCTCGGGCGCCATGTAGGCGGGCGTGCCGGCGGCCTCGGTCTCGCGTCCGCTGCGTACGGCGATGCCGAAGTCGGCGAGCGCGCTCGTGCCGTCGGCGCGGACCAGTACGTTCTCCGGCTTGTAGTCGCGGTGGACCACCCCGGCCGCGTGGGCCGCGCCGAGGCCCAGCAGCGAGCCCTTGAGCAGGACCAGGGCGGCCTCGGGGCCGGTCGCCCCGTGCCGGCGCAGCAGTTGGCGCAGACTGACGCCGTCCACCGCCTCCATCACGATCGCGGCGCCGCCGCGCGCCTCGACGTACTCGTACAGCCGCACCACGCACGGGTGCCGCAGGTCGCCCAGCAGCCGGGCCTCGGCGCGGAAGCGGGCGAGGAACTCCCTGTCTCCGCGCAGGTGTTCGCCGAGGTACTTGATCGCCACGGGCACGCCGGTCGCGGTGTGCCGGGCCAGTACGACCCGTCCGCCGGAGCCCTCGCCGAGCGTACGCACCTCTTCGTAACCGGGTACGGTCCACGGGCCGGGTCCGCCGGTGTCCTCGTTCACGCTGTTCCCTCCACGGTCGCGCCCATCGCCGGAGCGGGTGCGGCACCCCGCGCGTCACGCCGGAGACGTACCCGCCGGGCCAGCCACCGCACCGGCGCGGACCACACGGGGAAGGCCACCAGGGCGACCACGACCGCCTCGGTCAGCGTGGTCCACGGCGGGGGCAGCCACCCGTCCAGCAGGTCGCCGATCCGGGAGCGCCAGGCCAGCAGGGCGAGGACCAGGAAGCCGTACGTCCCGACGACGACCGCCAGGCCGTACGCGGCCATGCCCGCCTGCCGCGGGCCGGGCCTGCTGCCCGCGCGCAGGTCCTGCCAGAGCCCCTTGCGGAAGTACGCGCTCGCCTCCTCGCGCAGCCGCGGCACCCGCAGTGCGTCGGTCAGGGCCTGGTAACCGTCCAGCGGCATCAGGGGGTTGAAGTTGTAGAGCGTGTTCAGATAGAGCCCGAAGGCCAGTTGGAAGAGGACGGCCGAGACCGGTCCGGCGGGCAGGAAGGCCGCGCCCGCCGCGCACCAGCCGGCCAGCACCGCCGTCGACAGCGGCCCGGACAGCGCCACGACGACCCGCGACCAGCGGGTGCCGAACCACATGTCGCTGGTGTCCACGAACGCGAACGGCATGCCCATCATGAGCAGGAACCCACCGCGCCGCACCTTGCGGCCGTACGACTTCACGGCCAGCGCGTGCGTCAACTCGTGGACGACCAGGGCGGACACGTATCCGGCGGCGAGGAGCACCGGGCCCAGGACGCCCGCCCCGCCGAAGTCCAGCAGGTGCTGCCGCCCCTGGGCGACGAAGAACGCGACCAGCCCGCCGATCACCGACAGCCAGACCAGCGCCACGCCGGTCCGGGAGAACAACCGCCAGCCGACGGCCTGGTAGAGGCGGGTCACGGCCCGGTCGAGGCCGGGGACCGAGATCTCCAGTTTCAACAGGGCCCGGTACACGGCCTGTCCGGCGCGGCGCCAGCCCTTCCGTTCCGCCTCCTCGGCGCGGCCGGGCAGTCCGCGCAGCAGTCCCGCGCCCGCGAACGCGGCGAGCGCCGCCTCGATGCGCGGGAGGGCGAGCTCCCCGAAACGGTCGGCGTAGGCGAACAGCAGGTCCCGTACCGTGTTCTCGCCGTCGACGGCGTGCCAGAGGAAGACCTCGCGCTCGTCCAGCTCCAGATACACGCCGGTCCGGGTGTTGTTCAGCACCCAGCGGGGTCCGCCGCGGTCGGTGGGCACCTGCTTGAGCGCCCAGCCGGAGCGGCGGCGGGGACGTGCGGTCAGCGGTCCGTTCGCCTCCGGCACCGACTCCTCCGCCGCGGTGGGGAGTTGGGTGAGCTGGGTGCCGACGACCTGGGTGCGCTGGCCGATGTGGGCGTCGCGGGGCTGTTCGAACACCAGGCGTACGTCGCCGACGGACAGCTCGGTGCCGTCGGCGAGGTGGGCGGCTCCGCCGTGCAGGTCGACGCCCGCGACGGCCGTGCCGTTGAACGAGTCCAGGTCCTCGACCCGGAAGCCCGACTCCGTACGGACGATCCGGGCGTGACGGCGCGACACGCTGGCGTCGGACAGCACGACGTCGCTGTCCGCGCCCCGGCCCAGCGTGGTGACCGGGCCGGTGAGCGGGACGAGCAGCGCGGGGTCGTCGAGGCCACGCAGGTGCGGCGCGGCGTACGACGTCGGTGCCGCGCCGCGGCGCAGGGTGCCGCAGTGCAGGCAGTACGGGAAGTCGCGCCGCACGTGGACGCGGCAGGCGTGGCAGAGCATGCGTCGGCTCAGCCCGCGCCGGAGCCGCTGATGGACGTTCCACCGGAGAAGCCGCCACCGGTCTCGGTTCCGGGCGCGGAGGGGGAGAGGTGGGTGGAGATTCCCCCGCCGGGGCTGCTCACACCGCCGCGCACGCGCTCGGCACCGCCGAGGACGCCCGCACGGCCGCCACCGCCGCCTTCGCCGGGTTCTCCGCCACCGCCGCCGGGACGTCGGCCCGTGTTCTCCTGGCTGCCGCCGCCGCTGCCGTCGTCGCCACCACCGGGTCCACCGCCACCGCCGCCGGGTCGGCGCCCGGTGTTCTCCTGGTCACCACCGCCGCCGCCTTCGCCGCCACCGGTTCCGCCGGAGCCGCCGTCATGACCGTGACTGCCGCCTTCTTCGCCACCCCCGCCGTCGCCACCGCCGGAACCTCCGCCGTCGCCACCGCCGGACCCGCCGTGGCCGCCGCCCTCACCACCGCCGGAGCCGCCGTCGTGACCGGAGCCACCGTCACCGGTCCCGCCACCGCCGCCTCCGCCTTCGCCGCCGCCCTCGCCGCCGCCGGGTCGACGTCCGGTGTTCTCCTGGTCGCCGCCACCGCCACCGCCACCGTCACCGCTGTCTCCGCCGCCCTCGCCGCCACCGCTGTCCCCGCCGCCGCCACCGTCCTCGCCGCGGTCGTAGATGCCGCCGTGCCCGAAGTGACCGGCGTCGCCGCCGCCCTCGCCACCGAAGCCACCGCCGTGCCCCCCGAACCCGCCACCGGCTCCGGTACCACCGTCACCGAAACCGCCACCGGTACCACCGTCACCGAACCCGCCACCGAGCCCGCCGTCACCGAAGCCACCGCCGTGACCCCCGAGGCCGCCGAACCCGCCGAGGTCGCCACCGTCACCCGAGCCACCGTCACCGAGCCCACCGGAACCGAGCCCGCCGTCACCGAACCCGCCGTCGGCACCGCCGCCACCGAACCCGCCGTCACCGAACCCGCCGAAGTCACCCAGGCCGCCGTCGGGGCCGCCTTCGGCGCCCCCACCGACATGGTCCCCGAGCCCGCCGAGGTCCGTCCCGGCCGCGTTCCCGAACCCCCCGAAGTCACCGAACTCACCGAATCCGCCGCTCACGTCGGCCGGCGACTCCTGGGAGAGTCCCCCACCGAGCAGGCTCTGAGCGCCGGTGGCAGAGACGTCGAAGCCGCCGGCGGAGCCCTCGTGGCCGTCGGAGGGAAGCGCCGGGCCGGGCGCGTGATCGAGGGAAGCATGATCACCGGACACGTGGTCGGCGGGGAGATCCGGAACGTCATGGTGTGCCAGCGCGTGCGCCGCGCTCCCGAAGAACAGGGACGACTTGGACAGCCGCGGGTCGAGCGCGGCCGGCCCCCCGACGGTGCCGGACTCGACCCGCAGGGCGCGGAGCTCGCCCACCTGCGCGGGTGTCAGGCCGAGTCTTCGGGCCACCTCCTCGGTGTCACCGTCGAGTTCGGCCCTGAAAGCCGGGTCGACAGCAAGACGGGTCATGGCATCGCGAAAGGCGTCGTCGGTCATGTTCTCGGGTCTCCGTCGGTCTGCGTGCGCTGCTGTCTGATACCGGCGGAGCTGAGGATCCCCCTGGCCGGCGGCTACTGCCATTTCCGGCCATCCCCACCGATGCTGCACCGATGGTTATAAGGGGCATGACAGGGTGCGCGCAAGGCCGGGAACAGCGCACGCCGGTGAATATGCCTCTGGAAGGAGCGGACCTCTCGGTCGCGCACCGATCGGATACGGCCATCGGCGAGGCGGCCTGGACGGCTTCACAGGCCGGGGGACATCCCGCCGTCGAGGCACGCACGGCGCCGACGTGCCGAATCCCGGAGCGGTCCTGCACACCTGCGCACCTGCGCAGCAGCCGCGGGGCGCCGGGACCGGGAGCCCTGGGGACGGGCGACCGGTCCGGGATGACTGGCAGAACGCGGCGCCACCACGGATCCTGAGGAGAGGGGAGCGGCTGCTGCCTCACTCCCCGCGGAGGAAGCCGTATGCCGTGCACGTCTCCCCGAACGGACGTGAGCGCTGCCGTCGCCACGAGCGGCCCGGGCAGGGGCACCCGCCGGTGACCCGTCCGGGAAGGCTCCGGGCTCCGGGTTCCTCGGCTCCTCCTATGACAGCAGCCCGATGGGATCCTCATGCCCGATGCAGCCTCCCGAGCCGAGCGACGGATCGCGCTGGTCCGGGACGACGTGGCCGCACGCCTCGCGCTGGCACAGGAGTTCTACACGCACTCCTCCGAGCCCCTGCGCCGGTACGGTCGCGCCGAGCTGAGCTTTCTGCGGTGGTCCGCCGCACGCGGAGTGCTCGCCGCGGAGTCCGGTGCGCGCCCGGGCAGCCCATGGTGGCGTTCCGTGAACGAGGGCCTTCTCAGGGACAAGGTGGAGGCGGGTCTGCTGTGCGCCGGTGCCCCCGGGGCGGCGAGCGCCAGAAGCGTCGAGTACTGGGTGGACTGCATCCGCAAGCCGTCGCCGGCCGCCTGGTACCGCGCCCACAACGCCAGCATCGTCGCCGGCTACCTGCGCCACGAGGACCTGGGCGCGAAGGAATCGCAGGTGGAGCGGTTCATGATGAACGTCGCCCTGCTCCGCGTGCTCTTCACCCACGCCATGCTCGTGCGGCCGCGCCTCATGCTGGGGCGGCTGGCCCCGCTCGGGCCCCGGCTGGTGGACCCCCGCTACGGGACCGTGAAGTGGTTCCTCGACCTCGGCCGGTCCTTCCCGTCGGTGTACCCCGTCACGCTGCCCACCGAGGACACCATCCTCGACGAACACGCCCTGGCCCGGATGCTGGACTACGGGGTGATCGCGCCCAGGTTGCCGGCGCTGTACGCGGTCGGGGCCGCGACGCTCGAGGAACCCCGCCTGACGACCCTCCTGGACGCAGGCGTGCCGGCGTACGTCTGGACCAGGGCGGAGCGCTCGCTCTGGTACGTCGGCAACACGGGCGCCCATCTGCGCCTCATCGCCCGTACGACGGGCGTACACCTGCGGTGGCCGCCCTCTCCGGCCCGCCGCCGCACGGTCCCGCTGCACGGCTGAAGCCGGCTGCCGTGGTGCACCGGGCGGTACGGACGAGGCGGGTGACAGCCACCGCCACCACCCCGGTCGCCCCCCAAGCCGCCCCTCAGTCGTTACTGGCCGCCGCACGCCCGGCCGCCGCTTCCCGTACGCGGTCTGGCACCCTTGTGGGGTGCACCCCACGCCCATCACGCCCGAGGCGCCGGCCGCGGTGCGCAGTCCGCTCCTCACCCAGCGGTGGCTCGACCTCACCTTCGTCCACTGGGCCGTCGATCCCGCGGCCGTCGCCCCGCTGCTGCCGCACGGGCTCACCGCGGACACGTACGACGGGGTCACCTACGTCGGCCTCGTCGCCTTCCGGATGGACAAGGTGGGCTGGCTCCGGTTCCCCGGGGTGCCGTATTTCGGCTCCTTCCCGGAGACCAACGTGCGCCTCTACTCGGTCGACGCGCACGGCCGCCGCGGGGTCGTCTTCCGGTCCATGGACGCGTCGCGGCTCGTGCCGGTGCTCCTGAGGCGCCTCGGCTTCCGGCTCCCGTACGTGTGGTCACGCATGGACGTACGAGCGGACGGCGACACCGTCACGTACAGGAGTTCCCGGCGCGGGCCCGGAACCTCCCGGGTGCGGAGCCGCATTGCCGTCAGGGTCGGCCGACCCGTCCCGGAACCAACAGGGTTGGAGCACTTCCTCACGGCCCGCTGGGGCATGCACAACGCCTTCTCCGGCGGCACCGGCTACCTCGCCAACGACCACCCGCGCTGGCCGCTCCACCGCGCGGAGCTGATCACCTGCGAGGAGAACCTCCTCGAGGCGGCCGGGCTCCCGGCTCCCGACGGGCCACCCGTCAGCGTCCTGTATTCACCCGGAGTCCCGGTACGTCTCGGCAGACCCACCGACCTGACACCCCGGAGCCATGTCCCGCCGCCGGAGCCGAAGGAGCCCTGACCCCGGCCTGACGCCGGCACGGGCAGGTGCCGTTCCGCTGCCGGCGGCGGAACGGGTCGTACACCCGGGTCCAGGGCCCGTACCGCTCCGGCACGTCCCGCCCGTGCCGGTCGCGGTCCTGAACGAACGGCTATGACCAGCTGGGATCGTCCTCGTCAGCCGCCTTGTAGCCGGGGACGGAGGGCCAGCGAACCGTCAGGACCACGGACTCTTCCTCCGCGGACCAGGAGTGATCGACGCCTTGGCCCCACACGACGTAGTCCCCCTGTTCGGCCAGGAGAACACTGCGCCCGGGCAGTTCCACCCGGAAGCGTCCGCTGACGAGGACCAGCAGGGCGGTGCGCTCTTCGCCGGTCACCCACTGAGCCCGCTCGTCGCCCTTCGGGTGGACGCCCCATTTGATCTCCACGTCCTCGCTGTGCCGGGGATCGGAGGTGTCCTTGAAATGTCCTAGCAGCCACCCCCGGTCCAGTGCCGCGTCCCTGCCGGCATTGCCCACGTACACGCTGTCGGTCATGGCTCCGGAAGGTAGCAGTCGGCTGCGTCGGCACTCATGCAGCGACTACCGTCACTTCCGCGACAGGCCCTGGGAGTTGTCCGGGTCGGACCCTTGCTGCGGCCGGTCGGGGGCGGGGTCCTCGGCGAGCAGCGGCCGGAGGGCGCCGAGGACCGCGCCGATGCAGACGCCGCGCAACCGGGTGCGGGTGCACGTCTCGTGGGTGAGCCAGTCGACGCAGAGGACCTGGACGAAGAGCAGCCAGCTTTTCAGGACGCCGGACACGGCCTCGCGGGCACTCTCGTCCGCGAGCGGGAGTACGCCCATCAGCCGCGCGCGGAGCGCGTCCAGCTCGTTCGTCATGATCGTCTGGATCACCGGATCGCCCGCGAGGACCCGGTTCGCGGCGAGGACGGCGTTGCGGTTCGCCACGAAGTAGTCGAGATGGACGTCCATTCCCTGGACGAGCTGTTCCACCAGGGAGTCGGCGGGGTCGAGCCGCGTCTCGGCGAGCAGTTGGTCGGCCGCCTGCTGGTAGACGGCCGCGAAGAGGGCGTGCTTGTCGGGGAAGTGGCGGTAGAGCAGGCGGCGCGACGGTCGACAGCTGGGGCCGGTTCATGGGCGCCGGCTTCGTCGGCTACGGGCTGGCCTGGCTCCGGGGCGCGCGGCAGCGCCCGATCCCGGCTCGGGCGGTGCGGTGGCTGGCCGGCGTTTTCCTGCTGGGCTGCGTGGGCCGGCTGCTCTCGCTCGCCGTGCACGGCCGGCCGCAGTGGTTCCAGATCGCGTTGGCGGTGATCGAGCTCAGCCTGCCGCCGGTCTTCTTCTGGCTGGCCGACTCGGAGGGGCGGGCCCTGCGCGGCGACGCGGAGGCCGTGCCCGCCGGGCGGTGAATGGGCGCGAGCTCGTCGGGAGTCGACATCCGCGCCCGGGTCAGGGAACGGAACGAGAACCCGACCCCGTTCACCTGGACCAAGACGGCCGAAGGGATCCTCGACTCACTCGTCCGCTTCTGTCTACGGATCTCCGGCGCGGGACGCCAGAGATCTTTGACGGTGCGAGTCGCGTCGGGGCGTGCCGCCGGGTGGCGTGGGCAGTGAGGATCTGCGCAGCGGGTCTGGCGTGAACCAGCATCGTGGGGCTCGACATAACCGATCGACGCCCTGGTCTTGACCAGGTTGGCTGGGTGGCATGCCAGAGCTGCGAACCGATCGTCTTCTGCTCCGCCGGTGGCGGGAGTCCGACCTCGAACCGTGGGCGGCCATGAACGCCGACCCCGAAGTCCGAGAACACCTGGGGGAACTGCTGACGCGGGAGCAGAGCGATGCCGCGGTGGCACTCATGCAGGCCGAGTTCGACGAGCGAGGTTTTGGGTGGTGGGCGCTCGAGACGCGGGAGACCGGCGAGTTCGTCGGCCGCGCCGGCTTGGACGAGGTGGGCGAGGACATGCCGTTCGCGGGGGTGGACATCGGGTGGCGGTTGAGGCGTTCGGCATGGGGTCACGGTTACGCCACAGAGGCCGCCCTGGCCTGCCTGACTTTCGGCTTCGAGGCCCTCGGGCTGCCGGAAGTGGTGGCGTCGACGACCGTCCACAACCTTCGTTCCCGGGCGGTGATGCGCCGGATCGGCATGACCCGGGATCCGGCCGACGACTTCAAGGATCCGAGCGTGCCCGAGGGGCCGCTTCGCCGGTGTGTGCTGTACCGGATCTTCCGCAGAGACGCTCACGGCCTGCACCGCGCGACGGGGGCATGACCCGTGACGGCTGCCGTGGGCCGCGCTGTGCCGGGAGCACGAGGTATCCCGATGGCAATGGGCTGACGGCCGAGGGGTGGGCGCGGCGTGAGCAGGTCCGGCTCGCGGCCGCCGACCTGATCGAGGGCGTGTGGTCACACCTGAAGAGGTCGCCGGCCAACCTCACCGCCCGCAGCCTCGACCACTCACCGCGCTGGTGAAGGCACGGCTGGAACGGATGTGGTACCGCCCCCGGCTCGTCCAGGGCGTCATCGCCAAGACCGGGGGCGACCTCCGACCGCCGTGACCTCAGCCATTGAAGATCTCTAGAGCCCCTCACCGGGAGCGCCGATGCGGCGCAACAGGCCGAGCAGCGTGGCCCGTTCGCTCTCGTCCAGCGGGTCGAAGGACGCGGCGAGGACATCGCGGGTGACGGCGCGCCCCGCCGTCAGGACGTGCTCGCCGGTCTCCGTCAGATGGTGCTCGATGCGCCGGCCTCGACCGGGCCGGCGCTCGATGAGGTGCTGGGCCGCGAGCCGCGAGGCCAGGGTGCCGAAGGACTGGTCGCCCTGGAAGGTCGCGACCGCCAACTCGTGCGCGGACGCTCCGGGCGTACGGGCGATCGCCCGCAGCGCGTCCCACTGCGCCAGAGTCGTGCCGACCGCCGCGAGACGGGTGTCGAGTGCGCGGTGGTGCCGGTACTGCGCTTCCTTCACGGCGCGCCCCAGCTCTTCGAGATCGGTGGAAGCGGGTGAAGAGGGGGGAGCGGTGGGAGCAGGGGGCGAGCCCGGGGCCGCGGTGGCCGAAGCGGTGAGGCCGTGCACGGGGCCGGAGGCCGCACCGGTGCCAGTGCCGGCAGGTGTCCCGGTCCCGGCCCCGTCGGCTGCGGCTCGGGCCCGGGGTTCCTCATGGTTCGCGGTCATGGCGGCATCCTAATCCAGAATCTAAGCTTGCGTATATACGTATGCGTAGATACCGTGGGGCGCATGACCGACATCGAGACGCGTACCCGTACCGTCCACCCTCGCCCCGACCTTCCCCTCGCTCTCACCGAGACCGGACCCGCCGACGGCCGTCTCGCACTCGTCCTGCACGGCGGTGGCGGACCCGCCACCGTCCAGGGCATCGCCGCGCATCTGGCCGATCGGCACGGCATGCGCGCCGTCGTCCCCACGCACCCGGGCTGGAACGGGACCGAGCGCCCCGACTGGTTCACCGGCGTCGACGACCTGGCGATCGCCTATCTGCACTGGCTCAGGGACGAGGGTCACCGTGACGTCCTCGTCGTCGGCTCCTCGATCGGCGGCTGGACCGCGGCCGAGATGGCCTTCCGCGACGACGGTGCGGTGATCGGCTCGCTGGTGCTGGTCAACGCGGCGGGCGTGGCCGTTCCGGGGGAGCCCGTCCGCGAGATCTTCGGACTCCGGCCGGACGAGATCGCCGCGTACTCGTTCCACGACCCGGCCCGTTTCGCCGTGGACCCGGCCACCCTGACCGAGGAGCGGATCGCGGTCCAGCGGGCGAACATGGCCACTCTGCGCCTCCTGGCCGGCGACCCGTACATGCACGACCCGAAGCTCCTGAACCGGCTCGGCCGGGTGCGGATCCCGGCCCTCGTGCTGTGGGGCGAGAGCGACCGCATCGTCACGCCCGCGTACGGACGGGCCTACGCGGAGGCTTTCGCGCGAGGGCGGTTCGAGCTGATCGCGGAAGCCGGTCATCTGCCGCACATCGAGCGCCCCGAAGCGGCGTTCGCCGCACTGGACGCACACATCGACGCCGGAAGCGCTCCCGCTCGGCGGAGTTAGGGCCTGTCGTTCGTCCGTGTCGTCGGCGAGCGGGTCGGCGGTGACGTCGAGGCCGAAGGGGGTGCCCTGGAGCGGGAACGTCGGGGCATTGCCGGGAGTGGGTGTCCGCCCGGGTGGCCGAGTGAAGTCCGAGGCGGCGAAGCGGTGTTCCCTTGAGCCGTCGATCGGCGGCAGCACATACCCGCCGGGCGTGGGGAACCCCCTTGCGCCAGAATCCATCTCTCTCTGCGTCACCTTGTATCGAGCATTTGACACAAGATCCCATCCGCGGCATCTTGTACTTGCTGCTTGGTACAAGATGATCTGAGGGGATCTCTCCATGCTCGACGCCGCCCCGTTCCAGCGCCGCTTCCTCGAGCACGCCGACCACTACGCCCGTTGGTCAGGTCTGGCCATCGGCATCATCGTCGCGCAGACGCTGTCCACCCTGGGGCACGCCGAGTTCGAGCAGCGCGTCGTGTTCTGCATCACGGCCTTCGGCCTGTGTGCGGTGGCGGGCGTCCTCCTCGCCGACGCGCTGACCCTGGTCCCCCAGGACGTCGTACGCACCGCAAGCCTCGCCCCACGCCTGGTCAGAGATCATGTGCCACCGCGCATGGGCCCCCTGATCGCCCTTCAGGGCCTCTCGCTCACCGTCCTGCTGACGATCGCGGCCGCCACGGCCTCCGTCGACCCCGACCGCATCCTCAGTACGGGGAAGGTCGTCGTCGTCACCTGCAACGGGATGCGGGCACCCCTGGGCCCCTGGCCCGGCCTGTACTACAGCCTCCCGATGTTCGGCGCGCTCGCCATAGCCACTCCCACCTGCGTGTGGGCCCTGCGCCGCATCGCCCACGGACCGGGCGGGGAGCAGCAGCGGCGCGACCGCGCATGGGCGGTGACCGGGGCCTGGGGCCTGCTGGTGTCGAGCCAGCAGCTCTACGCCGTACTGATGGTCTCCGTCTCGCTGACGGACACGGGCTGCGCCGGTGCGATGGGCGCGCTCACCTTCTGGGTGTTCTACCCTCTGGCCCTGCTGAACCTGTTCACCGTCGTCTGGTCCCTGGTCACCTTGGTGGCCCCCCGGGCCGTCGACGACCATGCGGCGGAGGGGTCCCCCGACCATGCGTGAACCCGCCGTCCGCGTCGACACCACCAGCCAGGTACCGCCGTACGCGCAGATCCGCGCCCAGCTCGGCGCGCTGATCATCACCGGACGGCTCGTCGAGGGCGACCGGCTGCCGACGGTGCGGCAGCTGGCCACCGACCTCGGCCTCGCGCCGGGCACCGTGGCCCGCGCCTATCGCGAGCTGGAGGCCGCCGAGCTGATCCGCACCCGCCGCGGAGCGGGCTCCCGGGTCGCGGCGCCCCCGGCCGGCCCGACCCGCCCCCATGCCTCCCAACTTGCCACCCTCGCCCGTGACTTCACCTCTTCCGCGCGCGCACTGGGGGCCGACACCGAGGCCATCCTGGCCGCCGTCCGCGACGCCCTGGACCCGGGCCGTCCCTGACCTCCTCTCTCCGGGGCAGGCCTGGGTCAGGCTTCGAGGCCCCGGTAGGCGTGGAGCATCTGCCGAAGGCGTGTGATCTGGCCCGGGGTGAATTCGGTCGTGCAGGAGTCGGCGCTGATGTCCATGTAGTTGTGGATCGGGTCCTTGCCCTCGTTCGGGCAGGTGTCACGGTCCTCGGGGCAGCCGGTCGACGCGTACGCCTCGGCCGGGGTGTCACTCACGTAGTCACCGTCGGGGTCGGTGCACCCGCCCTGGAACGTGTGGAACAGACCCGTCCAGTGCCCGGCCATGCGCACCGCGGTCTTCCCCAGGTTCCGGTCGCTCTGGTCGCCGCCGGGGAGTGTTCCGGGGCGCACGTAGATGCCGTCCACGGTCGGATCCTGGGCGTAGTTCCACGGGAAGGTCGCGTCGCCGTACGGTCCCTTGCCGTCGGGGCTGGTCGCCCCCAGGGAGTAGACGTTCAAGTCCGCCGGACCGCCCAGCCGGAGCGTGCGGGCCATGTCCGAGCGGGCCGGTGACTGGACCGGCGCGTCGAACCATCCGGGGTTCACGCTGCGGTCGATGCCGACGAGCACGAACGACAGGCCCGTGTCGGAGAACGCCTGGTTGAGAACGCCGAGCTGCTCCTGGACGGCGGAGTCCGGGACGGAGCCGCCCTGCACGGTGGTGTCCTTGCCGATCACGTGCCAGTGCACGGGAATGCTCACCGGGACTCGCTTCGCGGCGGGAGCGGAGCCGGCCGTGTGCTCGGACAGGCCTTCCTCCACGGCTGCGGCGGCGGCAGGGCTGAGCGCGTTCGCCGAGACGGTCGTCGCCGCTCGCTCCGGACGGACGCAGGACGCGCCCATCGCCCCGGCCGTCGAGACGGGCAGGGCGGTCGTACAGGCCGTCGTCACCATGAAGGCCATCGCCGTGCGGGACCACCACCGGCGGGAAGAACCGGACATGCCACCACTCCTCGCATCCGCGCGGGCATCCAAGATCACGAACAGTGGACAGCCCCGGATCCCCGCAGCCAAGTCACACGGCGGGACGGCGTACTCCCGGGGGTCGAGATCACTCGCACGGCCCCGACGGCCGCGCTGCGGGATCGATCGGAACCCTGCGTTGAAGCGTGCCCGGCGCTCCTTCCCGGCCATGGCCGGGAAGAGGGCAGGGAACCGGGGAACCTCCCCTATATCGTCAATGTGACGATATGATGCCGGCGTCGAGCGGGCCCGTGCGCACGCAGGCACGTACGCCTGTATGCGCCCGTACGTGTGGCCCGTCCGCCCTTCCCTGGAACCGGCTGACTTCGGAGGATCCTGTGACACTCGGTGAAGACACCCCCGGCGCGGTGGCCGTCCGCTGCGAACGGCTCGTACCCGGCGACCCCGCGTGGCTCTGGGACTTCCACAGGGCGCGTTCCATGCTCCTCGCCCCGCTCGCGGCCGCTGCCGAACGTGATCCGGCGCAGCTGCCGGACGGCATCGACCCGGTGGCGGCCCTGGCGGCGTGGGAGGTTTTGTGCACGGCCCTCCCCGAAGCGTTGCGTACGCACGTCCCCGAGCCCGTCGGTGACTTCTCCGAGCCCGCGGAGCGTGCGGACACCACGGAATCGGTGGTCGACCGCGTGTACCGGCAGTCCGTGGCCGAACGCGACCGGGCCGCCCGGGGCAGCGGCCTGCGAGGACCCGACGGACGCGAACACATACCCGTGCACCTGGTGGAGCTCGCCGTGCGCGACCTGGACACGCTCGCGGCCCTGCTCGACCGCTTGACGCAGGTCCTCGCCGGGCGACTGCACGGCGCCGCGCTGCTGGACCGGATCGCCGAACGCCACCCGTACCCGCTCGGCCCGTCCACCGCTTCGAGCCTGTGCGGCCACCTGCGGATCCTGCTGGACACCCTCCGTCCCGAGCCGGCGCCGGAGGACCTGGCACTGCTGCGCCCGCTGCTCGTACCGCCTGTGCGGGCGGACGCCGACGAACGGGCGCCCCGGGTGCTGACCGACGAGCAGGAGGCGGCCTACCGGCGCTTCGCGCGCCGGGTCGCCGACGTCGTCTGCCCGGGTGACCTCCGGGAGAGCGTCGCCTTCGCCTGGCGGTACTGACAGCGGCGGAGGCTGTTGTCAGCGGGTGGCGGCCTCGACGCGGGCGCGGACGAGGTCGGCTCCGGCCGGGGTGGCCTCGGCGTTCACGAGGTCGGTGGAGTCTCCCGAGTACGGCAGCCCGTACACGGGGGTACCGGGCTGGGAGCGCCAGCTGTCGGCCAGGGTGCCGTACGCCAGCGCGTCGAAGCCGAGCAGATCGAGCAGTTCGGCGGCGTGCTCCACCGCCGCCGGGTCGTCGCCCGCGAGGGGCAGCGTGGTGCGGTCCGGCGCCCCCTTCGGACGGGCCAGCGCGCCCAGGTGGCGGAAGAAGATGTTGTTGAACCCCTTCACCACATGCGCGTCCGGCAGATGGCTCTGGAGCAGTTGGCTCTCCGTGGCGGAGCCGTCCTTCAGCGCGGTGATCTCGCCGTCCCGCTCCGGGTAGTAGTTGCCGGTGTCGATGACCGTCTTCCCGGACAGCGGGGCCGCCGGGATCCGGTCGAACGCCTTGAGCGGCACGGTCACCACCACCCAGTCGCCCGCCGCTCCGGCCTCCGCAGGGGTCGCCGCACGGGCACGCGGGCCGAGATCCGCGACCAGGTCGCCGAGCGTCTCCGGGCCGCGCGAATTGCTGAGCACCACGTCCAGGCCGGCGTCCACCGCCAGCCGGGCCAGCGTGCCGCCGATGTTTCCACTGCCGATGAGTCCGAGAGTCGCCATGAAAGTCACAACCTCGCACCGCGGCCACGCATTCCGCGTTCTTACTCCGGCGCGTGCACCCCGCGCCCCTCCCGCGCCCCACCGGCAGTCTCTCGGCAGCGCGTCTCTAGGATGGGGCGCCCGTCGGCAGCATCCCTTCCGGTACGCATCAGGGGTGGCTACCGGAATCGGACGGGGAGGTCCTCGGTGAGTCTGTGGACGATCACGGCAGCGCTCGGAGCCGCTGCCCTGCCCCACCTCCTGCGCCCACCGCTGCCCGCCCGACGTCTTCGTCAGTGGGCCCTCGCACCGCTCGCAGCGATCGTCGTCGCGGCGGGCCTGCTGCTCACTCACGTATGGGGGCCCGTAGGGTTCGCGTTCCTGATGAGCTGGGGTTTCCTCCTGGAGGAAACGCGCTTCAGGATGATCGAGGACTTCGATCGGCGCAGGGAGCTGGGAGTGCCGCCCCTGATGCGCAGCGGCGATCCCTCCACACGGGGCCTGTTCGATCCGGTCTGGGCCGTCCGGTACCGCTCCAGGATGCGCAAGCAGCCCCTCGACGGTGGTGGACGTCCCTCCACGTAGGCACCCCGCCGCGGCTGGAGGACACCTCATGCCCGCTGCAGGGCCGGACGAGCGATACGGGGCCGGACATGCCCGCCAGGGCGTATCTCTGCAGGAACTTCCGTTCCTTCCCCGGACCTCGTACGAGTGGAGGCCGTCGACGCTCGCTCACGCACGCCGGAACACGCTCCTCTGCCCCCCGGAGAAGAGACCTTGCGCTTGGTCGGGGCCTGGAACACAGCAACTCGGCGCCGTGTTGGTCCAGCACCTCGTGCCGGGTCGCGGACGGGACGTCGTGCACCGTTCGAGGTGCCGTTTTTTGGGCTCCACTCGAAGCTTGCGGGCTGCTCAGGGAAGATGGTTCGGCCCGCACATCGAGAGAGGGCGTGAGGTTGATGGGGTTTCAGGGGCTGGATGCGGAGCGTGTCGAGCGGCTCTCGTGCCTTGTCGCAGAGTGCCGTCCAGTACTCGCTGGGGAGACGGGGATGGACGCCGTTCAGGAGCTGCTCAGCAGCCGTCAGGTGTCCGTGATGGATTCGATTCTGGTCACACGAGAGTTGCTGGGCGCCGGCCCTCGGTCCCTGGGAGAGGCAAAGAGCATCGTCCTCTGCAGCTCGTCACGAAGTGTCGAACGGCGGCAGCATCAGGAACTGGTGAACAGCCTGGTGGAGGGCCTCGACGAACTGGTCGAGGAGAGCTGACACCGTTGCCTGGTCGGGTGGGGCGCCGGTCGTCACCCGACTGCCTGGATCAGGACATGGAGTTGTTCACCGACAGCACGGAACTGATCGGCGAGAGCGGCCGGGACGGCATTGTCGGCGAAGTCGGCGACATGTTCCGTCGGTCCACTCGTCCTCTGTGGACTGCTCGGCCTCGTCGAATGTTCGCGGGCTGCCGACAGCCCCTGCCGGTTCCGTCTTCCGGAGCCGACAGGGGCGGTTGATCGCCGGTCAGTTTCGAGAGGCGCCCTGGACGATCCGGTCGATGACCGCTGCGGCCCGCCCCTGTTGTTCCTTCAGCCACCTGCCGAGGTGGTCCTGGACGGCCTGCCCGACGCAGTCGCGCACTTCGGAGTTGCCGAGCACGCCGCGCGTGGGACCCACGAACTCGGGGCGGTCCAGTTTCACCGACACGACCGCCGTGAGGCCCGCGCCGATCCGATCGGCGCCGAGGCCAGGGTCCGTTGCCGCCGACGACTGCTGCTGCCGCGCGTACGCGGTGACCGCGGCCACCACCCCGTCGCGGAAGCCCAGCTCGTGCGTGCCTCCCTCGGTGGGCCGACTGTTGGCGAAGCTCCGGACCCGCTCCTCATGGGAGCCGCACCAACGGAACGCCACCTCCATCACTCCCGCCATCCGCGGGTCCTCGTGCTCGAAGGCGATGATGTCCGCGGGTGCGGGCTCCGGCATGTGGCTGTCGAGGAAGACGGCGAAGTCCCGCACCCCGCCCGGGAACCGGAACCGCGCCGAAAGGGGCTCACCCGGACCGCGCCGGTCGGTCAGCGAGACCTCCAGACCCTGGTTCAGGAAGGCCAGTTCCCTGAAGCGCTCCGCCAGCCCGTCGAACGAGCACTCCGCGGTTCCGAAGATGTCGGCGTCGGGCCAGAAGGCAAGGGTGGTCCCGCTTCCGTTCGCCGCCCCTGCCTCGGTGGGCGGTGTGACGGCCACGCCGCGCGCGTACTCCTGGACCCAGCGGACTCCATCGCGCCGCACCTCGGCCGTCATCCGGCGCGACAGGGCGTTGACGCCGGCGGGCCCCACGCCGCAGAAGCCGAGCATCACGTCGTGGCGGCCACCGGGTCCCGCCCCGGCCTGCATACGGGTCAGCAGGGCTTCGAGCCCGGGGCCGTTGGCGCCTTCCGGCTCGTCCGGGGGAACGCCCGGCCCGTCGTCGGCGACACATACGCCTCCGTCGGGCATGAGGGTGATGTCAATGGACCCGGAACCACGGGCCAGGGTCTCGTTCACCGCCCGATCAGCCGCCTCGAACACCAGCTGGTTCAGGCCGCGTTCACCTGTCGAGCCGATGTACATCCCGGGCCGCTTCCGAACGGCTTCCCACCCCTCCAGCACCTGGATGTGGCTGGCGTCGTACCTGGTGGCTTCCTCGGTCACAATGTCCCCTCCGGTGGTGGCCGACAACACGTCCCAGACTAGGCGAATCCCAGGAAAGCACCAGGTCAGAGCCATTTTATCGATGCCGTGGGCGGGCGGCTGGGCGGCTTTCGGAAGGACGCCGGACCCGGGAGCGCGCATCACCGCCGGAGTGCGGCCGCAGGCCCGCCGAGGCCGCGTACGACACCGTTACTGGCGTTCTCGAGGCTCTTGATTTTGGATGTTCGACCTCGAACCGGCCGCCGCCCAGGATCTGTTCGCCGACGGCTGGTTCTTCGGCGGGGTGGCGGCGGTCGGATCTCTCCGGCTGCCGTTGAACTGGCCAAGGCAGCCCGTCCGTTGTGAATCGGCGGCGGTCGGAAAATCTCCTTTTGACGTTGCTGTCGTACAACCGTGCGGTGCCATGGAGCGTCTGATGCGGTGGAACTCCCGGTTCCCCGTTGTTCGCCTGTACGTATCCGTCGCGTCACCGCAAGGGATGATCCATGCTCCGAACTGATGCCGGCCGCGGCCGCCCGCTGCGCAGGACCGCCGCCGGGATCGGCGCCGTCGTCCTGAGCACTCCGGCCCTGGCCGCGGCACCTGCTACGGAGCGCCCTAGTTCGGTTCAACGGGTAGCCCAGAGGGAGATGCTGACGATGCGGAGCCCGGCCCGACGGATGGTTGCGGGCGTTTCGTAGCGGATGGCGATTCCGCACCACTGCTTCAGGTGGCTCATGCATCGCTCGACGGACCTGCGCTCCTCGTAGGCCTCGTCGTCGACGGCGTGCAGTTGTCGTCCTCGTGCGGGAAGCCGCAGACCGTGCGGGACGAGTGGGCCACTCCGAGGGCCCGGTCCGGAGCAAGGGAGACCTCCTCGTCCAGGAATACGCGGCGGGTCATGACATGGATGAGGGGGAGTGGGTCGCCGGTCTGTCCGCCGTTTTTGACCTTATGACCGTTGAATCCTTCAGTTTTCGTTGAAAAAGGGAACATGCGAAGAATCTTTTTCCTCTTTACGGCGGTCCTCGCTGCCGTCGCAGGCTTGGTGATAGTGCCTGCCGCGCCCGCGCTCGCCGCCTCGGCCCCACCGTCGTCCACCGGCCAGCGCTGGGCTCTCAAGGTCAACGGGAAGTACGTGACCACCGAGGTGGGCAACTCCGGCAAACTCCGGGCCGTCTCGACGTCCGTGACCAGCCTCGAGACGTTCACGCTGCACACCGACAACATCGACTCGGTCGGGTACGGCACGACGATCTCCTTGCGCAACGAGGAGAACGGGCTGTACGTCACATCGGAAGTCAACAGCACCGGTGTCCAGGAAGGCATGCTGCGCGCTCGCGGAACCAACACCGGTTCCTGGGAGCGGTTCTACGTCGTCCCGCAGGGAAGCGGCGAGTACGCCCTGAAGTCCGCCGCGAACACGAATCTCTACATATCGGCGCGCTTCAACGCCACCGGGGACGACGCGGGTCTGCTGCGCCCCTATGCGACCTCCGTCGGCAGCTGGGAGCGTTTCACCTTCGAGCCGATAGGAGGGACGGGTGCCACGACCGCCCCGCCGGCCCCGTCGGTGACGGCTTCCGGCAGGCACGACGTCGCTTCGTGGAATCTGTGCGCGAACAACAACAAGAGCGCCGAGTGCAAGCTCCAGTTCAAGAGCGGCGATACGGTCGCCGGTGAAGTCGCCACCGATGTGGCCGGCTCCCTCAACCACCGCCCCGAGGCCGTCTTCTTCCAGGAGATCTGCGAGAAGGCGGTGAAGCCGCTCGAGCTCCAGCTGGAGAGCCGTCTGGGCGGGGGCTGGGACGTGCGGTTCGCCCCTACCTATTACAAGGTGATCGACTACAAGGAGGGGCAGCCGGTGGACCCGTCCCTCAAGGCCCAGAAGAACTGCATGGACAGCGACGGTACCGACCGGGGTGCGTTCGGAATCGCTCTCGCGGTCAAGGACACGAACACCTGGTACCGGGGCTACACGCTTTCCTCGCCCGACCTCAAGGAACAGCGGCCCGCACTGTGTGCGGCTCTTCCGGACGACGGCACGGTCTACTGCAACGCGCACTTCAGCAGCGGCTCCTACTTCGTCAACAACGTGCAGCAGGGAGACGACCCCGACGGCACGTTCCGCCGTCAGCAGGCTGAGCAGTTCCGGGCCATCGTGGACGGATTCCCCGTCGGCTATGTCCCCTTCTACGGCGGTGACCTGAACACGACCACCGCCGACGTCTCCGTGCTGTCGGCCCTCTACACCTCCCGTCAGGAATGCGGCCAGGCCGGCCCGGACGCCCCGCACACCGGCGCACCGACCGACGGGAACAACAAGATCGACTACATCTTCGGTCCGACCGGCCCGAGCTACGGCTGCGAGGTCGTGGACCCCGGACTCTCGGACCACCGCCTCCTCCACGCAACCATCACGTTCTGACCATCACGTTCCGACGTCGTGGCCGGAGCTCATGGAGCTCCGGCCACGACGTGTGTCCGCGCCCGCCTGAGCGGCCTTCTTCCCCGGACGGATGCGGATCCTCGCCCGTACGGACTCCAGGCGTCCTCGGCCTCGGCGATCGACCGACCGGATGAAGTTCTCCCACGCGCTGTCGGCACGGCGCCGAGCAGCGGAAATGTGCGCGGTCCCTGTTCCTACGATGCCGCCAGGAGAGCCCCGGCGAGCAGGACCCGGGCGGGTCGGCCCCGTGCGATGCGGGCTTCCTCGATTCGGCTTCTCCGACTCCAGAAAAGGCGGAATGCATGAGACCGATGAACACTGGGCGGCTGCGGACCTGGGCCGCCGCCGGTGTGACACTCGCGGTGATGGCGGGAGCGGCGGCCTCCGGGCCGCCGGCGGCGGCGCACGGCGACGACCTGGGGCCCGCCATCGAGGCGATCATGCACAAACCCGAGTACGAGCACGCGCAGTGGGGGGTGCTGGAGACGGACCCGGAAAGCGGCCGGGTGATCCACTCCCAGTTCGCGAACCAGTTCTTCGTCCCCGGCTCGACGGTCAAACTGATCACCATCTCGAGCGCCTGGCACACCCTCGGCCCCGACCACCGCTTCACCACCCCCGTGATGGCGACCGGCACCCGCACCGGGTCGACGCTGCACGGGAACCTGGCGCTGGTCGCCCAGGGCGACCTGACCATGGGCGGGCGCACCAAGCCCGACGGCTCGGTGGACTACACGAACATCGACCACACCGAGGCCGAACTCCCCGGCGCGACCCTCACTCCCGAGAACCCGCTCGCCGGCATCAACCAGATCGCCCGGCAGATCCGTGACGCCGGCATCACCAGGGTCGACGGCAACGTCATCATCGACCCCCGGCTGTTCAACCTCCCGGATCTGAGCCCGCAGCCCACCCCACTGATCCTCAACGACAACCTGATCGACCTGCTGACCACCCCGACCAGACCCGGGCAGGCGGCGAAACTGTTCTGGCGCCCGCAGGTCTCGCCGTACCACGTCACCTCCAGCGTCCGGACGGTCGCCAGTGGCGGGACCACCAACGTCAACGTGACCGCCTCTCCCGACGGCACCCAGATCCACCTCTCCGGCACGATCGCCGCCGGTTCGCAGCCACTGCTGCGGGTCTCCGGCATCCAGGACCCGAACGCCTTCGGCCGCACCGCGCTGATCGAGGCCCTCGGCCGCGTCGGCGTCACCGTCACCGCGCCGCCCACCGGGGCCAACCCGCAGAACCAGCTGCCCGCCTCCTACCGGGGCGACGACCGCGTCGCCGCGTACGTCTCCCCGCCCTACAGCCAGTACGCCAAGCTGATCCTCAAGGTCAGCCACAACCTCGGCGCCAACCTGGCCCTGTGCAACATGGCCGTCGCACGCGGCAGCAAGAACTGCTTCGACGCCTTCCCGATCGAGCACGAATTCCTCACCGACGTCGCGCACGTCGACCCGAGGCAGTTCCAGCTCTCCGACGGCCGCGGCGGCACACCGCCCGAGCGGGTCACGCCGAAGGGCCTCGTCGAACTCCTCACCTACTGGCTGCACACCCCCGACGGCACGGCCTTCCGCAAGCTGCTCCCCATCCTCGGCGTCGACGGCTCGAACGGCATCTCCTGCACCACGGACTGTCCGGCCAAGGGCAAGGTCTTCGCCAAGCCCGGCACCATCATCGGGATCGACGATCTGAACCAGCAGCTCGCGGCCACCGCCCAGAACGAGGCCGGCTACCTGAAGACCGACGACGGCCGCCTGCTGACCTTCTTCGTCGGCGTCAACGGCGCCGCCACCGCCGACCTCAACAGTTTCATCAGCATCTTCAACGACGTGAACCAGATCACCGCCCTCCTCCAGGAGCAGGCCTCGCGGCACTGACAGCGCATCGCCGGGGCCGCCGCTCGACCACCCGGGTACCGGGGGAGCGGTGACCTCGTCGGCGGCAGCCCTCCGTGGAGGTTCGCAGGCGGACCCGCATGGAACACAGCCTCGCCCGGTGATCCGGGCGAGGCTGCGTCACTTGTCCCGGGCGACCGGGCTGTTCCGGGCGACCGAGCGCGCGAGCGCCGACGCCGCGGTCCGGTTCCCGGCCGCCGAACAGGCCCCGGACCGGGGCGGGCGTACAGCACGGCCGCCGTACCGCCTCGTGCCGCGGCCGTACCGACGGCCCGTGGACATCGGCGCGGTCACGTCACGTCGCGTCGCATGCTCGTACCGACCGCCAGGACCGCGAAGACGAGCGTGTAGGCCACCAGGACGGTTCCGCCGCCCCAGCGCGGCAGCAGATCGTCCGTCATCATCGGCTCGGCGGCGGCGCCGAGGGCCTGTCCGGCGTCGAACGGAAGCCAGCGGGCGAGATCACCGAGCAACTGACCGACGATGCCCTCGACCAGGGCGACCCAGGCCAGCGCGGCGGCGATCGCGCCGACCAGGCTGCGGACGAGCGCGCCGACGCCCACGCCGATGGCGGCGAACGCCGCGTTCCAGGCGACACCGCCGCCGATCGTGGTCCACATCGCCGAGTCCGCCCAGGCGAAGGACACTCCCTTGGCCGACCACCAGGCGGCCGCGACACCGAGACCGACGAGGGCGCTGACCACCGCGGCCGACGCACCGAGGATCGCGTGGACCAAGAGCTTCGCGCCGATGACGGGTCCGCGCGCGGGCGTGCTCAGGTAGGTGTCCGTGATCGTCCGGTGCCGGTACTCCCCGGCGACCGCGAGGATCCCGAACACGAGGGAGAACAAGGAGGCCAGGCCCACGTGCGCGAGCGCCTGGCTCTGCGCGACGGCGTCGAGCGGCCTGTTGCCGGAGACCACCAGGCCGCTGGTGCCCGCGGCGACCAGCAGGGGGGATGCGGCCAGCAGCAGCCATGGGCCGCGGACGGTGCGCAGTTTCAGCAGTTCGGTGCTCATGAGGGTGTTCACAGGGCCCGCTCCTCGCGCGCTCGGCCGTGGGCCGGCGTCGTCGTGCCGGTCACGGGGTCGGTGTCGGGGGTCGAGGTGAGCTCGAGGAACGCGGCTTCCAGCGTCCGCGCCTTCGCGCCGGTCAGATCGGTCAGCGTCCCGGCGTAGCGCAGGGTGCCGGCGGCGACGACGACCACGCGGTCCACGGTCTGCGCGACCTCGCTGAGGACATGACTGGACATCAGGACGGTGCGTCCCTCGGCGGCCAGGCCGCGCAGCAGGTCGCGCAGCTCGGCCACGCCGGCCGGGTCCAGACCGTTGGCGGGTTCGTCGAGGACGAGCACGCGAGGGTCGCCGAGCAGCGCGGAGGCCAGCCCGAGGCGCTGGCGCATGCCGAGCGAGTAGCCGCTCACGCGCCGGTCCGCGGCGTCGCCCAGTCCGACCCTCTCCAGCACCTCCTCGACGCGCGAGGACGGGATCTTCCCCGCACGGGCGAGGATCCGCAGATGGTCGCGGCCGCGCCGGCCGGGGTGGAACCCGGTGGTCTCCAGTACGGCGCCCACGGACCGTCGCGGCTCGCTCAGCTCGGTGTAGCGGCGGCCGTCGATCAGCGCCCGGCCCGCAGTGGGTGCCACCAGGCCGAGGAGCATGCGCAGTGTGGTGGTCTTGCCCGCGCCGTTGGGTCCGAGGAACCCCGTCACCATGCCGGGCTCGACGTCGAAGGTCAGCCGGTCGACCGCGGTCACCGCGCCGTAGCGCTTGGTGAGGCCGTCCACCGTGACACGGCCGTTCATCGTGACTTCCTCGGGGAATCAGTCCTGCGACGCGGGGGAAGCACAAGAGACGGTTTCATGGGGACTCTCCTTCTTTGCCGCCTTGCCGGTGCGGCTCTTGCCGCCCTGCCCGTGGGGCCGGGACGCCCGGCGCCTGGTGGGTGTGTAGGGCCGGGACGTCCGGCGCCGGGTGCCGTGGCCGGCCCTCATCACATCCCCGTGGCGGCAACCGTGTCGTCGCCCGGGCGTTGTAAGACCGCCTGCCGCGTACGAGGTGGTCACACGGCCGACTACCGCGTCCGCGGTAGTCCCGGCTGCCGCGCACGGGGGACGGCGCCCCGGCCGGGCCCGCCTATCGTGAAGCCATGAATGCCATCGGCCACCTGCGGAGCGCCGTCCGCCGGCACGCGCACCTGGCGGACGCGGCGATCGCCCTGTCCGTGTTCGCCGCCACCCTGGTGACCGCATACGGAGGCCACTCCGCCGCCGTCACCGGAGGCCGACCGGTCGCCGCTGTCGCCGTCGCCGCGCTCGGCTGCGGAGCGCTCGCCGGACGGCGCCGTCGCCCGCTGGCGGTCCTCGGTGTCAGCGCGGCGGCCGCGGAGGTGTTCCTCGCCTGGAGCGGCAGCACCAGCGGCGAACTCGTCCTGCTCGCACCGCTGACCGCGCTCTACACCGTCGCCGACCTGGTCGAACGCAGACCCGCCCTGTTCCTCGGGGCGGGCGCCGTGGCCGCGCTCGCCGTCGTCCACGCCGTGAACAAACCGTCGCTGCTGGGCCCCCAGAACGTGGCCTTCATCGCGCTCGGCGGCCTCGCGATCGCGGCCGGCGACTCCTCCCGCAACCGCCGCGCCTACCTTGCCGAGGTCGAGCAGCGCGCCGAACGCGCCGAACGCGAGCGCGAGCAGGACGCACGCCGCCGGATCGCCGAGGAACGGCTGCGGATCGCCCGCGACCTGCACGACGCCGTGGGACACCAACTCGCCCTGATCAGCGTGCAGTCCAACGTCGCCGGCCAAGCACTCGACCACGACGTCGCGTCGGCACGTGAGGCCCTCACCCACGTGAAGTCCGCCAGCCGCAGAGCCCTGGGTGAACTGCGCGACACCGTCACCCTGCTACGGCAACCCGGAGAGACCGCCACCCCCACAGAGATCCCCGCACCCGGACTGGACGGCCTCCAGGAACTGCTCGCCTCGCTGTGCGCCTCCGGCCTGAGCATCGACCGTACGGTCGAGGGCACCGTACTCCCACTCGCTCCCGCGGCCGATCTCACCGCGTACCGCGTGATCCAGGAGTCACTGACCAACGTCCGCAAGCACTCCAAGGGGCGCAAGGCGCGCCTGAGCCTGAGCTACGCCCGGGACGAACTGCGCATCACCGTCGACGACCTCGCGGCCACGGGCCCGGCCGGGGAGCGGGATCTCTCCGCGAGGCCCGAGGCCGCCGGCCGGCACGGCATCGTCGGCATGCGCGAACGCGTCCTGGCCCTCGGCGGGCGTTTCACCGCCGGCCCCCGCACGGACGGTACGTTCCAGGTGAGCGCGACCCTGCCCTACCAGCCTCTCGACCTCGCCCCGGAGAACCTCCCGTGACCATCCGCGTAGTCATCGCCGACGACCAGCCCCTGGTGCGCACGGGATTCAAGGCCCTGATCGATCCGGCTCCGGACCTGGAGGTGGTGGCGGAGGCGGGCGACGGGCGGGAGGCGGTGCGCCTGGCCAGGGCCGCGCGGGCGGATCTGGTCCTGATGGACATCCGGATGCCCGTCCTCGACGGCCTCGCCGCGACCCGGCTGATCACCGGCGACGAGGACCTCGCCGGAGTGAAGGTGCTGATCCTCACCACCTTCGAGATCGACGAGTACGTCTTCGAGGCCCTGCGCGCCGGAGCCAGCGGCTTCCTCGGCAAGAGCGCCGACGCGGAGGAACTGCTGCACGCGATCCGCACGGTCGACCGGGGCGACGCGCTGCTGTCTCCCGCCGCGACCAGAACACTCGTCAGCCGGTTCCTCGCCGCGCCCGCCGGGCCCCGGCCCATGGACGAGCAGGCCCGCCGTGGGCTGGAGGCGCTCACCGGCCGGGAACGGCAGATCACCACGCTGGTGGCCACCGGCCTGTCCAACGACGAGATCGCCGCCCGACTCGTCCTCAGCCCCGCCACCGTCAAGACGCACGCCAACCGCGCCATGGTCAAGGTCGGTGCCCGTGACCGAGCCCAGCTCGTCGTCTTCGCCCACCGCAGCGGCCTCGCCGAGCCGGCGTGATCCCCTGGCTCGTCACGCTGTTGACGGCACGCCCGCGCCAGACGGCACACGACCGGTACGTGCCGGTGACGCTCCCTCGTCAGCGGATGTCGTAGCCGGGGCGGGGCGGGTCCGGTCGTATGCGTGCCGCGCTTCAGCGAGCCGACGGGCTTCCCCCAGCGGCCGCGCGATACCGCGGCGGCGACGGACGCTCGCCGTTCCTTCCGGCGGGCTGTGGCGGCCTGGGTGATCCGTGCCCGGTGACCGGGGTGGCTCAGAGGCCGCCGGTGTTGAGCAGCCGGTTGGGGGTGTCGGAACGGACGCCGTGTACGACACCGGGGGTGGCCGTGTGGTCGAGCCAGACGTGGACCTCGTGCGCCGTGGCGTGGGGATGTGCCGACAGGTACAGCGCGATCACGCCGGTCGCGTGCGGCGCGGCCCAGGAGGTCGCGCCGTCGTCCTCCGTGGTCGTGCCGCCGCCGGCGAGGGCCGCGGTCACCTTCTGGCCGGGGGCGTAGAGGTCCACGCAGCGTCCGTAGCCCGATCCGTAGGAGCCGCCGTCGCTCCAGGGGCGGTCGTTCGACGTGGAGGCCGCCACGACGATCGTGCCGGGGACTCCGGCCGGGGAGTGCTTGCAGGCGTCGTCATGGAAGTTGCCCGCCGACACCACCGTCGGGATCCCCGCGTCGACCATCTTCTTCACGGCCGACTCCACAGCCGCCGACCGGTGGTCGAAGTTGAGCGACATGTTCACCACCGCGGGCTTCTGAGCGTGCGCGGTGACCCACTTGACCGACTTCACCACGGCAGCCTCGGCCGCCGCCGCGGAACCGCCGCCCCCGCTCTCGCACAGGACGCCCTGAACCCGTACGAGGTCCGCCTTGGGCGCCACCCCGTACTTGGCCCCGCCGATGATGCCCGCGACGAACGTGCCGTGGCCGATCCCGCCCTCGCTGAAGCAGTCACCGGAGTCCCTCGGTCCCACGAAATCGGCGCCGAGGTGGGCACGCCCGCCGAATTCCGTGTGAGCGATGTCCATGCCGGTGTCGATCACGTAGACGTGAACGCCCTTGCCCGTGGCGGTGGTGGTGAGCTTCCCGTTCAGCGGTCGCGACCGCTGGTCCAGGATGTCGAGATTCCACGGTACGTGCCGGGTGACGCGCGACGCCGCGCTCTGCGCGGTCCTGGACGACTTCCCGACGGCGCCGGGAGATGCCGGCGCCCATCCGGACGACGCCTTGTCCCCGAAGGGGGCCACGGCTTCCGCCTTCTTGTGCGCGGGATGCGTCCCGCCGCCGGCCCCGGCCTTTCCGCCGCAGGCCGAGGACCCGAGTACCGTCGCCATGGCCGCGAGCACGACCCCTGCCTTCGTCACGTTCCGTGTCACAACGTCCCCCGTATTTCCGCTTCGTACACAGTCAGTGCACAGGACGACCACAGCGGGCGGGCGGTTCCGGCGGGGTGCGGGGGAGTGGCGGGTCGGTCCGGGGGACACCGGTGCGGTCGGCGGCCGACAGTCACTGGTCACCGCGAACGGCGCGCATGCCAAAGGCCGGTACGGCCCGTACCCGAACGGGCCGTACACGGGTGGCCGGGACGAGGAGGTCGCCTCACCGGCGCTCCGGGAGCGGGTCGGCGAAGTGCCAGCCCTCGGCGAGCAGGCCCTCCACCGCCGCCACGGCGGTGCGCAGCCGCTCCTCGGGGCTTCCGGTGACCAGCAGGAACCGGCGGCCGGTACGCTCCAGTTCCTCACGGAACCGGCCCGTCATCCACGGGCGCAGGTGCGGGCCGTCGCGCAGGCCGTCGTCCTCGAAGGGCACGCCCTCGTGGTCGGTGAGCAGGTACAGGTGGCGCGGGGTGCGCGCGGCGACGGCCGCCACCTCGGGGCTGGGCGCGCCGAGGTAGCGCTCGTGCCAGATCGCCGTGGCGAAGGAGTCGGTGTCGCAGAAGAGCACCGGGGAACCGGCGCGGGCGGCGCGCTGTTCGTCGGCGTCCTGACGGCGGGCGATGACGGGGAACTCCTCGGAGGTGAACTCGACTTCGGCCCAGTCGGCTCCGGGGTCGACGGCCCGCCGGGCGGCGAGCTTCTCCTCGCTGTACGCGCGTCCGTACTCGGGTACCCAGCCGGTGTCCGTCCAGATGCCGCCGCGCGTGCGGTAGTGGGCGGCCAGCGCCCGGGAGAGGGTGGTGGTGCCGGTGGACTCGGCTCCGAGGACGACCACACGCCGGGCGAGGGCGGCGCGTACGCCCGGGCCGAGGAACGTCCAGCACCCCACCGGGTCCTTGCGTACGGCCGTGCCGGAGACCGGGTACGCGGTGCGGTCGGGGTCCACGCCGACCTCGGCCGCCCCGAACCGGCGGGCCAGCTCCGTGCCGTAGGACTCGGAGGTGAACACGGCGTCCACCGGATCCGGGACGGCGGTGCGGAAGACCGTCATGTGGGCGTCCCACACCGCGGGGTCGTGCAGGTCGACCGGGTGGTCGTCGACGGCGCCGACGACCTCGGCCTCCGGGTGGGCCTCGCGCATCCACGCCACCCGGTCGGCGAGCGGTATCGACTCGACGGAGGCGGCACAGACCAGGACGGTCAGGCGGTCGCACCGCGCGAGGGCGGAGCGGACGAGGTGATGGTGGCCGGCGTGCGGCGGATAGAACTTGCCGAGCACCAGGCCGTGTCGGTACGGGCGGACGGCGGCGCTCACGCGGTCACCGCCGCGGCGGGGCGGGGGCCGATGGCCGCCAGGGTGCGCCGCCAGCCGAGGAGGCCGGCCACGCACAGGGCGAGGAAGCCGACGTACAGCAGGGAGGTCAGGTACAGGCCCTTGTAGGCGTACAGCGGGATGTAGACCAGGTCGGCGGCGATCCACAGCCACCAGGATTCGAGCAGTTTGCGGCACTGGCCGTAAGTGGCCGCCAGGGAGAGGGCGGTGGTGAGCGCGTCCCAGAAGGGGACGGTGGAGTCGGTGACCCGGTCCAGCAACAGTGTGAGGGCGCCGGTGCCCAGCACTCCGGCGGCGGCGAGCCAGGCCCATTCGGTGCCTGTGGTGCGGCGCACCGGCAGGGCGCCGCCGGTGACCGGTCCGTCGCCATGGGCCCAGGTCCACCAGCCGTAGGCGGCCAGGGCGATGAAGACGACCTGGAGGCCGGCGTCGGCGTACAGCCCGGCCTGGAGGAAGAGCACGATGAAGAAGACGTTGTTGGCTATGCCGACAGGCCAGTTGGCGATGTGCTGACGGGCCACCAGCCACACGCAGAGGGCGCCGGTGGCGAAGCCGAGCGCTTCGGTCCAGCTGAGGTTCCAGTTCACGGGGCGACTCCTTTATGGTCGATGTGACTATAAACAGCGCGGCAGGTGGCGGGCAAGGGAAAAGTCCGCGGTCGCCGGGCGGCGCGGGCGCGTCGCGGTGGATCGGGCCGTGCCCGAAGTGAGGGACGCCGGGGCCGGTGCCGGGTGGACCGGCAGTGTCGGCGCTGGAGGCCGTGACCCGGTGGGATTGCCGTGCATTCCGGCAACAAGTGTGTTTTCGGGGGTGGTTGGGAATCTCTGGGGCGAGTTGCCAAGTCGATGGTTCAACAATCCCGGGGGATCTGGGACGACTCGTTCGTCGTGCCGTCGCGGCCGCTGCCGCTGTCTCTGTCGTGATCGTGGTGGCGTCGGCGGATTTCGCGCTGGCCAAGGACGCGCAGCGGTCGTACATCGCCGAGGACGGCACGATCCAGGGATGCGTGAACGCGAACGGCCGACTGCGCCTCGTCGAGCCGGACTCCGCCCGCCGCTCCGGCGAGGACTCCGTCACCTGGAACCGGACCGGCCCTCAGGGGCCCGCCGGCGCCAAGGGTGACAAGGGGGATGTTGAGGAGAAAGGCGAGAAGGAGAGGCGGGGGAGAAGGGGGCCCCAGGGGTTCAAGGGGATAAGGGTGACACCGGGGTTCAGGGGGGAGAAAGGGGAGCCCGGCGTCAAGGGGGACACGGGTGACCAGGGGGAACCCGGCGTGCAGGGGGAGAAGGGCGACAAGGGTGACACCGGGGCTCAGGGGCCCGCGGGTGCGAACGGGGTCGCGGGGGCGCACGTGGTCACCGCCACGAAGACCGTCGCCGTGCTGGACATGGTCGACGTCGAGGCGCGGTGTCCGGACGGTGAAACAGCCACGGGTGGCGGCTGGTACCTGCCCGGCGGCACCGCCCAGGCCTACGGCGCGGCGCTTCACTCCAACCCGATCGTCTCGGGCACCACGCCCGTCGGCTGGACCGCCGGCTTCCTGAACGGTGGCTACGAGCCTTATTACACCGCCGCGGTCTACGCGATCTGCGCCAAGGCCGGCTGACCGCCAGCCGGGTTCAGGGGGCGGGCGGGGGCCGGTGTCGTACCGAGCCCCTCGCCCGCTCGACATCCAGCGGATCGGGACCTGTTGCGCTGCGGACGCAAGACACTGACCGCCACTCAGACCTGTCAATGAGCTAGCTCGGCCTGGCGGAGAGCGCGGAACACCGCGGGCGTCGTCCATCCGCGCAGCGTCGCGTGAACCGCCGTCCGGAACGCGGTCTCGGCCGTGGTGGTGTCGAGGGCGCCGGCCAGTTCGAGCGTGACGACCCCGTGCAGGGTTCCCCAGATCGACAGGGCGATCGACGTCGCGTCGCCGGCGAGGACGGACGCCGTCAAGGCGCGATCGATCGCCGCGAGGAGCGGACGCATCGGATCATCGGCGCCGGCCTCCCCCGACGGGTCGAAGGACTGCACGCCACCGAACAGCACCGTGTACAGGTGGCTGTGCCCGCACCCCCAGCGACGGTAGGCGACGGCCAGCGCGAAGAGGTCGGCGAGGGGGTCCGCGGATGCCGGCACCGCCGACACCTCCTGGAACAGGCCCGCGACAGCTCTGTCGCGCACCGCGCCGATCAGTCCGTCCTTGCCGCCGAACAAGGAGTACACCGCCGTCGTCGACGCCCCGGCGCCGGCGGCCACGGCGCGGAGCGTGACCGACTCCCGCGGATGCGTGGCGAGCATCTCGGTCGCGCACACCACAAGCCGCTCTTTGACGGCCTCGTCGTTCGTTCTCGGCCTACCCACGGTCAGCAGCCTACCCTCTCTGATAACGTCGTTTTGAAACAGCGTTCTGAAACTGTCGGAGGCTCGCCGTGCCCACGTACGCCATACGTTTCGTCCGCTTCACCGGCCGCTTGTCGTCGGCCCTGGCCGCCGTCGTGACGCTGGCCGTCGTCTTTCTCGCACTGATCGTCCTCACGGACGGGGCGGGCGCGGGGCTCGTCGCGTGGTTGACGACCCTCGGGATCGGGGCAGTCCTCGCGATGTGGTGGGGGCGGCGCCGCACTTGGCCGGCGCGGCTCGTGCCGTTTCTGCCGGTGATCGTCGCGGCGGCGTTGACGGCGGCGGTCTGCGTCCCGACCGTGCCGACGTCCCGGCGGTACCCGCCCTCCCTGCCGTTCGTGGCCGCGCAGCACTGGAGCCTGGCCACGGGCAGCCGGGTGGCGGTCTATCACTACCCGCCCGCGAACTCCGGCCCCCGGCACCCCGTCCCGTTCGTGTACCTCAATGGCGGACCGGTCCGTGGCATTTCGGTGCTCGACCACCGTTTCCTGCAACTCCTGGCGCGCCAGGGCTACGACGTCTACACATACGAACAGGCCGGCGGCGGACGAAGCGACCTTCTTCCCATGGGCCAGTACTCGATCTCCAGGTCGGTCCGGGACCTAGGTGCCTTCGTCGACCGTCTGGGCAAGGGAAAGGTCGACATCCTCGGATTCTCCTCGGGCGGGGTCGTTCTCACCCGAGCTCTGGCCGACCCACGCGTCGCCGCGCGTCTGCATCGGGCGATCATCGCCGAACCCGGTCCCATGGACGGCCCCACCGCGCACATCGCCGGGCACAAGGGTCGGAAATCCGCGCGCGGTCTCGCACCGGCCATGCCCGGACCGCGATCGACGCACGTCCCCCGGTACGCCGTGGCCTTCGGGTTCATGCGACTCGGACTCCTCGCCCCCGACACCGGACTGATCGGACAGGCCGAGGGCGACAACGCCTTCACCGCTGCCGCCCTCGGCGGCGACACCGCATCCGCCTACTGCGCGCGCGACGCGCACCGCATCCCCGCCGAGGACAACGCGCACAACTTCTCGTTCAGCCCCGCCGCCAGCCTCCGCATCCAGCAGACGGTCAAGGACTCACCCTCGATCGCCTCACGACTGAGGCGCTCCCGGACCCCCGCGATGCTGATGATCGCGGAGTGCTCCTCCCAGGTCCGTCAATGGGCGACCGCCGTCCTCGCCCGTGACCCCGCCGTCCGGCGCACGCAGTACATGCCCGGAGTCGGACACCACATGTGGAACGGCCTCGACGACAACAACGGCCGGGCCGTCGCCGTCATCACCGCGTTCCTTCAGGACGAGCCGGCACCCCTGCCGAACTCCCCGACCCGGGCCGACATCCCCGCGTTCCTGCGCGACCACGAATGAAGACGTCGCAGTCTGCCACCGGCACGGAATCCCCCTGGGTGTCGCAGCCGCTTGCCGCCGGTCAGGGTTTCGCGTGCGATTCAGCCTCGGCCGATGCGGAGCCGACGCATCGTGCGCTCCCGAGCAGCCCTCTCCCATGGCCCCGAACCTGGGTTCTCCCCAGGTCCGCACCGGCACCGGCCGCCGCGTCCCCGGCCCCCCGTTGTCAGTGCCGTCTGGAACGCTGGTCGGATGAACGGTGATGAGCAGCTGCTGCGCGGCCGGGTCTACGGCCGTGACCACGACGACCCCGACCCCGGCCCGCTGCCGCACCGCACGTACGCCGCGCTCATGGGCGGACCGCTGGACGGACTGCTCCTGGACATCACCGACCGGCAGCCGGAGGAGATCGACGACGGCGCCGCCCTGTCCACGGAGCTGTCACGCTGGCCCGGCGGCCGCGCGCTGTACGACCCGCACCCCGGCGAACCCCGTACACCCGGCCCAGGCGTGACATGCCGCTTCTACTACTCCGGCGACGCTCCCTGACACGCCCCCTCGGGGGAATGCGCTCCATGAGACGGGACGGGACGGGACGTGACGAGGCCGGGCCCCGGCCCTGTGTGAGGATCGGGGCCCGGCCGTCGCTTTGCCGGCGTCAGCGCTGTCGGGCCGCCAGGGCGTCGGCCGCCTTCATCCGGGCCGGGGCGGTGGCCTCGATGGTGCCCGCGCCCTCACCCGGCTTGAGCTCCCAGCCCCGCAGCTTCGCCGCGACCCGGCGCAGTGCCGCGTCACCCGGCCTCACGTCGATCTGGAAGTGCGACTCCTTGGCCGGCTTCAGGTCGCCGCCCCACTTCACGACCCCCTCCAGGTCGGCGAGGATGTCGCGGACCACCACGAGCTCGGGCGGGAAGAACCCGCCCTGCGCCCGGACCGGGTAGAGCAGCGGACGGATCGCGATCGCCGTGCCCGAGAGGTGGTTGCTCTCGTACGCGGCCGCCACCGTGCGCGAGGTGGTGTGGCCGGTGACCTCGCCCGTGCCGAGCGTGTCGATCTCGTAGTGGAAGCGGCGCACGACGTGCGTCAGCACGGTGGCCACGTCGCCGTCGGCCGCTTCGAAGCGGACACCGCCCGTGCCCTCGACGCGGTGCGCCGGGGCGGAGTCGAGCACCGGCCATCCGTTGGCGCTGGTCTTCTTGCGCCACTGGCCGGCCGCCGCCGCCGCAACGGGCGTGGCGGCGAATGCAGTTGAGCTCATCCCGTCGGCAGCGAGCGCAGCGCCACCGGCGGCACCGAGCCCGGTGAGCAGAAAACGCCGCCGGTCGAACCGTATGGCCGGGGTCGTGACATCACGCATGAACAGATTCCCTCTCAAGACGTGTGGAAAAAGGTGCGGTCCGGGCCCGCCCGCAAGGGGCGCGGGGCTGCGGCATCCGCGGCTCCGCCGCGATGGGGGCCAGTTCGAGCGAAGCCGGGAACTCGGGGGAGCGATCAGCCCCACCGGCCCGCGGCCGAGAAGACGCACCCCGCGGAGCACTACGCGCCCTTCGCGTTCGCTTCCTGCAGGGCCCGGTCGTGGAGCCCGTCCGCGAAGCCCCGGCAGAAGTCGTTGAGGACGGCGTCCGGCAGATCCGACGGCAGAGGGGCGTTCTTGCCCGCGATGTCGTAGATCAGCTTCGTGCGGCCGACCGCGATGATCAGGTCGTAGTCCAGGAGCAGGACGGAGCGGGCCATGGTGACGACGTAGTCCGTGTTGCCGCCGAAGCGCTGCTCGAAGTAGTCCCGGAACCGGGTCAGGGCGCCGGCGTCGCGCTCGCCCATGCCGTAGTGCTCGCGCACCACGTCGAGGAGCTGGCCGCCGCGCTGCACGCGCCGGGCGATCAGATAGCCGTCGGCGTCCTCGATGAGATCGTTGAAGCCGAACGTCGAGGTCACGCCCATCTTCGCGAACTTGGCGTCGCAGTAGGCGTGTCCGGACGGGTACGCCTTGATGTCGCGCCGCCACTCCGCGTAGAGGGTGATGAGATCACCGGCCCAGCCCGCGATGTCGCCCGCGCCGACGGTGCGGATGTCGCTCTCGCTCTGCGGTTTGATGTAGTGCCCGTTGGCGGCGGCGAGCAGGTGCTCGGCGCCGATCGAATATCCGGTGACGAGGTCCTTGAACTCCTTGAGGACGGAGGCGCCGTGGCTGTCCGCGAACTCGATGAAGTCGGTGTGCATGAGGCCGAGCAGGGAGATCCACGTTGCGCCGCGGTAGGCGATGTGGCGGCCGTACTCCATGGTGAGCTGGTTCGGGTCACCGCTCCCGGTGTTCGTGAACTGCATCGCCAGCGGGTACACCGTCTCCAGGTTCTTCACGAACGCGGATGCGGGGTCGACGACTTGGTGGATGCTGTTCTGGCCGGTGTCGCTGCCGGCCCGGTGCGCGTCGTTGTCCAGGTCGAACGCGTCGGACCCGGCGGAGAACTTGAACTCCCGGATCTGGTTGAACGCCCAGTTGGGCGGCAGCGGGAAGCCGAGGTTGCCGGAGAAGCCCCAGGACATGCCGGAGACGAACGAGTACCGGGCGCCGGCGTTCTTGCTGACCTGCGTGCACACGTTGCGCGAGCCGTAGACGCCGTGGACGTAGCGCATTCCCTTGTTGGCGAGTCCGGCCTGCACGCCCTGGAAGTACGGGACGATGTTGGAGGCGATCTCGTCCGCGGTGGCGTCGTAGTCGACCGCGAAGTAGATGACCGTGCCGCGGTTGAAGCCGTAACTCTCCGCGCAGGAGTGGGCGTTCAGCGCGTGGTTGAAGCCCTGCTCGAAGGTGAAGTCCACCAGGCGGCGGGCGTTGTCCTGGTAGATCGGGAAGACGCTCAGACCGGAGGCGAAGATGTCCTCCAGCTCACCGTCCTTGATGTTCTTGTCCAGGGTGCTGCCCGGCGGGTCGAACAGGTAGCGGCCGACGTGGCGGTAGCCCGCCTTGTACAGGGCGTCGCCGCGCGAGCGGGTGATCCTGAAGCGCGTGTCGCATGCCGCGGTGGAGCGGTTGGGGTCGCCGGTGGAGACCAGCAGCTGGGCCCAGGTGCCGTAGTCGCCGACGCCGCTCGCGCCCAGCTCCGAGAACGACTGGAACGCCTTGACCCACTCGGTGAGCTTGGCGTCGAACGTGCCCCGGAAGGTGGTCATGATGTTGGAGTCGGGCGTGACCACCGGCGAGTTGAAGACGCACGCGGCGGAGAAGAGCTGGACGAAGATGCCCGAGTCGCCCTCCTTGACCACGTGCTTCCTCAGCCCGTCCTGGGTGCCGGGGCCGAACGCGCCGGTGGCCTGCTCGTCGGGTATGCCCAGCTCGTACTGGATCGCCTTCATCAGCGACTTCTGCACATCGCGCGAGTAGACGCCGTCGGCGGGGCCGATGAAGAACGAAGACCGGTTGACGTAGCGGCTGTTGAGCCAGCGCTGGACCTCGCGGACGGTGTCGGTGCCGCCCGTGATCGAGACGTAGGCGTCCATGCTCAGGAGCGCCTTGAAGATCTTCGGCGGGACGAGGCCGTTCGAGGCGTCGACACCGGCGTCGTTCTTGAGGTTGCGGACCGACTTGTCGGTGGCGGCGCCGTACGAGCCGGTGCCGTCGCCTCCCCAGTAGCCCTTGCAGAACAGCGCGTGCTCGACGATCTTCTTGATGTTGACGTTCGACTCGTTCGGGCCGATGTCACCGCGCTTGGCCAGCTCGGACAGCGTCCCCGGGCCGAAGCTGGCCATCAGCGGGGCCATCCCCAACTCCGCCTGGAGCGCCATGGTCAGCGAGAACATCGTCGACCAGCCGGTACGCCCGTCCTCGGGGCACTTCGCATAGCCGGGGATGTTCGCGTAGGTGGCGTTGACCCATTTCTGGGCAGCAAGGACCTTGTCGTCCGCCATGTTTCTCTTTCTGATGAGCGGGGCTCGGGACTCGGGGGTGCGTGAATCCTGATGGCGGAAGGCATGCCGAGTGTGGGCATCGCTCAACTGCCCTTGCCGGGCAGGGTGGTCGGAGCGGCACCACGGCAGATTTCCCCGCATCACACCGGCGTCGGTTTCCCCCGTCGACGACCGATGGCGAAATGATCATAGCCGACACATGTGACGTCTTCGCAGGTACGAGTCATGCCCTGACCTGTCGTACGATCTTCCACCGCAAGTGATCATTTACGATCTACGGGGACAACTCATGGGTATGGGCAAGAAGTTCGCCATGGCCGCGGCGACGGGTGCGCTGACCGTCACCGGTCTCGCCGCCACGGGCGGGACCGCGTTCGCCGGGACCAACGGGCAGCAGATCATCATCGACGACCAGACACGACGGGTCGAGTCGATCCTCATCAAGGGGTCCGACCAGCACGGCGCGCCCGCCACGGCGTGCATGGTCACGTCGGGCTACGAGAGCCGTATGCCCGGCTGGTGGTGGCGCGACTACATGCACTTCAGCAAGTGGACCGACAAGACCTGCGGCAAGAGCGGCGGCAGCTGGCTCGGCTCGCAGGACGAATGGGTTCCGGCATGGCAGTCGCCGGACCGGGGCGACTGGTACACCATCGGCATCTTCAAGAACGACAACTGACGTTCCACGAGGACTGTTCGGCGGGGTGGTGCGGGGCTCCGCACCACTCCGGTGCCCCGTGATCCGCCGGATCGCTGAACGGCGAATGCCGCCGAACCGACCGACATACGCAGCTGATGACCGTGAACCGGGCCATGGGGTCAGGTGGCGCTGTCGGTGCCGGATGACAGCATGTCCGTATGACCCGTGACGATCTTGACATGCTGTTCGCCTCGCCCGCGGCGCTGCTGGCCGCCGGCCCCGAGGCACTTCGCGACCTGCCCGTCACGGGCGGCGGAGTCGGCCGCGAGGCCTGTGCCCAGGCCGTCACGATCCTCGACGGAGCCGCGGTGCCGCGGGCGGAGTTCGCCTCGTGGCTGCACTTCGGCGCGAAGGTCCTGGGCCACGACGACTACGCCGACCTCGTCGCCGAAGCCGCGCCGGACATGCCGTGGCGAACCGTCTGGGCCTGGTGGCGGCCGGTCGGGGCCTACCGGGCCACGCCGAACCTGAGCGGGGACGCCGACGTAGAGGTCCATGAGGCCGAGGACGGCCGTCTGTTGCTGAAGCTGTGGTCGCAGTGGACCCAGGAGCGCTGGCTCGATCCGGCCACCGGCGAACGGGTTCCCGCCCCCGCCGACGGCGAGTTCGCCGAGCGGCCGTACGACGCCCCCGTCGAGGAGCCCGTCCTCTTCGACCCGGACGACGACCACGGACTCCACCAGCCCGAGACCTGGGAGGAGCTCGCACCTCTCGGTGGCGACCGTGTCATGTTCTTCGAAGCGCGCGGTGTCGTGGTCCTGGAGCGCAACGGCACGGCGGCCGACGATCCGACGGGATCCGCAGCCGTCTCCTGGGGCGCGGGCGGGCCGTGGTTCACAGGGCTGTCGGCAGCCGAAGTACCTCTGAACGCCGCTCGCTTGGAGGAGGCGTTCGGCGCGGACGGAATGGCGGTGCTGACACGGGATCAACTGCCTGCCGCGCTGGCCCACGAGCCCACGCGGGAGCTGGCCGTCACGGCGGGGCTGCCGACGTGGTTCGCCGCGGGAGTCGCCTCGTTCACCCTGGCCTGGAGAGACGGGAAGGCGCACGGGCTGGAGCCCGACGAGAACGGCCTGCTGCACCTGGGCACCTTCGACCTGGCGTACGCCGACACCGGCCGGGTGCTCGTCCACCCCGGGACGGGCGCGGTGTCGATGGTGCGCAACGGCGAGGGGTCGTTCCCCTTCGCCCGGGACACCGAGACGTTCGTACGGCTGCTGGAGGCCGTGTACCGGTTCATGGGCGCCTGCTGGAACGCGTACCCGGGCGAGGACGGCCGACGGGACTTCCTGGACGAAGTTGCCGCGCTCGAACCGCTCTCGGTGGACAAGCAAGCGCCGGCGCAGGACGTCTGGGAGCACCTGTTCGCAGCCATCGTCGAACTCAGCCCGTGGGGTTTCTGACGCGTTGGGTGGCCATCGCGAATCTCCCTGCCCGGCCCGGCGAAGCGGGCCTTTCGTCTGATCCGGCGCTCCGCTCGAAGGCCTACCGGGGGTTGCTGTCGGACCGGGCGGGAGCGAGTGCGCCGTCGGTATCGCCTCCGTTCCGGTGTGCCGCAGTGCCTCCGTTCCGGTGTTCCGCAGTGCCCCCGTTCCGGTGTGCCGCAGACCCGGGCCTCGGAACGCCGGGCTCGGGCAGAGTGCGGAAGAACCACCAGCTCAGCGCGGGCATCAGGATGAGCGGTGTCAGAGCGGTGCGCAGCGAGGTGGCGTCGGCGACGCTGCCGATGAGCGGGCTGACCAGGCCCCCGATGCTGACGGTCAGACCGAGGGTGATGCCGCCGGCGGTGCCGATCCGGGTGGGCAGGTAGTCCTGTCCGAGCGTGACCTGGAGCGAGAACGGGACGTAGAGGCCGGCCGAGGTCAGCGCCACGAACAGGTACAGCGCGGGGCCGGGTGCGAACACGACCCCCGTGACGGAGCCGACGGTGGCCAGGTACGACCAGCGGGAGACGGTGACCCTGTCCCAGCGGTCGGCCAGCCGGCCGCCGAGGACGGAGCCCACCGCGCCGCCGGCGTAGAGCACGAACAGTGCCGCGGTGCCCGCCTCCGTGCTGCTGCCGTTGCGTTCCCTGGCGTACAGCGAGATGAAGGTGCTCAGGCCGATGAAGACGATCGACCGGCAGACCACGGCGAGCGACAGTCTCACGAACGACGGCCGGTCGTCGCGCGCGGCGACCGCGGCCGTCGCGGACCCGGCGGCGCGCCGTCGCTCCAGTGAACGCAGGACCGGCAGGCACACGACGCTGCCGACGAGCGCGGGCACCACCAGCAGCGGCGTCAGCCGCAGGCCCCCGGTCGACACGACCGCGGTGACCATGAGTGGCGCCAGTGCGAACCCCAGGTTGCCGCCCAGCGAGAACCAGCCCATCGCACTGTGACTGCCCCCGCTCGCCCGCCGGGCGACCCGGGCGGACTCGGGGTGGTAGGCGGCGACACCGAGCCCGGAGACCGCCACGAACACCAGCGTCAGCCCGTACGAGCCGCTCAGCCCGCTCAGTGCGATCCCCAGTCCGCCGACGAGGGTGCTCAGCGGCAGAAGCCAGGGCATCGCCCAGCGGTCGGTGAGCACACCGAACACCGGTTGCGCCACCGAGGACAGCAGCGAGGCGGCGAGCACGATGCCGGAGACGGCGGCGTAGCTGTAGGCGCGTTCGGAGACGAAGAACGGGACGAGGGACGCCACCGCGCCCTGATAGACGTCGACGCAGGCATGCCCGACCGACAGGAGCGTGATCGATCTGTTCTTTGACACCTCACCATGGTCGTCACCGGGCGATGTGTCGTGCTTCCGATAACCTGCCAACCGATGACGCAGATCCGCCACGAGCTGACGGTGCCGACAAGCCCGCAGATCCACCATGAGCCGACGGCGCCGGTCCGTCCGCGGATCCGCCACGAGCCGACGGCGCCCACCCGCACGCAGCGGCTGGCGCCCGGTGCCGCGATCGACGCCCACCGGCACGACGACCATCAGATCGTCTACGCCGGTCGCGGAGTTCTGGCCGTCACCACCGGCGCGGGCTCCTGGGTCGCGCCCGCCACACGCGCCATCTGGGTACCGGCGGGTACGGTCCACGCCCACCAGGCCCACGGTGAACTCGAACTGCATCTGGTCGGGCTTCCCCGGGACGAGAACCCGCTCGGTCTGGACACGCCGACCGTGCTGGCCGTCGGCCCCCTGCTGCGCGAGCTGATCCTCGCCCACACCCGCGCCCCGGTCGACGACAGTCCCGAACGCCTCCGGCTCCGTGCCGTGCTGCTCGACCAGTTGAGGGCATCTCCGCAGCAGCCCCTGCATCTGCCCACGCCGACCGCGCCCCGGCTCCGGGCCCTGTGCGAGATCCTGCGCGCCGACCCGGCCGACGACCGCACGCTGGCCGCGCTGGGCAGAGAGGTCGGAGCGAGCGACCGTACGCTGTCCCGGTTGTTCAGGAACGACCTCGGGATGACCTTCCCGCAGTGGCGCACCCAACTGCGCCTGCATCACGCCCTGGTGCTGCTGGCCGAGGGCACGCCGGTGACCACTGTGGCGCACCGGTGCGGCTGGTCGTCCGCCAGCGCCTTCATCGACGTCTTCCGCCGCGTGTTCGGCCATACCCCGGGTGCCCACCAGTCGTTGCGATGAGCGGGCTCCCATCCCCATGGCCCGGCGCGTGGGTTGGGCCGGCGGAGGCCGGGGAACCGGCCGATCCCGCACGTACCCCACCGCGTTCGAACGCGAATGCGGGAACCGCTATGATCCACCACGGCAAGGCCGTAGCGCAGAGGTCGTCGCGCCCAAGCATCGAGCTGGAGGACGTCGGTTCGAATCCGACCGGTCTTGCCACCTTTGTCGTGGACGAAAGTCGATTGGCGTCGGTTCACCCCGAGCGGGCGGAGGGCGATGCCGCCCTCGGCACACCGGGCACCGGCGATGGACCGGTGGAGTGGTGATGACGCAGCCGACGCCCGTACGCTGCCCCGCGATCGAGCACCCCGACATCCCGATCAGCGAACCCGCTGCTCTGGAGCCGCTGCTCGCCCGACTGCGGTCCGCCGCGCCGGTGGAGACCGACGAGGCCTTCCCGCTCGGCACCGTCCGCGCGGACGGACGCGTCGACCTGTGCAAGCAGGGCCTCGGAGCAGGCGGCGCCGCCCGGCTGATGCCCGTGGCCGCCGCCTCCCCGCACGCCACGCACGTCCTGCTGGGCACCAATGCCATCGGTGACGAGGGAGCCCGTTCGGTCGCCGGCTCGCTCACCGACGGCCACGGCCTGCACACGCTCTACCTCGGCTGCAACCGCATCGGCCCCGACGGCGTCACCGCGCTCACCGACGCGTTGGCGACGGACGGCACCGTCTACGCCCTGTGGCTCAAGCGGAACCCGGTCGGCGACCACGGCGCTCGGGCACTCGCCGCGATGCTCCGCCGCAACACCACCCTGCGCACGCTCGATCTCGTCAACACCGGCCTGACCGTCGACGGTCTGCGTGCCCTGTGCGAGACGCTCACGAACCGCCCCAGCCCGGTGGAACGACTCTTCCTCGGCGGCAACGGCCTGACCGCCGACGTCGCCCCGCTCCTGGCGACCCTGATCCGTGAGGCGGGAGTGCGCGAGCTGTACCTCCCCGCCAACCACCTCGGGGACGAGGGTGCGGCGATCCTCGCCGCCGCCGTCGACCCCGGGCGCCCCGTGCGCCTCGGCCTCGGCGGCAACGGCATCGGACCCGCCGGTGCCCGCGCCCTCGCCGACTCCCTCGACGGCATCGAGGCACTCGACCTGGGCCGGCCGCTGTCGCAGCGCAGCCTCGGTGCCCCCGCCAACGCCACCGGTGACGAAGGCGCCCACGCGCTCGCCGCCGCCCTGCCCGGCAGCCCGCTCCGTCGGCTCGAGCTCTGCCACACCGGCCTGACCGGCCGGGGCGCGAAGACCCTGCTGGCCGCGGTGCCCGACGGCTCACCCCTGGAGTACGTGGGTCTGGGGCCGGGCCTGCCCCGCAAGGTGAAGCGGTCCTTCACCCAGCGCCTGCGGCCCGTCGGCAGGGCGCACCCCGACCTGCGCGCGATAGGGAGTGTCTACCGTTGAGCTCTCGTGACGGACTCCGCTGCTTCTCCCCGGTCGAGGTGTCGAGCCGACGCCGGATCCGCCGGTACGCGGTGCCCCGCTGGATGATCGAACGCGCGACCGCGTCCCGGATGGTCGGCGACTGGCGGGGGGCCTGCGCGGCGGCGAACGTCGACATCGCCTTCGACCTGTCCGAGATCGCCGGCCGCTGTGGTGACGACGTCGCCGCGGCCCTGGAGGACGACCTTCGCCACTTCGCCCCCGACCTGCTGCGCTGGCACCTGCCGCGCATGCTCGGCGGGCGCACCACGCTGGTCACGGACCGGACGGTCGTCCTCGCGCGCTACCGCCCGAAGACGCCCGGTGAGAAGCGCCGGACCACGTGCTACCTGCACATCACCACACCCGCGATGATCGACGGACCGCAGCGGATCGCCCTCAGGTTCGGCACGGTCGAGGACGAGCGGGCCGCGGGCGTCTTCGGACCGAACACCGAGGACTGGCGGTTCGCACGGCACCTCTGGGACGCACGGCACACCGCCGAACTGCTCGAACGCTCCGGCGGCACGGACCGGCCGCCGTTCTTCCACGCCGACGCCACCCCGCGCGGCACGGACGAACTGCCCACCTCCCATCCCGGTACGGGCGACCCCGCGGCGCTGGCCGAATGGGCCACGCTGTTGCACCAGAAGGGTGAGACAGGCCTCGCCCTCGCCGCAGCCGGCATCGAGGTCGACCCGGCACGCCCGGAGAACTCGGGCCGGTACCCCGGGGGGAACCCGAAGCATCTCCTGGACGCGGTCGCACTCGACCACACCCGCCTGGAGCCGGAGATCCGCCGGCAGATGGCCGAAGGCGTCGGCGACCGCTTCGTCATCGCCGCGCACTGGCGGACGTACATCGTGCTGGCGCCCAAGGTCACGGGCGGCCTGCTGCTACGAGCCGTGGACCGGGACGGGGCCAAGGGCGTGCCCATCCTCGCCGAGGCCCTGTGGCGCAGGCTCCCCGACCTCGACCTGATGCGCGTCGGGGGCGTCGCGGCGGAGCATCTGCATCCGCTCGTCCGCGAGGCACTGTTCCCCGCCATGCCCGCCCCGGCAGGCCCGGCCGGTCCGCCGGGGCCGACGCCTCCCGCACCGGTCCGGGTCAGGTGCCGCGGCGAATGGCACGAGGTGTCCTTCCGTCCCGGAGACCTGCTGAGCATGCCGCACAGCGACGAGGAGCAGCAGCGCGAACGCGCCCTGCGCGCCTTCGGTGGCGCCGTCGCCGGATGCTTCGCCGTGCAGCAGACGTGGACCTCCGGAAGCGGCCGCCTGCCGAAGGCGCTGCGGGCCCAGCGCAACGACCTGTTCCTGCGCGCCCAGCACGGCGACACCCCCGGTGTGCTGGAACTCCTCGACGCCGGTGTCGACCCCCGCGTACGGGACGCCAACGGCCGTACCCTGCTGCACGCACTGAACCTCCTCGACCACGAGACGCTCCTGCCGCGACTGCTGGCGGCGGGACTGGACCTGGAGGCCACCGACCAGCGGGATCGCACACCGCTGTACGTGGCGGCCAACGACCTCGGCTCGAAGGCACTGGTGGAGGCGCTCGTCGCCGCCGGGGCGCGGCTCGACGCGGTCGACGAGTCCGACCTCTCGCTCGCCCAGATCGTCCGCCGCTACAAGCGCCCCGACCTGGCCTTCCTCCAGAAGCGCGTCGAGGAGGAGCACCCCGACGTCGGCGCCGACTGGTGGGACGAATGGATGGAGGAGCAGGCGGAGTACTACGACGACGAGGACGAGCCCGACGAGGACGAGCCCGACGAGGACGACGAGCCGCAGTCCGGGGACGAGCCCGGTGATCCGCTGTTCGAGGACGAGCCGGACGACGCCGACGAGCCCCGTGACGCGGACGAGCCCGACGAAGAGGAGAGGCTGCCCCTGTGAACACCGACGGGACCGCCGCCGGCACACCGTCCGGCCCGCTGGCGGCGGCGGACGACCTCAACCGCAGGCTGCGTACGCACCGCACCGAATCCGCCGCGAACCCGCAGTTGGAGGCGCTCGCCCTCGCGGTGACGGCCAATCAGCCGGTGCTGCTGTGGGGCGAGCCGGGCATCGGCAAGTCGGCGGCACTGGAGCAGCTCGCCGCCGGGCTCGGCCTGCCGCTGGAGACGGTCATCGCCAGCGTGCACGAACCCTCCGACTTCGCCGGACTGCCCATCGTCGGTGACGACCCTGCCGTGACCGGCGTCCCGATGGCCCCGCCCGACTGGGCGGTCCGCCTCGCGCGAGCCGGACAGGGCCTGCTCTTCTTCGACGAACTCTCCTCCGCACCGCCCGCCGTGCAGGCGGCCCTGCTGCGCGTGGTGCTCGAACGACGGGTGGGCAGCCTGGTCCTGCCGGAGGCGGTACGCATCGTCGCCGCCGCCAACCCGCCCTCCAGCGCGGCCGACGGCTGGCACCTCAGCCCGCCGCTCGCCAACCGGTTCGTCCACCTCGAATGGACCCACGACCCCCGGACCGTCGCCCGTGGCATGGCCGGCACCTGGCCGGAGGTGACCGTGCCCGTCGTCGGCGCCGCCAAGGTGCCCGGCGCGGTCGCCCGTGCCCGCGGCGCGATCTCCGGCTTCCTCACGGCCCGGCCCGGCCTGGTGCACCACCTCCCCGGCGACGCCGAGAGCCGGGGCCGGTCCTGGCCGTCCCCCCGTACCTGGGAGATGGCACTCAAGCTGCTCGCCACCGGTTACGCGGCCGGCGCCGGGCGCGAGGCACTGGCCGCCGCGCTCACCGGCGCCGTCGGGGACGGCGCGGGCATCGAGCTGCTGTCCTACCTCGAACACCTCGACCTTCCCGACCCCGACCGCGTCCTCGCCGACCCGGACGCCTTCGCCCTGCCCGATCGCGGGGACCGGCAACTGGCGTTCCTCATCGCGGTGGTCGCCGCCATCCAGAGCGACCTCACCCGGCCGCGCTGGGAGGCCGGCTGGGCGGTGCTGGCGAAGGCCGTGGACGCGGGCGTCCCCGACGTGGCCGCCCGGGCCGCCACCGACCTCGCGTCGATGCGACACCTCGACTGGCCCGTACCGCCCGGCATCGACGGCTTCCTGGACCTGCTCCAGATGTCCGGGGCGCTGGGCCGTTGAGGTCCGGGGGGAAGACGGACGGCTCCCGCCCCGCCCTGGACATGACCAAGCTGCTCGCCGCCCGCTACCGCGCGGCGAGCGACCGGCCGTACCTGGCGTCGGCGCTCTACGCCCTGACCGTCGTCCCGAGCACCGAGGTCCCGACGATGGGCGTGGACCGGCACTGGCGCTGCTACGTGTCCCCCGCCTTCGTCGACGCGACACCGGTGCCCGAACTCGCGGGCGTGTGGGTGCACGAGGCGGCCCACCTGCTGCGCGACCACCACGGCCGGGCGGACCGGCTGCCCGCCTCCGCCCAACGGGACTGGCACCGCGTCAACGTCGCCCAGGACTGCGAGATCAACGACGATCTGCTCTCCGACGGTCTGCACCTCCCCGCCGGCCGCATGGAACCCCGCCTCTTCGGCCTTCCCGAGGGCGGGTTCTTCGAGGCGTACCTCGACCTGCTGCCCCCCCATGTGCGTGCGCCGGACTGCGGATCGGGCGCCCACGGCCGACCCGTGCCGTGGGAACTCTCCGACTCCGCCGGTCCCGCACGACTCGGCGAGGTCGAGGCGCAGGCCCTGCGACGGCAGACGGCCGAGGCGATGCGCGCCCACGCCCGCGCCCGCGGCTCCCTGCCCGGGGGCTGGCAACGCTGGGCCGAGGAGATCCTGGAACCCACGGTGGACTGGCGGCAGGCGCTGTCCGGAGCGGTCCGGGAAGCCGCGGCCTGGGCCGGGGGAGCCGTCGACTACACCTACCGCCGCCCCTCGCGCCGCACCCCGGCGCTGCGCGGCGTCGTCCTGCCCAGCCTGCGCCGCCCGCTTCCGCGGGTCGCCGTCGTCATCGACACCTCCGGCTCCATGGGCGACGACGAACTGGCCGCCGCCCTCGGGGAGGTGACGGGAGTCCTGCGCGAGGTGGGTATCCGGGGCAACCGTGTGACCGTGCTCGCCTGCGACGCCGACGTGCACGCCGTGTCCCGGGTGACGGCCACCGAGCAGATCACGCTCGGCGGCGGTGGCGGCACGGACATGCGCGTCGGCATCGAGGCGGCGCTCGCGACGGCGGACCGCCCGAACATCGTCGTGGTCCTCACGGACGGGCTCACGCCCTGGCCCGACGAGAACCCGCCCTGCCGCGTCATCGCGGCGCTGATCGGCTCCACCGCACCGCAGCCCCCGAACTGGGTGGAGACGGTACGCATTCCCCTTCCCGCCTGACGCCACGAACCCGGCACACACCCCTTCGGGGAGGTTCCGCGTCTGCGCGGACGCATGATCTCCCCGGTCCGTACGGTCGCAACCACGTCCGCTTAGGATGAACGGACAGCTGTATACGGGGTGTTGGAGCCCGGCCGACCGTGAACGGGTGCGATGATCCGGCCGCCCGGGGAGTTCCGGCCGCGTGCGCGCGGACCGCTTCCGCCCCGTTCACCGGTCCGAGGAAGGAAGATCCGTCATTCCCGTCGTCAAGGCACTGCAGATCCCCACTCCGGACGGCCGGGCCGATGCCCTGGCCGCCCACCCCGACAGCGACGATCGGCACCCTGGGGTGCTGCTCTACATGGACGCCTTCGGCGTGCGGCCCGTGCTGGAGGAGATGGCCCGCCGACTGGCCGGGCACGGCTACTACGTGCTCGTCCCCAACGTCTTCTACCGGCAGCGCCCGGCACCGGTGTTCGACCTGCCCGAGCACATCACGAAGGAGGCCCGGCCCGCGGTCTTCGCCCAGGTGATGCCCCTGATCGAGGCGCACACCACCGAACGCGTGCTGCGGGACGCCGACGCCTACCTCGACTTCCTCACCGAACAGCCCGAGGTCGCTGCCGGACCGGTCGCCGTCGTCGGGTACTGCATGGGCGCCAAAGCGGCGGTCCGCACCGCGGCCGCCCACCCCGGCCGGGTCGCCGCCGTCGCCGGATTCCACCCCAGCCCCCTCATGACCGACGCGCCCGACAGCCCGCACCACCTCTTCTCCGAGCTCACCGCCCGGGTCCACCTCGGCATCGCCGAGAGCGACATGACCCCCGAGGCGGTCGGCGCGCTGGACAAGGCCCTGGAAGCCGCGGGTGTCGAGCACACCTGCGAGATCTACCCCGGCACCGTCCACGGTTTCACGATGGCCGACACCGACGCCTTCGACGCCGCCGCGCTGCAGCGCCACTGGGACCGCCTGCTCCCTCTCCTGGAAAGCACCTTGGGCACAGGGTGAGCATGGACTTCGAGCTGGACGACGCGACACTGTGGAACCCGTCGAACGGTGCCGGCCGCCTTTTCATGCGGCAGATCGAGGTGTTCGAGGCGGAGCTCGGACTGCCCTCGGGAATCGGCCAGGGCAAGTACTGGGGCGACCCGAGCACGCTCGAGGTCGATCCGGTGCTCTACGAGCAGTTCGTACACCACCTGGTGGCCTGGCACTGCGGGACGGGGCACCAGGTGATCCTCGCCCTCTCCGAGGGGTTCGTGGCGACCGCGGTCGCGCTCGCGCGGCGGGCCGGGATCGAGGTGGCGGTACCCGAACCCGAGGCCGACCCCCGGCGTGGGGGACCCCGGTTCGACGTACAGGTTCCGGCCGGTCCCCGGTCGGCGCCCGGAGCCGTCGCCGACGCGCTGACGGGCCGCGCCCGCGAGATGGACCGGTGGATGGCCTACTGAACGGAGCCCCGGGCTCCGGAGTGCCCGGCTCTCGGGCCGGCGCCCGGCCATCCGCCACTGTTCCCGGATCAGGACGGGCACGGGCCGAGCGCAGGTGGCCGCCGTGACCCGCTCGGCAGTACCCGGTGGCATCCAGTGACGCGCGGTGGTCAGGCGGTTCTGACGACGGTGCCGGCGCTTTCGAGCGCCGTCACCTCGTCAGGGGGTGCGGTGGCGTCGGTGACGAGGGTGTGCAGGAGCGTGGAGGGGCCGACGTAGGCGAAGGCGGTGCGGCCGAGTTTGCTGCCGTCCGTGGCGAGGACGACGCGGCGCGCCGAGGCGATGCCCGCCTTCTTCACCGCGGCGTCGTCGAGGTCGTAGGCGGTCAGGCCGTCGGCCGCGCTCAGCCCGCAGCAGCCCATGACGGCGGTGTCGAAGCGCAGGGCCGCCAGGGAGGCGAGGGTCAGGGGACCGGTGAGCGCCCCCTCGGCGGCGCGGGGCTGTCCGCCGGGTACCACCAGTGTGGCCGGGCCGGGTGTCTCGCCGAGCAGATGGACGGCCTGCAGGGACAGCGGCATCACGGTGACGGGCCGCTCGCGCAGAAGGCGGGCGACCTCCAGGCAGGTGGTGCCGCTGTCCAGCAGGACGCTCTCGCCGTCGGCGATGAGGGCGGAGACCTCGGCGGCGATCCGGCGCTTGGCGTCGACCGACTCGTTGGTGCGCAGCGCGAAAGGCGGTTCCTCGCCCCTGAGCAGCAGGGTGCGTGCCCCGCCCCGGACCCGTTCGAGGACGCCCTGGGCGGCCAGGGTGTCGAGGTCGCGCCGGATGGTCATCTCCGAGGCGCCGGTCAGCTCCGCGAGTTCTTGTACCGTGGCGCCGCCGGAGTCCCTGACGGCCTTCGCGATCAGCCCGTGCCGGTCTGCGTTGCTCATACCGGGATTGAACACCACCACACAACGAACGCACAACGTGTTCAATTCTCTGGCTTTCGCACATCAGAACTGTTCGTTACGGTGGGCGGCATGGACCGTTCGCTTCGAGCCGCCCGCGTGGCGACCTATGTCTACTTCGTTCTGTGCGGCACTCTCATGGGCGCCTGGGTGGTGCACATCCCCGCCGCCGAGGAGCGCGTGGGCGTCAGCCACGCGACGCTGGGTGCCCTGCTGGTACTGCTCGGGCTCGGGGCCTTCGCCGGGATGCGGGTGGCGGGCCCCCTGACCGACCGCTTCGGCGCGCGCATCGTGGTGCCCCTCAGCGGGGTGCTGTGCAGTGCCGCCCTGGTCCTGCCCGGTCTTGCCCGGGACCCCTGGACGCTGGCCGGAGCGCTGCTGGTCTTCGGGTTCTGCAACGGGTGCCTGGACGTGAGCATGAACGCCCACGCCGTGCACGTGGAGAAGGCCTACGGCCGGCCCGTCATGTCGGGTTTCCACGCCACGTTCTCCGTCGGTGGCGTCCTCGCGGCGCTCGCCGGAGCGGGCGCCGCGAGCGCCGGCCTGGCCCCGGCCGCGAGCATGGCCGCCATGGGAGCCGTGGGCATCGCGGTCGCCCTGGCGTCGGCACGCGCCCTGTTGACGGAGCCCACCGCACCCGCCCCGGCCGACACCGGCGCCACCTCCGGCACCGACTCCACGGAGGGGACCGGGACACCAACGGCCGTCCCGCTCCGCGGCACCGGGGGACGCGTCCGGCTCCTCGCCGTCCTGGCGTTCATGGTCATGCTGTGCGAGGGCGCCGCCAACGACTGGAGCGCCCTGCACCTGAGGGACGTCCTCGGCGCTCCCGCCGACACGGCCGCCTTCGCCTACGGCACGTTCGCGGCGGCCATGACCACAGGCCGACTGCTCGCCGACCGCCTCGTCGCCCGCTACGGCTCCATGGCGGTCCTGCGCCACGGCGCGGCCATGGCCGCCGTCGGTATCACGCTCGTGGCTCTCTGTCCCTGGATGTGGGCCGCGTTCGCGGGATGGGCGCTGTTCGGCCTGGGCCTGTCCGGCACTGTCCCGCAGCTGTTCAGCGCGGCCGGTCACGCCGATCCCGCTGCCGCCGGCGCCAACGTCTCCCGCGTCGCCGGGCTCGGCTACGTCGGCATGCTCGCCGGTCCCGCGCTCATCGGCTGGCTGACCCACGTCGTCGCCCTCGACCACGCCTTCGTCCTGCTGACCCTGCTGTGCGTGACGACGGCCGCGGCGGCCGGGATCCTGCGCACCGGACCCGACCGCACACCCCGGAACGAGCTGGAACCCATCGGCCACTGACCGCCTGCGCAGCGCAGCGCGCTTGCTCTCCCCCGGCCACCAGAGCCGGGGGAGGAGGACGGCACCCCGTCCTCGACCGTGAGGACTGCACCCGCCCCGGCACGCGGACGAGATCTGCCGCGCCCGGGTCCCGTACCAAGCGATCCCCCTCGCCGTGCGCGAGCGCATCGAGCGGGACCTCGACGGCCACGACCGCGACGGCTTCCTTGTCCTGCTCCCCGACGGCACACCGATCGGCCGTATCGCCCTGACCGACCAGGGCCTGGCCGACGGCACGGCCGAGATCATGCTGATGCCGGGCCGGACCACCGGGGCCGGGACCATGGCGCGGACGCCGTGGACGCGCTGGTCGACCTCGCCTTCGGTGAACTGCCCGTGCACCGCGTCCAGGCCGTCACCCACACCGCCGACACCGCGGCTCTCACCGTCCTGCCTCGACGGCGGACGGGATGGGAGTCGGGGAGAGTGGTGGGTTGAAGCAGCCGACCGACGCCTGTAGAACGACTTTTGCCACTGGCGGAGCGCCTGTCAGAGCATGTGCGCCGCCATCAGGCCGCGGAGCGGGAAAGGTCGGTGGAACGGTCTTCCTCGATGACTTGGTAGCCGGCGCTCGCGTACAGGTTCATCGCCACCTCGTTGCCGCCCCATACGGTGAACATCAGGGCCGAGTCGCCGACCGCGAACGTCGCCTGTTCGCCGGCCGCCATCGCGGCTCGCCCGTACCCTTTGCCGCGGTGCTGCTCCTGGATGTACAGCGAGTAGCCGTAGGTGACGCCCGGGAGGTGCCCGTGCTTCAACCAGCCGGTGCCGATCCGCTCACCCGCCGCCTCGAGCACCAGGAACGTGTTGTCGGGCGTCTCCAGGCCCTCGGGAATCAGCTTCGCGAAGTCGCGGTCGGACTTGCGTGCGGCCGCCTCGGGGCTCAGGGCTCCCGACCGAACGATGTCGCCGATGTAGGCGGCCTTCTCAGAGGCGAGCCACTCGGGATATTCGGCCTGTGTCATCGGCCGTGCGGTGACGCCGGCGAGTGGTTTCGGCGGGGAACCGACACGCCGCGCCCTGACCTGGCCGCGGATGCGGTAACCGCTGAACAGCTCGTCCGCTGACTCGGTGAGCCGTATGTCCAGCCGGTGCGCGCCGCGCTCCGTGCACCATTCCTCGGCCCAGTCTCGGGCGGCCTGCTCGTGCCCCCGGTCGACGTGCAGCGGGTCGACGCGGAGGTCGCCGATACGACCCGCGAGCGCGCCGTTGTCGTCGACCACAACCACGGCGACGTATCCCACACGGGTCCCCGCGTCCGTGATCTCGGCGACGGTCCAGTCGCCGATGCCGGCACGCACATCCTCGAGCATGTGCTCTGCGGCGGCCGCACCGAGCCCGGCCGCCGTGTACGAGGTGCGTAACCGCCGCTCGAAGTCCTTCTGCCATTCCGCGGCGTCCCCAAGGACGCTGAATTCTGTCACCTGATCACACTAGCCACGTTGCCATGGACCTGAGCAGGTGGTTCCAGTCCCGATGCGCTTCCGGGGCTCGCGTAGCGGTCTACGGGTCGTGTCACTCTCGCGCCGGAAGAGGCGAGGACTCACGGGGACTCGGCGACAATATCGGTGCAAGCACCAGGCCTTGCTTCGAGCCACGTCTCCGCGGCTCACGCCGGCAAGAGTCCACCCTCGCTCCTGAAGCGGGGATCGCAGGCTTCTGGTCGTGCTGTACAGCAGCGAAGTGCAGCAACCACCGAGACCGCAGCTGACCACCACCGGCCTCGAACGACCGGCCGACCTCAGCGACTGTCGCGCCCATAGTTCGCATCGAGGTGGCACGAGCGGTGATGGCCGGCTTCGGGCGCGTTACGATACGCGGCCCGGAGGTGATCATGGGTCTTACCGTTCCGCCGGCCCCGTTCGACATCGCGGATGTATTTCCGGAACTCGTGCCGTATGCGCGGGCAACCACTCTGCTGTACCCGCGCGCCGGCAGCCCCGTACGGGATGAAAGCTCGATGGGTGGGCCGCTCCTCTGGCCCGCCGATGAGCCCTGGCCGACGTGCGCGGCTCCCGAGCACTACAACCCCGCTCGTGGTTGCGCGGTGGTCGGGCCGACGCCCGTCGCCATGGTGCCCGTGCTGCAACTCATCGCTCGCGACGTCCCGGCATTGGTGTTCCCGGCCGACGCCGACGTGCTCCAAGTGCTCTGGTGTCCGCTGATCCATCCCGAATACGACCAGCACTCGCCGGTGCCGGTGCTGCGCTGGCGATCCATGGCCGACCTGGCGGATCGTCCACTGCTGGACGAGACACCGCAGCCTCACGAGTTCGACGACGAGTACGTCCCACAGCCCTGCGTGATACACCCCACCGAGACCGTGGAGTACCCCAACTGGGACATGCCTGCGGAGTTGTCCGAGCGCGTGGGCAAGTGGAGCGAACAGATGGAGCAGTCCTGCGGCATCTCCTACTACGACACCTTCACCACTCAGCAGAGCAAGATCGGCGGATACCCCGGCTGGACACAGCCGCCGAACTGGCCCCACTGCGCCTGCGGTTCACGAATGGAACACTTGCTGACGATCTCGGCGAGCGAATCGTGTGGCCGTTGGCTCCCGGTCGAGGAGCGCACCCGTCCCGGTTGCGGCTGGGAAACTTCCGATGACCCGGAACTACAGCATGACAGCCACGAAATGATCATGGGTGACTGTGGAGGCGTCTATGTCTTCGTCTGCCGCACCTGCCCTACCTGGCCCACGATCCACCGCTACGACTGCTGAGCTGTAGAGCGCCGAGTTCGGGCTGTGCGACTCAGAGTCCGTCCCGCCGTGCAGAGAACCGACCACTTCTGAACCGCACTTCATGTGCGCGTGCCGCAGCCGTGCCACATCGTGCGGTCATCCACGGTCAACGACGGCTTGCCACGGTCGAGATGCACCGATGAGCTGGACCGGCGCTACAGCCGGAGTGACCTGGACGTTCCCACGGTCGACCACGCCCGCCCTCACGAAGCAGCGATCCATCTTTCAACGACCGGAGCCTTGAGATTCAGTACGGCCGCGGGACCTCGTGGGCATCCAGCGCGGCGGTGTACCGCGCCAGCAACTCATCCAGGTCGGCCAGCAGAAGGCCGGCGGTTTCCCGTGCCCCGGCGAGGTCGCCCTGTTCGCAGGCTTCAACGACTTCGGCGACTTCGCTGCGGATGACGGAGAGAGAGTCGCCCTGGATCAAGACGCCGGGGAACCGACGCGGTGGCAGGCGCACCACAGCGTTGTTCCCACCGTCCGTGAACAGCTCTGCCTCGACGCGTTCCATCGCACCATTCAACCTGACATCACCAGCTGGCATCAACGACGCCGTACACAGACAGCCTTGAGCAACCGAACGCGCTCGCCGAACGAGGGTCTGAAAGCTCCAGGGCGGCTGATGGAGCGAACTTGCAAGGCGGATGCCGACGGTTCGAAGCCGTCCGCGCCCACCAGTCTCAGGACACGAAAAAGGCCCAGGTCAGCCGGTGTGAATCCGGTGATCTGGGCCTTGATCTTTTTCGGCTGCTCGGGGCCGTCGTGCCACTCACGTGCCAGATGGGTCGCGGGGAGGCCGCTTCACCTTCTTGATCCGACCGTCCACGTAGTCGGCGATCTGGTGGTCACGCCCGTTGACGAGGTGCTGGTAGACCAGCGCGGCGGCAACGAGGAGATCCCGATCAGCCTCAGACACAGCCGCAGCGACCTTTTACGCCCGAGCGGCCACAGCTTGAGCGTGCAGCCGGCGGTTCCCGAGTGGAGGGAGCAGGGACTCAGCGAGGTCCGCCCCTTGGGGGGTATCCAGCGCAGAAGGCATGGATGGAACGGTCGCCGAGACGAGCACGGAGCCGACAGGCCACGACCTTGGTCCATGATCACGGCGCGGTAAAACCTTCCCTACTTCATAGAAGGTCTAGTCGGCCGCCGCCAGCCGGTTGAGAACTTCCATGGGGGTGAAGTCCCAGCCGACCAGGCGCGGCCCGCTCCAGTTGATACCGATCTTGAGTCCGTCGTGGGCGTAATCGGGCAGCTCACGATTGCGCCAGGTGTCCAAAGGCATGGATTCAACGCGTAGCCCATGCCCCCAGATCTTCGCTGCCCTCTGGGCGCGGGCCGAGGTCGACCAAAAGCCAAGATTTCGCGTGCCGTCCGCGGAGAGGGTGGTCGGCATTCCGTCGTCATCCCTGACAAACCAGACCACACCGCTTTTGCGGACGTCTCGGAAGAATGCCGCCACTTGCGAACCGCTCTGACTCATGGCCGCCGAGCCTAGCGTGGCCCCCGCCACTCATTTCGTAAGGGTTCCAACTGAGTACGCTCGGTTGCATGGCAGCGAACGAGCGCGAAGTGAAGATGGCGCGTCCGCGTATGGCCGCGGGTGCGCTCTTCTTCGATCCCGGTGGCCGCGTTCTCATGGTGGAGCCCACGTACAAGGACTACTGGGACATCCCGGGTGGGTACGTCGAGACCGGTGAATCGCCGCTCCAGGCTGCCGGCCGTGAGATACGCGAGGAGCTGGGAATCACGCCGGTGCTCGGTCGCCTCCTGGCCGTCGACTGGGCACCGAACGGAGCCGAGGGCGACAAGGTGTTGTACCTGTTCGACGGCGGCGAGCTCGCGCAGGAAGCCCTGGAGGGGATCCACCTCCAGACGGAGGAGCTGAAAGCCGCCAGGTTCGTTGCCCCGCATGAGATCGCAGATCGCACGATCCCGAGACTGGCCCGGCGGATCCTGGCAGCGATTGAGGCCCGCGCCGAGAACGCTCTGGTCTACCTCGAGCACGGCCAGGCGCCGGGCAAGCAGGCGGCATAGCGGCGGCGGGAGAGAACCCCAAGCACTCGGTGTCCGTTGCGGGGGATCACCGTTCGCGGGGACGGCAGGATCCTCGCTGTCCGCCGGACAACGGTGCCTGGGAGCCGCCCGGCGGAGTCCTGGAACTGGACGAGGAACCGCAGACAGGCGTAGCGCGCGAGGTCTTCGAGGAAACCGAAATCAAGGTCGCCGTCGGTGAACTCACCGGTGTCTACAAGAACATGAAGCTGGGAGTCGTGGCCCTGGTCTTCCGCTGCGAGCCATCGGCCGGCACCGAGCGCACATCCAGCGAGTCCACTGCCGTTGCTTGGCTCACGCCTGACGAGGTCCAGGAGCGCATGTCCGAGGTCTTCGCGATCCGGGTGCTGGATGCCTTGAACGGCAACGGGCCCCAGGTGCGGAGCCATGACGGGAAGCGCCTCATTGCAGCGGGATAGAACTTTCTCTACTTCATCAAGTGCCCGCGCGAGCGCGGGCTGGCCCCTGGGGCCCGACCCCTCTGCGCCTTCGGCGCCGGGGTCGACCCCTGGGGCCGCAGCAAGCGACGGCCCATGAGTAGAGATCTAGACATGGGGTGCTCCGGTCAGAACGTGCCTCCGGCGGGGGCGCTCGGGCTCCGAGATGGCGGGGGCGCTGTTCGCGGGTGCCGGCCGAGTGTGGCGTGCGCGGGGTGCTCCCATCCCGTCTGCCGTCGACCCAGGCAGAGCCGAGCAGTCGCGGCCCAGGGCGTCAAGGTCGTTCGTCCGGCAGGGCGCTCCACCTTGACGCCCTGAACCACGCCCGCTCCACGGTGTGTGGGTCGACGGCAGACGGGATGGGAGCAGGGAGGTGCGGGTCGAGGAGAACTGAACGGGTGCGCCAAATCGGTGTTCGAATCATTGGAACGTTGGCTAACCTGCGTCAATGGCAAAGAAGGTGAAAACGGAGTTGATCGTTGACCTTCGCGGTCAGTTGATTGAGACGCTCGATGACTTCTGGGATGCCGTGGCAGGGCCCTGTGGGTTGCCTGAGTGGTTTGGGCGGAACCTAGACGCGTGGTCAGACACCATCCAGACCCGGGGGATCTCCGAGACTATCGATCAGTATGACGTTCTCGTCATACAAGTAGACAAGCAGGGGATCTTTGCCACGCGGAACCGTGAGGCACGATTGCTGAGGCGCTGCTTCGCCGGACCTCAGAACCGATTGGTCGTGCATCTACGAGACTGACAGACAGTCGTCGCGTGCGTGGTCCACGTCAGGTGTATCGGGAAGTGGCGCACGGATGACTGACATCAACGGCTGACACCAACGGTGGTGAACGAAGGCGTACCTGCGCGGACTCCGACGATCGCCTAAACGTCGCACACCAGTTGGCTTTCAGTGCCGGGAGTCCGCTGCGATCGACCTGATAAAGATGAGGCCAGACTTCAAAGCGGATTCCTAGACCGTCGCCCGCCGGACCTGGTAGTTCCAGCGTGTGAGCGACCGGACGACGGTCTCGGCGCCAATGGGGTTGGCGCTGTGCACGTAGACCCTGCCGATCCGAAAAGGCCGCCCGTTGAAAGCTGCTTCTTCCAGGAGGGTCACCACGGGCAAGATGCTGTCGTCGCCACCGAGGTCGTGGTCGAGCCAGAGTTCATCGATGAAGCTGTCGCGGTGCTCTTGCAGGAGCTTGACACCTTCACCGCTGCTGCGCGCGATCCGCGTGGTCCAAGGCAGTGGCCGGAGATCGTCTATGCCAAGGATGACCAGCGACGGTACGGGCGACTCTTCTTTCATTCGACCATCATCACCGCACGGCCGCCGTTGTGCCCCCTCCTCGGCAACTTGCGTGATCATGGCCACGGCTCGTGCCACAAGCGTGCCAGATCCAGCGGGGAGCCACGGGGAACGACAGTAGCCGACGGGTGGCTGATCCCGCGACCATCGACGTAAGCGCTTCGCAGGTCAGAACAGCAATTGCCCCACCTCGCTCCTAAAGCGGTGGTCCACGCCTGACGAGTGAGACCATCCGTGGATGGCAGACGCACAGCTACCCCCCGGGTGGACCCTTCAACAGATCCGCGATGCATCCGGGGACCGAGAGGAGGAGAAGGGGACTCTCGGAACCCAAGTCGAGTACAAGATAATCAAAGTTCGCGGTGTGCTGGCTGACTCGGTTGCGGTCCATGACCCGAAGGACAAACATCCACTGCCCACTCGGGTACTTGCCACCAACCTGGGTGTTGACGCCGGTGCGCTACTCGGCCTTCATTACACGTGCCTCGTTTCCCGTGATCCGTACGGGGCCACTCGATCCGACTTCCGCCTGAGGCGCAGCGGCAGCTTGCCGCCGACAGCTCAGCCAGGGGTCTAACGCTGAGCGGTACGGCGGCGGTCGCCTCACCAACACGAGTCGAATGCGTGTCGAAGCTCGCAGTTGAGTGGGAGCTGATCGGACGTTTGAGCAGATCAGCGCCCACCCTGCCTCTCAAAAGCCAAGCGCCCTCTAAGCGCTCGGCCGTTCCGAACGTGCCACAGCCGTGCCACATCGTGCGGTCAATCACGGTCAACGACGGTCCGCCACGGTCGAGATGTGCCGTTCGCTCGGACTGGCGCTACAGCCGAACTGACCTGGGCACCCTCGCCACCGGCCACGTCCGCCCTTACAAGGCGGCGGTGTCCGGCATGCGGTTAGGGCCGACGCAGTCATCCAGTAGCCTCCGATCAACTGCCGTTGCCGACCGACCTTGGTGGAGCAGGGCGAAGGTCTGCTCCACCACGTAGCGGAGGTCAGCCATGCTCGCTATGGCATGATCCACCGCCATGAGGAGACACCGGTGGGGGAAGACCGTGACAGGGGCTCTACTCGCCGCTGCGGCGATAACAGCCATGAGTGGCTGCGGAGAAGAGACGGACGCATCCGCCGACAAGAAGGAGCCAGCACTGAGCGCGAGCCCGACCCCATCCTGGCACAGTGCAACTCTGCAGGATGCGGCGTACATGTTTCAAGAGGACTTTCAGGAACTGACCACGACCGACTGTTCCGCAGACTGCGGGCGGGACCTGGCAAAAGTTTTCAGCGACGGACTGCTACTCAAAGACCTGATGAAGACGTCCGGAGCGTCAGAAAGTGTCTATGCCGAGCCGATTCGTCTGTTCAGCAAGCTGGAGAAGGGATTCACCGCCGCCGCAGGACTGAGCGGGGAAGCCCGCCTCTCTCCCATGCTCGGTCCGGCACGCGAGCTGAACAACTGGCTCAACACCCACCCCGTCTAGTAGCGCGTCTGACCTGCCCCACCTCTCCGGTTCCAGTTCTGCTGGCTAACTGACGGCCATCACGAAAGGCTGTCGGACATGCCCCGCGCCTACCCCGCTGAGTTCCGCGCCCGCGCCATCGCGCTGGTTCGGGCAGGAAAAGAACAGAAGCAGACCGCCGTTGACCTCGGCATTCATCCGGTCACGTTGTCGAAGTGGTTGCGCCAGGACGACATCGACAACGGCCGGCGGCCTGGCAGGGTCTCGGAGGAGTCCGCAGAGCTGCGTGCAGCACGGCGACGGATCCGCGAGCTGGAAACCGAGCTCGAGATCGTCCGCAAGGCCGCCAAGTTCCTCGGCGAGGACAGGCCGGCCCCAAAAGGCTCTACCCGGTGATCGACCGTCTCGTCGATGCCGGGGCGCTCGGGCTCCGAGATGGCGGGGGCGCTGTTCGCGGGTGCCGGCCGAGTGTGGCGTGCGCGGGGTGCTCCCATCCCGTCTGCCGTCGACCCAGGCAGAGCCGAGCAGTCGCGGCCCAGGGCGTCAAGGTCGTTCGTCCGGCAGGGCGCTCCACCTTGACGCCCTGAACCACGCCCGCTCCACGGTGTGTGGGTCGACGGCAGACGGGATGGGAGCAGGGGCTGGTGGTGCGTGATGTCAGTTCCAAGGCGCCAAACCGTCTTGGCCACAAGTCCGACCAACTGCTTTACTCCGCGCATGGTCACAGGGCTGTGTTTATTTGTCAGCGCGTTTATAGGGGCGTTTGTCGTAGAACGGCAAGCGCAGCGGACAGCCAGACGAGCCGAAGCGGGGGAAGCAGTCTTCTTCCAGGTCGGAGTCAAGCTGGGCGGCAAGGGGCGGCGGTACAGCCTTGGCCGGGTACGGGCTGGAAGCGAGTTCCAATGGAAGCCTCGCTGGTGGTGGACGCGACTGCGCGAGATGCCGACAGATCTGCGCTACATCCGCACGCGCAAAACGACCCCCCTCGAATGGCCGTGGTTCTCCTACAGCGTGCTGGTGATCGAGTGTGAATCCTCTGCTGGACCTGTCCACCTATGGACCCACGAGAAGCACGCGGAGCATGTCGCCGAGATGATCCGGCGCACAAATCCCCCGGACTTGCCGAGACGCCCGGCTCCCGACATCAGCGGCTGACATCAACAGCTGGGAACAACGGCGGCGAACGCTGGACCTCAGCGGACAGCCGCTCAGGGCACTATCCGCGTTGACCGCGATCGGCGGCTCTCTGTGATCGACCTGATAAAGATGAGGCCACATCTCAAAGCTCGCCTCTATCGCGAGACACCATCGCACTGGATGCATGTTCCGGGGCAAACCGGGATCAGAGGGCAGGCGGAATGACCTCGTTACGGTGTGAAGCCACTCGCTGGGCACTCGATGATGACGACGACTTCTACCCCGGGTGGGTCGAGGTGCGCCTAACCGACGCCCATGGCCGGCAATGGGTCTTCTTCGACAAGCCGCCGATCTTCGGTGGCGGTGATGCGCTGAGCCCTGGCGCCGCATACCCCATCGCCGTGACGATCGGCTGCGCAATCTTGAGTCGCACCTCGGACCCGGACGGCAGCGAGGTCGTCACGATCTCTACAGGTGGGCGGCCGGAAGCCGCAGAGGGTGACCAGAGTGAGTTCGACGTTCGACCCGATCAGCTGGTGGAGCCCTGATGCGAGAAAAAGGCACGGCGTGATCCGGGTCGTGCCACTCTCGTGCCAGAACGGGCGGGGACTCACAGGGAACTGGGGCACGGCGCGGGCAGTACGGCCGCACTGCGCCAAGCCGGAGAACTCGCAGCTCGGACCCGTGATCGCGCAACCTCGCTCCTGAAGCGGTGCTTCACGCCTGGCGGGTGAGATCATCCGTGGATGGCCGACACGCAGCTACCCCCAGGGTGGACGCTTCAGCAAATCCGTGACGTGTCCGGGGACCAAAGGGCTGTCCCCCTGGATCCGAACCGAGCGGTGAAGTGGGTCGCCTTCGCCGGAGCCGACGAGATGCTGCAGCCAGAGATCGTTCTCGGGTTCGGCGGCTTGTGTCTCGTGAAACCCGTCCATGACGACGACTGGTACATGGGCAGCCTGTACGACGACGGCAGCATCGACTGCTGGTCTGCCTACGACGACCTGTACGAGGCACTCCGCGGGCTGTAACAAGGGCTGACAGAATGAAATGCGCGGCACCCCGCACCTGTGCTCGCGCCACAAGTGGTGGCTCAGTGAGCGGCTATTTTCGCTGGTCGTGACGGGTTTGCGCCCCGTAGCCTGCGCTCATGGTGGAGGAAGACGAGACGAGTCCGGCCGTCCGTGTGGGCGGGGAGAGCCCGCGAGCGATCAAGCTGTGCTTCCAGGGCCTGATGCGCTCCTTCCCGGACGAACAAGACGATCCGATGCGCGACTTCCTCGTGACAGCAGACAGCGAGTCGGTGCAGGTCAAGGTCACGGTGAGGACCTGGGGTGGTGACGGCCTTGACGCATTCTTGGCTGAGCTCGCGGAAGAGTTCCGCGGGTGGACCGGTGCACGGACTTGGCGATCACTGGAACGGGACCTGACGGTCTCCGCTGAGCACGCGGGATCACGCGTCAAGTTGACGTGGGGGCTGCACGACCGACTCCCCGACGACGAGTGGCATTTCGAGGCGACGACCGATCACGCTCCTGGAGAGGACATGCGCAACCTCGCCATGGAGATGCGCAGCTTCCTGGAGGCTGAACCACCGGCGTGATCGGCGGGTGCCTGGTTGGCCGCCTGCGGCGAACAGCACAGCAGGCGAAACCGTCGGTGAGTGATCAGGCAGCAGGCCGGTTCCAGAAAGGCTTCGTGCATGTCGGCCCTGCGTTCCCAGCGGGTTCGCAGGCGCCGGAAGCCAGGCAACCAGGCAAACGTCCGCTCGACCACCCACCGGTAGGCACCCGGTCCGGTGCCGTGCCGGGTGCCCCGGCGGGCGATGGCCGGGACGATGCCGCGGGCGCGGACCTGACCGCGGTGGATGTCGTGGTCGTAGCCGCGGTCGGCGAAGAGGGGGTCGGGCTTACGGCGGGGGTGGCCGACCCGGCCGCGGACCGATGGGATTGCGTCGAGCAGGGGCATCGGCTGGGTGACGCGAAGGCCTGCGCGGGCGGTGCCGCCCTCGCGGAACAGGACTCGGTGATGGCCTCCGCGAGCAGTGGTCGCGGCTCGACGCCCGTCGCTCCGCACTGCTTGGCCTCCAGGATCCGGGCGGTGTGCGAGGGTGATGCGGCGGTGATGATGTCCGCGAGATCGTAGGCTCTGCGCATGGTGGGTATGCAGCCGCGCGGGACAGTGAAGGGACCGGGGCGACCGAGGGAGGAGCGGGTCACCGGGGCCGTCCTCAATGCGGTCGTCGACCTGGTCACCGAGCAGGGGATCGGGGCGGTGACGATGGATGCCGTTGCGGCACGGGCCGGGGTGAGCAAGCCCGCCATCTACCGGCGATGGCCCACCAAGCAGGACCTCATCATCGCCGCTGCGGAGACCCGTATCGGCGTCCTGTCAGTGCCTGATCTGGGCAGCTTCCGTGCCGAGCTGCACTTCGTGCTCACCGCTCGCCTGGAGGCCTACCGGCTGCCGGGGTCGGACCGGCTGATCGCGGGCCTGATCGGAGCGGCGGCCGAGACGGGCGCGATACGGGGTCAGTACGCGGAGTACACCGAGCGGATCACGAGCGAAACGAGACGCATCCTCGAGCGCGGGATCGCCCGCGGCGACGTGCAGCCCGGCACCGATGTCCGGGCCGCGGCCACCCTGGTGGCGGCACCGCTGCTGTTCCGGCTGATCGGCGAGCAGGAGATGCCCGACTCCAGGTTCGTGGACGCCCTGGTGGATCTTGTGGCGCGCGCCGTCGGTTCGGCGTCCTGACCGCGTCGACCACGCCGGACACTCTCGTTTCACATCGGTGCTGTCAAGCCCTTGCCAGACCATGCCCGAATAACGATACTCCCAGGAACGAAATGCCGATCGTCGCCTCGGAGTGCCCATGGACAGCGTCGTCACCGCCCCCGCCCCCGCCCTCGACAAGCCCCTGATGCACTACGGAAAGCGTGTGCTGGAGCGCACCGCGCCGGGCTGGACCCAGGTCGAGTACCAGCACCTGGGCATCCGTCCGCTCACCCCTCACATCGGTGCCGAGATCGACGGCGTCGATCTGTCCCGGCCGATCGGTGAGGACCTCGCCCAGGAGCTCGAGCAGGCCCTGCTGGAGTGGAAGGTGATCTTCTTCCGTGACCAGCACGCCTTCGACCCGCAGTCCCAGCTCGCGCTCTCCGGCCTGTGGGGCAAGCCGGAGGTGAACCCCTTCTTCCCCAAGGGAGACACCGCCGGAGTCTCCCGTCTGGCCAAGGACGCCATGGCCATCGGCACCGAGAACATCTGGCACAGCGACCACTCCTTCATGGCCGCGCCCGCCCTGGGCTCGATCCTGCGCGCCGTCGAGGTCCCGCCCGCGGGCGGCGACACCCAGTGGGCCGACATGGCTGCCGCGTACGACAACCTCTCGGCAAAGACGCAGGCCCGTATCGAGGGGCTCACCGCTGTGCACGACTGGGTGCCCAGCTGGGGGGCGATGATGACGGAGAGCCAGATCGCCGCCTTCCGGGACGCCCTGCCGCCCGTCGAGCACCCGGTGGTCGTCCGCCACCCGCGCACCGGCCGCAAGCTGCTCTACGTCAACGAGCCCTTCACCACCCGGATCGTCGGCCTGTCCGACAGCGAAAGCCGCGACCTGCTCGACGAGCTCGTCCTGCAGGCCCGTATCCCCGAGTACCAGGTGCGCTTCCGCTGGCAGCCGGGCTCCGTCGCGATCTGGGACAACATCGCCACCCAGCACTACGCGATCAACGACTACTACCCGCAGCGCCGCGTCATGGAGCGCATCGCGATCGCCGGTGTCCCGCTCTCCTGAGCGGCGCCGGATCGTACGCCCACGGGCGAGGGGCCGCCGGGCCCCTCGCCCGCCCTCCCCGTCCCGCTCGTCTCCCGCGGAGCTCTTGTGACCGACACCGACGTCGTACCAGCTGTGCCCGCCGATCCTGTGATGACCGCGAGCGACCCACGACTCCGTGCATGGGTCGTCACCGCTCTGCTCGTGGTCCTCATGATGATCAACTTCGCCGACAAGTCCGTGCTCGGCCTGGCGGCCGACCCGATCCGCAAGGATCTCGGCCTGTCCGCATCAGCCTTCGGGCTCGCCAGCAGCGCCTTCTTCCTGCTGTTCTCGATCTGCGGCGCCGCGGTGGGACTGCTCGCCGACCGCATACGGCCCAAGTGGCTGCTACTGGCGATGGCCCTCCTGTGGTCCGTCTCCCAGGCACCACTGGCCCTGGGCGGAGGGCTCGCGGTGCTCATCGCCTCTCGCGTCCTCCTCGGCGCCGCCGAGGGGCCCGCCTTCCCCGTGGCCCAGCAGACCACCCTGTCCTGGTTCCCCGACCACCGGCGCAACCTGCCCGGGGCACTCATCGTGCTGGGAATCACCCTGGGAGTCCTCGTCGCCGCTCCCGTACTGACCTGGGTGATCCACCACCACGGATGGCGCTCGGCCGTCGCCGTGGTGGCGGTCGCCGGCGTGGTGTGGGCTCTGCTGTGGATCCCCTTCGGCGGAGAGGGACGGTACGGGACCGACTCGCCCGCCCTTGCCCAGGGCGCCGAAACCACAACCGGTCCGGCAACCTGCAGGACGCCGTACCGCCGGATCCTCGCGACCCGTACCTGGATCGGTGCCACGATCGCCTACTTCGGCACCTACTGGGTCATCGCCTTCGCCCTGGTCTGGCTCCCGTCCTACCTCCAGGACGGTCTGGGCTACTCCTCGACCACCTCCGCCCAGCTGCTGATGCTGGTGTGGGGCACGAGCGGCATCGTGGTGCTCGGACAGGCGGGCCTGACCGGATGGCTGCTGCGCCGCGGGACCGCAAGCCGGTGGGCCCGCGGCGGGGTCGGCGGCATCCTCATGCTCATCGGCGCGGCGGCATGCCTGGCCCTGCCGTGGGCCCCGGCCGGTGCCGTGACCGTCGTGCTCCTCGTCATCGGAGTCGCACTCTCCGGAGCGATGGGCAGCGTCGCCGCCACGACCGTCGTGGAACTGGTGCCGGCCGACCGCCGCGGCGGCTCGCTCGGCATCATGAACGCCGTGGTGACCACCGCCGGTCTGATCGCCCCGACGCTGATCGGGCACCTCGTGGATGTGCATGGAGCCGGGGGCTACCGGTACGCGGTCATGATCACCGGTGTTCTGCTCCTGCTGGGCGGCAGCGCCGCCGTCACGTTGATCGACCCGGACCGCGACGCGCGCCTGCTCCCGGCCTGACGACGCGACACCGTCGTGTCCCCGGGCGGGGTCCGCCGCCCCTCGCACAGCGAACGGAGCACGGCCCCCGCCCGCCCTCAATCCACCTTCCACGAGGAATGACGTGAACCCCAGCGCCCTCGACACCTCTTGCCTCGACCAGGCCGTTGCCGAACTGCGCATCGGCGCCGTGTCCTGGTCCACCACCCCGCTCACCGAACGCATCGCCCTGCTGGAGCGGCTGCTCCCCCGCCTGACCTCCGGCGCCGCCGACCTGGCCGCTGCCGGCGCCCGCGCCAAGGGCTACGACCCTGCCTCCCCATGGGCCGCGGAGGACTGGATCGGAGGGCCGTGGGCCCTGGTCCAGAACGCCGCAGCGTATCTGCACGTACTACGGCGCATCGCCGCGGGAAAGGACCCGGTCGACGCCAAGGCCGTGCGAGCCCGCGACGGCCGTACCCACGTCGACGTCTTCCCCGCCACCGGCTGGGACAGGCTGCTGCTCAACGGCTTCACGGCTCAGGTGTGGCTTCGGCCCGGCATCACCGGGGAGCAGGCACGCAGCCGCGCCGCAGGGGAGTACCGGGGCCGGCCGGGTCGTCCCGCGGTGGCCCTGGTACTCGGTGCCGGGAACGTCGCCGCCATCACCGCCCTCGACATCCTGCACAAGCTCTATGCCGAGGGCCAGGTCGTCGTCGCGAAGATGAACCCGGTCAACGCCTATCTCCGCCCGCACTTCGAGCACGTCTTCGCCGAGTTCGTCGCGCGCGGCTGGGTGCGCTTCGTCGACGGAGGTGCGGCCGAGGGCGGATACCTCGCCACGCACGAGGGCGTCGACGCCATCCACGTCACCGGCAGCGACCGTACCCACGACGCCATCGTGTGGGGCACCGACGAGCAGGCGGGCGAGCGCCGCCGCGACGACGTGCCGCTGATCGGCAAGCCGTTCACCAGCGAGCTGGGCGGCGTCAGCCCCTGCATCGTGACCCCCGGCCCCTGGAGCGCGGCGGACTTCCGCTACCAGGCCGAGCACATCGTCACCAGCAAGATGAACAACTCCGGCCACAACTGCATCGCCAGCCAGATCCTGGTCCTGCCCCGCGAGTGGGACGGCACCGAGCGACTGCTGGACGAGATCCGGCGGGTGCTGCGCGCACTGCCGCCGCGCACCGACTACTACCCAGGCGCCGAGCAGCGCCTGTCCGCTGTGCTGGCGGCCCATCCGAAGGCCGAGACCCACGGCGACGGCTGCCGGCTCCTCGTCCCCGACATCACCGACCACGACGACGCCCTGATCACCGGAGAAGTCTTCGGCAGCGCCCTCGGTGTCGTACGCCTGCCCGGCGACACCCCGGCCGAATTCCTCGGCCACGCCGTCGACTTCGCCAACGACACCCTCCCCGGGACCCTCGGCGCCACCCTGATCGTCCACCCCAGGACGGAGAAGACCGACCGGGCAGCGGTCGAGAAGGCCGTCGCCGGACTGCGGTACGGCACCCTGGGCGTCAACTGCTGGTCGGCGGTCGGCTTCCTCCTCGGCTTCACCCCCTGGGGCGCGTTCCCCGGTCACACCCGCCAGGACATCGGCAGCGGCATCGGCTTCGTGCACAACGCCTTCATGCTCGAGGACATCGAGAAGACCGTGCTGCGCGCACCCTTCACGCCCGCCCCGCGCGGTCTGCTCACGGGCGACCCGTCCCTGTCCCCCCGCCCGCCGTACTTCGTCACCAACCAGACGGCGCTGGCCACGGTGGAACTCGTCACCCGCTTCACCGCCGCGCCCGGCCTCCTGAAACTGCCCGCCATCTTCGCCTCTGCGCTGCGCGGCTGACCCCGCCCCACCCCTACGGAGATCCGATGCTCAATCTCGCCGCCATGCTCGAAAGCAGCGCCCGTGCCGTGCCCGACCGCGCCGCGGTGGTCCTGGGCGACCAGCAGCTGACCTACGCCGAACTCGACGCCGCCGCCTGCCGCGTGGCCAACCTGCTGCGCTCGCGCGGCATCGAGCCCGGCGACAAGGTCGCACTGTCCTGCCCGAACGTTCCCTGGTTCCCCGTCGTCTACTACGGCATCCTCAAGGCCGGCGCGGTGGCCGTCCCGCTCAACGTGCTGCTCAAGAGCCGGGAGATCACGTACCACCTGAAGGATTCGCAAGCCAAGGCCTACTTCTGCTTCGAAGGCACCCCCGGGCTCCCACTGGGCCAGGAGGGTTGGACCGGCTTCGGCAACACCGAGAGCTGCGAGCACTTCTTCGTCATGACCGCGGCCCCCGCCTTGGAGTCCCCGATCACGGGCGCCCGGACGCTGACGGCCGCACTGACGGGTCAGAGCACCGACTTCGAGACGGTCGCCACCGAACCCGGTGACACGGCGGTCATCCTGTACACCTCCGGCACCACCGGCCTGCCCAAGGGCGCCGAGCTCACCCACTCCAACGTGACGCTCAATGTGCTGACCTGTCACAAGCTGTTCGGCGAGGTCGAGCACGACGTGCACCTGATCGCCCTTCCGCTGTTCCACTCCTTCGGCCAGGTCGTGCAGATGAACGCCGGCCTCGCCTCACGTGCGACTCTGGTGCTGCTGCCACGCTTCGACGCACGATCGGCCCTGGCCCTGATGCAGCACCATGCCGTCACCTTCTTCGCGGGCGTCCCCACCATGTACTGGGCCCTGCTCGAAGCGGACGCGCCCGATGTGGACCTGCCGGAGATAGCCAAGAACCTGCGGATAGCCGGCTCAGGGGGCTCGGCGCTGCCGGTCGAGATCCACCGGCGGTTCGGCGAGCGGTTCTCGGTCACGATCCGCGAGGGGTACGGCCTGTCGGAGACCAGCCCGGCCGCCACCTTCTCGGCCCCCGGCGAGGAGGTGCGGCCCGGCTCCATCGGACGTCCGGTCTGGGGCGTGGAGGTGGACCTGGTCGCCGAGGACTGGACCCCGGTCACAGGGCCCGACGCGGTCGGCGAGCTCGTCATCCGCGGGCACAACATCATGAAGGGCTACTACAACCGGCCCGAGGCGACCGCCGAGGTCATGCGCAACGGCTGGTTCCGCACCGGCGACCTCGCACGCCGGGACACCGAAGGCTGGTACTACATCGTCGACCGTGCCAAGGACCTGATCATCCGCGGTGGCTTCAACGTGTACCCCCGGGAGATCGAGGAAGTGCTGCTCGCGCATCCCGCCGTGTCCATGGTGGCCGTCATCGGCGTACCCCACGAGCGTCACGGCGAGGAGATCAAGGCCTGCGTGGTCCTCACCCCTGGAGCGGTGCTCTCCGAGGAGGAACTGATCGCCTGGTGCAAGGAAGAGATGGCCGGCTACAAGTACCCCCGCCTGGTGGAGTTCCTCGATACCCTGCCCACCAACGCCACCGGCAAGATCCTCAAGCGCGAGCTCCGGGACACGCACGGGGACCCCTTCGGCCGACCGGTGACGCAGACAGGGGACGCAGGTACGGCGGATGCCCGCACGATCGAGGGGGACCGATGAGCACCTCGCTCGACAGCGTCGACTACGTCGTCGTCGGAGCCGGATCGGCCGGAGCCGCTCTCGCCGGCCGGTTGACCGAGAAGAGCACGGCCTCGGTGGCCCTCCTGGAGGCGGGCGGCCCGGACAGGAAGGCGGCCGTTCACATCCCCGCCGCCTTCTCCCAGCTCTTCAAGACCCAACTCGACTGGGACTACACGACGGTTCCGCAGGTCCAACTCTCCGGGCGCCCCGTCTACTGGCCCCGGGGCCGGATGCTCGGCGGATCCTCCTCGATCAACGCCATGATGTGGGTGCGCGGGTTCGCCGCCGACTACGACGAGTGGGGCGACCTCTGCGGGCCGGACTGGTCGTGGCAGGGCCTGCTGCCCTACTTCCGCCGCCTGGAAAGGATCGCAGGCGCCACCGACCCGGACCACGGACGCTCCGGTCCCATGAGCATCGAGCCGCAGCGCAACCCGAACCCGCACACGGCCGCCTTCCTCGACGCCGCCAGGGAGCTCGGCCATACCGTCGAGCCCGCCAACACATCCACGCCCAACGGCTTCTCGCAGACGATGGTGAGCCAGCGACGCGGAGCCCGGTTCAGCACCGCGGACGGCTACCTCAAGCCCGCCCGCAGCCGCTCGAACCTGCACGTCATCACAGACGCGCAGGTCACCCGCGTCCTCTTCGAGGGCCGCCGCGCCGTCGGAGTCGAGTACGTCACCGGTGGCGTCGCACGCAAGGTGCTGGCACGCCGCGAGGTCGTACTCAGTGGGGGCGCGGTCAACACCCCGCAACTGCTCATGCTCTCCGGTATCGGCGACGCCACTCATCTGCGCGAACGGGGAATCGATGTCCTCGTGGACTCCCCTGAGGTCGGCGCCAACCTCACCGACCACCTCATCTCCGGACTCGCCGTCGACGTGCCGGACCGGACACTGTTCTCCGCCGAGCGGCCCCGCGAGATCCTGAACTACCTCGTCCGCCGCCGAGGAATGCTCACCTCGAACGTCGGCGAGGCATACGGCTTCGTCCGCAGCCGCCCCGAGCTCGAACTCCCCGACCTCGAAATCATCTTCGCCCCGGTGCCGTTCATCGGTGAAGGTCTCGTCAAGCCCTCCGGACACGGTGTCACGGTGGGTGCGATCCTCCTCCGGCCCCAGAGCACCGGATCGATCAGACTTGCCTCACCGGATCCGCTCGATAAGCCGGTCATCGACCCGCGCTACCTCACGGACGCGGGCGGGACCGACCGTGCGGCCATGATGGCCGGGCTCGACGTCTGCGAGCAGATCATCGAGCGACTCACTGCCAGGGGGCTGTCCTCGGGTCGCTTCCTGATGCCCCCAGGGGGCGAGCTCCTGTCCCGTCATCGGCGTGACGCCCTTGCGCTGGCCGATCACGCCCACACTCTCTACCACCCGGTCGGAACAGCCCGGATGGGCAGCGACGACGCCTCGGTCGTGGACCCGCAACTTCGCGTACGAGGGACGGAGGGCTTGCGGGTTGCGGACGCATCGATCATGCCGGCGATCATCCGCGGCCACACCAACGCCCCCGCCATCGTCATCGGAGAAAGGGCCGCGGATCTGCTCGGAGCGAGCTGAAGCGGTAGTGGCCACGCCCCACCCGACAGGCCTGTCAGGAGGTGGGGATGCCGATGCCGTCTCCGAGCAGTTTCAGCCCGAGGACGAAGAACAGGACCGCCATCACGGCGACGTTGTGCTGAGCCGGCCAGTCTTTCCGGTTGGCGAGCGTGGTCTTGGCTCGCTCTCCCCGAGCAGGAAAACTGCCAGTGGGGTCAGCAGACCGGGCCAGTCCGAGTGCGAAGACCTTGACCGGCGTGAGGCTGTCGATCGCGCTCGTCCATTTCGGCAGCTGGGCTTGCGAGGGATCCTTGAGGCACGGTTGACCCGCGGGCCCGCGGGTCAGACCAGGCGGCAGATGAACAAGGCAACGTCGGCCCCCAAGGCCACACGGTGACTCTTGGAGACCGATGTCTCGTATACCTCGCCTCCTCGCTCCCGCAAGGCCATGGCGGCCAGGAGTGCGAGGTAGGGGGCACGCCGGTTCTGCGGCCGAGCGTGGCACATGCCCGGGACCGCGCTGCGTGCCTGTCCCCACGAGGGCTCTGGCGACGCCGGGCACCCGCCGATCCCGGAAATGCCGAAGCGCCGAAGCGCCGAAGCGCCGGACGAAGGCGTCACCCGCGCCACCGGCCGCCGCCGAGATGACCGTGCAAGCGGCGCTCGACAGCCGATATGTGCGCCTTCTCCGGGAGGCTGACAGCGGACGGGCCGTACGCGTGGGCCGGTACATGAGCCTCCCAGGGCAGGATGCGCCGGACCTGCTGCTCCGTGCCGTACCGGGTTCCGCCTCGTCCCGGTCTCAAGGGGCGCACCTGGCGTGGCTGCGCTTGTCGGCCCTTGCCCTGATCTGTGGATCCTTGATCATCTCTGCGGGCCGACACTCCTGACAGCTCACGCCTCACGGGTCCCGCCAGTCTCTTCGGAAATCTCCTGCCAGAGTCTTGTCCCCCCACCCCCAGATATCGATACTCGACGTAACGATTTTCGGTGTGGGCGCCGGGGGTCGCGCGAAAACTCCTGCCCTCTTTCAACGGCTCCTCGACAAGCAGCTGGTCCCCTGCGACTGCTGCGTGTCGGCTTCACGATCCGTTTCCGCCCGGACGAACGATCGCGGCTTCCGTCCGATTGTCGAACCTGAGCCGGCTCCAAATTACAGACAACAACCGAACAAACTCCTCATGTGAAGGGACACCCGTATGTCCTTCTCGCACTACCCCGTCAACCGGTCCGCGGCGCTCCCTTCGGAGGAGCACCTGACGGCTGACGGTCCGGAACTCGGCAAGCTCCGCCGCCTGGCCGCGCGGTCGCGGCGACGCTTCGTGATCGCCAACGGAGCCGTATTCGCTCTCGCCCTGCTCATCGACTGCTCGTCAGACGGACTTCCGGCGTGGCAGATCGCGGGCACGCTCACTCTCGGCATGGGCCTCGGCCTTCTGCAGGCAGTGCTGCTGCTGGTGACCGCCTGGCGGTACGACCGGTTCTCCACCCAGCGCTGCGACACGCGCGCGAAGATCCTGCGGGCCCGCGCAGACACAGCACGAGGGCAAGGCGGTCTCCACGCGTGGGGCCGCAGCCGGCCGGTCGACCCGACGGGATGGACGGGGACGACGTGGTGATGAGCGAGGTCACGCTTCTCGAGGGGCCCGGTGCCAGCTTCCTCGGCTCCGGCGCGCAAACGGCCGTTCTGGTCTCGTTTCTGGCGTTCGCCGGACTTTCGCTGCTGCTGTGCGTGCTGGCCGCACCCGAGCGGGACGAGGTCGCCGACTTCTACGCCGCCAATCGATCACTGACGCCATTTCAGGCCGCCATCGCCTTGGTGGGTGGCTACATATCGGTGGCAACTCTGCTGAGCACCACCGGACTCGTCGCCGTCGTCGGCTATGACGGCCTGGTCCTCGTGCTGAGCACCAGCCTCGCCCTCGGTGTGCTGTTGGTACTCGCCGGGCCGTTGCGCAATGCCGGTCGCTTCACCATCGGCGACATCCTCGCACTGCGGATGCCCGGGGCGGCGCCACGGATCGCGGCCGCGGTGGCCACCCTCGCCGTTTCGCTGCCCTTCCTGGTGGTGCAGTTGTCGGGGGTGGGGAGCACAACCGCCCTGCTCATCGGCTTGGAAAACCCTGGCGCGCAGAAGGCCTGCATCGTCTTCGTCGGCGCGCTGATGATCTGCTACCCCGTGCTGGGCGGCATGCGGGGCACCAGCGTCGTGCAGATCCTCAAGGTCGTCATCGTCTTCGGCGCGGTGGCCACGGTCGCCGTCCTCGTACTGCACCGCTTCCACTGGAACGTGAACGCACTGCTCGCGGCCGCTGCGCGCGGCAGCGGGCGCCCAGACGTCTATCTGCACCCCGGGCTTCAGCTGGGCCAAGACCCCGCCGGACGGCTCGACTTCTTCGGCACCCAACTGACCGTCGTGCTGGGCCTTGCCGTGATGCCGCACATGATCACGCAGATCAACTCCGTTGCCGACGGCGCGGCCGCGCGCCGTGCCTCCCGGTACGCCCTCACTGCGATCAGCGTCTTCTGCCTGCTCGTAGCGATCGCCGGGCTGGGCGCGGCCGCTCTGGTCGGCGACCGCACCATTACCGCGGTCGACCCGAAGGGCCAGATGTCACTGCTGCTGCTGGCCGGCGGGCTGGAAGGGGGCACCACGAACGCTGCGGGGAGTGCTCTGTTCGCAGCTGTGGCGTGCGCGGTGTTCGTCGCGGTCCTCGGAGTGGTCGCCGGTGTCGTGCTCTCGGCGGCCGCTGCACTGGCCCACGACGTGCACGCGCACGCACTACGCCGCGGCCGGCTCACGGAAGTGCGCGAGATCCGGTCGGCTCGCTGGTCCGGGACGGGCGTCGGCGTCCTCAGCATCGTCCTCGCCACCCTCTCGCAGGGCTATAACGTGAACTTCCTCTCCTCCCTCGCGCTCGCCGTCGCGGCCTCCTCGGTGCTGCCCGCCGTCATTTACACCCTCTTCTGGCAGCGGTACAACCGCACCGGGCTGTTGTGGACCGTCTACGGCGGCCTCGCGACCTCCATCGGACTGGATGTGTTCTCACCGGCGGTCTCCGGTACTCCCTTCGCGTTCTTCCCGCGCAACGACTTCCACTGGTATCCGATGCAAACTCCTGGTGTGGTGTCGATACCGACGGCTTTCCTTCTCGGCTGGGCGGGCAGCGTCGTTGCACGCGGGCGCAGGGCCGACGACGGGCAGGGCGAACCCGGCTACGCGGAAGCGGAGTTCCGGATCCTCACTGGCGCCGGGGGCGACTGAACGGCGGTCCAGACGGAGGAACGACCTCCGGACTCCGAGCGATCGAGCAGGGGCGTTCCGTCCAGGCGACGGGCGGAACGGTCCGCCCATCCTCGACGGCCCGGACGAACTTCCCGAAAGCCTGCGCAACGTTTGCTCGTCAAGGAGCGGCGTCATGGGGGTCCTCCTGCTCGAGCGAAGCCGAGAGCTCGGGGGAGCGTGCTCTGGGGGTACCCCCTGCTCGAAGAGCTCGGGGGGAGTGCCGGCCGGAAGTCCTCGTACTGGATGTACTTGGGCTTTCGGCCGGTGCAGTGAGAGGGCATGCCGGGCGTCGCGACGGGGCGAACGTTGTCTGTCGCGGCACGGGTCAGGGTTGAGTGTGAGTACGGAGATCGTCGGGTTGGTGGAGCAGGCTGAGCCGTATTTGTCGGCGGCGGTGACCACCCCTGCACGAGGCCGCCCTCAGGCAACACGAGCGAGTCCTGGGCGATACCCACCCCGACACCCTGTTGAGCCGCAACGACCTCGTCACCGCCCGTCAGAAGGCCGAAGCCGTACAGCACGGAAGTACAGCAACCTCAGCGACCGAGGCTGTACCTCAAGAACCGTCCACGGCTGATCGAGCAGCCCGAGAACCATCAGCGACCTTCCCGCCGAGAGTTCGCATCGAGAGGGTCCGTGCCCTCCCCGTGCCGTTCGACCGGGAAACAGCGAGGAACAGCAGTCGCCGGCGAACAACGCTCACGCGAGCGGTCCCTGACCGAGGAAAGATCCAAAAAGGCAACTCCTGGGCGTTCCCCCTTCGATAGTCTCCCCGCGCCAAGGTCACTGCGCCCGAAGCAGGGTGCAGGCCGACTGCGCAACGCGGCCATGCGACGTCGCAGTTCGCACCGTCTCATGAACTGGAGAACACCATGCCCCGATGGGCCGTCGTGGAAGCTCACGGCCAGGCGGAATCCTCCTGGTACCGCATCCACAGTGAACTCGAAGGGACCGAGGCTGAAGCTCTGTCCGCGATGCTGCGCATCGTGGACAGTTTCAAAAAGGCATACTCCGTGAAGGGGATCCAACGCCAGAAAAGACAGGTCTTCCGCGTCTCCGAACGCAGCTACTACGTGCGCGTCGAAGACCGGTGGTCGTCGGCCGAGGAAGCTCACTTCACCCTCGCCGAGCTCATAGCCGACATCCACGACGACGACCTTCCCGACACTGCCGGTGAGCCGGCGGAGGAGTCATGAATCCTGGCCTCAGGCTGGCCGCACTCAAGGAGTGCCAAGGGGTCTTGTCGTCCGCGCCACGGTGAAGCCCCTGACTGGCAAGACGGGCTGGCATCAGCGGCTGACACCAACAAGCGCGAACAACGACGGCCAGCACTAGGGTCTGTCTTCAAACGGATCTTGCCCAGAGTAGGAATGACGCGAGATTGACCGCTGCCTCGTAGGAGGTGGCGGTCTTGTCGTATCTGGT
>NZ_JBIRQM010000013.1:235524-335963 GCF_044333225.1 Streptomyces sp. NPDC021080 | reverse complement strand
GAGGGCGCCACCACCAAGTCGCTCAAGGCGGGCAAGGCCGAGGAACTGGCCGCGCTCCCGCTGGAGGAGCGCCTCAAGCGGCGGATCATCGACGGCGAGAAGAACGGCCTGGAGGCCGACCTCGCCGCCGCCCTGCAGGAGCGTCCCGCCCTGGACATCGTCAACGAGACCCTGCTGGAGGGCATGAAGGTGGTCGGTGAGCTGTTCGGCTCCGGCCAGATGCAGCTGCCCTTCGTGCTCCAGTCCGCCGAGGTCATGAAGTCCGCGGTCGCCTACCTCGAGCCCCACATGGAGAAGTCGGACGCGGAGGGCAAGGGCACCATCGTGCTGGCCACCGTCCGCGGCGACGTCCACGACATCGGCAAGAACCTCGTCGACATCATCCTGTCCAACAACGGCTACACCGTCGTCAACCTCGGCATCAAGCAGCCGGTCTCCGCGATCCTGGACGCCGCCGCCGAGCACAGGGCCGACGTCATCGGCATGTCCGGACTCCTGGTCAAGTCCACGGTGATCATGAAGGAGAACCTGGAGGAGCTCAACCAGCGCGGCCTGTCCGCCGACTACCCCGTCATCCTCGGCGGCGCCGCGCTGACCCGCGCCTACGTCGAACAGGACCTCCACGAGATCTACCAGGGCGAGGTCCGCTACGCCCGCGACGCCTTCGAGGGCCTGCGCCTGATGGACGCCCTGATCGGCGTCAAGCGCGGGGTGCCCGGCGCGGTCCTGCCCGAACTCAAGCAGCGCCGGGTCCGCCCGGCCGCCTCCGTTCAGGTCGAGGAGCGGCCGCAGGAGGGACACGTCCGCTCCGACGTGGCCACCGACAACCCGGTTCCGAAGGCCCCCTTCACCGGCACCCGCGTGATCAAGGGCATCCAGCTCAAGGAGTACGCCTCCTGGCTGGACGAGGGCGCCCTGTTCAAGGGCCAGTGGGGTCTCAAGCAGGCCCGTGCCGGCGACGGCCCGACGTACGAGGAGCTCGTCGAGACCGAGGGCCGGCCGCGGCTGCGCGGTCTGCTCGACCGGCTCCAGCGGGACAACCTGCTGGAGGCCGCCGTGGTCTACGGCTACTTCCCGTGCGTCTCCAAGGACGACGACCTGATCATCCTGGACGACCAGGGCAACGAGCGGACCCGTTTCACCTTCCCCCGCCAGAGCCGCGGCCGTCGGCTGTGCCTGGCCGACTTCTTCCGCCCCGAGGAGTCCGGCGAGACCGACGTGGTCGGCCTCCAGGTCGTCACCGTGGGCTCCCGCATCGGCGAGGAGACCGCCAAGCTCTTCGAGGCCAACGCCTACCGCGACTACCTCGAACTGCACGGCCTGTCCGTCCAGCTCGCCGAGGCCCTCGCCGAGTACTGGCACGCCCGCGTCCGCTCCGAGCTGGGCTTCGCGGGGGAGGACCCCTCCGCGATCGACGACATGTTCGCCCTCAAGTACCGCGGCGCCCGCTTCTCCCTCGGCTACGGCGCCTGCCCGAACCTGGAGGACCGCGCCAAGATCGCGCAGCTCCTGGAACCCGAGCGCATCGGCGTCCACCTCTCCGAGGAGTTCCAGCTCCACCCCGAGCAGTCCACCGACGCCATCGTGATCCACCACCCCGAGGCCAAGTACTTCAACGCACGGTGAGCGGCCCGACGCGGCCCGAGGCCCAGCACCTCGACGCACGGTGAAGGGCCCGACGTGCCACGGCGCACACTGATCGGATAAGTCGTACACTTATCGGTCCATCGCAGGCCGGTTGTCCCCTGGCGTACAAGGGGGCAACCGGCCTGATCGTCCCTCAAGGAGGTGCGCCAGGATGACCAGTACGGTCCCCGCGCTCGGAACTCGTACGGCCGAAGGCTCAGCCCTGCAGGCCGTGCTCCTCGACATGGACGGAACCCTCGTGGACACCGAGGGCTTCTGGTGGGACGTGGAGGTCGCGGTCTTCGAAGCCCTCGGACACACCCTGGACGATTCCTGGCGCCCCGTGGTCGTCGGCGGCCCCATGACCCGCAGCGCGGGATTCCTCATCGAGGCCACCGGCGCCGACATCACTCTGTCCGAGCTGTCCGTGCTGCTCAACGACGGTTTCGAGGAGCGCATCGGTCACGCGCTGCCGTTGATGCCGGGCGCCGCCAGACTGCTCGCCGAACTCGCGGCGCACGAGATCCCGACCGCGCTCGTCTCCGCCTCGCACCGGCGGATCATCGACCGCGTCCTGGGTGCGATCGGCTCCCACTTCTTCGCCCTGACCGTCGCGGGCGACGAGGTCGAGCGGACCAAGCCGTTCCCCGACCCCTATCTCCTCGCGGCCGCCCGGCTCGGCGCCGAACCGGCACGCTGCGCCGCCATCGAGGACACCTCGACCGGTGTCGCCTCCGCCGAGGCCGCGGGCTGCCAGGTCATCGCCGTGCCGTCGGTCGCGCCCATCGCCCCTGCCACCCGCCGCGCCGTGGTGAATTCCCTCGAAGAGGTCGACCTGCCCTTTCTGCATCGGCTGATGACAAAAGCACACTGACCGATCACCGAACGTCGTCCACTCCATCACACAGCGTGTGGTTCCGAATGCACGGAAAGGCGGCGGAGGTTCTCTGTGGTAAGCGCGGGCGAGGGTCGGCCCGAATGCAAATCGGGGCGGAACCACTAATTCCGGTACGCCTCAATCAATTTTACTGTGTGACGTTCGCCACGTGACGGAGGGTCGACAGCGGGACCGGATTATGCCCGCACCGCCCCTTCGTGGAGCCCTGACGTGCCCTTGTGTCCCGATTGATGAAACGCTGCACTAATCCTTCCCGTGTCGCCTTGTCGGTGCGTCCGCGCCCGGTTTCGCAGCGTGAGCGGAAAACGGTTCCGGCACCGGTATGGACGAGCTTGTGGTGCGGACTAATGTCATCGCGAGAACATCGCCGTAACCCCGTGACCGCCGCGCCACCCCTGCATGCCGGTTCGCGGAACCTACAGCTCTGGAGAAACACGAGCATGAACCGCAAGACTTTGGTGCTGCCGGCCGTGGTCGGCCTGCTCGCCCCAGTGCTCGCCGCGTGCGGCGGGTCCGCCAGCGGGGGCGACAGCGGCGATGCCATCGTTGTCGGTACCACGGACCAGTTCACCGCGTCGAAGGAAGCCCCGGCACCGTTCGACCCGGCGTACGCGTACGACGTCGGTACCTGGAACGTGCTGCGTCAGACCGTGCAGACGCTGATGGTCCAGCCGCGTGGTGACGGCGAGCCGCAGCCCGAGGCGGCCGAGAAGTGCGGGTTCACCGACAGCGGGAACGAGCGCTACTCGTGCACCCTGCGCGAGGGCCTGGAGTTCTCCAACGGTGACTCGATCACCGCGAGGGACGTCAAGTTCTCGATCGACCGTGCGCGGGCCATCAAGGCCGACAGTGGTGTGGCGGGCCTGCTCTCCACCATCGACACCGTCGAGACCCGCGGCGACCGCGAGGTGATCTTCCACCTCAAGATCGCCGACGCCACGTTCCCGTTCAAGCTGTCGACCCCGGTCGCCGGCATCGTGAACCCGAACGACTACGAGAAGAACAAGCTGCGCGACGGCTTCTCCGTGGACGGCTCCGGTCCGTACAGCGTGAAGATCGAGTCCAAGGACGACACCGTCACCAAGGCCGTCTTCACGAAGAACTCCCGCTACAAGGGACAGCTGAAGGTCAAGAACTCCAAGGTCGAGCTCCGCTCCTTCACGGACGCCGACACCATGGGGGCGGCCCTCGACAAGGGCGACATCGACCTGATGACGCGCTCGATGACGCCCGAGCAGATCACCAAGCTGGGCAACGCCTCGGGTGGCAACGTCAACCTGAACGAGATGCCCGGTCTGGAAATCCGCTACCTGGCCTTCAACACCAAGGCCCCGACGGTGAAGACGACGGCCGTCCGCCAGGCCATGGCGCAGGTGATCGACCGCGGTGAGCTCGTCGCCAAGGTCTACGGATCCCAGGCCGAGCCGCTGTACTCGCTGGTCCCGGCGACCATCACCGGCCACGCCAACGCGTTCTTCAACAAGTACGGCGACCCGAGCAACAGCAAGGCCCAGACGCTGCTGGCCAGGGCGGGCATCACCACCCCGGTCAAGCTGACCCTGCACTACACGACCGACCACTACGGTGCGGTCACCGCGGAAGAGTTCAAGGTCCTGAAGGACCAGCTCAACAAGAGCGGCCTCTTCGACGTCACCATCCAGGGCACGCCGTGGGCCAAGTTCCGCCCGGCGGAGCAGAAGGGTGACTACGACGTCTACGGCATGGGTTGGTTCCCCGACTTCCCCGACGCCGACAACTACCTGGCGCCGTTCCTCGACAAGGACAACTTCCTCGGCTCGCCGTACCTGAACACCCGGATCAGCAACACCCTGATCCCGGACTCCCGACGCGAGGCCGACCGCCTCACCGCCTCCAAGAGCCTCACAGAGATCCAGAACATCGTGGCCAACGACGTTCCCGTGATCCCGCTCTGGCAGGGCAAGCAGTACATAGCCGCGCGTGACGACATCACGGGCTCGGAGTGGGCGCTCAACTCCTCCTCCACCCTGCAGCTGTGGGAGCTGAGCCGCGGCGTCAGCGAGTGACCCAACCGTTCGACCCGAGGCCGTAGGCCCCGGGACAGGACCCGGGACCCGACGGTCCCGGGTCCTTCGGGTTCCACGGCGGGTCTTCCGGGTTCGCCGAGGAGTCCTCCGGGTCCCACGACGGGCCTTCCGGTTCGACGACGGGCCCTTCAGGCTCGACGACGGGCTTTCGGCTTCGACGAAACGGCACCTGCCATCGGCACGCCATGGGGCGGTCCGGAGTCCGGCCGAGCGCCGCCGCCGCACACGACCGTCCCACGCGAAAGGGCGCCCGTTCCGTTGTGGAACGGGCGCCCTTTCGCGCCGTCTCGGCCTTCGCGCCGTCTCAACCTTCGCGCCGTCCCGGACGGACCGGGACCGGCCGGGCCTACTGCGCGCCGGGACGCACCAGCCCGCTCTCGTACGCGTACACCGCCGCCTGCACCCGGTCGCGCAGCCCCAGCTTCGTCAGCACATGCCCCACATGCGTCTTGACCGTGGTCTCGCTGACGAACAGATCCGCCGCGATCTCCGCGTTCGACAGACCGCGCGCCACCAGCTTCAGCACCTCGACCTCACGATCGGTCAGCGTGTGCAGCGTGTCCGGAACCGGCTCGTCCCCCGACGGCAGATGACCCGCGTACTTGTCGAGCAGCCGACGCGTGATGCTCGGCGCGAGCATCGCCTCACCCGCCGCGACCACCCGGATCGCCTGCACCAGCTCATTGGCCGGCGCGTCCTTCAGCAGGAAACCGCTGGCCCCCGCCCGAAGCGCCTCCACCACGTACTCGTCGAGGTCGAACGTCGTCAGCACCAGCACCTTCGCCGGACCGTCCCGGCCAGGGCCGGTGATCTGCCGCGTCGCCTCCACACCGTCCATCCGCGGCATACGGATGTCCATCAGAACCACATCGGGCTGCAGGGCACGAACCTGATCGAGTGCCTGGAGACCGTCACCGGCCTCGCCGACGACCGCGAGGTCCGGCTCCGCTTCCAGAATCATCCGGAAGCCGGTGCGCAGCAGCGGCTGGTCGTCGACCAGTAGGACGCGGATGGCCACGTAAGTCTCCTTCGCTAGTCCGGCCCCATTCTGCCCTGCTCCCCGGCGCCCGACCCGGGCGCCCTGACCGGCAGCGGATATGCCGGGGGAGTACCACCGAATTCCGGACACACCGCTTGATGATCACACCAGCCGCACAGCTTCGTGGGACGCGGCCGCCACTCGCCCGTCTCCGTCGCCTCCTGGATCGCGTCCCACAGAGCCAGCAGCTTGCGCTCGACCCGCTCCAGATCCGCGATCTCCGGGTCGTACGTCAGCACGTCACCACTGCCGAGATAGACGAGCTGAAGACGGCGCGGAACCACCCGCTTCAGCCGCCACACCACCAGCGCGTAGAACTTCATCTGGAACAGAGCGCCCTCGGCGTACTCCGGCCGCGGCGCCTTCCCCGTCTTGTAGTCGACGATCCGGACCTCACCCGACGGAGCCACATCGACCCGGTCGATGATCCCGCGCAGCGTCAGCCCGGAATCCAGCCGCGCCTCGACGAACAGCTCCCGCTCCGCCGGCTCCAGCCGCGTCGGATCCTCCAGCGTGAACCAGCGTTCCACCAGCCGCTCCGCCTCGGACAGCCAGCGCGCCAGCCGCTCGCCCTCCGGGTCGTCCGCGAACAGCTCCGCGACCTCCGGCTTCGTCTCCCGCAACCGGTCCCACTGCCCCGGGATCAACGACTTCGCACGCGGCGCGGTCCGGTCCGCGGCCGGCGCGTCGAACAACCGCTCCAGAACCGCGTGCACCAGGGTCCCCTTGGTCGCCGCCTCACTCGGCTTCTCCGGCAGCTTGTCGATCACCCGGAACCGGTACAGCAACGGACACTGCATGAAGTCGCCGGCACGCGAGGGCGACAGCGAGGCGGGCGGGCGCGCCACCACGGGAGCCGGGCCGCCCGGGACGGCTCCGCCGGTCACGGCTCCTTCTTCGGGCACGGCGCCCTCGGTGCTGGTTTCCATGACAACAGACCATACGGCCCACCACCGACAGTCAACCGGCCCCGGCGAGCACGACGGCACGGAAAACGGGGTGGGCGCGACGGCACGGAAAACAGAGGGGGTGCCGGGGCGGAACGTACCGCGACGGCCGCATACCATCGACCCAGACCCTCCCGCTCCGCACGAACCGGGAGCGGGGGACGCTTCGAACGAGGGGACATCGTGGACGAGAGCGGCGGGAGCGGGCAGCCGCGCTCCGGTACCGGCGGGGCCACCGAGCACCACGAGAGGCCCACGGCCTCCACCGGTGCGGCCTCCGGCGCGGACCCCGGACCGGCAGGGCCCGAGACCACCGGGCCGAGGCCCACGGCCCCCGATCACCACGACTCCCGGACCCGGACACCATCCGACACGGACACGGACACGGACACGGACACGGATCCGGAAACCGACGCGGACGCCGGCACCCCGGCCCGGACGGAGCCCCCGGCCCGGCCCGGGACCACCCCCCGCCCAGAAGACGACACCCCCTCCCACCCGGAGACCGGGTCCCACGACAGCACCACGGCCCCGAACCGGCCCGGACCCGAGACCGCGCCCCACACCGCACCACCGCGCGACCCGCTGACGAAGGACCCCGCCACCACCGGTCACCCCGGGCACACCGGGGAAAACGCACCCCACGGCGAACCCTCCGAGCGATCCGAACCCCTCGAGCCCGCCGACGGCCGGGTCCAGGACCACGGCGAACCCACCGACACCCACCGCACCCGCGCCGGCACCACCCGAGGACGCCCACCACGCCGCACCAAGGAACCCGGCGGCGGCATCCTCATGGGCCGGCCCTTCGGCGTCCCCGTGTACGTCGCACCCAGCTGGTTCCTCGTCGCCGCCCTGATCACCTGGGTCTTCGGCGGCCAGCTCGACCGCGTCCTGCCCGACCTCGGCGCCGCGCGCTACCTCGTCTCCCTCTTCTTCGCCGTCGCCTTCTACGCCTCCGTCCTCGTCCACGAACTCGCCCACACCGTCGCCGCCCTCCGCTTCAAACTCCCGGTCCGCCGCATCCAGCTCCAGTTCTTCGGCGGCGTCTCCGAGATCGAGAAGGAAGCCGAGACCCCGGGCCGCGAATTCGTCCTCGCCTTCGTCGGCCCCCTCCTCTCCCTCGTCCTGTCCGGCCTCTTCTACCTCGCCATGCAGCCCGTCGAGCCCGGCACCGTCCCCGGCGTCCTGCTCGCCGGCCTGATGATCTCCAACCTCATCGTCGCCGCCTTCAACCTGCTCCCGGGCCTCCCCCTCGACGGCGGCCGCATGCTCCGCGCCGTCGTCTGGAAGATCACCGGCCGGGCCATGAGCGGCACCGTCGCCGCCGCCTGGGTCGGCCGCGCCCTCGCCGTGTCCGTCCTCATCGGCCTGCCCCTGCTCACCCAGTCCTCGGCACTCGGCGACGCCCCCGAGAACGCCGGCAGCATGGACACCATCACCGACGCCCTCCTCGCCGCCATCCTCGCGGCGATCATCTGGACCGGCGCCGGCAACAGCCTCCGCATGGCCCGCCTGCGCGAACACCTCCCCGAACTGCGCGCCCGCTCCCTTACCCGCCGCGCCGTCCCCGTCGAGAGCACCACCCCCCTCTCCGAGGCACTGCGCCGCGCCAACGACGTCGGCGCCCGCGCCCTCGTCGTCGTCGACGCCGACGGAGAACCCCTCTCCCTCGTCCGCGAAGCCGCCATCGTCGGCGTACCCGAACACCGCCGCCCCTGGGTCACCGTCAGCGGCCTCGCCCAGGACCTCACCGACGGCATGCGCGTCTCCGCCGAACTCGCCGGAGAGGACCTCCTCGACGCCCTGCGCGCCAGCCCCGCCACCGAATACCTCGTCGTCGAGGACTCCGGCGAGATCTACGGCGTCCTGTCCGCCGCCGACGTCGAGCGCGCCTTCGTCAAAGCCATGGCCCGCCCCTCCTGACCGTGGTCGGCGGCCCCGCGCGGGACCGGTAGGCTGTTCACATGTCCGAACCGACCGGTGCCGCCCGCAGGCGCGGGCCCTTCAAGGTCGGGGACCAGGTTCAGCTGACCGACCCCAAGGGCCGCCACTACACGTTCACGCTCGAGGCCGGGAAGAACTTCCACACCCACAAGGGTTCCTTCCCCCACGACGAGCTGATCGGCGCTCCCGAGGGCAGCGTTGTCCGCACCACGGGGAACGTCGCCTACCTCGCGCTGCGCCCCCTGCTCCCCGACTACGTCCTGTCCATGCCCCGCGGCGCCGCCGTGGTCTACCCCAAGGACGCGGGGCAGATCCTGGCCTTCGCCGACATCTTCCCCGGCGCCCGCGTCGTGGAAGCGGGAGTCGGCTCCGGCTCGCTGAGCAGCTTCCTGCTGCGCGCCATCGGCGACCAGGGCATGCTGCACTCCTACGAGCGCCGCGAGGACTTCGCCGAGATCGCCCAGCAGAACGTGGAGCGCTACTTCGGCGGCCCCCACCCCGCCTGGCAGCTCACCGTCGGCGACCTCCAGGACAACCTGAGCGACACCGACGTCGACCGGGTCATCCTCGACATGCTCGCCCCCTGGGAATGCCTGGAGGCCGTCTCCAAAGCGCTCGTCCCCGGCGGCATCCTCTGCTGCTACGTGGCGACCACCACCCAGCTCGCGCGGACCGTCGAGTCGATCCGCGAGATCGGCTGCTTCAACGAGCCGACCGCCTGGGAATCGATGATCCGCAACTGGCACATCGAGGGCCTGGCCGTCCGCCCGGACCACCGGATGATCGGCCACACCGGCTTCCTGCTCACCGCCCGCCGCCTCGCGGACGGCGTCGAGCCGCCCATGCGCCGCCGCCGCCCCGCCAAGGGCGCGTACGGCGAGGACTACGCCGGCCCGAACGCCGACGGCGGCTCCGGCCGCTGACCCACCCAACGCACCGCCCCTGTGGCCGAGTTACCGGAATCCTCCGGTAACTCGGCCACAGCGCTTTGCCGTTGACACACCGACAGACCGGTGGACCGGACTCTGCGGCCGCGCCCCGCAGGCGTGCCGGGCGCCCGCGAGCGGGCCGCGCGCAAGGCTGCTGACGGTCCGCCGGCTCCGCGGGGCCACCGCAGAGCCGTCGGTTTCGCGGGGCCACCGCGGACGCCCTGGCCAAGCAGCCCGCCTGCCCCGAGACCTCACCGGGTCCCCCGGCCGGCCCACCTGCCTGCCGGGGTCGTCGCGGGCCCACTTGCCTGCGGAGGCCGCCGACCGGCCCGGCTGCCTGCCCGGGGCAACAGGTTCGTCTGCTCGCTTGCTTGCCTGGGACACCGGCCGACCTGCCCGTCAGGGGCGCCGACCGACTCGCCTGCCTGCCAGGTTTCCCCGACCGGCCCGCCGACTCACCAGGCTTCCCGGTCCGGGTGTTCCTGGCGTATCGGACGTGCTCACCCGCGGGCCCACAGGCTTTCGGGAGCGCCCACGGCACGGAGGTCCGACGTCCCGAGGCCGAGGCCGGGGGGAGAGAGACCGGCCCCGCACAGAACGCCCGGGTCCTGGCGAGGCCCGGTCTGCCCAGGGCCGGCGAGGCCCGTCCGCGTGGCGCCCCGGTGCCGGCCACAGGCAGCCCCGCGTACGGGCAGCCCGCGCGAGTGGGCAGGCCGCAACCACGCGGAACACCGGCCAACCCGCCTGACCCCGACCGCCCTGCCGCCGACCCCCGTCGGGAGACCGCAGGGGAGACGGCCCGCAGACCGGCCGAGAACCAGGACACCCCCTCAGGAACCGCCTCCGGCGGCCCGGCAAGGACACGGGGAGACACGGAGACGACCTTGACCGCGGCTGCACGGTCGGCCGCCCGGAGCCTCGGCCGGGGCGCGCGGTCGCCCCGGAGCCGCCCCCGCAGCCATGAGGCGGGCGACCGGCCGCTCGGCCCCGGTCAGCGAGGAAGCCCCTCGGCGGCAGGTGGCAGCCAGCCTGCCTTTCGGCCGCCCGGCGAGGCTCGCGCGGCAGTCTTCCGGCCCCCAGGCCAGGTCCGTGCGGCGGTCTCCCGAGCCGTCCGGCCAGGCACGTGCGGCAGTCGTCCGGGTCGTCCGGCGAGGCGCTCGTGCGGAAGCCTTCCGCCCCCCAGGCCAGGCCCGTGCCGCGGTCTCCCGGCCCCGGCCGGGCTCGTACGGCAGCCCGGTCGGGGGACGGTCCGGCAGCCCTCCCGGCCGCCGGGCCAGGTCCGCCCGGCAGGGCTCCCGACCGCCGGACCAAGGCCCGGCGAAAACTCCGGCGGAACTCTTCACAAGTCCGGACCCCGCCGTTCCACCGGGCTGTGACGTGTGGCACCATGCGGGACACCCACCCCACCGGCACAGCCCTCGCGGGAGACACCCCTAGTGCAGCAATCCGTTGTCCCGGAACTGGCACATACGCAGACCAGCCCCATCCAGTGGGTCGCCACGGCAACCGCCATCGCCGGAGTCGTGGCACTGTCCTCCGTCATCCAGCCCGATGCGGCGAGGGCGGCCCAGCCCGGCGCCGGACCGAGACCGGCGGCAGCCCCCGCGGCCGCCCCCGACCCGGCCGGCGTGGACTTCCCGATCGTCTGCGGCCCCGTCAAGGCGCTCGTCGAGAAGAAGGCCTCGGGCGACCTGGACGGCGACGGCCGCCCGGAGACCGTCGCCGTCGTCCGCTGCGACGCCGGCTCGGGCACCCCGCCCGACGGGGTCTACGTCCTCACCCAGGCCGAGGGAGCCAAGCAGCCCAGGGTCGTCGCGACCCTGATCGATCCCAAGGACCGGCTCAGCGTCACGGACTTCGCGGTGCGCGACGGAGCCGTCACCGCCACGCTGCTCGGCTACTCCTCGATCGACGTACCGAGTTGCTGCCCGGACCTGAAGCAGAACGCCAAGTGGCAGTGGAAGAACGGCGCGTTCATCCGCTCGACGCCGTCCGAAGCGCACGGTGCCTGAACGCGCCCCCGGCGCGAGACCCGGACAAAAGAGAACACCCTCCGCACCGCGGAGGGTGTGATCAACCGGTCACAGAATGACGCGGGGTGTCCGAAAGGTCACTCCGCGTCAGGTCCGAAGACCTCCACCTTGTCCGAAACACGACGGACATGGATGCAGTCCCCCGGACACTCCTTCGCCGAGTCCACCACATCGCGCAGAAGCGGCAGGGGTACGGGCGTTGTGGCGCCCACCGCCTGCAGAAGCTCGTCCTCGGCGCTCTTCACATAGGCCAGACCGTCAATGTCCAGCTCAAAGACCTCGGGCGCGTACTGCACGCAGATCCCGTCGCCGGTACAGAGATCCTGATCGATCCAGACCTCAAGCGCCTCGCCGTCGACTGCGGCCTCCTGCTGCACGGTCATTTCTCCTGCCGTTTTCTGCGTCGAGCGAACCGAAGACTGGGGAATCGGGCCAGCTCTGACGGGTGTTGAACAGTTCGACCCTACCTCTGCCCGCTTCCCAAGCATGTTCGGTGGGTATTCCCCTGGCGTGAGGGAGAGCGCAAGGGTGAAGATCGGACACACCTCTAGAGTCTTTGTGATCTAGGGGTTTCAATCGACACCCACCCAGGTAGGGTCTGGAAGCGTCCAGCTCCCCTTGGAGGAGGTGAGGACCGTGGCAGCCCACGACGACGACATGAACCGCGGCATCCGCCCGGGACGAGGGTCCGATGACCCCGCCGGACAGATTGCCTACCTTGAGCAGGAGATCGCCGTCCTGCGGCGCAAGCTCGCCGACTCTCCGCGGCACACGAGGATTCTCGAAGAGCGGATCGTCGAGCTGCAGACCAACCTGGCAGGCGTGTCCGCACAGAACGAACGACTGGCGAACACACTCCGTGAGGCCCGCGACCAGATCGTGGCCCTCAAGGAGGAAGTCGACCGGCTCGCGCAGCCGCCGGCCGGCTTCGGCGTCTTCCTCACGGCGAACGAGGACGGCACCGCCGACATCTTCACCGGAGGCCGCAAACTCCGCGTGAACGTCAGCCCCAGCGTCGAACTCGACGAGCTCAGGCGCGGCCAGGAAGTGATGCTCAACGAAGCCCTCAACGTGGTCGAGGCCATGGAATACGAGAGCGTCGGCGACATCGTCACCCTCAAGGAGATCCTGGAGGACGGCGAGCGCGCCCTCGTCCAGGGACACACCGACGAGGAACGGGTGGTCCGGCTCGCCGAGCCGCTCCTGGACGTCAATATCCGTCCCGGGGACGCTCTGCTCCTCGAACCCCGTTCCGGCTATGTCTACGAGATCGTTCCCAAGAGCGAGGTCGAGGAACTCGTCCTCGAAGAGGTCCCCGACATCGGCTACGAGCAGATCGGCGGTCTGGGCGGCCAGATCGAGATGATCCGCGACGCGGTCGAGCTCCCCTACCTCTATCCCGACCTCTTCAAGGAACACGAGCTGCGGCCCCCCAAGGGAGTCCTGCTCTACGGACCCCCCGGATGCGGAAAGACGCTCATCGCCAAGGCCGTGGCCAACTCACTGGCCAAGAAGGTCGCCGAAGTGACCGGCCAGGCCACCGGCAAGAGCTTCTTCCTCAACATCAAGGGCCCCGAGCTCCTGAACAAGTACGTCGGCGAGACCGAGCGGCAGATCCGCCTCGTCTTCCAGCGCGCCCGGGAGAAGGCCAGCGAGGGCACCCCCGTCATCGTCTTCTTCGACGAGATGGAATCCCTCTTCCGCACCCGCGGATCCGGCGTCAGCTCGGACGTGGAGAACACCATCGTCCCGCAGCTCCTCGCCGAGATCGACGGCGTCGAAGGCCTGCAGAACGTCGTGGTGATCGGCGCCTCCAACCGCGAGGACATGATCGACCCCGCCATCCTGCGGCCCGGCCGGCTCGACGTGAAGATCAAGATCGAACGCCCGGACGCCGAAGCGGCCAAGGACATCTTCCAGAAGTACCTCACCGAACGCCTCCCCCTGCACTCCGAGGACGTCGGAGAGCACGGCGGCGACAGGGCGGCCACCGTCCACGGCATGATCCAGACAGCCGTGGAACAGATGTACGCCGAATCCGAGGAGAACCGCTTCCTGGAGGTCACCTACGCCAACGGCGACAAGGAAGTCCTCTACTTCAAGGACTTCAATTCCGGCGCCATGATCGAGAACATCGTGGGCCGCGCCAAGAAGATGGCCATCAAGGACTTCCTGGAGCACAGCCAGAAGGGCCTCAGGGTCTCCCACCTCCTCCAGGCATGCGTGGACGAGTTCAAGGAGAACGAGGACCTGCCCAACACCACCAACCCCGACGACTGGGCCCGCATCTCCGGAAAGAAGGGCGAACGGATCGTCTACATCCGTACGCTCATCACCGGAAAACAGGGCGCGGACACCGGACGCTCCATCGACACGGTGGCCAACACCGGTCAGTACCTGTAAAAGACAGGGCGGCTGCGGGTGCCCTCCACGGGTACCCGCAGCCGCCTGCTTTTCCGGTCACGGCCGGAACACAGCAATGACGCAAATGATCTCCCCACCAGCGCAGAGGCGTTCTAGGCTCTTTCGTACCGCCGAGTCGCGCAGTGCGGGGACGGGCACCGCACACGCACCGGAGCGCCAGCGGTACTTGAGCAGCGCCCCCGACCGAGGGCGCCGCCGGGCAAGGAGGGCCGCATGACCGTACGGCGAGTAATGGGCATCGAGACGGAGTACGGGATCTCCGTCCCCGGTCACCCCAACGCCAATGCCATGCTCACCTCGTCCCAGATCGTCAACGCCTACGCGGCGGCGATGCACCGGGCGCGCCGCGCCCGCTGGGACTTCGAGGAGGAGAACCCGCTGCGGGACGCGCGAGGCTTCGACCTCGCCAGGGAGGCCGCCGACTCCAGCCAGCTCACCGACGAGGACATCGGCCTGGCCAATGTCATCCTCACCAACGGAGCACGGCTGTACGTCGACCACGCACACCCGGAATACAGCTCCCCCGAAGTCACCAACCCCCGCGACGCCGTCCTGTGGGACAAGGCCGGCGAGCGCATCATGGCCGAGGCGGCGGAGCGGGCCGCCCAGCTGCCCGGCGCCCAGCCGATCCACCTCTACAAGAACAACACCGACAACAAGGGCGCCTCGTACGGCACGCACGAGAACTACCTGATGAAGCGGGAGACCGCCTTCTCGGACATCGTGCGGCACCTCACCCCCTTCTTCGTCTCACGCCAGGTCGTCACCGGAGCGGGCCGCGTCGGCATCGGCCAGGACGGCCACGAACACGGCTTCCAGCTCAGCCAGCGCGCCGACTACTTCGAGGTCGAGGTCGGCCTGGAGACCACGCTCAAGCGCCCCATCATCAACACCCGCGACGAACCGCACGCCGACGCCGAGAAGTACCGCCGGCTGCACGTGATCATCGGGGACGCGAACCTCTCCGAGATCTCGACCTACCTCAAGCTCGGCACCACGGCACTGGTCCTCTCCATGATCGAGGACGGCTTCATCGCCGTCGACCTGGCCGTCGACCAGCCCGTACGCACCCTCCACCAGGTCTCCCACGACCCGACCCTCAAGCGCCTCGTCACGCTCCGCAGCGGCCGCACGCTCACCGCCGTGCAACTGCAGATGGAGTACTTCGAGCTCTCGCGCAAGTACGTGGAGGAGCGGTTCGGGGCGGACGCGGACGAACAGACCAAGGACGTCCTCCTGCGCTGGGAGGACACCCTGAACCGCCTGGAGAACGACCCCATGAGCCTGGCCGGCGAACTCGACTGGGTCGCCAAGCGCGAGCTCATGGAGGGCTACCGGCGCCGCGACGGCCTCGACTGGGACGCCGCCCGGCTCCACCTCGTCGACCTCCAGTACGCCGACGTACGCCCCGAGAAGGGCCTCTACAACCGTCTGGCCGCCCGGGGCAAGATGAAGCGCCTGCTGGACGAGAACGAGGTCGAGCGGGCCCGCACGACCCCGCCCGAGGACACCCGCGCCTACTTCCGCGGACGCTGCCTGGAACAGTACGCGGACGACGTGGCGGCGGCCTCCTGGGACTCGGTCATCTTCGACCTGCCCGGCCGGGACTCGCTCCAGCGCGTCCCAACCCTGGAGCCCCTTCGCGGAACGCGTAATCACGTCAAGGAGCTCCTGGACCGTTGCCGGACGGCCGAGGACCTGGTCAGGGTCCTGTCGGGCAACTGAGCTTCCGCCCGGACGGCACACGCCGGACAGGGTGGAATACCCGGCGTTACGGGAATCATCGAGGTGGTCCCCGTACGTTGTGGCAACTGCGGGGCCGATGTCGGACCCTGCTTGTAGGGTCTGATCAAGAACGTCGAACCGAGCGGGGTGAGGGTTATGGCGACCAAGGACACCGGCGGCGGACAGCAGAAGGCGACGCGTTCCACCGAGGAGGTCGAGGAACAGTCGCAGGACGCGAAAACGACCGACGACCTCAAGGAACGCCAGGAAAAGCTGAGCGACGATGTCGACTCGGTTCTTGACGAAATTGACGATGTACTCGAGGAAAACGCCGAGGACTTCGTTCGGTCATTCGTTCAGAAAGGCGGCCAGTAGCCTTCGAATCGAAGGCTACGGGGGGTCGCCGAATTGGCGAATGAAGATGGTGTGAAGTGCTGCGTGCGGTGCGGCGAAAGCAAGCCGCACGCAGCCTTCGCTCGGAAGCGGTCCAATCTGGACGGTCTGCAGCATCGCTGTCGAGATTGCGCGTCCGAGAGTGACCGGAAGCGTCAGCTGAGCCTCGGGCGCGAAGTGCGCCCGCAGGTGGAGGTGCCCGAGGGGCACAAGCGCTGCCTCAAATGCGGTGAGGTCAAGCCGTGGAGCGAGTGGCATCGCAATGCAACGGCTTCGGATGGATTGTCGAATCGTTGCAAGGCGTGCCGGGCGATTGAAGGCCGTGCGGGACACCTGAAGCGCAGCTACGGCCTCACCGAAGCCCAGCGTGACGAGATGGCGGCCTCTCAGATGGGGCTCTGCGTGATCTGCCTGAAAGCTCCTGCAGTTCATGTGGATCACTGCCACGAGACGGGTAGTGTCCGAGGCGTACTGTGCTTCAGCTGCAATGCCGCACTGGGGCAGTTCAAGGATCGGCCCGATGCCGTAAGGCGGGCTGCCGACTACCTGGAAGGAAACGCGTGGAAGCCAACACTCGTAGCACCGGGCGTCTACCGGCTGCCTTCCTGACGCCCGGGTCGTCGTCCTTCATGGACTTCCTGTCCGAGCACCAGCCGGAGATGCTCCCGGGCAAGCGGCAACTGCCGCCCGTCCAGGGCGTGATCGAGGCCCCGCACGGCACGACGATCGTCGCCGTGACGTTCCCGGGCGGGGTCGTCCTCGCCGGTGACCGGCGGGCCACGATGGGGAACGTCATCGCCCAGCGGGACATCGAGAAGGTGTTCCCGGCCGACGAGTACTCGGCGGTGGGCATCGCAGGTACGGCGGGCCTGGCTGTCGAGATGGTGAAGCTGTTCCAGCTGGAGCTGGAGCACTTCGAGAAGGTGGAGGGCGCGCAGCTCTCCCTGGAGGGCAAGGCGAACCGCCTGTCCACGATGATCCGTTCCAATCTGGGCATGGCGATGCAGGGTCTCGCCGTGGTGCCCCTGTTCGCGGGCTTCGACGTGGACCGCGGCAAGGGGCGCATCTTCTCGTACGACGTCACGGGCGGCCGTTCCGAGGAGCACGGCTACGCGGCCACGGGGTCCGGTTCGCTCTTCGCGCGCAGTGCGATGAAGAAGCTCTACGCGAAGGATCTGACGGAGGATCAGGCCACGACGCTGGTCATCCAGGCCCTCTACGACGCGGCCGACGACGACTCGGCGACCGGTGGTCCCGATGTCGCGCGCCGGATCTACCCGATCGTCACCGTGATCACGGAGAGTGGTTTCCGCCGGCTCACCGACGAGGAGGCCTCCGAGATCGCCCGCGTGATCCTGGAGAGGCGGCTCCTGCAGCCCGACGGCCCGCGTGCCGCGCTGTACTGAAGACCCGTCTTTCTCCCAGGTGATCCAGTGACTTCGACAGAAAGGGACGGATAGCCGGTGTCGACGCCGTTCTATGTCTCACCCCAGCAGGCGATGGCCGACCGGGCCGAGTACGCCCGCAAGGGCATCGCCCGTGGCCGCAGCCTGGTCGTGCTCCAGTACGCCGACGGCATCGTGTTCGTCGGCGAGAACCCGTCCCGCGCGCTGCACAAGTTCAGCGAGATCTACGACCGGATCGGCTTCGCGGCCGCCGGCAAGTACAACGAGTACGAGAACCTGCGGATCGGCGGTGTGCGGTACGCCGACCTGCGTGGCTACACGTACGACCGTGACGACGTGACCGCCCGTGGTCTGGCGAACGTGTACGCGCAGACGCTGGGCACGATCTTCTCGTCGGCGGCGGAGAAGCCGTACGAGGTGGAGTTGGTGGTCGCCGAGGTCGGCGAGACGCCGGACGGTGACCAGATCTACCGGCTGCCTCACGACGGTTCGATCGTGGACGAGCACGGTTCGGTGGCGGTCGGTGGCAACGCCGAGCAGATCAGCACCTATCTGGACACTCAGCACCGGGACGGCATGTCGCTGGCCGAGGCGCTGAAGCTGGCCGTCCAGTCGCTGTCCCGGGAGCCGAACGGCGGTGAGCGGGAGATTCCGGCGGAGCGTCTCGAGGTCGCGGTGCTGGACCGTACGCGGCCGCAGAAGCGGAAGTTCAAGCGGATCACGGGCCGTCAGCTGTCCCGGCTGCTGGAGGTCGGGGGAGCGGAGACCGCCACGGAGGCGGAGGACGCCGACGACGAGTGAGGTTCGGGCAGGACCGCGCATCCGTCTGTCGGGTGCTCGTGCGGAAGGGGTCGCTCCGGTGCAGACCGGCGCGGCCCCTTCCGTTTGTCCCGGGGGTGGGGGCCGGGGGTTGTTCTAGGGGCCAGGAGGGGCCGTGGAGCCGCGTACGACCAGGTGGACGGGGATGTCCTCCTGCGGGGGCGTGCGGCCGTCCAGGACGGCGAGGAGGGCTTTCATGCCCTGTTCGCCGAAGCGTTCGGCGTCGAGGTGGACCGTGGTGAGTTCGGGGTCGAGGGCGCGGGCGAGGGCGAGGTCGTCGAGTCCGGTGATGGAGATGTCGTCGGGGATGCGCAGGCCGAGGCGGCGGGCGGCCTTGTAAGCGCCGGCGGCGAGTTTGTCGTCGTCGCAGATGACCGCGGTGGGGCGGGGGCCCGGGGCGGAGAGGGCCGTCTGGGTGGCGGCGAGGGCGTCTTCGAAGGAGATGGGTGCGCGGGTGACGCGCAGGCTGGTTCCGGGGACCTCGACGAGGCAGGAGGCGATCTCGCGCCCGCGGACCTCGAAGGTCCAGGAGGGGATGTCGGCGGCGAGGTGGAGGAAGCGGCGGTGGCCGAGTTCCAGGAGGTGGTCGGTGACCTGGCGCACGCCGTCGGCGATGTCGAGGTTGACGGTGGCGGCGCCCTGGCTGCCGGCGGGGTCGCTGTCGAGCATGACGAGGGGGAGCTGGTCGCCGCGGATGGCGGTGAGGGCGTCGGCGGCCATGGAGGAGGCGATGACGCCGTCGAGGGCGGCCTGGGCGGAGCCGAAGGGGTCGCGGGCGGGGCCGATGCCTTCGGGGGAGGGGTAGAGGACGACTCCGAAGCCGTGTCGGGCGGCGACGCGGGCGGCGCCGGTGTAGACGCCGGCGAAGAATTCGGTGGTGAGGGCGGGGACCACGAGGAGGACGGTGCGGGTGCGGCCGAGGCGGAGGTTGCGGGCGGCCAGGTTGGGGCGGTAGCCGAGTTCCTGGGCGGCTTCGCGGACGCGTTCGGCGGTGGCGGGGGAGACGCGGCCGCGCCACTTGTCGCCCAGGACCAGGGAGACGGCTGCCTGGGAGACCCCGGCGGCCTCGGCGACGTCCCGGCTGGTGGGGCGCGTGCTACCTCTTGCCACCGTGGGCCTGCTCCTTCGTCTGGACTCCCGGTCAGCGCACATGGTACGTATTGAGGAGGACGTTATACGTAACACGTGAGCGTCGTGCGCTAGCGGAAGGGCAGGCCATGGCCGCGGGATACCTGGAGATCCTCAGGGCGAGACACGCTGCCAGGCTGCTGGTGGGGACGCTGGTGGGGCGGCTGCCGAACGCCACCGCGGCCATCGCCGTGGTGCTGTTCGTGCGGGCCGGGGGCGGCACGTACAGCCTGGCGGGCGGGCTCGCCGCCGTGTACGGGGTGGCCAACGCGGTCGGGCAGCCGGTGCTCGGCCGGCTCGTGGACCTGTACGGCCAGCCGCGGGTGCAGCTGCCCGCGGCGGTCGTCTCGGCTCTCGGCATGGGCGTCTTCGCGCTGGCCGGTACGGATCCGGTGGCGCTCGCCTGTGCCGCGATGGCCGTGGCCGGGCTCTTCACGCCTCCCCTGGAGGGCGGTCTGCGGGCGCTGTGGCCCTCGGTGCTGCGCGAGGAGGAGCAGGTGCACACCGCGTACGCGATGGACGCGGTGGCGCAGGAAGTCATGTTCACCGTCGGACCGTTGCTCGTGACGCTGTGCGTGGCGCTGTGGTCCGCGCAGGCCGCGCTGCTGATCCTGGCCGTCGTCGGTGTCCTGGGTGCCCTGTCCGTGGTCGTCTCGGAGCCCTCGCGCGCGTGGCGTTCGGCGCCGCGCGAGGCGCACTGGCTGGGTGCCCTGCGCTCGCCGGGGCTGCTGGCGCTGCTCGGGGCGTTCCTGTTCATCGGGATCGCGCTCGGGTCGATCACGGTCGCCGCGGTGTCGTACGCGGACGCGCACGGCGGGGACGCGGTGTACGGCTGGCTGATGGCGGGGATCGGGCTCGGCGCGCTGCTGGGCGGTGTGGTCTACGGCGCGCGCCGGTGGGGCGGGGCGCCGGAGCGGCGACTGCGGGTGCTCGTGGCCCTGCTGGCGGTGTGTTATGTCCCGCTGATGCTGGTGCCGGGTCCGGTCGCGATGACGGTGCTGGCGGCCCTTGCCGGGGTGTTCCTGGCGCCGAGCATCGCGTGCGCGTTCGTGCTGGTGGACCGGCACGCGCCGGCCGGTACGGTCACCGAGGCGTTCTCCTGGCTCGTGACGACGTTCACGGTGGGTGCCTCGGTCGGTACGGGGCTCGCGGGGCCGGTGGTCGAGTGGGGCGGGGCGGGGTGGGGCTTCGCCGTTCCGGGGGTCGCGGGTGCTGCCGCGCTGGCGGTTCTGCTGGCCACGGGACGGGTCCTCGCAGCTACCGGGAGGGGCGGGGTTGTTGCGGTGTCATCGGAAAATGATCCAAACCGAGCTGTCGAACCCCGTTTCAGCTCAGGGGATCGGGCGTAATGTTCTGTCATGGACCGCCGCATTTTCGGGCTGGAGAACGAGTACGGCGTCACGTGTACGTTCAGGGGACAGCGGCGACTGTCTCCCGACGAGGTGGCGCGGTACCTCTTCCGCCGTGTCGTGTCATGGGGCCGCAGCAGCAATGTCTTTCTGCGGAACGGTGCCCGCCTTTATCTCGACGTGGGATCACATCCGGAATATGCGACACCCGAATGTGACAACGTGACGGAACTCGTCACCCACGACAAGGCCGGCGAGCGCATTCTCGAGGGTCTTCTGGTGGACGCCGAACGACGCCTGCACGAGGAAGGGATCGCGGGCGACGTCTATCTGTTCAAGAACAACACCGACTCGGCAGGCAACTCCTACGGGTGCCACGAGAACTATCTGGTGGCCCGGCACGGGGAGTTCTCCCGGCTCGCGGACATCCTCATCCCGTTCCTGGTGACGAGGCAGCTGCTGTGCGGTGCGGGCAAGGTGCTGCAGACGCCGCGCGGTGCCGTGTACTGCGTCAGTCAGCGGGCCGAGCACATCTGGGAGGGCGTCAGTTCCGCGACGACCCGGTCGCGGCCCATCATCAACACGCGTGACGAGCCGCACGCGGACGCCGAGCGTTACCGCCGGCTGCATGTCATCGTGGGCGACTCGAACATGTCCGAGACGACGATGCTGCTGAAGGTCGGTGCCACGGATCTCGTGCTGCGCATGATCGAGGCGGGCACGGTCATGCGGGACCTCACTCTGGAGAATCCCATTCGGGCGATCCGTGAGGTCAGTCATGACATCACGGGCCGGCGCAAGGTGCGTCTGGCCAGTGGGCGCGAGGCCTCCGCGCTGGAGGTGCAGCGGGAGTACTTCGAGAAGGCCGTGGACTTCTGCGAGCGCCGCGGGATCCGGACGGGGACGGTCGAACAGGTTCTCGAACTGTGGGGCCGTACGCTCGACGCGATCGAGGCCGAGGATCTCGACCGGATCGGCACGGAGATCGACTGGGTCATGAAGTACCAGCTCATCGAGCGGTACCGGGCGAAGCACAACATGACCATGTCGCACCCGCGGGTCGCGCAGATAGACCTCGCATATCACGACATCCACCGACGTCGTGGTCTTTACTACCTCCTGGAGAGGAAGGGGCAAGCCGCGCGGATCTGCAACGACTTGAAGATCTTCGAGGGCAAGTCCGTGCCGCCGCAGACCACTAGGGCCCGTCTGCGCGGTGACTTCATCCGGCGGGCCCAGGAGCAGCGGCGGGACTTCACCGTCGACTGGGTGCATCTGAAGCTGAACGACCAGGCGCAGCGCACGGTGTTGTGCAAGGACCCGTTCCGTTCGGTGGACGACCGGGTGGAGAAGCTGATCGCCGGGATGTGAGCCGGGAGTTCCGTGGGTGACGCGGAACGCAACGCGGGGCGCCGTACGTTTTCCGTACGGCGCCCTTCTCACGTCGTAGAGTTGCGCGCACGCCATCCACCAAGATCGACCGATACGAGGCTCCCACCGTGCGCCGACGCTCACTCCTTCTCTCCGTACCCGCTGGACTGGTCACGCTCGCCGGATGCGGTGACGACGGCGACTCAGGCTCGGCGAAGTCCAGCAAGAGCCCGTCGCCCTCGGCCTCGGCCGCGGCTTCCGCGCCGCCCCCGCCGAAGATCGTCGACGGTCCGCTGCCGGCGATCACGGCCGGTACGAAGTTCGGTGAGAAGCCGACCGTGGCCAAGGGGCCGGGGGAGCCGTCGAAGGATCTGGCGGTCAGGACGGTGATCGCGGGCAACGGGAAGACGGTCGCGGAGAACGACTACATCCAGGCCAATTACCTGGGGCAGATCTGGGCCACGGCGAAGGTGTTCGACAACTCCTACGACCGGGGGACGCCGCTGGTGATCCAGTTGGCGCAGGGCGGCATCATCGACGGCTGGCGTTACGGCCTGGTCGGCAAGAAGGCCGGCAGCCGGGTCGAGATGGCCGTTCCGCCGACCTGGGGTTACGGCACGTCCGGCAACGCGCAGGCGGGTATCAAGGGCACCGACACGCTGGTGTTCGTGGTGGACATCGAGGACACGTTCAACTCGAAGAGCTCGGCCAAGGGCAAGGACGTCCCGCAGAAGGACGCCTCGCTGCCGGTGGTCGGCACCAACACGGACGGTTCGGCTCCCAAGATCACGGTGCCGAAGAAGGCCGCTCCCACGAAGCTCGTGGCGAACTACGTGATCGAGGGTGACGGTCCCGAGGTCAAGGCGGACAGCGCGGTGCTGGTGCAGTACGAGGGTGTGCTGTGGGACAGCGGCAAGGAGTTCGACTCGACGTACAAGCGCGGTCAGCTGACGTCGTTCTCGCTGCAGCAGGTCGTCAAGGGCTGGGCGCAGGGGCTGACGGGCAAGAAGGTGGGCAGCCGCGTTCTGATCGTGATTCCGCCGGCTCTGGGCTACGGCGACAACCCGCCGGCCGGCAGCGGTATCAAGAAGGACTCCACGCTCGTCTTCTCGGTCGACATCCTGGCGAAGATGTAAACCCTCCGGGGATGTAAGACTGTCCGTGTTGTCTTGTACGTACACAAGCAGGAGCAAAGACGTGAGCATCGAGAAGCCCGAGATCGATTTTCCCGAGGGCAACCCCCCGAAGGACCTCGAGATCAAGGACATCTGGGAGGGCGACGGCCCCGAGGCCAAGTCGGGTCAGAACGTCACGGTGCACTACGTGGGTGTGTCGTTCAGCACGGGTGAGGAGTTCGACGCGAGCTGGAACCGGGGCGAGCCGTTCCGTTTCCCGCTCGGCGGCGGCCGCGTCATCAAGGGCTGGGACAAGGGTGTGCAGGGCATGAAGGTCGGCGGCCGTCGCCGGCTGACCATCCCCGCGCACCTCGCCTACGGCGACCAGAGCCCCACCCCGGCGATCAAGCCCGGTGAGACGCTGATCTTCGTGGTCGACCTGATCGCGGTCTGATCACGGAGGACCGGATCCGATCCGGATCGGATCATCCGGGGCCCATGCCTGTCCGGGCATGGGCCCTCGGCTTTTGCCGCGACACTCCGGGGCGGTACGGTCATCGGTCGGAAGCACCATAGGAAGGGCGTCGATGGCCATTGCCAAGGCCGAGCGGCTGATGAACCTCGCACTGTGTCTGCTCGGGACGCGGCGGCCGCTCAGCAAGCGGGAGCTCCGCGAGTCCATCGAGGCCTACCTGGAAGCCGGGTCGGACGACAGCTTCAACCGGATGTTCGAGCGGGACAAGGACGATCTGCGCGAACTCGGCCTGGTCATCGAGACGGTGGAGAACCTCGACGGCGAGGTCGGCTATCTCGCCCGCCGCGACAGCAACCGCCTGCCGCCGATCACCCTCGACGCCGAGGAGGCCGCCGCCCTCGGTCTGGCCGCCAAGGTCTGGCAGCAGGCCCGGCTGGCCGGCGCCGCCAGCGGTGCGCTGCAGAAGCTGCGTGCCGCGGGCCTGCCCGAGGACGTGGACCCGTACGGATCCCACGGAGCCCTCGAACCGCACATCCCCGTCCACGAGGCCGCCTTCGAGCCGCTGATGCTCGCCTGCCGCGACCGCCGCCCGGTCGTCTTCGACTACCGCAAGGCCAACGCCGCGCAGCCCGGGACCCGGCACGTCGAGCCCTGGGCCCTGGAGTGCTGGCGCGGCCACTGGTACCTCGCGGGCTGGGACCGCGACCGCGGCGCCGAGCGCGTCTTCAGGCTCTCCCGGATCACCGGCAAGGTCCGCGCGCGTGCGGGCCGGTACACCGCCGAGGTCCCCGACGTCGTGACCGTGCGCGAGACGGTGGCGGGCTGGGCCGGGGAGACCGCCGACCGTTCGGCGCTGATCCGGCTGCGCTCCGGCGCGGGCTACCCGCTGCGCGCCAAGGCCGTCTCCGTGCGGGAGCTCGAGAACGGCTGGGACGAGCTGGAGATTCCGTACGGGCACGGCCTGGACGCCTGGCTCGTCGAGTTCGGGCCGGACGTCGTGGTCGTGGGACCCGCCGAACTGCGGGCAGAAGTGATCGACCGGCTGCGCGCCGTGGCCAAAGGCTGAGGGGAAAGCAAGAACGTGGCAGGAAAACCGGCCAGGCCCACGAACGCGATCGACCAGACCCGGCGGATGCTCTCCCTGGTGACCTATCTGCGCGAGCGCCCCGGCGCCCGCGTCGGCGATGTCGCCCGCGCCTTCGGGATCACCGAGGACGAGCTGATCTCCGACCTCGACGTGCTGCCGCTGTGCGGGACCAGTTTCCGCGGCGGGGACCTGCTCGACATCGACACCGACGGCGACCGGATCTGGTGGCACAACCCGGACGACGTCGCCGAGCCGCTGCGGATCGCCGCCGACGAGGCGACCGCGCTGCTGGTGGCCGCCCGCGCGGTGTCCACCCTGCCCGGCCTGCGCGAGGGCGACCGGCAGGCACTGCTGCGGGCCACCGCCAAGGTGGAGGCCGCCTCGGGCGAGGCGGCGGGCGCCAGCTCCCGGCTGTCGGTGACCTTCGAGTCCGAGGGCGGTGTCTTCGCCGACGTGGACCGGGCGATCTCCGAGCGGCGCCGGCTGTGGATCCGTTACTACTCGCCTTCGCGCGACGAGCTGAGCGAACGCGAGATCGACCCGATCCGCCTGGTCAGCGTCGGTCACACCTATGTGGAGGCGTGGTGCCGCCGTTCCGAGGCGCGCCGTACCTTCCGGCTCGACCGGGTCGCCGAGATCCGCATCCTGGACGAGCCGTCCGCGCCGCCCGAGATAGAGCTGCGTGACCTGTCCGAGGGCCTCGTCCAGCCCGCGGCCGAGGACCCCGAGGTGGTCGTCGAGGTCGGTCCCGGCGGGCGCTGGGTCGCCGAGTACTACCCGCACGACAGCGCGGATGAGCTGCCGGACGGCGGGCTGCGTATCACCTTGCGGACACCCGATCCCGCTTCGCTGCGGCGGCTGGCCCTGCGCCTCGGCGGCGACGGCCGGATCGTCTCGCCGCAGGCTCTCGCGGACAGCGCCCGCAGCGCGGCCCGCGAGGCGCTCGCCGCTTACGACGACGTGCCGGACGGGCTCGGGGAGGTCCGGGACAGACCGTACGAGGGGCGGGAGCAAGGGCTTTGAGGACGTCGTCGATGTCTGGTGCGCAGGGAAGGCCGGGTACCTCGGAGAAGCCGGGGGCCGGACGACGGGCGGGGGCGCCGGGACGCGCGAGGCCGTCCTCGGGCGGGCCGGAGATGTCGGTGGGTACGGCCTTCGCCGGGATGCGCCGGGTGGTCGAGGTCATGTTCAAGGCCGCCTGCCCCGACTGCCGGGCCGGTTTCGAGCTGACCCCCGGCGCCCTGCGCCTGGCCATCGGCGCCAGCAGCCGCACGACGTTCTACTCGTTCACCTGTCCCGCGTGCGGCTCCGCCGTCCGCAAGCCCGCCGGGGAACGCATCGTCGAACTTCTCACCGGGGGCGGGGTCCGCACGCTGCGGCTGCACTCCACCCTCTAGGGTCGTCGTCATGTTCTGGCCGATGTTTGCGATCGCCGCGGGCTTCCTGGGAATCACGGTTCTCGGAGTGCTCGCCGTCCGTGTCTTCGTCGAAGCGGAGCGTCTGGGGAGGCAGGTGGCCGACTCCGCGCGCCGTGTCGGCGCGGCCTCCGACGACCTGGAAAGAGCCGCGGCCGGAGCGGTGCGTTCCATGGACGCGGTGTGAGCCGTCCGTGGATGCGCAATGCGTCACGCCAGCCTGTCGACTTCGTGCCTTGGCCAGGTACGCTCAGGGCAGGGCCCGGAGATTGAGGCGCGGGCCGCGAAGCGGGAGTACGCGCGGGGATTGCCCCGCGTTCACCCTTGAGCGTTACGATCGCTGACAACGTGATGATCGGACACACGTCCGATCGATCGGACAGCACCCTGACCATGCAGCCTCGGTGAGAAGGTAAAGACTTATGTTCCGCAACGGACTTGAGCCGTGGCACCTGCTGATCCTCGTTGTGGTGATCGTCCTCGTGTTCGGCTCCAAGAAGCTGCCGGACATGGCGCGCTCGCTCGGCAAGTCCGCCCGCATCCTGAAGAGCGAGGCGAAGGCGATGAAGGAGGAGGGCAAGCAGCCCACCACCGCCACGCCCGCCGAGTCCGCCGAGGAGCCCACTCCCGCTCAGCGTACGATCCAGGCCGCGCCCGGCGACGTGACCAGCTCCCGCCCGGTCAACGAGCCCACGGACACGACCCAGCGCTGACGCGAGGACCGGGCCATCCGGTCCGTTGCACGAGATGAGGATGTGGGTTGCTCAAGTCCGCCCGCAAAGAGGAGAGGGATCCCGAGGGCCGGATGCCGCTCGCGGATCACTTGCGTGAGCTGCGCAACCGGCTCGCGAAGGGTGTCCTGGCGATCCTCGTTGTCACGATCGTCGCGGCCTTCTTCTACAGGGACATCATCGATGTCATCACCAAGCCGATGCTCGCCGAGATCGGCTGTCACCAGTCCTTCGGGGAGCTGACCCACGCCAAGAACACGCACTGCGCGCATCTCACGGTCAGCGGCCTGCTGGCGCCGTTCACGCTGGCCCTGAAGGTCGCCCTGACGGCGGGTGTCGTGCTCGCGTCGCCGGTCTGGCTGTACCAGCTGTGGGCGTTCGTCGCCCCCGGCCTGCACCGCACCGAGAAGAAGTACGCCTACACGTTCGTCGGCCTCGGTTTTCCGCTCTTCCTCGCCGGCGGCTACCTCGCGTTCCACGTGCTGCCGACCACGGCCAAGGTGATGATCGACCTCACGCCGAGCGGTGCCGAGAACCTGTTGCCGCTGGACGACCTGCTGGACCTGATCACCCGCATGATCGTCGTCTTCGGTCTCGCCTTCGAGATGCCGTTGCTGCTGATCCTGCTGAACCTCACCGGTGTGCTGTCCGGGAAGCGCATGCTCGGCTGGTGGCGCGGCATGATCATCGGCATCACGGCCTTCGCGGCCGTGGCCACGCCCAGTCCCGACCCGATGACGATGCTGGCGCTGGCGTCCCCGATCTGGGCGCTCTACTTCATCGCCGTGGCGGTGGCGTTGCTCAACGACCGGCGCCGGGCCCGCCGCGAGGCCGAGGGTCCCGGCGACGACGAAGCCTCCGATCTGGACCTCACCCCCGAGGCCATCGGTGACATCGAGCCCGTGACGGCCGGCCGGACCCTTCCGGAGCAGGCCACCACGGACCGGGTCAACGGTTATGACGACGTGACCTGACGGAGCCCGGGACCTCGTAGGGTCACCCTGTGACCAGCGAGATCACCCTCATCGTCAACCCCACCGCGGGCCGCGGCCGGGGCGCCCGAGCGGCGCTGCCGGCCGCTTCCGCTTTGCGTGCCGCGGGATTCTCCGTCGAGACCGTCCAGGGCGAGGACGTGTCGGACGCCCTCGCGCGGGCCCGTGACGCGGTCGCCGGCGGTACCGGCGCCCTCGTCGCGGTCGGCGGGGACGGCATGGCGAACCTGGCCCTCCAGGCCGTCGCCGGGACCCGTACGCCCTTCGGACTGGTCGCGGCCGGGACCGGCAACGACTTCGCGCGGGCCCTCGGCCTGCCCGTGGGCGACCCCGCGGCCGCGGGCCGGATGATCGCCGAGGCGCTCAGGGGCGAGAGGCTGCGCGAGGTCGACCTGGGCCGGGTGAACGGCACCTGGTTCGGCACCGTCCTGGCCTCCGGCTTCGACTCCCGGGTCAACGACCGCGGCAACCGCATGCGCCTGCCCGTGGGCCGCTTCAAGTACGACGTCGCCATGGTCGCCGAACTGGCCGCGTTCAAGCCCGTCCCGTACCGCATCACACTGGACGACGGCGAGATCCGGGACATCGAGGCGACCCTGGTGGCCGTCGGCAACGGATCGTCGTACGGCGGCGGCATGAGGATATGTCCCGGCGCGAGCCTCGGTGACGGGCTGTTCGACATCACGGTGGTCGGGGACTGCTCCCGCGCGACGCTGCTCAAGATCTTCCCCCGGGTCTACCGGGGCACCCACGTCGGCCATCCCGTGGTGAGCGTGCACCGGGCGGCCCGCGTCGAACTGCTCGCCGAGGGGGTCACCGGGTACGCGGACGGGGAGCCGCTCGGGCCGCTGCCGCTCACCGCGGAGTGCATACGGGCAGCCGTGCGCGTCGCACTTCCCTGAGCTGCGGGGATCCGGGGTTTCACGGCCCCTGATCCGGATAATGATCGTCCTTGTGTCAGTGCCTCCCGGTAGTCTCGAAAGCACGATGACAGAGGACCTCTCACCGGCCGAGCGGTACGCGGCGTCGCGCAGGCGCGCTGCCGAGCAGGCCACCGCGCTCGCGTCCTTCCGCGAGATGTACGACTTCGGCCTCGACCCCTTCCAGATCGAGGCCTGCCAGGCGCTCGAGGCGGGCAAGGGTGTGCTGGTGGCCGCGCCCACCGGTTCGGGCAAGACGATCGTCGGCGAGTTCGCCGTCCACCTCGCCCTCCAGCAGGGCAAGAAGTGCTTCTACACCACGCCGATCAAGGCGCTCTCCAACCAGAAGTACGCCGACCTGTGCCGCCGTTACGGGGCGGACAAGGTCGGCCTGCTCACCGGCGACAACAGCGTCAACTCCGAGGCCCCGGTGGTCGTCATGACCACCGAGGTCCTGCGGAACATGCTGTACGCGGGCTCGCAGACCCTCCTCGGGCTCGGCTATGTGGTGATGGACGAGGTGCACTACCTCTCCGACCGCTTCCGCGGCGCCGTCTGGGAAGAAGTGATCATCCATCTCCCCGAGTCGGTGACCCTGGTGTCGCTGTCGGCGACGGTGTCGAACGCGGAGGAGTTCGGTGACTGGCTGGACACCGTGCGTGGCGACACCCAGGTGATCGTCTCCGAGCACCGGCCCGTCCCGCTGTTCCAGCACGTACTGGCCGGGCGGCGGATGTACGACCTCTTCGAGGAGGGGGAGGGCCAGCGCAAGGCCGTCAACCCCGACCTCACGCGCATGGCGCGCATGGAGGCGAGCCGTCCGTCGTACCAGGACCGCAGACGGGGCCGCGCGATGCGCGAGGCCGACCGGGAGCGGGAGCGCAGACAGCGCTCGCGGATCTGGACCCCGGGCCGGCCCGAGGTCATCGAGCGGCTCGACGCCGAGGGGCTGCTGCCCGCCATCACGTTCATCTTCAGCCGCGCCGCCTGCGAGGCGGCCGTGCAGCAGTGCCTGTACGCGGGTCTGCGGCTGAACGACGACGCGGCGCGGGCACGGGTGCGTGAACTCGTCGAGGAGCGCACCGCCTCCATCCCGGACGAGGACCTGCACGTCCTCGGCTACTTCGAATGGCTGGAGGGCCTGGAGCGCGGCATCGCGGCCCACCACGCGGGCATGCTGCCCACCTTCAAGGAGGTCGTCGAGGAACTCTTCGTCCGCGGCCTCGTCAAGGCGGTCTTCGCGACGGAGACCCTCGCGCTCGGCATCAACATGCCGGCCCGCTCGGTGGTGCTGGAGAAGCTCGTCAAGTGGAACGGCGAGCAGCACGCGGACATCACGCCCGGCGAGTACACCCAGCTGACCGGCCGCGCCGGCCGCCGGGGCATCGACATCGAGGGCCACGCGGTCGTGCTGTGGCAGCGAGGCTTCAGCCCCGAGCACCTCGCGGGACTCGCGGGCACCCGCACCTATCCGCTGCGCTCCAGCTTCAAGCCGTCGTACAACATGGCGGTGAACCTGGTCGAGCAGTTCGGCCGGCACCGCTCGCGCGAGCTGCTGGAGACGTCGTTCGCGCAGTTCCAGGCGGACAAGTCGGTCGTCGGGATCTCCCGGCAGGTGCAGCGCAACGAGGAGGGCCTCGAGGGCTACAAGGAGTCGATGACCTGCCATCTCGGCGACTTCGACGCGTACATGGGGCTGCGCCGCGAACTGAAGGACCGCGAGACCGAACTGGCCCGGCAGGGTATGTCGCAGCGCCGTGCCGAGGCGGCCGTCGCCCTGGAGAGGCTGAAGCCCGGTGACGTGATCCACGTGCCCACCGGCAAGTACGCCGGACTGGCCCTGGTGCTGGACCCCGGGCTGCCCGCCGGCCGGTCGAACGGCCACCGCGGCTTCGAGCAGCACGACGGCCCGCGCCCGCTGGTGCTGACCGCCGAGCGCCAGGTGAAGCGGCTGGCCTCGATGGACTTCCCCGTGCCGGTCGAGGCGCTCGACCGGATGCGGATCCCCAAGTCGTTCAACCCGCGCTCCCCGCAGTCCCGTCGGGACCTCGCGTCCGCCCTGCGCACCAAGGCCGGGCACATCGTCCCGGACCGGCACCGCAAGCGGCGCTCCGAGGCCGCCGACGACCGTGAGATCGCCCGGCTGCGCACGGCGATCCGCGCGCACCCCTGCCACGGGTGCAACGACCGCGAGGACCACGCCCGTTGGGCCGAGCGCTACCACCGGCTCAAGCGGGACACCTCGCAGCTGGAGCACCGGATCGAGGGCCGGACGAACACCATCGCCCGCACCTTCGACCGGATCGTCGCCCTGCTCACCGAGCTGGACTACCTGCGCGGCGACGAGGTCACCGAGCACGGCAAGCGGCTCGCCCGGCTGTACGGCGAACTCGACCTGCTGGCCAGCGAATGTCTGCGGGCCGGTGTCTGGGACGGCCTCTCCCCGGCCGAACTGGCCGCCTGCGTCTCGGCGTTGGTGTACGAGTCCCGGATGGCGGACGACGCGATGGCGCCGAAGGTGCCGTCGGGCAAGGCCAAGGCCGCGCTCGGCGAGATGGTGCGCATCTGGGGTCGTCTGGACGCGCTGGAGGAGGACTTCCGGATCAACCAGACCGAGGGCGTGGGCCAGCGCGAGCCGGACCTCGGCTTCGCCTGGGCCGCCCACGAGTGGGCCTCCGGCAAGGGCCTGGACGAGGTGTTGCGCGAGGCCGAGATGCCCGCCGGTGACTTCGTGCGCTGGTGCAAGCAGGTCATCGACGTCCTCGGCCAGATCGCGGCCGCCGCGCCCGTCTCGGGCGGCGAGGGGTCGACGGTCTCGAAGAACGCCCGCAAGGCGGTCGACGCCCTGCTGCGCGGGGTGGTGGCCTACTCGTCGGTGGGCTGAGGCCGACCGAGGGGCCGGCGGTCTGCGGTCCCGCCGTCGTGGAGCCGAGCCGGTGCGGCCGGTGGCGTGCACTCTCCCCGCCCGGGGAGGGTGGCACACCGCCGGCCGCACCTGTTTCAGCGGCTGCGGTACGCGCGCCAGCCGCCGTAGGACGTGATGTCGGGCGCGCCCTCCAGCGCGCCGGGTTCGCACAGGAAACCGGGCACCTGGGTGCCGTCGGCCAGTTCGACGCCGCCCAGGGTCATCGGGCGGGGGAGCGCCGCCAGCAGGCGTCCCAGACCGTCCGCGGGAAGGCTCCACACCTCGGTCTCGACGGCGGCGCCGCCCGCGCCGACATGGACGAGCCCCGGCTTCGGCGGGCTCGTGTCCAGGGCGTGCAGCCGGTAGACGGCGGCGGTCGTGGTCGTACGGTCGAGGCGGGCGCCCAGGGAGAGCAGCTGTGCGTTGAGCGGCTGGCCGGACAGATGCGCCCCCACCACGGCGAGACGGGTCTCCGGTTCCAGGAGGCGGGCGATCCGGGCGAGCCGCTCGTCGGTGAACGCCGGGCCGATCAGCATCACGCCGAACGGGAGCCCGGCCGGTGTCCGGCCGGCGGGGACGGCGACGGCCGCCAGGTCGAAGAGGTTCGTGGAGTTGGTGAAGCGGCCGAGCCGGGCGTTGGCGCCCAGCGGGTCGGCGGCGACCTCGGCGAGCGTGGGATGGCCGGGCGTGGTGGGCAGGAGCAGCGCGTCGGCGTCGGCCAGCTCGGCGAGCGCCCGGGTGCGCAGCGAGGCCAGCCGTTCCTGGTCGGCGTACAGCCGGTGGGCCGGGATGTCCCGTGCGCGGGTGATGATCCCGGCGACGGTCGGGTCGAGCCCGGCACCTCCCCCGGAGATCTGCTTGTCGACAAAGCTTCCCACCGCGGTGTAGCGCTCGGCGACGAAGGCGCCCTCGTAGAGCATCGCGGCGGCCTCGGTGAACGGGGTGAGGTCGAGGGTGCGCACCTCCGCCCCGGCCGAGACGAGCCGGTCGACGGCCGTCTCGTAGGCCCGCGCCCAGCCCTCGTCCAGGTCGCCGAGCTGTGCCGTCGGCGGGACGGCGACGCGCCAGGGGCCGGGCGCGCGCTGCTCCAGGGGCGGCAGTTCGCGTGCGGAGGGGGACGCCAGGTGGGCGAGGGCCTGCTCGGCCTCCGGGAGGGTGCGGGCGAACACGGTGACGCAGTCCAGGGAGGCGCAGGCCGGGACGACGCCGGTGGTCGGCACCAGGCCGCGGGTCGGCTTGAGGCCGACGACGCCGTTGAACGCGGCGGGTACGCGGCCGGAGCCGGCGGTGTCGGTGCCGAGGGCGAGGTCGGCGATGCCGAGGGCCACCGCCACGGCCGATCCCGAGCTGGAGCCGCCGCTGATCCGCTCCGGGTCCAGGGCGTTCCGGACGGCGCCGTAGGGCGAGCGGGTGCCGACCAGGCCGGTGGCGAACTGGTCGAGGTTGGTGGTGCCGAGCACGACGGCCCCGGCGGCGCGCAGGCGGGCGACCGCGGGGGCGTCGGCGTCCGGGGTGTACGCGTAGGCCGGGCAGCCGGCGGTGGTGGGCAGCCCGGCCACGTCGATGTTGCCCTTCACGGCGAGAACCCGGCCGGCGAGCGGGAGGCGCTCGCCGGCCGCGACCCGCTCGTCCACGGCACGGGCCTCGCTCTCGACCTCGGCCCGGGGGCGCAGGCCGATCCAGATCTCGGGCCGGTCCACGGCCTCGATGCGGGCGTACGCCAGACGGACTCGGGTGAGGGCGGACATCGGGACTCCTTGTGACGGAGGTCGTGCGCGGGCGGAGACGGGGCGAGTGAACGGGGGCCGTGGACGGGCTGGTGCGAGCGGAGACCGGGGCGAGAGGGCGGGCCCCGGGCCGGACCGGTGGGGGCCGGTGCTGCGGCGGTCGGTGTGAGGGGGCCGGACCGGTGTGGGCGGAGCCAGGGGGTGATCGGGCGGGGGCCGGCCGGACCGGTGTGGCCGATGTGGCGGTGGCCGAGGTCGGGGGCCACGCCCGGACCGGTGGGGGCCGGTCCGGGGCGGCGAGGTCGGGCGGAGGGCAGTCAGGGAGCCGAGGGTTCCAGGGGCGCGAGGACGAGCAGGGCCGTTCCCGCCTCCACCTGGTCGCCCGGCCGGGTGAGGATCTGGTGGACCACGCCGTCGACCGGGGCGGGGACGCGTGATTCCATCTTCATCGCCTCCAGGGCGAGCAACGGCTGCCCCGCCGTGACCTGTTCGCCCGGTGCCACGTTCAGCTGCCACACCGACGCGGCGAACTCGGCCTCGATCAGCCGGCCGCCCTCCGGGACCCGCACCTCGGCGGCCGGCGCGGGCGGGGCGGCCGCCGCCTCCGCGCGGGCGAACTCGCCCGCCGCCTCCCAGGCGTCCCGCTCCGTGGAGAACGCGTCGCCCTGCCGGGACCGGAACTCCGCGATCGCCCCGGCGTTCTCCGCCAGGAAGGTCTCGTACGCGGCGAGCGAGAAGGTGCCCTCCTCCACGCGTGGCACGAAGCGGCCGGAGACGATGTCGGCCCGCAGCTCCAGGAGTTCGTCCGCCTCCACCGGGTACCACTTGATCCGGTCGAAGAAGCGCAGCAGCCAGGGCGAGCCCGGCTCGAACGCGCCGCGCTGCTGCCAGGGCGACCACACCTGGGTCGTCCGGCCGACGAACTGGTAGCCGCCGGGGCCTTCCATGCCGTAGACGCAGAGGTAGGCGCCGCCGATCCCGACCGAGTTCTCGGCGGTCCAGGTGCGGGCCGGGTTGTACTTCGTGGTGACGAGCCGGTGGCGCGGGTCGAGCGGGGTGGCGACCGGCGCGCCCAGGTAGACGTCGCCGAGGCCGAGGACCAGGTACTCCGCGTCGAAGACCGTGCGGTACACGTCGTCCACCGAGTCCAGGCCGTTGACCCGGCGGATGAACTCGATGTTCCACGGGCACCAGGGGGCGTCGTCGCGGACACCGGCCATGTAGCGGGCGATGGCCTCGCGGGTGGCCGGGTCGTCCCAGGACAGCGGGAGGTGGACGGTGCGGGAGGGGACGACGAGCTGGTCGCTCGGGGGCAGGGCGCGGACCGTGCGCCGTACGGTGTCCAGGAGTTCGCGCTGGGGGAGCCGGTCCGGGTCCGCCTGGATCTGCAGCGAGCGGATGCCCGGCGTGAGGTCCGTGACGCCGTCGAGCTCCGCCTTCGTCACCGCCTCCATCAGCGCGTGGACCCGCATGCGCAGGGCCAGGTCCAGCTGCATGGGCCCGAATTCGACCAGCAGGTTGTCGTCGCCGCTGCGGCGGTAGGTCACGTCGCCGTCCCGGGCGAGGATCCCGCCGTCGACGATCGCGGGCCGCGCGGAGCCGTCGTCGGCGAGCGGGGCGAAGCGGACGGTGTCGCCGGGGCGGAGCTGGCCGAGCTTCCAGCGTTCGGTGCTGACGACGGTCGCCGGGCAGACGAAGCCGCCGAGCGAGGGCCCGTCCGGGCCGAGGAGCACCGGCATGTCGCCGGTGTAGTCGACGGCGCCGACCGAGTAGGGGGTGTCGTGGATGTTGGAGGGGTGCAGGCCGGCCTCGCCGCCGTCGGTGCGGGCCCAGCGGGGCTTGGGCCCGACGAGTCGTACTCCGGTGCGGGCCGAGTTGAAGTGGACCTTCCAGCCGGCGGCGTAGAAGTCGTGGATGTCGTCCTCGGTGAAGAACTCCGGTGCGGCGTGCGGCCCTTCGAGGGCACCGATGTGCCATTCGGCCGTGAAGGCAGGACGTTCGGCGGGCGGCACGGGCGTGCCGTGTCCCGTGACGGTGCCGCCGTGCAGGACGTCACCGGTGCGCAGGGCGCGGCCCCCGTGGCCGCCGAACCGGCCGAGGGTGAAGGTGGCGGCGCTGCCGAGGAAGGCGGGCACGTCCAGGCCGCCGCCCGCGAACAGCACGTAGGTGCGCAGGCCGTGCCCGGTGGGTGCCCCGACCTCCAGCACGGCACCGGCCGGCACGGTCAGCGGTTCCCACTGGGCGACGGCGGACCCGTCCACGGTGACCGGCGCTGGAGCGCCCGTGACACAGACCGTCGTGGCGTGGGTGAACCTCAACGCCGGTCCCTGCAGGGTGCATTCCAGGCCCGGCGCGCCCTCGGGGTTGCCGAGCGCGCGGTTGCCGAGCCGGAAGGACAGGTCGTCCATCGGGCCGCACGGCGGTACCCCGACCTGCCAGTAGCCCCTGCGGCCGGGCCAGTCCTGCACGGTGGTGAGCGTGCCGCCGGACACGACCTCGACGCGCGGGGTGGGATCGCCGACTCCGGCCAGCGTGGCGGTGGAGTGCGCCGCCCGCCGGAAGGAGGGTTCGGTGAGCGCGGCCCGTACGAGGCCGAGGTTGGTCTCGATCCCGTCGATCCGGGTCGCGGCCAGTGCCTCGTCGAGGCGTTCCAGGGCTTCGGCCCGGTCGCTCCCGTACGCGACGACCTTCGCGAGCATCGGGTCGTAGGAGGTGGTCACCTCGGTACCGGTCTCGACCCAGCCGTCGACACGGACCCCGGCGGGGAACTCGACCCGGGTCAACAGGCCGGCGCTGGGCCGGTGTTCGCGCGAGGGGTCCTCGGCGTAGACGCGTGCCTCGACGGCGTGGCCGCGGGGTGCCCCCGGATCCCGTACGACCTCGGACTCGCCCCGGGCCAGGCGCAGCATCCAGGCGACCAGGTCGACGCCGTAGATCTCCTCGGTGACCGGGTGTTCCACCTGGAGGCGGGTGTTGACCTCCAGGAAGTACGCCTCCTCGCGGGCGGCGTCGTAGACGAACTCGACGGTTCCGGCGGAGCGGTAGCCGACCGAGGCGCACAATTCGCGTGCGGCGGCGGCGAGTCGTTCGCGCACGGGGGTGGGCAGGCCGGGGGCGGGCGCCTCCTCCAGGACCTTCTGGTTGCGGCGCTGGAGCGAGCAGTCGCGGTCGCCGAAGGTGACGACACGGCCCCGGCCGTCGCCGAAGACCTGCACCTCGACGTGGCGGGCGTGCTCGACCAGGCGTTCCAGGAAGACCCCGGCCGAGGAGAAGGAGGCGGCGGCGACGCGCTGCACCCGGTCCCAGGCCTCGGTCAGTTCGGCGGCGGACCGGCAGGCCGACATGCCGATGCCGCCGCCACCGCCGGTGGCCTTGAGCATGACGGGATAGCCGATGCGGCCGGCCGCCTCCAGGGCCTCGGGGAGGCCGGGGAGCAGCCCCGTGCCCGGCGCCAGCGGGACCCCCGCGGCCTCGGCCGCCGCCCTCGCCGTGTGCTTGGCGCCGAACAGCTCCAGCTGCTCCGGCGTCGGCCCGACGAACACGATCCCGGCGTCCTCGCAGCGGCGGGCGAACGCCGCGTCCTCGGACAGGAAGCCGTACCCGGGGTGGACGGCCCCGGCCCCGGCGTCCTTGGCCGCCTTCAGGACCAGGTCTCCGTCGAGGTAGGACTCCTTGGCGGGGGCCGGGCCGAGCCGTACGGCCTCGTCGGCGAGGCGGACGTGGGGTGCCGCGCGGTCGGCGTCGGAGTACACGGCGACGGTGCGCAGGCCCAGTTCGCGGGCGGTGCGGATGATCCGGACGGCGATCTCGCCGCGGTTGGCGACCAGGAGGGTGTCGAAGCTCATGCGGAGTCCCCGATCGTCATGGCGACCGCGGTGGGCTCGAAGCCGTTGCACGGGTTGTTGATCTGTGGGCAGTTGGAGACCAGCACGATCACATCGCGTTCGGCGCGCAGGGTCAGCTTCAGGCCCGGGGCGGAGATGCCGTCGACGATGCCGAGGGTGCCGTCCTTCTCGACCGGCACGTTCATGTACCAGTTGATGTTCGACACCAGGTCGCGCTTGCCGAGGCCGTACCGGGCGCCCTCGGTGAGGAAGTTGTCCACGCAGGCGTGCTGGGACCAGGTGTGGTGGCCGTAGCGCAGGGTGTTCGACTCCTTGGAGCAGGCGCCGCCGACCGTGTCGTGCCGGCCGACCTCGTCCTCGACGACGGTCATCAGCGGGGTGTGCTCGTTCGACATCAGCACGCTGCCCGTGGTGAGGAAGATGTTGCCCTGGGCCTGGATCGTGTCGGGGGCGCTGTAGCGGACGGCCGTGTCGGCGGCGTCGTACACCAGGAAGTCGACGGCCTGGTTGCCGTGCAGGTCGGTGACGGTGAGCGTCTCGCCGGCGCGGACGACGGCGGACCAGGCGGCCCGGGCCGGGACGGTGACGTGCGTCATGCGAGCCCCCTCGTGGCAAGGAATTCGGCGGTGTTGAGGAAGGCGCGGCGGCCCTCCGGGGTGGCTTCCCACAGCGGGTCGCCCGGCGCGGTCGGCCGTGCGCGCCAGGCCAGCACCTCCAGCGGGGTGCTGGTGTAGTGCGGGCGCGGGTCGGCCGGGTGCGGCACGTTGGCGATCAGCACGGTGAGGTCCTGCTCGGCGCGCAGTGTGACGGCGGCGCCGGGTCCGGCCGAGCCGGTGAAGTCGGGCGAGCCGTCGTCGCGGATCTCCACGCCCTGGAAGAAGGAGAGCGAGGGCGGCAGATCGCGGGGTCCGAGCCCGTTCTTGGCGGCGGCCAGCTTGAACAGCTCGCGCCCGGCCGGGGACGCGGACTGCGGGGTTCCGTCCCCGTAGCGTCCGGTGTTGCGTACGAGCGTGGAGGTGCCGCACAGGGCGTCGTGCCGTCCGGAGGTGTCGGCGACCACCGAGGCGAGCACCCGGCCCTGGTCGGAGAGGAGCAGTCGCCCCTCGCCCAGGTAGGCGTTCCACTGGACCTTGACGGTGTCGGCGACGTTCAGGCGCTCCCACGGCCGGTCGGCGACATACAGCAGCAGGTGGGCGCAGGCGTCGCCGGTGAGGTCGGTCAGGCGCAGTTCGGTGCCCCGGGCCAGCACCTTGTGCGTGTAGTTGCCGCCCGCCACGGTCTCGGCCCAGACGAGCGGGCCCGCCCCGGGCGGCGGGGCCGGCCAGTCGTCCGCGGGGACGACGGGCATGGCCTCGGCGCGGGTCCCCTGCTGGGCGCGGGCGTGGTCGCGTGCTCCGTGGGTGGTCGCTGTCGCCATCGCGGGTCCTCCGGCTCCTCGGTCATTTCTGTCGCGCGACAGAAATTAGGGGCGGGGTGGGTCGCGGCCGTGTCCCGTGTGTTGCCGCGGGGTTACCTGTCCCTCACGCGAGGTGCGCCGCCGGTGGAGGGGCCGTGCGCCCTCGCCCGAGTCCGTGCGTGCCTGCCCTGCGTCTGCCCTTTGCCTGCCTGCCTGCCTGCCTGCCTGCCTGCCTGCCCTGCCCTGTGCCTGCGGCGCGTGCCCGCTCCGCGTGCCCGCTCCGCGTCTGCCACGCGCGCCCGCCCCGCCTCCGCCGTGTGTCCGTCGTGCCCCGGCCCGGAGTCCCCACCCCGGGCCCGCCGCGCGGGCTGCCGCGCCCGGTCGGGCCTGGCGCGTGTGCGAGGATCGAACGCATGGGAACGGGTGGCGGACGACGGGTCGGCAGGCCTCGGGCCGCGCAGCGGCCGGACAGCGGGCTGGAGCCGCGCGCCGAACTGCTCGATGCCGCCGCCGAGTTGTTCACCACGCGGGGATACGCGGCCACCACCACCCGCGCCGTCGCCGAGCGGGCGGGCATGCGCCAGGCGTCCATGTACCACTACGTCACCGGCAAGGAGGAACTGCTCGCGCAGCTCCTGGAGTCCACGGTCACACCCTCTCTGGCCTGTGCCCGTGAACTCCTCGCCGACGACACGGCGCCCGCGGAGCGGCGGCTGTGGCAGCTGTGCCGTACCGACGTCGAGGTGCTCTGCGGGGGACCGCACAACCTCGGCGGCCTCTATCTGCTGCCCGAGGTGCGCACCGAACGCTTCGCCGGCTTCCATGCCGTACGGGCCGAACTCAAGGACACCTACCGTCAGTTGCTCGCCGCGACAGCGGCCGGCGGCGCGCTCGCCAAGAGCGAGCTCGATCTGCGCACGGATCTGCTGTTCGGGCTGATCGAGGGGGTCATCCTCGTGCACCGTTCCGACCCGCAGCGTCCGGTGTCGGCCTTCGCCGAGGCCACGGCCGACGCGGCTCTGCGCATCGCCGGAATCTGAGGGCCCGAGCCCTCGTCACGGCGTTCTCGCATGTCCGTACGTCATCACGCACCGTGTGCGAATGAGGGCTCAGCGTGTAAATGGGGCTGAGGGTACTCCAGTCTTATGGGCGGTTTCAGGTGCTTGCTGAATATGACACAGCGATGATCCGGTCGGACTAAGCTCGCCCGCAGCGCACCGAGTTGGGATGTATTCGTGCGCTTGTTCCCAAAAGTTCCGAAGATCTGGTTTGGCTCATGCCGATCCATGCCGTTTCCCCCACAAATCTCCCCCACCCCCAGCCGACTTGTCTCAGAGGGCATACATGGTGAGTGTTCAATCGCCTCCCGGTGGCAGTGAACTTCCCTACGCGCGCGTGCTGTTGCTGCCGGCCGTCCTGATGGCGGTGGCGACCGGCGCCGCCGTCGCCTTGGTGACGGAGTCGGCCCGGGGCGCGGTGGCCCTGTGCGGCGGCTTCGCCACGCTGCTGGTCGTCGCGGTCGGCGGTGAAGCCGTCCGCCGCGGTCGCGTCGCCCGAGAGCTGCGCACCGACCTCGCGCGCCGCACCGCCTCCCTGGAGCAGCGCATTGCCGCGCACGACCAGGAGATCGTGCGCTTCACCCGGGAGGTCCTGCCGTACGCGATCGACCGGCTGCACGACGGGGACTCTCCCTCGGAGGTCGTCCGCACCCTGGGGCGCGACACCCCCGGCTTCCACGAGATCCCCGAGTCCCAGAAGGACCTGCTGAAGAAACTGCTCAAGATCATCGACGCCGAGGAGTCGATGCGCGACGCGGCCCAGCGCTCCTTCGTCAACATCGCCCGGCGCGTCCAGGCCATCGTCCACCAGCAGAACAACGAACTGCGCGAGATGGAGGAGGACCACGGGCGCAACCCCGAGGTCTTCGACGACCTGCTGCGCATCGACCACGGCACCGCGCTGATCGGCCGGCTCGCCGACTCCATCGCCGTGCTCGGCGGCGGCCGTCCCGGACGCCAGTGGCCCGAACCCGTACCGCTGTTCAGCGTGCTGCGCGGCGCGATGTCGCGCATCCTGGAGTACCGGCGCATCGAGCTGCACAACATCGTCGACATCGCCGTCGACGGCGTCTCCGTCGAGCCGCTCATCCACGCCCTGGCCGAGCTCATGGACAACGCCACCCGGTACTCGCCGCCGCACACCAAGGTGCACGTCACCGCCATCGAGGTGCAGACCGGCATCGCCATCGAGATCGAGGACGGCGGCGTCAGCCTCAGCGACGAGGCCCGCGGCAGGATCGAGGAACTGCTCCGGCTGGCCGCGGCGGGTGTCGACCCGAACACCATGGGCCAGGCGCCCCGGCTCGGCATGGCCGTCGTCGGACGGCTCGCGCAGATGTACAGCATGCAGGTCTCGCTGCGGCAGTCCGCGTACGGCGGTGTCCGCGCCGTCCTCGTCGCACCGCGCGACATGCTCACCACCGACTTCGCCCCCGGTTTCGCGCACGGCGTCGGGGCCAGCTCCGTGGCCGGCATCGACAACGGCGGTGTCGAGGGCCCGGCGCGCAAGCCCAAGAAGCGCAAGCCCACCACCGGCCCCCGCATCCCCTCGTCGAGCGCCGACCTCCGCGAGGACGACGACGTCCCGGTCGTCACGGAATGGACGCCGAACGGTCTTCCGCAGCGGCGCAGCCGGATGAAGGTCCCGCTCAGCCGGCGGTACGCCGAGGCGCGCGCCGAGCAGGAGGCGGCCGAGGCCGCCGGAGCCGCCGTCTCGTGGGAGGCCGATCCCGCGCCGCAGGAGAAGGAGCCCGAACCCGGGCTGTGGGTCGAGGCGTTCATGAACGGCCTCAAGGGCGACCCGGACCCGACCGCATTCAGCACGGACAACCAGCCGGCCCCTGCAGAGGCCGACGACGAGGGGGACCTCAAGTGATCCAGCAGCGAGCGAACTTCGACTGGATGCTCAAGGATCTCGCCGACGGAGTGCCGGGCATCCAGCAGATCGTGGTGCTCTCCGCCGACGGACTGCGCATCGCCCGCTACGGCGGCGACCCGGACGCCGCCGACCGGGTCGCCGCCGCCTGCGCGGGCCTGCAGAGCCTCGCGGGAGCCGTCGCGGGCGAGATCCCCAAGAGCGACGGCCGGATGCGGATGGTCATCATCGAGATCGACGGCGGCTACTTCTACCTGATGTCGGCGGGACCCAACGCCTACCTCGCCGTGCTCGCCAACCAGACCGCGGAACCCGGGCTGATGAGCAACCGCATGCGCGACCTCGTCGTCCGCATCGGGGCCCATCTCACCAGTCCGCCGCGCCGCAACGGGCAGACCGTATGACTCCTCCGCAACGCCGACGACGCCAGCCCAGGGAGCGGCCCCCGGAACCTCCCGCACCGCCGCCCTCCCCCGCGGACCCCGAAGGCCCCGGGGGGGAGGAGGGCCGGGGCGGACCGAAGAACCCCGAGCGCCTGTACGTGCTCACGGGCGGCGGCGAGGGCGGCGACCGGGCCGAGGTCGATCTCGTCACCCTGGTCGTCGCCCGTACCGCCGCACCGCCGCCCGGCACCCAGCCGGAGCAGGCGGCGCTGCTGCGGCTGTGCGGGACCCCCCTGTCCGTGGCCGAGATCTCGGCCTATCTCCATCTGCCGTTCAGCGTGGTGACCGTCCTGCTCACCGAGCTGCTGGCGGCCGAACTGGTCCAGGCGCGCGCCCCGATCGTCCGTCAGGCGCTCCCCGACCGTTCCCTCCTCGAAGCGGTGATGCATGGACTTCAAAAGCTCTGACACCGTCACGGGCCCTCGCGCCGAGGACCACCTCCCGCACACCGCGCAGGCGGCGGTCAAGATCGTGATCGTGGGCGGCTTCGGAGTCGGCAAGACGACCATGGTGGGTTCCGTCAGCGAGATCAGACCGCTGACGACCGAGGAGACCATGACGCAGGCCGGCATCGGGGTCGACGACAACTACGGATCCGAGACCAAGACGGCCACCACCGTGGCCATGGACTTCGGCCGGATCTCCCTCACCGACCAGCTCGTGCTCTATCTGTTCGGCACTCCGGGCCAGGAGCGCTTCTGGTTCCTGTGGAACGGCCTGTTCGAGGGAGCGCTCGGCGCGGTCGTCCTGATCGACACCCGCCGGCTGGAGGTCAGCTTCGACGTGATCGGACGCCTGGAGGAACGCGGTGTCCCGTTCGTCGTCGCGATCAACGACTTCCCCGACGCGCCCCGGTACGCCGTCGAGGACCTGCGGGCCGCGCTCGACCTGCCCGAGGAGATCCCGATCGTGCGGTGCGACGCCCGCCGCAGAGCCTCCAGCCGCGACACCCTGATGACCCTGATGCGGTTCCTGCATTCCCTGGCGATGACGTCGGCGCGCAGCTGAACACCGTACGGTGAAAGTGGCATCCGTACGCCAACTGCCCATCCATAGAACGTATTTGAGCTTCGGAGCGATCACTGTGACGACCGAATCCCATTCCCCCGCAGGTACGGAAGAACCCGCGTTCGGCCCCCCGCCGGGCTGCCCCGCCCACGCCGTCGGGCCCGGCGTCGGTCCGGGCGGACTGCGTCGCCTGTACGGGCCCGAGGCCGAGGACCTGGGCGCGCTGTACGAGAAGCTGCGCGCCGAACACGGCCCCGTGGCACCCGTGTTACTGCACAACGACGTGCCGATCTGGGTGGTCCTCGGCCATGCCGAGAACCTGCACATGGTCAGCACCCCCGCGCACTACGCCCGCGACAGCCGGCTGTGGACCGCCGTCCAGGACGGCACGGCGGGAGCCGACCACCCGCTCGCCCCCCACATCGCCTGGCAGCCCATCTGCTCCCATGCCGAGGGCGACGAGCACCTCAGGCTGCGCGGCGCCGTCACCGGCGCCATGTCCACCATCGACTTCCGCAGCCTGCGCCGCTACATCAACCGCGCGACGCAGCGTCTGGTCAACGCGTTCTGCCCGCTCGGCAAGGCCGACCTGGTCGGACAGTTCGCCGAGCACCTGCCGATGTCCGTGCTCTGCGAGATCATCGGCATGCCCGAGGACTACAACGACCGCATGGTGCACGCCACCCGCGACCTGCTCAAGGGCACCGACACCGCCATCGCCAGCAACGAGTACGTCATGAGCGTGCTGACCCAGCACACCCTGCGGCGCCGGGCCGAGCCCGAGGACGACTTCACCACCCACCTCATCAGCCACCCGGCCCGGCTCACCGACGACGAGGTGGCCCAGCACCTGCGGCTCGTCCTGCTCGCCGCCTACGAAGCCACCGCCAACCTCATCGCCAACGTGCTGCGCATGCTGCTCACCGACCCGCGCTTCCGCGCCCAGCTCAACGGCGGGCAGATGACCGTGCCCGAGGCGGTCGAGCAGTCCCTGTGGAACGAGCCGCCGTTCAGTGCCGTCCTCGGCTACTTCGCCAAGCAGGACACGGAGCTCGGCGGCCGGCGCATCCGCAAGGGCGACGGACTGCTGTTCGGCATCGCGCCCGGCAACGTCGACCCCCGGATCCGTCCCGACCTCGCCGCGAGCATGCAGGGCAACCGTTCCCACCTGGCCTTCGGCGGCGGCCCGCACGAGTGCCCGGGGCAGGACATCGGCCGTGCCATCGCCGACGTCGGCGTCGACGCCCTGCTGCTGCGGCTGCCGGACGTCGAACTCGACTGCGACGAGAGCGACCTGCGCTGGCGCAGCACCATGTCCTCGCGCCACCTCGTCGATCTGCCCGTCCGGTTCGAGCCCAAGCCGACGCAGGACGTCATGCAGCGGCCGGCCGTGCGCGCACTGCCCTCCCAGCGGTCCCACTGGCAGGTGACCACCGAGGGCGTGGCACCGGCCGCGCCCGCACCGCAGCCGACGGCCCCCGAGCCCGCCCCGGCCGCACCCGCCCCGGCCGCTCCCGAGCCCGTCGGCCGGCCGGGAGCCTGGCAGCGCCTGCTGCGCTGGTGGCGCGGCTACTGATCCCCGGTGTCCCGGGCCGACCAGGCGTCGTACGAGGTCCACGCCTCCAGCGTTCGTCCGCTGACGAACCGGTGGGCCCGGCCGGTGACCGGATCGGTGAACTCCAGTGTCCGCGCCAGCAGTTGCAGCGGGCGCCGGAAGTCGCCGGCCGGCACCGGCCCGGTCACCACCGGGTACAGCGGGTCGCCGAGGATCGGCACACCCAGCGCGCTCATGTGCACCCGGAGCTGATGGGTCTGCCCGGTACGGGGAGCCAGCCGGTAGCGCCCCAACCCGTCCCGGTGATCGGCCAGTTCGACCCCGGTGACCGCGTTCGGCTCGCCCGCCACCTCCCGCGCGGCCATCACCCCGCGCTCCTTGAGGATGCGGCTGCTGACCGTGCGCGGCAGGTCCAGCGCGGCGTCGTACGGCGCCACGGCCTCGTACTCCTTGCCGACCAGCCGGTCGCGGAACAGCGACTGGTACGCGCCGCGTTCCCCGGGCCGTACGGTGAACAGCACGAGTCCCGCGGTCAGCCGGTCGAGACGGTGCGCCGCGCCCAGCTCCGGCAGGCCGAGGTCACGGCGCAGCCGGGCGAGGGCCGTCTCCGCGACGTGGCTGCCGCGCGGTGTGGTGGCGAGGAAGTGCGGCTTGTCGGCGACGACGATGTGGTCGTCCCGGTACACCACCTCGAGCGGGAACGGCACCGGCTCCTCGTCGGGCAGCTCCCGGTGGAACCACAGGAACATCCCCGGCGCGTAGGCGGTCCCGGCGGTCAGCGGCCGTCCGTCCTCGCGGACGATCAGCCCCTCGCCGATCATCGCGTCGATGACTCCGTCGCCCGCCGCGAGCCGGTCCACCAGGTACGCCCGAGCGGTGGCCCAGCTCCCCTCGCGCGGCAGCTTGATCCGTACGGGGTCGACCCCGTGGCGCTGCGGGAGGGGAGCCGGTGGGATCCGGGGCTTGCGTCTCACCGGTCAAGCGTACGAGGCCTCGGCCGCCTCGGGCGCCCGCGCCTTCGCCGACCGCGCCGCGAACGCCCGGTACCCCGCGCCCGCGACCAGCGTCACGGCGAGGAACAGCAGGGTGAACCAGCGGAAGTACCAGTGCCCGCCCGCCGGGTCGTACACCGCGGCGCGCGGCCAGGCCAGGTTGACCGTCATGAACAGGCCGTAGACGAGGGCGAGCGCGTTGACCGGGACGCCCCAGCGGCCCAGGGAGAAGAGCGGGGCGCCCGTCTCGTCGGTGCCCTCGGCGGCGAACCGTCCGCGCAGCCTTCGCACCAGCAGCGGTCCGGTGACCATCGCGTACGCGAGGTACAGCATCACGATGCAGGTGGTCCCGATCGCCAGGAACGCGTCCGGGGAGGCGAAGTTCAGGAGCAGCAGCGCCGCCGCGAGGACACCGACGACCAGGGCGGGGGCGCTCGGCATGCCGGTGCGCGGGTCGACCTTCGCGAGCCGGCCGGAGAACGGGAGCCGGCCGTCGCGGGCCATGGAGAAGAGCATCCGGCCGGCGGCGGTCTGGATCGCCAGGGTCGCCACCGCGATGGCCACCACCACGTCGGCGAGCAGCGCCCGGCCGACCCCGTCGCCGAGGCTGCTGGTCAGGACGTAGCCCAGTCCGTCGACGCCGAGGCGGCCGTCGGTCAGGCTCGGGGCGGCGAGCAGTCCGCCGAGCACGATGAGCCCGCCGAGCAGGCCGGCCGCGCCGAGGGCGGTGAGGATCGTACGGGGCGCGGTGCGCCTCGGGTGGTGGGTCTCCTCGCTCATCTCCCCGGCGCTGTCGAAGCCGATCATCACGTACGCGGCCATGAACGAGCCGACCATCAGCGCCCCGAACAGGCCGCTGCCGCCGGTGCCGGTGTGGAAGGTGATGCCGGGGGAGCGCTCGGAGTGGGTGAACAGCAGCACGATGATCAGGACGGCGCCGATGATCTCCGCGGTGACGCCGATCCGGTTGACCGCGGACATCACGCGGTTGTCGAGGACGTTCACCAGTGTGGTCAGCACGAGCAGGACGACACCCAGCACGGCCGCGTTGGCGGCGCCGTCGGGGCTCGTCGGGGCCGGGTCGTCGCCGATCAGCTGGAAGCCGGACCAGATCGCGGGCAGGACCATCTGCAGGGCGAGCGCCGCCGCGGCCACCACGACGACCTGCCCGATCACCATGATCCAGCCGGCGAACCAGCCGAAGGAGGCGTTCGACAGGCGTGAGGACCACTGGTAGATCGCGCCGGAGATCGGGTAGCGCGCGGCGAGTTCCGCGAAGCAGGCGGCGACCGCCAGCTGGCCGATGAACACGGCCGGCCAGGTCCAGAAGAAGACCGGGCCGCCGAAGGCGTACCCGAAGGCGAAGAACTGGAAGACCGTGGTGAGGACGGAGATGAAGGAGAACCCGGCGGCGAACGAGGCGTACCGGCCGAGGCTGCGGTGCAGTTCCTGGCGGTAGCCGAACTCGGTCAGGGAGCCGTCGTCCGAGGACGCGGGCGGATCGGGGCGTACGTCGGAGGGGGCGGTGGTGGTCACGGCGGCACCTGCCTTCGGCGCGAAGGGCGATCTGGATTCCTGTCGGGTGACAGAAATTAGGGAGACCCTGTTTCACCCGCGTGTCGCGGCCGTGTCGGCGACGGGCCCAATTCCTCACGCGCCCGCCGTCCCGATTTCCCGCACGTCCGCCGCCTGCCGCGCCAACGCGATACATCGTGTGTCTTGACGCGTTCTCCTGATACGCGATATGTTCGGCTACGGATATTCGGGGACGAGCCGAGAGGTGTGACGGCGATGAAGCGGCGCAAGCTGAGCAACCCGCTGGCGCTCGCCGTCATGACGACGCTCTGGCAGAAGCCGATGCATCCGTACGAGATCGCCCGGACGTTGCGCCGTCAGGGCAAGGACAGCAGCACGAAGATCAACTACGGGTCTCTGTACACGGTCGTGCAGAACCTGGAGAAGCACGGCTTCGTCGAGGTCACCGATGTGGAGCGGCAGGGCAACCGTCCGGAGCGCACGATCTACGGCATCACCGAGGCCGGGCGCGAGGAGATGACCGAATGGCTCTCCGATCTGATGGCCGTCCCGGCGCGTGAGTACCCGATCTTCGAGACCGCGCTCTCGCTCATGGGGGTACTGCCTCCGGACGAGGTCGCCCGGCTGCTCGCGGAGCGGCTCAACTCCCTCGAGGTACAGGCCGCGAGCGCCCGCGGCGGCCTGGCGAAGCTGTACGAGACGCTGCCCCGGCTCTTCCTCGTGGAGAGCGAGTACCAGCTGCACATGGTCGAGGCGCAGGCGGAGTGGGTCCGGGGCTTCCTGGGGGAGCTCAGGGACGGCACGCTGCCCGGCGTCGAGGCATGGCGGACCTTCCACGAGACGGGGGAGATCCCGCCCGAGTTCCAGGACGTGGAGGAACGCCACTTCGAGCAGTGACCCGAAGAAGAACAGACCCCGGCAGGACTGTTGCACCAGTCCCGCCAGGGTCTCGAACCCCGAACTGAATCCGCCGTGCGGCAGTTCCAGGCGATCGAGGTGCGGCACACCCAGGATAGCCCGGCGCTCTTCACGCGGATCAGCTCGGTCGTCACCCGAGACCACTCGGGAATCCGAGACCACTCGGCTTCACGCCGAGCATCCGCTCACTTGGGAGAGCAGTCGTCATGAGCAGCACTCGTGCGCCCGCGATCGAGGCGCGTCAACTGATCAAGACCTATTCCGGTGACGTCACCGCGCTCAGCGGCATGGACGTCACCGTGGAGCAGGGCACCGTCTTCGGCCTCCTCGGCCCGAACGGCGCCGGCAAGTCCACCACGGTCAAGATCCTCACCACCCTGGCCCGCCCCGACTCGGGCACCGCCACCGTCGCGGGCCACGACGTACTGCGCCACCCGGACCGGGTGCGGCGCGCGATCGGTGTGGTCGCCCAGAGCTCGGGCGCCGACCCGGTCGCGACCGGCCGGGAGAACCTCCGGCTCCAGGGCAGGCTCTACGGTCTGAAGGGCGCGGCCCTGGACCGCCGGGTCGACGAACTCCTGGAGCGCTTCACCCTCGCCGACGCGGCGCGGCGCCCGGTCAAGGGCTACTCGGGCGGCATGCGACGGCGCCTGGACGTGGCGCTCGGTCTGGTCCACCGCCCCGAGGTGCTCTTCCTCGACGAGCCCACCACCGGACTCGACCCCGAGGCGCGCACCGCGATGTGGGACGAGATCGCCCGGCTCGCCGGGGAGGAGGGCCTGACCATCCTGCTCACCACGCACTACCTGGAAGAGGCCGACCGGCTCGCCGAGCGTATCGCCATCGTCGACCGCGGCCGTGTCGTCGTCGAGGGCACCCCGGACGGGCTGAAGGGCGAACTCCGCGGCGACGCCGTCCATGTGGAACTGGGCGAGGCGGTCGGCGAAGCCGGCCGGGCGCTGCTGGAGGGCACCCTCGGCTCACTGTCGGGCGTGCATCAGGTGCTGTTCGACGGGCGGCGGATCAGCGTCCGCGCCGACGACGGCGGGGCCGCGCTGCCCGCCCTGCTCGGGGCCCTGGACCGGGCCGGGGTCGAGGTCGCCGCCGCGACCGTCGCCCGTCCCTCGCTCGACGACGTCTATCTCCGCTACGCGGGCCGCCGTTACTCGGAAGCCGGGGCGGAAGGCGCCGACTCCTTCGTTCTCGCCGGAGGTGCCCGATGAGCACGGCCGTCTCGCAGACCTGGTACATGACGCAGCGACAGCTGATGGTGTTCGCCCGCCAGCCCGCGTACGCGATCATCACCCTGATCCAGCCGGTGATCTGGCTCTTCCTGTTCGGCAGTCTCTTCAAGAAGGTCGTCGAGCTCGGCGGCTTCGGCACCACCTCCTACCTCGACTACCTGGTGCCGGGCGTGGTCGTGATGAGCGCCCTCAGCTCCAACATGTGGGCCGGGATGGGCACGTTGGAGGAGATCCAGCGGGGCACGCTCGACCGCTTCCTGACCACCCCGGTCAGCCGGGCCGCGCTGATGAACGGCAACGTCGTCAACAACGGCCTGATCACCGCCCTGCAGTCGGCCGTCATCGTGCTGCTCGGACTCGCCGGGGGCGCCGACTACCCGGGCGGAGTCGCCGGCGTGGCGATCCTGGTCCTCGCCTCGGTCCTGCTCGGCACGGTGTTCGGAGCACTGTCCAACGCGCTGGGCATGCTGGTGCGGGAGCGGGAGTCGATCATCGGGATCAACACGTTCCTGCTGCTGCCGCTGACGTTCCTCTCCAGCGCCTTCATGGCGCCGTCGCAGATGCCCGGCTGGATCCGGCACATCGCCGACTTCAACCCGCTCGACTGGGCGATGGTCGCGGGCCGTTCGGCGATGTCCGAGCACCCCGACTGGGGTGACGTGCTCGGCCGGACGGGCGCGCTGCTCGCGCTCGCGGTGGCGGCGGTCTGGCTGTCGATCCGCACGTTCCGGTCGTACCAGCGCTCGGTCTAGCCCGCCGGGCGGTCATCCGCCGAACGGCACGTACGCGACGGCACGTACCTGACGGTACGCACGCAACGGCACGTACGGACACGTCAGGAGGCGGCCCGCGCGACGCGGGTTCGCCTCCTGACGACGTACGGGGCGGTGGGCCGGCGTCAGGCGGACGCCTCCTGCTCCGCCTCCACCTGGGCGTTCCACGCGCGCTTGCCCGCCTGCCAGCCGTCCTCGTTGTGACCGAGGCGCCAGTACCCGGAGATGGACAGGTCGTCGCGCGAAATCCGGCGCTCGACCCGCAGCAGCCCCCGCAGCTCCTTCACGAAGCCCGCCTCGCCGTGCACGAACGCGTGCACCCGGCCCGCCGGGAACTCCAGCGCTCGTACGGCCTCCACCAGGGCCGTGCCGACGGGCCGGTCACCGCGGTGCACCCAGACGACCTCCGCGTCGGAATCGATCTTCTGCTCCTCCTCGGGTCCGGAGACCTCGACGAAGGCGCGCACGACGGCGGCGTCGGGCAGCGACTCCAGGGCGGCGGCGATCGCGGGCAGCGCGCTCTCGTCACCGGCGAACAGATGCCAGTCGGCGCTCGTGTCGGGCGCGTAGGCGCCACCGGGCCCCATGAACCGGACGACCTCGCCCGGCTGCGCCCGAAGGGCCCACGGCCCGGCGAGCCCCTCGTCCCCGTGCACCACGAAGTCCAGTGTCAGCTCGCGCGCTTCGGGGTCCCAGGCGCGCACGGTGTACGTCCGTGTCACCGGCCACTGCTCGCGCGGGAACTCCTCGCGGACGCGCTCCAGGTCGAAGGGCTCGGGATAGTCGACGCCCGCGGGGCCGAACAGCAGCTTCACGTAGTGGTCGGTTCTGCCGCTCGTGGCGAAGTCCGCCAGGGTGTCGCCTCCCAGCACCACCCGTTGCATGTGGGGAGTCAGCCGCTCGGTCCGCACGACCTTCGCCGAGTGGGGCTTCCGGGGCTTGCGTTCCGGGCGCTCTGCCATGACTGCCTCCTGATTCGCATGCTTAGGCTTACCTAAGTTAGCACCCCTTCCTCTGCGATACCTATGCATGAATGGGTATCCGTCGTGTCATAAGCGTTCAACTATGCCTGCAGTGTCGTCAGCAGCCGGTCCAGTGAGCCGCCCAGGCCCCAGCGCGCGGCCAGCTCGTCGAGCGCGGCAGGGTGGCGCGGAGCGTGCGGCAGCGCCGTGTCCGTCTCGGGGAGCGGCACGTCCCCGGCCACCTTGACGACGGTCGGCGCCACGGCGATGTACGGGCGCGACTCGTCGAGCCGCTTGCGCTGCGAGGGCGTCAGCCTGGCCTTCGGATCGTCCACCGCGGCCATGATCCCGGCCAGGTCGCCGAACTCGGCGAGCAGCTTGGCGGCCGTCTTCTCCCCGATGCCGGGCACCCCGGGCAGCCCGTCGCTCGGGTCGCCGCGCAGCAGCGCCAGATCCGCGTACCCCGGACCGTCCACGCCGTACTTCTCGCGCAGCCAGGCCTCGTCGGTGAGCTGGAGCGTGCCGACGCCCTTGAGCGGGTACAGCACGCGCACCCCCCGCTCGTCGTCGACGAGCTGGTACAGGTCGCGGTCGCCGGTGACGATGTCGACCGGGCCGGCGGCGCGTCCGGTGAACGTGCCGATCACGTCGTCCGCCTCGTACCCCTCGACCCCCACGCGGGCGATGCCCAGCGCGTCCAGGACCTCCTCGATGACGGGCACCTGCGGCGAGAGCGTGTCCGGCACCTCCTCCTGGTCCGGGCCGGTCTCGGTCTCCACCGCGACCCGGTGCGCCTTGTACGACGGGATCAGGTCGACCCGCCACTGCGGACGCCAGTCCGCGTCCATGCAGGCCACCAGGTCGTCCGGGCGGTGGTCCCTGACCAGGCGGTCGATGAACTCCAGCAGTCCGCGCACGGCGTTCACCGGTGTGCCGTCCGGGGCCTTCACGGACTCCGGCATGCCGAAATAGGCGCGGAAGTACAGCGAGGCGGTGTCGAGAAGCATGAGTCGTCGCGTCTGCAGAGTCACGCTCCGCATCATGCCGTACGCCACTGACAGTGACCTGGACCACTCCCGTGTCCGCTCCGCGCAAGCCCGGGCGGACGCTTTTCCGGCCCGCGCGGGCGCCGGTCCGCACGCGCGGGCGACGGCGCCGGTGGCCGCGTACTGGCGTACGAGAGAGATCCGGACAACCGTGCCGGGCCGATGACCGCACTCTCCCGGCGGGGTCCGGCCGCGGCGGAGGACCCGCGGCTCCGTCCTGCCGGCCGTCCCCGGGCGGCGCCCCGCCGCCCCGCCGCACATCAGCCCCGTGCCCGGGGGTGCGCCCGAACGTGACGTCCACCGTGCGCCCCGACGTGACTCGAAGCGCCAACTGTGCGCCGGGTAAGCGGACTTCAGGACTCTTGCGGGCCTCCGACGGGCCCCGGGCGCTGTCCCGCCCTCGTGATCGGCCCTTTCGTCCCGTGCGAGGAGGCGGCGGCGCCGGGCGCGCGACGGCTCGCGCGGTGGCGCGAACTGTAACCCTCACACTCCCTCGAAGTGACAGCGATGTGACGGGTCCATGAAACGGTTTGCCGAACATGCGTAGGGTGCAAACAACTCAGCAGAAGCAGCGGGCCGGAAAACCGGGCGGTTCGCGGACCGACGCCGCGAGGGAGGGAGCCGGAGCGATGGGCGACCACAAAGAACAGCCCCTTCGGGTGGGCGCGGCCGTACGGCGACGGCGCCGGGCACTGCGGCTCACCCTCGCCGTCGTGGCCGAACGCAGCGGCCTGTCGGTGCCCTTTCTCAGCCAGGTGGAGAACGAGCGGGCGCGGCCCAGCAGAAGTTCCCTGGAGCGGGTCGCCGACGCCCTCGGCACCACGGCCGCCGACCTGCTCGCCGCCGCCGACCCGGCGTGCAGTGTCGACGTCGTGCGCGCGGACGCCGGGGCCGAGTTCGCTCCCGGATCCCACGCACGCCCCCTGGTGCGCGGTCACCACCAGCTGCACGCCACCGAGTTCACCGGGGATCACGAAGAGGCGCGCGAACTCCAGCACCGCAACGACAAGTTGATGTACGTCGCCGACGGCGGAGTCGAGGTCGAGGCGGAGGGGCGCGCCCATCGGCTGGGACGGGGCGACACGCTGTACCTGACAGGCGGTGTCCGGCACCGCTGGCGCGCCACCGTGCCGGACACCCGGGTGGTCGTCGTCGAGGTCGCCGACCACATCGACGCGGTGGAGGACCCGCACACCTTCGGCAAGCGCTGAGCGGCGCGGGCGGCGACGAGCGCGTCCGAGGCCGGTGCCGCGAGAGGATGGCAGGGGAGAGGGCGGCAGGACACAGGAACGGTGCGGGAGAGGCGGACGGGTATGCGGGTGGTGTCCCTCGTTCCCTCGCTGACGGAGGCGGTGGCCGTGTCGGTGCCCGCCGTCCTGGTCGGCGCGACCGACTGGTGCAGCCACCCGGCCGACCTGGACGTCGTCCGGATCGGCGGTACCAAGAACCCCGACGTCGACGCCGTCGTACGGCTCGCCCCCGATCTCGTCGTCGCCAACGAGGAGGAGAACCGGGAGCCCGATCTGGCCGCCCTGCGGGAGGCGGGGATCGAGGTCCTGGTCACCGAGGTACGGGACGTGCCGGGGGCCTTTCGCGAACTGGACCGGGTGCTCGCCGCCTGCGGGGCCCGCGGTCGGCCGCACTGGCTGGACGCGGCGGAGGCCGCGTGGGCCGAGCCGGCCGCTCCGGCCCGCCGCAGGACCGCGATCGTGCCGGTCTGGCGGCGGCCCTGGATGGTGCTGGGCCGGGACACCTTCGCGGGGGACGTCCTGGCGAGGCTGGGCGTCGACAACGCGTACGCCCACCACGGGGACCGCTACCCCCGCGTCCCCGTCGCCGAGCTGAACGCGGCGGGCGCGGACCTCGTGGTGCTCCCCGACGAGCCGTACCGCTTCACCCCCGACGACGGCCCCGAGGCCTTCCCGGCAACGCCCTGCGCCCTGGTCGACGGCCGTCTGCTGACCTGGTACGGCCCCTCGCTCGCCGAGGCCCCGGCGCGACTCGGCGAAGCGCTGCGAGCAGCCCGTCGCCGGATGTAGACGGACCTCGGTTCGTCGAGAGCCGAGGCGGCCGGTGAGGGGGTGCCGTCCGAATGTCGGTTGCCGGGGCGGGCCGTGTCGGGGACCATCCACGGCATGACCACACGAAAGGGCAGTCGGCCCTCCGGTCGTTGACCGGCTCGCGGTGGGTGCGCGACGGCGAGACCGTCGGTGCCGGGCCCACCCTTCTCGACCACGCACGGACCCTCCGCCGTCGATACGGTCCTGGTCCGTGGCCCGGATGCGGCGATCCGCTTCCCGACGCACGCCCGGGCGGCGCTTCCTTCGTCTTCGTCGGCGGAGGTGAAGACGCCCTGGTCCGGCGTACGCCGGACGGCGACGGTGCCGCGCCTCCCACCGGTGTCGAACTCGCCGACCACCTCGAACACCTGCTGCGGGCGAAGGAGTCCGGCCTCGGCGGCGAGAGGCTCAGGGGTCTCCACGACCGCCTCACCACGTGCTCGCCGATCGACGTCGCCGACGAGCTCGGTGCCGAGGTCCGCCGCCGTGGTCTGCCGTCCGAGGGCCTGCGCCGACTGGGCCGGCAGCTGGCGGAGCACGGTACCCACCGGGCCCCGGTCAAGATCGGCCTGGTGCTCCTGGGGCTGGGCGGGGACGTGCGCGACCGGGAACTGCTGCTCCTGCTCGGCACCCTGGACGAACTCACCCTCTACGCGGCCGTCGCACTCCACCGCTCCCAGCCCGACCCGGACCCGGCCGTCCACGCGCTCGCCCGACGGGTCTCCGGCTGGGGACGCATCCAGGCGGTCCGAACGCTGCGCGACACCACCGATCCCCGTATCAGGGCGTGGCTGCTGCGTGAGGGCTTCCGCAACACCGTCATGGACGAGTACCTCGCCCACCTCGCGGCGACCACCGGCGACCTGCGCGACGCACTGAGCCACCCTCACGTCGACACCCGGCTCCTCGGCGGCGGCGGGGGCATCCTGGCCGCGATGGCCCACGGCCAGGGAGGTCCCGCACCCGGACTGGCCGACTACGCGCACGCCGTACCCGTGCTGCGCCGCTACGCCGACCTGGTCCGGACCCGGACGCCCACCATCACCAGGCTCCTCGACCTGATCGGCATCGCGATGTTCTTCCGCCACCCGCCCCGGGAGCTGCCCTGGGCGCCCGTCGACATCGAGTACCTGACAGCCCGCTACGAAGGACTGCTCCACGAACCCCGGTGGCGTGCGCTCGTCCTGGAACACCTCGCCGACCCCCGGCGCCCCGACTTCCACCGCGCTCTGCGACCTGCCGACGTCCTGCGCCTGGACCCGACGGCCCAGGTCCTGGCGCGTCTGGAAACCGGACCGTCCCTGCTCGACCCGACGTGGGTCCACGCGCTGCGCGGCAGCGACCGCCGGCACGCCGCACACGTCCTCGGCCTGGCCGAACGACGGCTCGCCGTCACCCCCCGACCCGAACGCGACCATGCTCTCCTGCTGTTCGCGCACTTCCTGCGACACCACCCCGAACACGGCTGGCCCCTGCTGCGGTCCGCACTCACCGGCGGCACGCCCGAAGCGCGCCGCGTCGCGCTGACCACTCTCGCCGGATGGCCCGCCGACACCCTCACGCGGGAGGCCGCCGCCTGCCTGCGCGCCGCCCGGACCCCTCGGCCGGACCGTTCCCAGGAGCCCCGTCCGTGACCGGGGGCGAGGGGCATGCCACGTCCCCGGTCCGCGAGGAAGGACCGGGGACGACAGCTTCAGGAGGCCGATCTCAGCGCGGTCCTGCGAGCAGTCTGCCGTCGAACAGGCCGTGGGCCGTCCGGACCGCGGCCACCGACCAGGCGGTCACCAGCAGGGCGTACAGGGCGACGGCGAGTACCTCGAAGGCGGCCAGACCGGTGTGGCGGGCCAGGCCCTCCGCGCCGGTCACGCAGGTGCCCACGGGGAAGGTGAACGCCCACCAGGTCATCGCGAAACCCATGCCCTGACGGCGGGCCCGTACGACCATCGCGACGGCCAGCGCGAGCCACAGCATCGCGAAGCCCAGCACGGGGACGCCGTAGAGGACGGCGAGGAGCGCGAAACCCTGGTCGTAGGGGGCGGGCACCACGCCGGGGGCGGCGTCCGCGAACTTGCCCACCGCGGTCGTCGACTGGCCCAGCGGGCCGAGCACGAGGAACAGCGTCGGGGTGAGCGCGAGCGGCAGCGGACCCGCGGTGACGAGCCGCGCGAAGATCATCGGCAGCATCACGAAGGTGGCCACCAGACTGATCCCGAACATCGCGGCACAGGCGAGGAGCAGGGTCTCCCGGGGCTGTCCGGCCGGCAGGTGGGGAACGAGGAGGGGGCCGACGGCGGCCGACACCATGGGAGCGACGATGGGCAGCAGCCACACGGGGGAGGCCTGTCCGGGTTCGATGCGATGCCGTACGACCATGAGGTACGGGACGGCCACGGCGGCGACGAGTCCGATCACCGTCCCGGCGGTGAACAGGACGGTGTCCACGGCGAGGGCCGCCGGTGTCCCGATCCAGTCCCGGCCGACCAGGAGGGTGCCACCGCCCACGGCGAGCAGGGCCATCGAGAGGCAGCCGTAGAAGGGGGCCATCGCCGGGTCGAGGAGGTGGGCGCGGGCCTGGTCGCGGTGGTACGCCCAGTGCAGGGCGCGGGCGGCGAGCAGCGCCACCAGCAGGGTGAGCGAGAGGGCCCACACGATCGTGCAGGCGGTGCGCAGGCCCGGCACGTCCGCGGGGAGCCCGGCTCCCGCCGTGGCCACGATCGCGGTGCCCATCACGGAGGCGTACCAGTTCGGGCCGAGGTGCCGGACTCCCGCGACGACGCGGTTTCCCGGGACACGGGGGGTCTTCGTGTCGGGGACGGTTCCCGCCTGATGGGCGGACAAGGGCTGGGCTGCGGTGACCATGACATCACGGTCGCGCCGCCGTGGGCTCCCCACCAGGGAGTCCGCGCCTATGACGACATAAGCTGGGTTTATGAGCAGCAGTGCTGAGAGTCGGCCCGGCAGCGGGATCGCGCACCGGGTGCCCGATCTGGGCGCGCTGGAACTGCTGCTGGCGGTGGCACGCCTCGGCAGCCTCGGGCGCGCCGCACGGGAAGTGGGGATCACGCAGCCGGCGGCCAGCAGCCGGATCCGTTCCATGGAGCGGCTGCTCGGGGTGGCGCTCGTCGACCGTTCACCGCGCGGGTCCCGGCTCACTCGTGAGGGGGCGCTCGTCACGGACTGGGCCCGGCGGGTGGTGGACGCGGCCGAGGCGTTCGACGCCGGGGCGCAGGCCCTGCGCGACCGGCGCGACTCGCGGCTGCGGGTGGCCGCGAGCATGACCATCGCCGAGTATCTGCTGCCCGGCTGGCTGATCGCGCTGCGCGCACAGCGGCCCGACACGGCCGTGTCGCTGCTCGCCGGGAACTCCGCCGCCGTCGCCGAGCGGCTGCTGACGGGTGAGGCGGACCTCGGGTTCGTCGAGGGGCTCTCGGTGCCCTCCGGTCTCGACGCCACCGTCATCGCGCACGACCGGCTGATCGTGGTGACGGCGCCCGGGCATCCCTGGGCGCGCCGCCGCGCGCCCCTGGCGGCGGCCGAGCTGGCGGCCACGCCGCTCATCCTGCGCGAGGAGGGGTCGGGCACCCGTCAGGTCCTCGACTCCGCGCTCGGCGGGCTCGCCCGCCCGCTCATCGAGCTGTCCTCGACGACGGCGGTCAAGGCCTCCGCCGTCAGCGGTGCGGGACCCGCCGTCCTGAGCGAACTCGCCCTCGGGGAGGAGCTGTCCGCCCACCGCCTGGTGGGCATCCCGCTCGCCGACGTGCGGCTCACCCGTGCCCTGCGGGCCGTCTGGCCGACGGGGCACCGCCCCACGGGGCCGGCCCGCGACCTGCTGTCCCTGACGCGGGGGGCGTAGCGGTACAGCTTTCTTTCGCCCCCTCCGCCCCTGCCCGTCCCGAACCCGGGGGCGCTGCCCCCGGACTCCCGCTCCTCAAACGCCGGAGGGGCTGATTCTCAGCCCGTCCGGCGCTTGAGGACGAGGCCGTCCAGGCCGAAGCGGGGGTCCGGGGGCGGCAGCCCCCAGGTTCGGGACGGGCAGGGGCGGAGGGGCGGGAAACGTCGGTGCGGGACCCGGGATGCTCAGGTCGCCGCCGCGACCAGGCCCCGCATCACCCGCAGGTCGTCGCCCATCTCCGGGTGCCACTGGACTCCCAGCACCCAGGCGGGGCCGGGGAGTTCGACCGCCTCCACGGTGCCGTCCGCCGCGTGGGCGCAGACCGTGAGCCCGTCCCCGAGGCGGTCCACCGCCTGATGGTGGTACGTCGGCACGGAGCACGGCTCCGGTACGAGACCGGCGTACCGCGTCCCCGCGACGGGGGTCACCTCGTGGTGTCCGACGACGCCGATGTCCTTCACGTGCCCGTCGAGGTGCTGGACGAGAGTGCCGCCGAAAGCCACGTTCAGGAGCTGGTGCCCCCGACAGATGCCGAGCAGCGGGGTGCCGGAGTCCAACGCGGCCCGGATCAGGGCGAGTTCCCAGGCGTCGCGCTCGGGGGCGGGCGGGCCCGTACGCGGGGAGCGCTCGGCGCCGTACCGGGCGGGGTCGACGTCGGGTCCGCCCGCGACGACCACCGCGTCGAGACGGGCGACGGTCTCCCGCGCCAGGGCCGGATCGTCCGGCGGCAGCATCACGGCGAGCCCGCCGGCCCGCTGCACGAGCCGTGGATAGCCGGCCGGCAGCAGCGCGGCCTCCAGCTCCCACACGCCCCAGCGCGCCCCGGTCTCCAGATACGTACTCACACCGACCAGCGGCCTGCCCACGTGCTACTCCCTCGGATCCGGGTCGCCACGACGCCCGTGACCATCAACGGCGTCAATGGAAACCTCTCATACCTTTGCTGGACGGGGGAGCGGAACGCACGGGCCCCGCGCGTCACATCCCGCTCATGCCGGTCCTGCTCATGCCGGTCCCGCTCATGCCAGGAAACCCCGCAGCAGCGCCGCCGTGCCCGCACAGTGCTCCCGCATGATCTCCCGCGCCCCGTCCGCGTCCCCGTCGAGAACCGCCTCGACGAGGGCGGTGTGCTGGCGCTGCGAGTGCTCCAGGTTGCGGACGAGGAGCGGGATGCAGTCGAGCAGGTCGTTGACGCCGGCGCGGACGGCCGCGTACCGCGCGGCGAGGGAGGGGGAACCGCACAGCTCGGCGAGGGTGAGGTGGAACATGGTGTCCAGGCGCCGGTAGTCGGCGAGCGGGGCGTCGTTCGTCCGCTCCAGCGCCTCGCGCAGTCGCGCGCCCCGCTCCGCGTCGAGCCCGTGCGTCGCGCACAGCCCGGCCGCGCCCACCTCCAGGACCTCGCGGAACCGCAGTACGTCCTCGATGTCGACCGCGGCGACCCGGCGGCGCAGTTCGTGCTCGCCCGGTGTGTCGGTGCGCGCCAGCACGAAGGTGCCGCCGTAGCGTCCGCGCCGTGACTCGACCAGACCCTGGTCCTGGAGCACCTTCAGGACCTCGCGCAGCGTCACCCGGCTGATGCCGAGCCGCTCCGCCAACTCCCGTTCCGCGGGCAGCCGTTCACCGCCCGGTACCAGGCCGAGCCAGACGATCTGGAGGATCTGTTCCAGTGCTTCCTCGAAGCCGTTGCCCGCCCGCACCGGCCGCAGCACCGGCGTCAGCCGGTCGCCGGTCCCACGGCCGGATTCCGCCCGTGTCATCAGGTCGCGCCCCCTTCCCAAGCAATGGTTCTCCGCAATACCTTATGGCCCTCGGCTGACCAAGGAGGAACTTCCGGTGGCAGACCGCACACCCCCGCTGACCGTCGACGAACTGCGCGTCCTCGTCGAGGCCGGTGACATCGACACGGTCGTCCTGGCCTTCCCCGACATGCAGGGGCGCCTCCAGGGCAAGCGGTTCGCCGCGGCCTTCTTCCTCGACGAGGTCCTGGAACACGGCACGGAGGGCTGCAACTACCTCCTCGCCGTCGACACCGACATGAACACCGTCGACGGATACGCCATGTCCTCCTGGGACCGCGGCTACGGCGACTTCGCCCTGCACCCGGACCTCGGTACCCTGCGGCGCGTCCCGTGGAGCGAGGGCACCGCCCTGCTCATCGCCGACCTCGCCTGGAACGACGGCTCCCCCGTGGTGGCCGCGCCCCGCCAGATCCTGCGCCGCCAGCTGGAGCGCCTCGCCGCGCTCGGCTACACCGCCCAGGTGGGCACCGAGCTGGAGTTCATCGTCTTCCGGGACACCTACGAGCAGGCCTGGGACAGCGGCTACCGGGGGCTCACCCCGGCCAACCAGTACAACATCGACTACTCCGTCCTCGGGACCGGACGCGTCGAGCCCCTGCTGCGCCGCATCCGCAACGAGATGCAGGCCGCCGGCCTCACCGTCGAGTCCGCCAAGGGCGAGTGCAACCCCGGCCAGCACGAGATCGCCTTCCGGTACGACGAGGCCCTCGTCACCTGCGACCAGCACGCGATCTACAAGACCGGCGCCAAGGAGATCGCCTCCCAGGAGGGCGTCTCGCTCACCTTCATGGCGAAGTACAACGAGCGCGAGGGCAACTCCTGCCACATCCACCTCTCCCTGGCCGACGCCGACGGCACCAACGTGATGGCCGGTTCCGCCGAGGACCCGGGCGGCATGTCGGAGGTGATGCGCCACTTCCTCGCCGGACAGCTGGCCGCCCTGCGCGACTTCTCCCTCCTGTACGCGCCCAACATCAACTCGTACAAGCGGTTCCAGCCCGGGTCCTTCGCCCCGACCGCGGTCGCCTGGGGGCATGACAACCGCACCTGCGCGCTCCGGGTCGTCGGCCACGGCCGCTCCACGCGCTTCGAGAACCGGCTGCCCGGCGGCGACGTCAATCCGCATCTGGCCGTCGCCGGACTCGTGGCGGCCGGACTGTACGGCATGGAGCGGAAGCTGGAGCTGCCCGAGGCGTGCCCGGGCAACGCCTACGCCGCCGCGTACGCGCACGTCCCCACCACGCTGCGCGAGGCCGCCGAGCTCTGGGAGAACAGCCCGATCGCCCGGGCCGCCTTCGGCGACGAGGTGGTCGAGCACTACCGCAACATGGCGCGCGTCGAGCTGGAGGCCTTCGACGCCGCGGTGACCGACTGGGAGCTGCGCCGCTCCTTCGAACGCCTGTGAGGACCCCTTTGCCGCACCCCCACGCATCGCACCCGGACGAGCCGCACCCGGACACGTCGCACCCGTACGCCTCACCTCCGTACGGCCACGAACTCCAGGTGCTCGACCCGGCCACCGAGGAGGTCGTCGCCACCGTCCCCGCCGCCACCGCACAGGACGTCGCGGACGCGGTCGTACGGGCCGGCCGGGCGCAGGCCCGCTGGGCCGCCCTCGCACCCGCCGACCGGGCCAGGCTGCTGCGCCGCTTCGCGGCCGAAGTCGACGGCCACCTCGAGGAACTGGCCCGGCTGGAGGTCCGTGAGGCCGGCCACACCCTCGGCAACGCCCGCTGGGAGGCGGGCAACGTCCGCGATCTGCTCGACTACGCGGCCGGGGGAGTGGAACGGCTGACGGGACGTCAGATCCCCGTCCCGGGCGGCCTCGACATCACCCTCCTCGAACCCCTCGGCGTCGTCGGTGTCATCGCGCCCTGGAACTTCCCGATGCCCATCGCCGCCTGGGGCACCGCACCCGCCCTCGCCGCGGGCAACGCCGTCATCCTCAAACCCGCCGAGACGACCCCGCTCACGGCATTGCGGCTGGCCGAACTCGCCCTGGACGCCGGCCTGCCCGAACACCTCTTCCAGGTGCTGCCCGGCGCGGGACCCGTCGCGGGCGACGCGCTCGTCCGGCACCCCGGCGTCGCGAAGATCGTCTTCACCGGGTCCACGGCCGTGGGGAAACAGGTACTGGCGAAGGGGTCCGCCCTCCTGAAGCGCGTCACCCTCGAACTCGGCGGCAAGAGCCCCAACATCGTCTTCGCCGACGCCGACATCGAGGCCGCCGCCGCGGCCGCCCCCATGTCCTTCCTCGACAACTCCGGTCAGGACTGCTGCGCCCGCACCCGCATCCTCGTCCAGCGCTCCGTCCACGACCGCTTCCTCGAACTCCTCGCCCCGGCCGTCGAGTCGGTCGTCGTCGGCGACCCCTCCGACGAGCGGACCCAGATGGGCCCGCTGATCTCCGCGGCCCAGCTGGAACGCGTACGGTCCTACGTCGACGCCGACGCGCCCGGCATCCGCGGCAAGGCCCCCGAGGGCCCCGGCTTCTGGTTCGCGCCCACCGTCCTCACCGGCGTCGACCCCGGCGCCCGCGTGGCCGTCGAGGAGGTCTTCGGTCCCGTCGCCGTCGTGCTGCCCTTCGAGGACGAGGCCGACGCCGTCCGGCTCGCCAACGCCACCGACTACGGCCTGTCCGGCTCCATCTGGACCCGTGACGTCGGCCGCGCCCTGCGCGTCTCCCAGGCCGTCCGCGCCGGCAACCTGTCCGTCAACTCCCACTCCAGCGTCCGCTACTGGACCCCCTTCGGCGGCTTCAAGCAGTCGGGGATCGGCCGTGAACTCGGCCCGGACGCGCTCACCGCCTTCACCGAGACCAAGAACGTCTTCATCAGCACGGAAGGTCCCGCACAGTGACTTCAGACACCCCCGAGACCGTCTGCCGCCGCCTGGTGGGCCGCACCGCCGTCATCACCGGCGCCGCCAGCGGCATCGGCCTCGCCACCGCGCGCCGGCTCGCCTCCGAGGGAGCCCGTGTCGTCTGCGGCGACATCGACGAACAGCACGGGAAAGCCGTGGCCGCGGAGGTCGGCGGAACCTTCGTCAAGGTCGACGTGACCGACCCTGAACAGGTCGAGAACCTGTTCAGGACGGCGTACGACACCTACGGTTCGGTCGACATCGCCTTCAACAACGCGGGCATCTCGCCGCCCGACGACGACTCCATCCTGGACACCGGCCTGGAGGCCTGGAAGCGCGTCCAGGAGGTCAACCTCACCTCCGTCTACCTGTGCTGCAAGGCCGCCATCCCCTACATGCGCCGCCAGGGCAGGGGGTCCATCATCAACACCGCCTCCTTCGTGGCCCGGATGGGCGCGGCGACCTCCCAGATCTCGTACACGGCCTCCAAGGGCGGAGTACTGGCCATGTCCCGTGAACTGGGCGTCCAGTTCGCCCGCGAGGGCATCCGGGTCAACGCGCTGTGCCCCGGTCCGGTCAACACCCCGCTGCTCCAAGAGCTGTTCGCCAAGGACCCCGAGCGGGCCGCGCGCCGGCTCGTGCACATCCCCGTCGGACGGTTCGCCGAGGCGGACGAGATCGCGGCGGCCGTCGCGTTCCTCGCCAGCGACGACTCCTCCTTCGTGAACGCCACCGACTTCCTGGTGGACGGGGGCATTTCGGGCGCCTACGTCACGCCGCTGTAGCCCGGCCGCGGGGGAGGCCGGGCGCGGGGGACGGCGCCCGGTCGTACCCCACGCCCCGCGGCCCCGCGGCCCCGCGGACCGCTCGGCCCGGCGCGTCCCGCTGTCCGGCGCGGCATTAGAGTGCCCGGATGAGCATGACACCCCCACCCGGCTGGTACCGCGACCCGTCGTACCCGCTCGTCGAGCGCTGGTGGGACGGGACCGCGTGGACCGACCACCGGCGTCAGCCCGAAGATCCCCAACAGCCCCTGATGCAGACCCCGTCGGCCGACGGCTCCGGTTCCGGCCGGGGCAGGACCGTGGCCCTCGTGACGGCCGCCGTCGTCCTCGTGGCCGCGATCGTCACGGGCGGTGTGCTGCTGCGCGACGACGGCGGCGGGGGCGGCGGCGCGGCGGCACGGACCACGCCCGCGTCCGCGTCCCCCACCCGGACCGGGAGCCCCTCACCGTCACCGTCCGGTGCCTCGCCGTCTGCCGGTGACCCGTCCGTCGTCGTGGACGAACTGAACGGCATCACCTTCCCGGTCCTCGACGGCTGGGCGAAGCCGCAGTACGCCGCCGACCACGACATGGTGCTGTCGACCCCGCGAACCTACGACTGCCCGGGAGATCCCGGTCTGTGCCGGCACGGCTGGGTCGACTCGCGCACGGCGACGGCCACCGACGAGACCTCCCCGAAGGCCCTCGCCGAGGGGGACATCGAGGACGCCGCCGACAGCGCGTACGGCCACGACCTCGTGGGCAGCCGCCCCTTCCGGGGCATCACCTCCCACCGGCTGGTGAAGTCCGGCTCGGTCGCCGTCGCCGGCCGCGCCGGGTATCTCGTGCGCTGGAAGGTCAAGACCGGTGTGGGGCCCGGGGGTTACGTCGAGTCGCTGGCCTTCCCGTCCAGCGTGGGTTCGCAGTCGCTCGTCATCGTCCGGTTCGCCGTCGACGCCGGCGCCGACGGGCCGCCGCTGTCCGACATGGACCGGATCACCGAAGGCATCCGCTCGGTGGGCCAGAAGGACGCCGGCGGCGGTGTGGGCAGCAGCATCGGCCCGTCCAAGTGAACGACGACCGTCCCGCCGGGCGCACGGCGCCGCCCGGCCGGAGGACGGTGTCCCACGGCCGGGCGGGCGGCGGTGTCTCGCGGCAGGCGGGCAGGCGGGCAGGCGGGCAGGCAGGCAGGGCGGGCGTCCGCCCTCTCCCGATCGTTCCGACCGCGGAAGGCGTGACCCCACGGGTCAGAGGAAGGTGTGGCCCTCTCCCCGATAGGTCGGGACGGAGGCGGTGACGGTGTCGCCCTCCACGAGGTGCAGCGTGTCGAACCGCTCGCACAGCTCACCGGCCTTCGCGTGCCGGAACCACACCTTGTCGCCGATGAGCAGATCGTCGGCAGGGGAGCCGAGCAGCGGGGTCTGCACCTCGCCGGGACCCTCCTGGGGGTCGTACGACAGTCCCTCCGGCAGATACGGGACCGGCAGCCGGTCGGCGCCCGCGGCCCCGGAGGCGGGATACCCGCCGCCCAGCACGGTCACCACGCCCACGCCCGGGCGGCGCACCACGGGCTGGGCGAACAGCGCCGCCGGGCGTCCGCTGAAGGACGTGTAGTTGTCGAAGAGCCTCGGCACGTAGAGCCCCGACCCGGCCGCGATCTCGGTCACCGCGTCCTCGGCGGCCGTGTGCTGGACGCTGCCGGTGCCGCCGCCGTTGACGAATTCGAGGTCCGGCTCCACGGCCCGTACCGCCCGCACGACCTCCGCACGGCGCTGGACGAGCTCCTTGCGGGCGGTCGCCTGCATCAGCCGCACGGCACGCGAGCGCAGCGGCCGCCCCGAGACCGCATCACCGACGCCCGCGATGTGACCCTCGTACGCCATGATCCCCACCAGCTTGAACCCGGGGGCGCGCTTGACGGCCCGGGCCAGGTCCGCGACCTGGGCGGGGGAGTGCAGCGGCGAACGCAGCGCTCCGACCCGGACCCGGCCGCCGAACAGCTTGAGCGAGGTGTCGAGCTCCAGGCACACCCGTACGACCTCCGTGCCGCCCTCGCGCGCCTCGTCGATGAGCCGCAGCTGCGCCGGGTCGTCGATCATGACGGTCACCGCGGCGGCGAGCTTGGGGTCGGCGGTCAGCTCGGCGTAGCCCTTGCGGTCGGCCGACGGATAGGCGAGCAGGACGTCGTCGAAACCGGACCGGGCCAGCCACAGCGACTCGGCGAGGGTGAACGACATGATCCCCGCGAAGCCGTCCCGCGCCAGGACGCGTTCCAGGAGGGTGCGGCAGCGGACGGACTTGCTGGCGACGCGGATCGGCTTCCCGCCGGCCCGGCGGACCAGATCGTCCGCGTTCGCGTCGAAGGCGTCCAGGTCCACGATGGCGACGGGGGCGTCGAGGTGAGCGGTGGCCCGGTCGTAGCGGGCCCTGTCGGCGGCACGGGCAGTCATGTGCGAAGACTGCCAGACTCGATTACCGCAGGGTAGGGGGACGTTCCGGGCAGATGCCCCGGGGCTTCGCACTGGGTTCCCGCCCGGCGCTCGTCAACCCGTAGAGTGACGCGGACGCGGGGAGGAACGACCTCGCCCCGGCGGGCCCTGCCCGGGGTGACGCGCCACCGGTGCGGGTATGCGTGCCCGTGGTGAACCTCTCGCGCACACGAAACGGCTCGCCGAGCTACGAGGCGTCCGACAGCCCGGTACGAGGAAACGGGGGGTGCATGAGTACGGAAGCGCGGCGCGCCTCGAATCCCCGGCGTCCCTCCGTCCCGCCCACCATGCCCCCGCCGGCCGCCCAGACCCCGCCGGCCCCCGCGAACCCGCCGACCCGCCCTCCGGTTCCGCCGAAGCCGGTCCGGTCGCCCGGGCCGGACCTGTCGGCCGGGGAGGACTGGTCCGCCGAGGACCCCGCACCGACCCCGCGGGGATCCGCTCCCGGCCCCGGACACGCCACGTCCCCTTCCGGATCCGGGCCGGCCGCCTCCCAGCATGCTCCGGCGGTTCCGCCGCGCCCCGCGAACGCACCCCGTGGCGCGGCCCCGTCGGTGCCGCCCCAGCCGGTCGGGCCGCCGCCGACGCCGGACCGGTCCGGCGCCCCGGGCGGACGGTCCGGGGCCGGAGGCGGTTTCCGTACCTCCGGCGGTGCTTCCGCGCCGGGTTCGTCCGCCGTGCCGGATGCCGGGCCGAGGCCCGGACACAACCCGAGGGTGCCCGCGCCGCCGCGGTCCTTCGACTTCTTCGACATGTCCATGGAGACCGACGCGGCGTCCGGGACGGGCGACACCCCGCGGCAGGTTTCGCCGACCGAGCCGGGACAGGCCGCACCCGGCACGCCCGCGTCCGCCTTGCCCGGAGGACCGGGAGCCGTCTCGCCCGGCGGCCCGGGTGCCGCCGCAGGGTCGGGCAGGCCGGAATCGGCCGCGCCCGGCACACCGAGGCCCACCTCGCTCGTCCGGCCCAGGGCCGGCGCGCCCGGTGCGTCCGGGTCCGTCAGGTCCGGTACCTCCGGGACCGCTGCGTCGGCCGGTCCGGCGTCCGCGTCGTCGTGCGTGACCGGCTCGCAGGATCCGGCCGGGTCCCCTGGAGCGGGGCCGGCCCCGTCCGGTGCCCCGGGAACCGCTTCTCCTGCCGCGCCGGAGTCCGTGTCGCCCGGCCGACCGTGGTCCGCCACGCCCGGCACGCCGGAGTCCGACGCACGACGGTCCGCGCCGACCGGTACGCCGGGGTCCGGCATACGGCCGTCCGTGCCGACCGGTACGCCAGGGGGTGACGCGTCCCCGTCCGCACCGACCGGTACGCCGGTGTCCGGTACGCCGAGGTCCGACATGCGACCGTCCGTCCCGACCGGCATGCCGGAATCCGAGGCGCGACGGCCCGCCCCGTCCGGTACGCCCGGGTCCGACGTGCCCCGGTCCGCCCCGGCCGCCGGTTCGTCACCGTCCGGCGCACCCCGTCCGGCGACACCGTCCGCCGGACAGGGCCGCGCGGCGGGAGCCGCCCCGCACGGCTCCGCCGCGGGTCCGTCGGAGCGTCCGGCCCCGTCGTCGGCGCCCTCGCAGCGCTCCGCGCCGGAGGCCGACGCACAGGCTGCCGCGTCCGCCGCGCGGCCGGAGGCCCGGCGTTACCCCGACCTGCGCCCCGAGGGCCGGACGGGTCCGCCGACCCCGCCGCCCCCCGCGGCGTCCGCACGCTTCCCGGACACGCCGCCCGTGTCCGCCGGGCCGGCGCGTCCCGAGGGGGCGCCGCACACCGCGGGGCCGACACGGCCCGGCGGGACACAGCGTCCTGCGCAGCGCCCCGCCCGGCTGTCGCACCCCGCCGCGCCGCAGCGCCCGTCCGAGCCCCCGCGTGCCTTCGAAGCACCGCGGCCTTCGGAGTCCGCGCCGCGGCGGACCGCGGAGGAGGCGCGGGAGACACGGCCCGGACGGGACGACCAGCCGTCCGTGACCTCCGTGGCCTCCGCGCCCGCACCCCCGTTCGTTCCGTCCCCCTCGGCCGTGCCCACCGAGGCGGCCCCGGGTGCGCAGCGCCCCTTCGTGACGTTCGCGGAGCCCGAGACGTACGGCCGGGACGGCGCCCGGGTGCGTCCGTTCCGCAGGCGGGCCCGGGCGGGTGCCGTGACCGTCGCGACCTGCGTCGTGCTCGGACTCGGGCTCATCGGCGGTGCGGTGACCGGCAGCTGGCTCACCGGCGACACCACGGACGGACCCGGTTCTCCCGGCGCCTTCACGGCGGCCGGAGAACTCTGGCACAGCGTGCCCGTGGACCAGCTCTTCCCGCCGACCGTGCGCGGTGACGGAGCCGGCCCCGGCGGTTCCGACCGCACCTGGACGCGGATCGCCGTCGCGCCCGACACCGGCTGCAAGGACGCCTTCGACCCGCTGCTGCGTCAGGCCCTCGCCCCCGTCGGCTGCCTGCGCCTGCTGCGTGCCACCTACGTTGACGCGACCCGCAGCCATGTCACCACCGTCGGCCTGCTGTTCACCAAGGCGGACGTGGCCGGCATGACCTCCCTGAAGGCCCGCTTCCGCAAGGAGGCACTGGGCCGGCGCACCGACCTGCTGCCCCTGCCGTACGCGGCCGAGGGCACCGACGCCGAGGGCTTCGGCAAGGCCCAGCGTGCCTCCTGGACCCTGTCCGTCCTCACCGACGCCCCCGTCGTCGTGTACGCGGTCTCGGGGTTCGCCGACGGACGCACGGTCGCCGCCCCGCAGCCCGCCGCCGACGCGATGAAGCCGGACTCGACCACGGCCGCGGCCCAGGCGGGCCTCGGCCATGAGGCGCAGGGCCTCGCCGACCGGGTCGAGCGAGGACTTCGCAAGACCGTCAGCTCGTCCACGGAGAAGCCGTCATGACCCGCGCCGACGGCCCCGACGGCCGCAGCCGACAGTCCCGCGCGACCGGTACGACCTTCTCGGCCGGAGCGACGGCCCCCGTCGGCAGCGCCCGGCGCCCCCGTCCGGCCCGGCAGGCCCGAGGGCCCCGCCTCTCCCGCAGGTCCGGCACCCTCGCCGCGGTCCTCGCCGCCTCCCTCGCGCTGGTGCCCTCGACCGCCGCGCACGCCGACGGCATCCGTGCCCAGCAGTGGGGCCTCGACGCGATGCACACACAGCAGGCGTGGCGCACGACCAAGGGCAAGGGCATCACCGTCGCCGTCCTCGACACCGGCGTCGATGCCCTGCACCCGGACCTCAAGGGCAATGTGCTCGCGGACAAGGACCTGGTCGGTTTCGGCGCGAGCCGCGGCGACCGGACCTGGGCCCGGCACGGCACCGCCATGGCGGGCATCATCGCCGGGCACGGTCACGGTCCGGGTGACGCCAACGGTGTCATGGGCATCGCCCCGGAGGCGAAGATCCTGCCCGTCCGGGTCATCCTCGAGGACAAGGACCCGGCCCGCTCCAAGGCCCGCAACACCCGGGGCAACGCGCTCGCGGACGGCATCCGCTGGGCCGCCGACCACGGCGCCGACGTCATCAACCTCTCCCTCGGCGACGACTCCAGGTCCGCCCACCCCGAGCCCGCCGAGGACGAAGCCGTCCAGTACGCGCTGAAGAAGGGGGTCGCCGTCGTCGCCTCGGCCGGCAACGGCGGGGAGAAGGGCGACCACATCTCGTACCCCGCCGCCTACCCCGGTGTGATCGCGGCGGCCGCCGTCGACCGCTACGGGACCCACGCCTCCTTCTCCACCCGCCGCTGGTACGCCACCGTCAGCGCCCCGGGCGTCGACGTGGTCATCGCCGACCCGGACGACCGGTACTACGAGGGCTGGGGCACCAGCGCGGCGTCCGCGTTCGTCTCCGGCGCGGTCGCGCTCGTCAAGGCCGCCCACCCCGGCCTGTCCCCGGCGCAGATCAAGAAGCTGCTGGAGGACACCGCCCGCAACGTTCCCTCCGGGGGCCGCGACGACTCCCGCGGCTACGGCTTCGTCGACCCCGCCGCCGCCATCAAGGCGGCCGGCCGGCTCAAGCCGGAGGGACTCGAGTCGGCCGAGTACGGCCACAAGTACTTCGGTACCGGCCCCGACACCCCCGACGACGGCGGCAGTTCGTCCGACTGGGCCGCTCCCCTCGCGGGCGGCCTGGGCGTGGCCCTGCTGGCGGCGGCGGTGTTCCTGTGGCGCGGGCGCAGAAGCGCGAACCCGTTCGAACGCCCCTAGCCGTCAAGGCTGTTCGAACGGCACTGGCGGTCAAGGCCGTTCGGCGACCCGCCCGGCCCCCAGGCCTGTTCGGAGCCTCCCGGCTCTTCGCCCTCAGTCCTCGGTCGTGTCCCGGAACGTCGACACCGCCGCCTTCGACACCGCCTCCACCAGTGAAATGCCCTTCGCCTGTGTGGAGTTGCCATTCGACAGCGTCGCCACCAGATAGTCGTGGCCGTCGGCCGAGATCCGTCCGATGCTGTTGACGTCCCACAGCCCGGTCGTGCTGCGCGCCAACCACCCGTTCTTCAGCGCCCACCGGGAACCGTCGCCGGCCGCCGACACCCCCCACCGCTGGTCGGTCTCGATCTCGCCCATGAGTCCCTGGAGATAGGACCGCGAGGCCGAGCTGAGCTTGGAGTCCTCCCCGAACACCTGCCGCAGCAAGGTCAGTTGGTCGCCGGCGGTGGTCTGGGTCAGCCCCCACAGCTCACCGTCGCCGCCCTGCGTGGCGCTCAGACCGAAGCGCTTGTTCGCGGCGTCCAGACCGTCGGCCCGGCCGATGACCGCCCACAGCGCGGTCGCCGACGCGTTGTCACTGTTCTCGATCATCTTGGTGGCGTACGCCTTCTCCTGCGCGGAGAGATGCCGGTCCGCGTCCTGGGCCTGGAGGAGCAGCGCGGCCAGGATGTTCACCTTGACGATGCTCGCGGTGTCGAAGGCCGCGTCACCATGGGCGGCGCTCTCGCCGGAGTCGACGTCGAGGACGGCGACCGATGTCCTCGCACCGGCCGTCACCGGCACCGACTTCAGCGCCTTCGCGAGCAGCGCGTCCCGGTCCACGGAGGGCTCCGCCACGGGTTCCACCGATGCCTCCTCGCTCCCGGCCGGCGACGAAGAGGGCGACGCCGACACCGACGCCGACGATACGGCGGACGTGCCGTCGTGCGCCTGCGCCTTCATGTACACGGTCCCGGCCGCCGTGGCGCCGACGAGGACGACGGAGGCCACCGCGGCGGAGAGGAGTGGCTTGCGTCGGGAGGGCCGGGCGCGACGCCCGCGTGCTCTGTGACGGTCCATCCGGCGATGCTGGACGGCCGGGCTGTGCCCGCGATGAGGCCTGTGTTAGAGGTGTGTCAGGGAAGGCTGAGAAACTCATGAATACCGTCGCCCGCGGGTTACGGGGGCCGCACAAGCGCAGCAGCATTCCCCCGATAGGGTCGGGGACCGTGGCGAACAAGAACATTCCCGACCCCGGCTTCCCCGACGACGACGGCTCCGCCGACCCCCGGCTGAGCGCCGCGCTCGCGGCCTGGTCCGCCGACCGCACCGCCGTGCCTCCGGTCCTGGAGGCGATCGCGGGCGCCCGGCTGCTCGTGCCCGTCGTGGCGATCCTCGGCGAGGTCGAGGAGGACGAGAACGGGCTGCGCCGCGAGAAGACCAGCGACATGGCGGTGCCCACGCTCAAGGCCGGCGACCGCACGGCCCTGCCCGCCTTCACGTCCACGGACTCGCTGGCCCGCTGGGACCCTAAGGCCCGCCCCGTGGCCGTACGCCTGAATCAGGTCCTGGAGGCCGCGGTGCACGAGAAGGCCGACACGATCGTGCTGGACCTGGCCGGACCCGTGTCCTACGAGCTGACGGGTTCCGCCCTGCTGGCGCTCGCCGAGGGGCGTACGACCACCGACCCGCTCGCCGATCCCGCAGTGGTCGAGGCGGTACGGGCCGCGGTCGCCGCCGAGCCCCTGGTGGTCCGCGCCCATCTCGGCCCCGGTCCGGCGGACGGCACCCTCGCGCTGGTGCTCGACCCGTCGGCAGCGCCCGCCGAGACCGCCCGCGCGGTGGCCGAGCGGCTCGCGGCCGACGAAACACTGAGGGCCCGCCTGGTGCGCGGCCTCGACCTGGCACTGCTGCCGGCCGAGGCGACGCCTCCGGGCGAGCCCCTGTACGTACGCGGATAGGTACGCGGGTGGGTCCGTGTCCGTGCGACGGACGGGCGCGGACCCGCCGTGACGGACGGGCGCGGGTCAGCCGTAGACGGGGCCCGTGTACTTCTCGCCGGGGCCCTGGCCCGGCTCGTCCGGGACGAGGGACGCCTCGCGGAAGGCCAGCTGGAGGGACTTCAGGCCGTCGCGCAGTGGCGCCGCGTGGAAGGAGCTGATCTCGGTCGCGCTCGCGTCGAGCAGGCCGGCGAGGGCGGTGACCAGCTTGCGGGCCTCGTCCAGGTCCTTGTGCTCGTCGCCCTCCTCGGTGAGACCGAGCTTCACGGCGGCGGCGCTCATCAGGTTCACGGCGACCGTCACGATGACCTCGACCGCGGGGACCTCGGCGATGTCGCGGGTCATGGTGTCGAAGTCGGGGTTCTGGGGAGGGGTGTCACTCATGCCCCACACGATAGGCCCCGGCGCGCGCGTCCCCGTCCACGGGAGCCTTCCCGCCCGCGGGGGAGGGGCGGCTGCGCCCGGTGGGCGGCGGTGAGGAGGCCTCCGGTTAGCGCGTGTCCGGCGGAACTGCTAGCCTTGTGTAACGACCGGCCGGACACCATGTGCCCGGCCCACAAGTGGAGGCTCCGATCTCCCACCTGACTGTCCTCCGGGACGGCGGGTCATCCGGTCAGGCGGCCGCCATCGTTCCGTACGGACGATGGAGTCGCCCGAATGCGCGCCCCGCGGTAGACCGCGGCGGTGCTCCGGTTGCTATGGAGCCCCGCCTGTGTCCCGTCCCGGGGCATTTTTCATGCCCCACGACGGTTGGTCAACATGTCATCAGAGACATACGCGGCTGTCCGCCAGACCGCCGTGTGGTGCTACCGAGGAGGATCCATCAGCACCGAGCCCCGCATCAACGACCGGATTCGCGTTCCCGAAGTGCGACTTGTCGGTCCCAGCGGCGAGCAGGTCGGGATTGTTCCGCTTGCCAAGGCCCTTGAGCTTGCTCAGGAGTACGACCTCGACCTGGTCGAGGTGGCGGCGAGCGCTCGCCCGCCCGTCTGCAAGCTCATGGACTACGGCAAGTTCAAGTACGAGTCGGCCATGAAGGCCCGTGAGGCGCGCAAGAACCAGGCGCACACGGTCATCAAGGAAATGAAGCTCCGGCCGAAGATCGACCCGCACGACTACGACACCAAAAAGGGTCACGTCGTCCGGTTCCTCAAGCAGGGCGACAAGGTCAAGATCACGATCATGTTCCGTGGTCGCGAGCAGTCCCGGCCGGAGCTCGGCTACCGACTGCTGCAGCGTCTCGCCACGGACGTCGAGGACCTCGGGTTCATCGAGTCGAACCCGAAGCAGGACGGCCGAAACATGATCATGGTTCTCGGTCCGCACAAGAAGAAGACCGAGGCGATGGCCGAGGCCCGTGAGGCTCAGGCGGCTCGCAAGGCGGAAGCGAAGGCCAACCCCGGTCGCTCGCAGAACGCCGCGGAAGAGGGCGTCGCCGACGGTGGCAACACCGAGAGCGCACCCGTCGAGGCCGAGTCCGCCGAGACCCCGGCCGAGGCGTCAGCCGAGGCCTGATCCCAGGGCCCCCGCCCCGGGATGTCAATCGATACATATGACGTTCCATCCGTGCCCGGTCTTGCGACCGGGCACCGGAACGCCACTGACGAGGAGAGAACGGCGCTATGCCGAAGAACAAGTCGCACAGCGGTGCCAGCAAGCGCTTCAAGATCACCGGCTCCGGCAAGGTGCTCCGTGAGCGCGCCGGCAAGCGCCACCTGCTCGAGCACAAGTCGTCCCGCGTGACGCGTCGTCTCACCGGCACCGCCGAGATGGCCCCGGGCGACGCCGCGAAGATCAAGAAGCTTCTCGGCAAGTGACGTACCGGCGCCCAGCGCCGTACGTCTGATCCGGGACCCCATCGATTTCGGGCCGTGTGAGTCCAAACCACGGCCCCGCTACAAGGAGTAAAAAAGTGGCACGCGTCAAGCGGGCAGTCAACGCCCACAAGAAGCGCCGGGCGATCCTCGAGGCGGCCTCCGGCTACCGCGGTCAGCGTTCGCGCCTGTACCGCAAGGCCAAGGAGCAGGTCACCCACTCGCTGGTCTACAACTACAACGACCGCAAGAAGCGCAAGGGCGACTTCCGTCAGCTGTGGATCCAGCGCATCAACGCTGCGGCCCGCCAGAACGGCATGACGTACAACCGCCTCATCCAGGGTCTGAAGGCCGCCAACATCGAGGTGGACCGCAAGATCCTCGCGGAGCTGGCCGTCAACGACGCCAACGCGTTCGCCGCGCTGGTCGAGGTCGCGCAGAAGGCCCTGCCGTCGGACGTCAACGCGCCGAAGGCCGCGTGACGCTGCGCCGGCTTTAGCCGACGTGACTGAAGGACCCGCAGGTTTCGCCTGCGGGTCCTTTGCTGCTGACGCCCGCTGCGGCTGTCCGTTCGGGTGCCGGCCGGTGGGGGGCTGATCGCGCAGTTCCTCGCGCCCCCAGGGCGTTGCAGTCGTCCCCGGATTCCGAAGGTGAACCAGAACATGTCCCCCGCCGCCCCCGAGCTGATCTCCCCGCGCTCGCCGCGTGTCCTGGCCGCCCGTCGGCTTGCCAGACGCAACTTCCGGGGCAAGGAGCGGCTGTTTCTCGCCGAGGGGCCGCAGGCCGTGCGGGAGGCCGCCGCCCACCGCGCCGACGGCACCGCCACCCTCGTGGAACTGTTCGCCACCGTCGAGGCCGCCGAGCGCTACGCCGACATCATCGACGGCGCCCGCCGCGCCGGCGCCCGGGTTCACCTCGCCGACGAGGAGGTGATCGCCGACATCTCGACCACCGTCACCCCGCAGGGCCTCGTCGGCGTCTGCCGCTTCCTCGACACCCCCTTCGAGGACGTCCTCAAGGCCGCGCCCCGGCTCGTCGCGGTCCTCGCGCACGTCCGCGACCCCGGGAACGCCGGAACCGTGCTCCGCTGCGCGGACGCCGCCGGAGCCGACGCCGTCGTCCTCACCGACGCGTCCGTCGACCTCTACAACCCCAAGGCCGTACGCGCCTCCGTCGGGTCCCTGTTCCATCTGCCCGTCGCCGTCGGTGTGCCCGTAGAGCAGGCCGTGGCCGGACTCAAGGCCGCCGGCGTCCGCATCCTCGCCGCCGACGGCGCGGGCGAGGACGACCTCGACGACGAACTCGACAAGGGCACCATGGGCGGCCCCACCGCCTGGGTCTTCGGCAACGAGGCCTGGGGGCTTCCGGAGGAGACCCGCGCGCTGGCCGATGCCGTCGTGCGTGTTCCGATCCACGGAAAGGCCGAGAGCCTGAACCTGGCCACGGCCGCGGCCGTATGTCTCTACGCGTCAGCCCGTGCACAGCGCGCCTCCACAGGGTGCCGCTCCGTCACCGGCAGCTAGTAGGGTGACGGGCCCGGGGGCCCTCTGTGCCGGACGAGAGGTGGGGTACGGGGATGAGTGTCGGCACGGGCGGTGCCCAGAGCGCGCTGCGAGCACGGGACGCGCGCGGCACATCCGCGTCCCGGCCCGATGACACCACCGCACCCGGCCCCGGACTCGGCATAGACCCCGACGACCTGCCCGACGGGATCGTCGTCGCCGACGAGAGCGGCCGGGTCGTCTGCTTCAACGCCGCCGCCGCCCGGATCACCGCCGTCCCGGCCGCCGAGGCGCTCGGCCGCCGGCTCGAGGCGGCGCTCCCGCTGGAGGACCTCGAAGGCCGCCGCTGGTGGCAGCTGACCGACCCCTACGGCGGTCTCGCCATCCGCAACGGCCAGCCCGAGCGGAACCTGCTGCTCCCCGGCGGCCGGGAGATCCTCGTCTCCGCGCGCTATGTGCGCACCCACCCCACCGGACCGGTCCGCCGGGTCGTCGTCTGCCTGCGCGACACCGAAGCCCGCCGCCGCACCGAGCGCAGCCACGCCGAACTGATCGCCACGGTCGCCCACGAACTGCGCTCCCCGCTCACCTCCGTCAAGGGCTTCACCGCGACCCTGCTCGCCAAGTGGGAGCGCTTCACCGACGACCAGAAGAAACTGATGCTGGAGACCGTCGACGCCGACGCGAACCGCGTCACCCGGCTCATCGCCGAGCTCCTCGACATCTCCCGCATCGACTCCGGGCGCCTGGAGGTGCGCCGCCAGCCCGTCGACATCGGCGCCGCCGTCGGCCGGCACATCCAGGCCTACGTCGCCTCCGGCCAGCCCGCCGACCGCTTCCTGCTGCGCATCGAGCAGCCCCTGCCCGGTCTGTGGGCCGACCCCGACAAGATCGACCAGGTGCTCAGCAACCTGATCGAAAATGCGGTGCGCCACGGCGAGGGAACCGTCACCATCGACGTGGCACCCTCCACGTCCCCGCGCGAGCGGCCGGACGAGGAGGGCACGGCGAACGCCGTCACGTCGGTCACCGTGAGCGACGAGGGCACCGGAATCCCGGAGGAGTCCATGAACCGCGTCTTCACCCGCTTCTGGCGGGGCAGCAAGCGCGGCGGCACAGGCCTCGGGCTCTACATCGTCAAGGGCATCGTCGAAGCCCACGGCGGGACCATCACGGTCGGCCGCGCCCCCGGCGGGGGCGCCGAGTTCCGATTTACGCTGCCCGTGGGCACCCCGGCGTATCTCCTCTAGCGCCGCACCGGCCCCCACGGGCTCATCCGCACGGGAACACCGCCGGGACGCCCCGTCCTGGTCGGGCCCCCACCCCCGATAGACTCGGCCTTTGGCACCTTTGCGTCCACGCATCTGCGGACGATTCGTCTCCGAGTCGATGACGGGGACCCTCAGCCAGCCAACCGGAAGCACGGGAAGAGATGTCGGCACCTAATAAGTCGTACGACCCTGTAGAGGTCGAGGCCTTGAAACCGGAAGAGATCGAGCGCATGCGGGACGAGGCGCTCGCCGCCTTCGCCGCCGCCGGTGACCTCGACGCGCTCCAGGAGGCCAAGGTCGCCCACACCGGCGGCACCTCCCCGCTGGCCCTCGCCAACCGCGAGATCGGCGCACTGCCCCCGCAGGCCAAGGCCGCGGCGGGCAAGCTCGTCGGCCAGGCCCGGGGCGCCGTGAACAAGGCCCTCACCGCCCGCCAGGGCGAACTGGAGGCCGAGCGGGACGCCCGCGTACTGGTCGAGGAGGCGGTCGACGTCACCCTGCCGTACGACCGTGTACCGTCCGGCGCCCGGCACCCGCTGACCACCATGATGGAGCGGGTCGCGGACGTCTTCGTCTCCATGGGATACGAGGTCGCGGAGGGCCCCGAGGTCGAGGCGGAGTGGTTCAACTTCGACGCCCTGAACTTCACGCCCGACCACCCGGCCCGGCAGATGCAGGACACCTTCTTCGTCCAGGGCCCCGAGGGCACCCACGGCGACGAGTCCGGTGTCGTGCTGCGCACCCACACCTCGCCGGTGCAGGCCCGCGCCCTGCTCGACCGGGAGCCGCCCGTCTACGTCGTGTGCCCCGGCCGCGTCTACCGCACGGACGAGCTCGACGCCACGCACACCCCGGTCTTCCACCAGATCGAGCTGCTGGCCGTCGACGAGGGCCTGACCATGGCCGACCTCAAGGGCACCCTGGACCACATGGTCCAGTCGCTCTTCGGCTCGGACATGAAGACCCGGCTGCGCCCGAACTACTTCCCCTTCACCGAGCCGTCCGCCGAGATGGACATGCTCTGCTACGTCTGCAAGGGCGAGTCCGTCGGCAACCCCGACCGCCCCTGCCGGACCTGCTCCTCCGAGGGCTGGATCGAGCTGGGCGGCTGCGGCATGGTCAACCCGCGGGTGCTCGTCGCCTGTGGCGTCGACCCGGAGAAGTACAGCGGATTCGCCTTCGGGTTCGGCATCGAACGGATGCTGATGTTCCGTCACAACGTTGAAGACATGCGAGACATGGTCGAGGGTGACGTCCGGTTCACCCGGCCGTTCGGGATGGAGATCTGATGCGGGTCCCGCTTTCTTGGCTGCGGGAGTACGTCGACCTGCCGGCGACGGAGACCGGGCGCGACGTCCAGGCCAAGCTCATCTCGGCAGGCCTCGAGGTCGAGACCGTCGAGCAGCTCGGCGCCGACCTCAAGGGTCCCCTGGTCGTCGGCCAGGTGCTCACCATCGAGGAACTGACGGAGTTCAAGAAGCCCATCCGCTTCTGCACCGTCGACGTCGGCACCGCCAACGGCACCGGTGAGCCCCAGGAGATCGTCTGCGGCGCCCGCAACTTCGCCGTCGGCGACAAGGTCGTCGTGGTCCTGCCCGGCGCCGTCCTGCCCGGCGACTTCGCGATCGCCGCGCGCAAGACGTACGGCAAGACCTCGCACGGCATGATCTGCTCCGGCGACGAGCTGGGCATGGGCGACGACGGCAGCGGCGGCATCATCGTGCTGCCGCCGGAGATGGAGCCCGGCACCGACGCGATCGAGCTGCTCCAGCTCGTCGACGAGGTCCTCGACATCGCCGTCACGCCCGACCGCGGCTACGCGCTGTCGATGCGCGGTGTGGCCCGCGAGGCCGCCATCGCCTACGGCCTGCCGCTGCGCGACCCCGCGCTGCTCGACGTACCGGCCCCGAACGCGTTCGGCCACCCGGTGCAGATCGCCGACCCGATGGGCTGCGACCGCTTCACCGCGCGCACGGTGACCGGCCTCGACCCCGACGCCCAGTCCCCGATCTGGCTGCGCCGCCGGCTGCAGAAGGCCGGCATGCGCCCGGTCTCGCTCGCCGTCGACATCACCAACTACGTGATGCTGGAGCTCGGCCAGCCGCTGCACGCCTACGACCGCAACCGGGTCGAGGGCACGATCGGCGTGCGCCGGGCCGAGCAGGGCGAGAAGCTCACCACCCTCGACGGCGTCAAGCGCACGCTCGACGCCGGCGACCTGGTGATCACCGACGACCGCGGCCCCATCGGCCTCGCGGGCGTCATGGGCGGCGCCCACACCGAGATCGACGACACCGAGGGCACCACCACCGAGGTCGTCGTCGAGGCCGCGCACTTCGACCCGATCTCCATCGCGCGCACGGCCCGTCGGCACAAGCTGTCCTCCGAGGCGTCCAAGCGCTTCGAGCGCGGCGCCGACCCGGCGGCCACCTCGGCCGCGGCCCAGCGGACCGTCGACCTCCTCGTGCTCCTCGCGGGCGGCACCGCCGACGCCGGGGTCACCGAGGTGATCGCGCCGTCCGCGCCGCACACCATCACCATCCCGGCGGACCACCCGGACAAGGTGGCCGGTGTCGACTACGGCCGCGAGACCGTCGTCCGCCGTCTCCAGCAGGTCGGCTGCGACGTCTACGGGCAGGACGAGCTGATCGTCACCGTGCCGTCCTGGCGGTCCGACCTGACCGACCCGAACGACCTCGCGGAAGAGGTCATCCGGCTCGAGGGCTACGAGAACCTGCCCTCCACGCTGCCCAAGCCCCCGGCGGGCCTCGGCCTCACCGACCGGCAGCGGCTGCACCGCCGCGTCGGCCGCGCGCTGGCCGGCGCCGGATACGTCGAGGCGCCGAACTACCCGTTCATCGGCGAGCACGTCTTCGACCAGTTCGGCCTCGCCGACGACGACCCGAAGCGTAAGGTCGTCAAGCTGGTCAACCCGCTCTCCGACGAGGAGCCCGCGCTCCGCACCACGCTGCTGCCGGGCCTGCTCCAGGCCCTGCGCCGCAACGACGGACGCGGCAGCCACGACCTGGCGCTCTTCGAGACCGGTCTGGTCTTCCACCCGCGGGAGGAACTGCGGATCGCCGGGCGGCTGCCCGTCGACCGCCGTCCCGCCGACGAGGAGATCGCATCTCTGACGGCCGCGCTCCCCGTCCAGCCCCGGCACGCCGCCGTCGTCCTCGCGGGCGCCCGCGAGCAGGCCGGCTGGTGGGGCAAGGGCCGCCCGGCCGACTGGGCCGACGCGATCGAGGCCGCGCGCGTCCTGGCCCGCGAGTCGGGGACCGAACTCCTCGTCCGCTCCGGCCAGTACGGTCCGTGGCACCCGGGCCGCTGCGCCGAGCTGGCGGTCGTCGTGGACGGCGCGGAGCAGGTCATCGGGTACGCCGGTGAGCTGCACCCCGGTGTCCTGAAGACGCTGGGCCTGCCCGCGCGCACCTGCGCGATGGAGCTGGACCTGGACGCGCTGGAGCGGGCGAGTTCCGGGCACCCCAAGGGCCCGAAGATCTCGACCTTCCCGGTCGCCACGCAGGACGTCGCCCTCGTCGTCGACAAGAGCGTCCCGCACACGGACGTCGAGGCCGCCCTGCACGAGGGCGCGGGTGAACTCCTGGAGTCCATCCGGCTGTTCGACGAGTACGAGAGCGAGCAGCTCGGCGCGGACAAGAAGTCCCTCGCCTACGCGCTGCGGTTCCGTGCCGCCGACCGCACGCTGACCGTCGACGAGGCCTCCGCGGCCCGTGACGCGGCGGTGGCGCTGGCCGCGGAGCGCACGGGAGCGGTGCTGCGCGGAGCCTAGAGGCTCCACCGGGTGTCGCCGGGGAGCCGTGCGCCGTCAGGCGGCCGTGGATCGTTCACGGCCGGACGGCGCGCGGCTCCCCGCCGCCTTTTCCGGGGCCCGCGCCCGCAGGGACACGGCGGTTCCCCCGGCCCGTGCCCGCCCGGGGGGGGCGACAGTTCTCCCGGGCCTCCGCTCGCCTGGGGCCGGCGGTTCCCCGGTCTCCGTCCGTCTGGAGACGGCGGTTTCCCCGGGTCTTCGCCCGCCCGGAGACGGTGGTTCCTCCGGCCCGTGCCCGCCCGAGGGCGACAGTTCTCCCGGGCCTCCGCTCGCCCGGAACCCGCGGTTCCCCCAGTCTCCGGCCGCCCGGAAACCGACGTTTTCCCGGCCTCCGCTCACCTCGGCACGGCGGCTTCCCGGCCTCTGCCTGCATAAATGCGGGTGTGCGAAGACACCTCACTCATTCGGGTGACATGTCCGGGCGACGCCGCCCGGCCCGGCCGGGCGGCGACAGAATCGGAGCGGTCTCTCCGAGGCCGTCTGCGCTGTCCGTGCCTATTGGGGGGCCAATCGGCATGATCCGTATCAAGGCTGGGGCTCCCCGCAGGGCGACGCTCCGGACGCATTCGCGGAACCCGGCCAGGGCGGTCCTCGGACCGCGGCGCCGACGCGACCGGCTGAGGGCCGGATTCGACCGGGCGGTGCGTGGTCGGCGGCCTCGGCTCGGGTTCACCCGGGAGAAGTGCGGCCTCGGCCACCGGGTCCCGCGCACCAACGGCCGGCCGCCACTGCACCGGGCGGTGAACCTGGGGCTGCCCGCGGTCTGGGGCGCGCTGGCGATCTCGTACAAGATGGCCTGTCCGCTCGCGCAGCAGAACGGACTCGGCGCCCGCATCGTCACCAGCGCCGTCTTCCTCGCGGTCGGTGCCGGTCTGATACTCCACGTCAGAAGAACGCTCCTGCGCGAACTCAAACAGATCCGCACCGTCGCCGGGGCCGCACAGAACGTCCTGCTGCGCCCGTTGCCACCGTGCATCGACGGACTGGACTTCGCCGCGGCCCAGCTCTCCGCGGACCACGGCGCGAGCATCGGCGGCGATCTGTACGAGGCGATCGCCACCGAGCACGGCGTGCGGGTCGTGATGGGGGACGTCCGCGGGCACGGACTCGGTGCCATCGGCACCGTCGCCGCCGTCCTCGGCAGCTTCCGCGAGGCAGCCCACGACGAGGCCGAACTCGGCGGTGTCCTCGGAAGACTCGAGCGGGCGCTGGCCCGGCACCTGCGCGAGCGGGACCGGGCCGGACATCCCGGTGCCGAGCCCGACCCCGACAGCCATGTCGCCGAGGAGTTCGTCACCGTCCTGCTGCTGGAGATCCGCGGCGACGGCGAGATGCGCGCCCTCAACTGCGGCCATCCCTGGCCGTATCTGCTCGCCAGGGGCCGCGTCCGGCCCCTCGTCAGCGCCGAACCGCTGCCCCCGCTCGGGCTGTTCCCGCTGCCCGCCCGTCTCCCGGTCGAGTCCTGCGGCCGGCTCCGGCCCGGTGAGGGACTCTTCCTGCACACCGACGGCGCCGAGGACGCGCGGGACGCCCGGGGCCGGTTCTTCCCCCTGCTCCCGGCGCTCGCGGCGGCCGTCCGCGACGGGCCCGTCGTACCGCAGGCCGTGCTCGGCGCGGTGTTCACCGGCCTGCTGCGCCACACCGGCGGCCGGCCCGACGACGACGTGGCTCTCCTGGTGCTGCACAACGACCGCCGGCCCCTCGCTCTGAAACAGGGCCGGGTGTCCCAGCACGTGCCTCGATGAAGGCTCTCCCGCACCCCTTCGGCCGGCACGGGTGACGGCGGCATGCGCTCCTCCGCGTTTTTGGGGGGACGACCGGCCACGGGACCCACACCCGGACGACCGGAGTCCCGCGGTCGCCCCGGCCGGCCGGCTCTGCCGTCCGCCCGGCCACGGAGTGTCGGGCAGGCGGCCGGGCGGACGGCGCGGAGCGGGCCGCCGTACTGTACGAGGGGGAGCCGGCGGCCCGGCCGGCCTCTTGCGAGGCATATCAGTCAACCGGTGCGAAACCCTCCGCGACAGCGCGCGCACGGTGCGGATACGGGCATTCCCAACACACCCCGTGTGAAAGGGGACGCACTACTCTCTCTGGTGCGGTCGGGCGCGGCCCGCGCGACCGGCGCCGTCGGCAACGAGCCACTCGGGGGGCCTCCCATGCAGCCCAACACTCTGCTCGACGCGATCCTCGACGAGGCGGGCATCTCGCACGCCGGACTCGCCGCCCACGTCAACCAGGCGGGACGGGCCCGCGGTCTCGCCCTGCGCTACGAACACACCGCCGTGGCACGGTGGCTGAAGGGCCAGCGGCCGCGCGGCCAGGTGCCCGACCTGATCTGCGAGGTGCTCGCCGGGCGACTGCACCGGCCCGTCACGCTCGACGACATCGGCCTCGGGGTCCCCGGCGAGCCCTCCGCCCCGCACGCCGGCTCGCTCTCCGGCTTCGTCGAACGCGCCACCGCGCTGTGGCGCTCCGACGAACAGCAGCGCCCGCACATCCTCGGCGCCCCGGCCGTCACCGGAACCCCCGCCGTGATGCCCGTGTGGGAGTGGGAGAACCCGCCCGAGGACGTGGACGTCTCCCGCGGCGGCCGCCACCGGGTCAGCATGGCCGACATCGAGATGCTGCGCGCGGCCCGGGCCCACTACGAGCAGATGTACCGCAAGGCCGGGGGCATAGCGACCCGTACCCGGATCGTCGGCTTCCTCAACTCCGAGACCGCGCCCCTGCTGCGCGGCAGCTACACCGACGCCACCGGCCGGCAACTCCACCGTGCCACGGGCGGGCTGGTGGCCATCGCGGGCATCTGCGCCTACGACTCCGACGCGCACGGACTCGCCCAGCGCTACTTCCACCAGGCGCTGCGCCTGGCGAAGGCCAGCAACGACAGGGGACTCGGGGCGTACGTCATAGCTCTGCTGGTCAACCAGTCGCTGTTCATGCGCGAGTACCGGCAGGCGGTCGCCTTCGCCGAGGCCGCGCTGCGCGCCGCGGGGCGCCAGATCACCCCGGCCCTCGCCTCCGACCTCTACGCCATGCAGGCCAAGGCGTACGCCCACCTCGGCGACGGCAGCAGCGCGCTGTCCTGCATACGGCGTGCCGAGCAGGCCGCCGAGCGCATCCGGCGCGGTTACGAGCCCGACGAGACCGGCTATGTCCAGCCGGGACTGGTCAACGTACAGGTGGCGGAGGCACTGCTCAGCCTCGGTGACCTGGTGGCCGCCGCGGAGCACGCCGCCGCCGCGGTCGACACTCCGGCGCACGACCGGGGGCGCGTGCACCGGCTGGCCATGCTCAGCCAGATCGAACTGCGCCAGGGCAACGCCGACAAGGCGGTGGCGACGGCCGTGCAGATGGCGGAGCAGGCGCGCGGGATGGAGTCCCAGCGGCTGCGCGACAGACTGCGCGCGGTGCGCGAACACCTGGTGCGCAGCGGCTGCGCGGGCACGACCGAGGCCGCTGAACTCATCGACGGTGCCCTGCGCGTACCGCTGTAGGAAGCGGCCGGACGAGCCGTTTCACCCGCCGGGCCGAGGCGTCGGGGCACGAGCGGCGCCACGACGCGGGCGCCCCTCACGCCCGGTCGTGTTCACCGCCACCGTGCTGCGCCCCGACCCCAGTGAGCCCTGCTGCCGGGACGCCGCTGCTGCGATATTGCCTTCACTCGGCGGAAGGTGGCAGAACCGTGCAGTGGACGAAACAGAACGAACAAACTGTGTATGAAAACCGCTGGTTCAGCGTCAATCTCGCGGATGTGAAGCTGCCGGACGGGCGGCATATCGATCACTTCCTGATACGGCTGCGGCCCGTCGCCGTCGCCACGGTGGTGAACGAGGCCAACGAGGTGCTGCTGCTGTGGCGGCACCGGTTCATCACCGACAGCTGGGGATGGGAGCTTCCGGCGGGCGTCGTGGAGGACGGCGAGGACATCGCCGTGGCGGCGGCCCGTGAACTGGAGGAGGAGACCGGGTGGCGGCCGGGGCCCCTCAGGCATCTGATGAGTGTCGAGCCCTCGAACGGGCTCACCGACGCCCGGCATCACATCTACTGGGCGGACGAGGGCGCTTACATCGGACACCCCGTGGACGACTTCGAGTCCGACCGCCGGGAATGGGTCTCCCTGAAACTCGTCCCCGACATGGTCGCCCGGGGCGAGGTCCCGGCCGCCAACATGGCGGCCGCACTGCTCCTCCTGCACCATCTCAGGCTCGGGCAGGACGCGTTGCCCTGATCATCCCCCGGCGTCCCGGGCCTCAGCGGCCCAGAGCCTGCCACACGGCCACGGCCAGTGCGCCCACGGCCGCGACGACGGCGACGGCGGGCAGGGGCCAGCGGGTGTGTTCGAGGGCGACGATCCGTGTGCTGAGGTCGTCGAGGTCCTTGGCCGTCTGGTCGTCGCGCTGGGTGAGCAGCGCCAGTCCGCCCTCGATGCGGGTGAACCCCACTTCGAGCGACCGGCGTAACTCCGCGATCTCCTTGGGGGCCGCGGGATGCTCGGGGTCGGCGGTCACGAGTCCGCTCCTTTCCGTGGTCGGCACATCCCTGTGTCTGCGTACGGAAAGTCAACTCGCCTGGTGGGCAGGTGGGGAGCGTGTGCGCCGGGCATATGCGGGCCCGGCCCGCACACGGCGTGTGAACGACGCGGGCCCGGCACCGTGGAAGGCGCCGGGCCCGTGCGGACTCCGTTGGGCGGAGCGGGCGTTCGGCCCGCGTCCGGCCGGTCAGCCGTAGGTGTAGAAGCCGGAGCCCGTCTTGCGGCCGAGGCGGCCGGCGTCGACCATGCGCTGGAGCAGCGGGGGAGCGGCGTACAGCGGCTCCTTGTACTCCTCGTACATCGAGTACGCGACCGAGGCCACCGTGTCCAGACCGATCAGGTCGGACAGCTTGAGCGGGCCCATCGGGTGGGCGCAGCCCATCTCCATGCCGTTGTCGATGTCCTCGCGGCTCGCCATGCCCGACTCGAACATCCGGATCGCGGACAGGAGGTACGGGATCAGCAGCGCGTTGACGACGAAGCCCGAGCGGTCCTGGGCGCGGATCGCCTGCTTGCCGAGCACCTTCTCGGCGAACAGCTGGGCGCGGCCGACGGTGCCCTCGGAGGTGGTCAGCGCCGGGATCAGCTCGACGAGCTGCTGCACCGGGGCCGGGTTGAAGAAGTGGATGCCGATGACCTGGTCGGGACGCGAGGTCGCGACGGCCAGCTTCACCAGCGGGATCGAGGAGGTGTTGGAGGCCAGGATCGCGTCCGGCCTGGTCACCACCTGGTCGAGCACCTGGAAGATCTCGGTCTTCACCTGCTCGTTCTCGACGACGGCCTCGATCACCAGGTCGCGGTCGGCGAACTCGCCGAGGTCCGTGGTGAAGCTCAGCCGGTCCTGGGTGGCCTTGAGCTCCTCCTCGGAGATCTTTCCGCGCCCGGCCGCCTTGGCGAGGGAGGAGAAGAGCCGGGTCCGGCCGATCTCCAGGGCTTCGCCGGTGGTCTCGGCGACCTTCACGTCCAGTCCGGCGCGGGCGCACACCTCGGCAATGCCCGCTCCCATCTGGCCGCAGCCCACCACTCCGACGCGCTCGATGTCGGTCACATCGTCCCCTTCGCTGATCCGTACGGCCTGGCAGGTCGTCCGTTGTTCGGTCCCTGCTCCGAACGTGCACGTTACTCCCAAGTATCGATGATCGATCGCCGGGGTGGTGCATGCTGGGGCGATATGTTCTGTAATCGGATGAATTCACGACGTAGGGGGTGCGGGCATGGGGCGACTGCCACGCCGGACGTTCACGGCGGCCGCGCTCGCGGCACTGGCGGGGCCGGGTACGGCGGGGGACACCGCGGCCGCCCGGGACGCGGTCGCACCGCACGGGGCGGCGGCCCCGCGCGCCCTGCGGGGCATGTGGCTCGCGACCGCCTCGAACCGTGACTGGCCCTCCCGCACCGGCCTGAGCCCCGCACGCCAGCGCGCCGAACTCCTCGGCCATCTGGACACGGCGGTACGCCTGCGCCTCAACACCGTGTTCTTCCAGGTCCGCCCCGCCGCCGACGCGCTGTGGCCCTCGCCGTACGAGCCGTGGTCCCGCTACCTGACCGGCGTCCAGGGCCGGGATCCCGGCTGGGACCCGCTGCGCACCGCGGTGCGCGAGGCCCACGCGCGCGGCCTGGAGCTGCACGCCTGGTTCAACCCGTACCGCGTCTCGGGACAGCCGGACCCCGGCAGACTCGCCCCCTCGCATCCCGCGCGGCTCCACCCGGACTGGACCGTGCGCTACGGCGGGAAGCTCTACTACAACCCGGGACTGCCCCCGGTCCGTACGTTCGTCCTGGCCGCGATGCTCGACGCGGTACGCCGGTACCCGGTCGACGGCGTGCACTGGGACGACTACTTCTATCCGTACCCGGTGCGCGGCGAGCGCTTCGACGACGATGCCGCGTACGCCGAGCACGGCGCGGGCTTCCCCGACAGGGCGGCCTGGCGGCGCCACAACATCGACCGGCTGGTGCTGGAGATGGCGGCGGGCGTCAAGAAGGTCCGCCCCGGGGTCCGCTTCGGGATCAGCCCCTTCGGCGTCTGGCGCAACGGGTCGACCGACCCGCTCGGCTCACCGACCCGGGCCGGCGTCGAGACGTACGACGACCTGTACGCCGACACCAGGAAGTGGGTCACGGAGCACTGGGTGGACTACATCTGCCCCCAGCTGTACTGGAACATCGGCTTCGCCGCCGCCGACTACGCGCTGCTGCTGCCCTGGTGGGCGCAGGTCGCCCGGGGCACGGGCGTGCAGCTGTACGCGGGCGAGGCGCTGTACAAGGCGGGCGACCCGGCGCAGCCCGCGGCCTGGCAGGACCCGGCCGAGCTCTCCCGGCACCTCACCCTCGCCCGCCGCCACACCGAGGTGCGCGGCCATGTCTTCTTCGCGGCCTCGGAGGCGGGCGCCGACCGGATCGGCGCGATGGCGCGCGTCGTCGCCGACCACTACCGGCAGCCGGCGAAGCCCTCGCGCTGAGAGCCCGCCGGCGTCCGTCCGCTCCTGCCCTGTCGTCCTGCTTCGGCATGTCCCGGTGGTCGTCCTACTTCGGCATGTCCCGGTGGCGGATCTCGGAGTCGGGCCCCGGCGAGCACACGGCCTCGTGACCGTCCTCGAACCGCACGCGGTAGGGGGGAGAGCCTTCCGCTCCCATGACCTCGGTGATCTCCGCGACCTTGTCGTGCTGGCCGACGGTCCTGCCGTGCTGTACCAGCTGGTCGCCTTTGGTTGCGTGCATCTGAACAGTCTCCTCGTCCGTACGGGAGCAACGGTTCGTGATTTCGGGGCCGGCGCCCGGGGCGCGGGCCGGCCGGGCCCGTGCGCGCGCGTCAGCCCCGTGCCCGCTGGGTCAGAGCGATGCAGACGAGGACGGCGGCTGCTGTCAGGGGTGCCGCCGGGGTGAGCCGCTCGCCCAGGAGCAGTACCGACCACACCAGTGTGAGCAGCGGCTGGGCCAGCTGCAACTGGCTGGCTTTGGGAATCCCGATCGACGCCATCCCCCGGTACCAGACGACCAGGCCGAGGAACTGCGAACCGGCCGCGACCCACAGCAGCCCGGTCAGGCTGTGCGCCGTCAGGTGCACCGGTTCGTACGACAGCGCGAGCAGCGCGCCCGGAACGCTCAGCGGCAGGCACAGGACCAGGGCCCAGCCGATGACCTGCCAGCCCGGCATCACCCGGGCCAGCCGGCCGCCCTCGGTGTAGCCCGCCGCGCAGATCAGCAGGGCCCCGAAGAGGTAGGCGTCCGCGCCGGTGAGGGCACCGCCGCTCTGCTGCACGGTGAACGCGATCACGGCCGCCGCACCCGCGCAGGCCGCGATCCAGAACGTCCGCGACGGCCGCGCGCCGGTGCGCAGCGCCGAGAACAGCGCCGTCGTCAGCGGCAGCAGCCCGACCACGACGGCCGCGTGGGCCGTGGTCGAGGTCCGCAGGGCGAGGGTCGTCAGGAGCGGGAAGCCGAGGACGACACCGGCGGCGACCACGGCGAGGCCCGCCAGATGCCGCCGGGCCGGCCGGGGGACCCGCAGCGCCAGCAGGCAGCCGCCCGCGAGAACCGCCGCGAGGACGCAGCGCACCGTCACCAGCGACCAGGGGCCGAAGCCCGTGAGGCCCCAGGCGGTCGCGGGAAAGGTGAGGGAGAAGGCGGTGACCCCCAGGGCCGCCTGAAGGGTGCCCGAGCGGCGGTCCGCCGGAGCGGGGCTCCGGGGAGCGGTGGCGGCCGGGGGCTCGACGTCGGTGCTGACCGCTATCCCGGTCCGGTCGATAGCGCTACTCTGTGCTCTCATGCAAGAGCGTAGCAGTGTGGGTGATCTGGCGGACAGCTTGCGGAAAGAGCTCGACCGCTACTCTCCCGGTGGAAAGCTGCCGTCCAGCCGGGCACTCGTCGAGCGGTTCCGCGTGAGCCCGGTGACCGTGTCACGGGCGCTGGCGCAGCTGGCCGCCGAGGGCCTCGTCGTCACCCGGCCCGGTGCGGGCGCCTTCCGGGCCCGGCCCCGGCCCGCCGTCGCCTCCACCGGGGACACGTCCTGGCAGGAGATCGCGCTCAGCGCGGACGTGGCCACCGAGGCCGTCCCCCGTACCGTGGACGCCTCCGGGGTGCTCGTCTCGCTGGCCGCGCCGCCTCCCGGCGTCGTCGAGTTCAACGGCGGCTATCTGCACCCCTCGCTCCAGCCGGAGCGGGCGATGGGCGCGGCCCTCTCCCGGGCGGGCCGCCGCCCCGGTGCCTGGTCCCGGCCGCCCATGGAGGGACTGCCCGAACTGCGCGAGTGGTTCGCCCGCGGCATCGGCGGGGCGATCGGCGCCGCCGAGGTACTGGTCGCGGCGGGCGGCCAGAGCGCCCTGACGACCGCCCTGCGCGCCCTCGCGCCGCCCGGTGCCCCGGTCCTGGTCGAGTCGCCCACGTACCCGGGCATGCTGGCCATCGCCCGTGCCGCAGGCCTCCGCCCCGTCCCGGTCCCGGTCGACCCCGACGGGGTGAAGCCCGAGCTGCTGGCCGACGCCTTCCGGGCGACCGGTGCCCGGGTGTTCGTCTGCCAGCCGCTGTTCCAGAATCCGACCGGCGCCGTGCTCGCGCCGGAGCGGCGCGGCGAGGTGCTGCGCATCGCGCGGGACGCCGGGGCCTTCGTCGTCGAGGACGACTTCGTGCGCCGCCTGGTGCACGAGGACGCCGGCCCGCTGCCGCGTCCGCTGGCCGCCGAGGACCCCGACGGAGTCGTGGTGCACGTCGGTTCGCTGACCAAGGCGACCTCGCCGAGCTTCAGGGTCAGTGCCCTGGCGGCACGCGGTCCGGTGCTGGAGCGGCTGCGCGCCATCCAGGTCGTCGACACCTTCTTCGTGCCGCGCCCGCTCCAGGAGGCCGCGCTCGAACTCGTCGGCTCGCCCGCCTGGCCGCGTCATCTGCGCACTGTTTCGGCCGAGTTGAAGGCCCGGCGCGACACCATGACCGCCGCGCTGCGGCTGCGGCTCCCCGAACTCGCCCTGCCCCACATCCCGTTCGGCGGCTACCACCTGTGGGCCCGGCTGCCCGACGGAACCGACGAGTCCGCGTTCACCGCCGCCGCACTGCGCGCGGGCGTGGCGGTGACTCCGGGCCGCCCCTACTACAGCGCCGAACCCCCGGCCGCGCAGATCCGGTTGAGCTTCGCGGCGGTGGCGGGGACGCAGGAGATCACGGAGGGCGTACGACGGCTGGCGGCGGCCTACGAAGAGGTACGGACCTGAGCGGACGCGACCGGGCTCCGCGCCGCCGGGGGCGCGGGGTCGCGCCGGGGGGAAGGCCGGACCCGGGGCGTCCGCACAGCGGGTGCACAGACCGGCCGTCGATGTCCCGTGCATATTCGGACACCCTCTGTAACACCCTTGACCTGTGGAGGCCGGCGTTCCACGATCTGCGCATGCATCTTCGGGTCACGTTCGTCGCCGCAGCGCGAAGCTCCGCGCTGCTGGCGGAGCGCTTCGAGGACGACCGGCCGCTGGACCAGGCGGGATGGGAAGAAGCGCAGCGCGCCGCCGCGGGACTGCTGCCGTTGGCGGCGGCCGAGCTGCGCTACTGCGCGCCGACACCCCGCAGCCGGGCCACCGGTGACGTCCTCGGCTACGCCCCGCTGGTCCAGCTCGCGCTGCGTGACTGCGACATGGGCCGCTGGCGGGGCTTCACCCTGGGCGAGGCCATGGCCCGTGAGCCCGAGGCCGTGGACTCCTGGCTGTCCGATCCGCGCTCCACACCCCACGGCGGTGAGAGCCTGCTGGCCTTCATCGCCCGGGTCGGCGCCTGGCTCGACACCCGGCCGGGGGAGGACGGCGGCAGCATCGTCGCGGTGGCCGAGCCGTCGGTCGTGCGGGCCGCGCTGGTCTACGCGTTGAAGGCGCCGCCGCAGACGTACTGGAACATCGATGTCCGCCCCCTGTCGGCGATCACCGTGACGGGCCGGGCGGGCCGCTGGAACCTGCGCGTCGACGGGGCGCCTGTTCAGCTCGGTCGCGTGTAGCCGGTGGTGACCGGTCGCGTGTAGCCGGTGGTGAGCACCAGATCCTTCGCGGGCCCCCGTACCCGCCACACGGACCGCCAGTGGTTCTCGTCCCGGACGGTGAACTCGCCCCGGTAGAGGTCCGCCGAGCACGGGTGATCGGCGACCCAGCGTCCGCTCGACAGGTCCAGGTCGTGGAACGGGCGGCCGTCGGAGAACCGTACGAGAGCGGTCCCCGGGCCGTGGCCCGGCAGGAACCGCAGGGTCCGCTCGGCGGGCCGCGCGACGCCCTGCCACACGAACGTGCCCGACTCCCGGTGCAGCAGCCCGGAGCCGTCCAGCGGATCGAACACGGTCGTGCCGGTGAAGTGCCCCTCGGCGCCGCTCGCGAGGTCGCGCACGGTGCGCTCGACGCGCCAGCTTCCGCCCAAGTACGTCAGCACGTCCTCCACCGGCCAGAACTCGCCCATGCCGTCCCGGTCTCCGTCCCGTTCGATGCGGCGCGCCCCGTCGACGCGCTCCGGCCTCCCTCTATCCTGCCGTCCGCGTCGCCGGCCGATGACCGTGGCCTCGGACAGGGTGTCATCGGCGCGCCCGGAGGACCGGGCGCCGGTGACGCGTCCCGGGGATCCGGGGATCAGACGGCGGGGTCCGCCGCGAGGTGCTCTCCGACGGGCGGCAGCCCGCGCTCGCCGAACACCTTCTTCGCGACCAGGGTCGCGTTGATCGCCTTCGGTATGCCGCAGTAGACGGCGGAGTGCAGCAGCGCCTCGACGATCTCCTCCGGGGAGAGCCCCACGTTCAGCGACGCGTTGACGTGCACCTCCAGCTGGGGCTCGCAGCCGCCGAGCGCGGTCAGCATGCCGAGGGTGACCAGCTGGCGGTCGCGCGGGGCGAGTCCGGGCCGGTCGTAGATGTCGCCGAAGGCCCAGGCGACGATCTGGTGGCCCAGTTCCGGGTTGATGTCCCCGAGCGCGGCGACCACCCGCCGGCCGGCCTCGCCGTCCACCTGGTCGAGGACCTTCATGCCGTGCTCGAAACGCTCCTCGCGGGTGGTGGACCCGGTGCTGTTCACGGTGTCGCTCATGTCCGGTCGTCCGATCCCGGCCGCTCCAGCAGCCGTTCGTAGTGGTCGATCTTGTCGTCGAGGACGGACGCGTTGCGGCGCAGTGCGCGGATCCGTTCCTCGAGGCCGGCGCTGTGCTCCCGCAGCATCGCCAGCCGCTCGGGGACCGTCGCGTCGCCCCGCGAGCGCAGCTCGGCGAACCTCCGTACGTCCGCGATCGGCATGCCGGTCTCCCGCAGCCGGATCAGGAACTCCAGCCAGGCGAGGTCCGCCGCCCGGTAGCGCCGCTGGTTCCCGGTGGTGCGGCCCACCCGTTCGATCAGACCGGCCTTCTCGTAGTACCGCAGCGTGTCGTGCGTGAGGCCGGTGCGTTCGACGACCTGAGCGATCGTGAGGGTCGGTTCCGCGGTGCGGGGGAGGGGCTGTCCGCTGCTCATGAGGAAACCGTAGAACCTGGAGCGCACTCCAGGTCAAGCGCCGCCGGAACCGCGTCCGGAGCCGGGGCGGCGAGTGTCCTGCGGGAGCCGGACGGAAACCGCCCCGCGATCGTCGAGCCGGGCGCGGAGCCGGTGGGGGAGAAGCCGTGCGGCGTCAGGTCCGGAGGGAGGGAGAGGTGGCGCGGAGCAGGTGGGGGCGAGACGTTTGCGGAGCAGGTCAGGAGCTGCGGCGGGGCCTGCCGCGCTTCGCGCCGCCCTTCGGGCCGCCGGTGCCGCCCCGGGAGTTCTTGGCCGTGGCCCTGCCGCCGCCCTTGCCGGGCGCGGGCTTGCGCCGGGCGCCGCCGCCCGAGTCCGACTTCCGGGGAGCCGACTTGGCGGACTTCGCGGCGCCCCGGTCCTTCTGCTGCCCCGCGGGCGGGGTCTGGGAGCGCCCGCGCGTGCTGTTGGCCGTGCGTCCGCGCACGATGCCGATGAAGTCCTCGACCATGTCGGTCGTCCGCTCCTCGGGCCAGGCCAGCGCGACACGTGACTCGGGGGCGTCCGTGACCGTCCGGTAGGTGAGGTCCTTGCGGTGGTGGAGCCGGGCGAGGGACTGCGGGACGATCACGACCCCGATGCCCGCCGCGACGAGCTCCACGGCGTCCGCGGTCGCGGCGGGCCGCTCCAGCGCGGGCCTGCCCGGCAGGCGCTCCCAGTCCAGCGGGTCGTCGAGGGGGTGCAGCACGATGTCGTCGGCGAGGTCCTCGCCCGAGACCTGCTCGACCGCCGTCACGATGTGGTCCTTGGGGACCACGACGACCGTCGTCTCGGTGTAGAGGGGGATCGCGCTCAGGCCGGCCCCGTCGACCGGCAGCCGGACGAAGCCCGCGTCGGCGTCGCCGCGCCGCAGGACGTCGTACACCTCGGAGGCGGACACCGGGACGAGGGCCAGGGGCACGTCGGGCAGCCGCTCGTTCCAGATCCGTACCCACTTCGAGGGCGTCACCCCGGGAACGTAGGCGAGCCTGAACGAGGGGGATGCTTCGGAGCCGGTCACCACGTCAGATTACCCGGCGTGGCCCCGGCGCCGTACCGGCGATGGTCGGCGGGGGCCCGCGCGCTCGATACCCTTGACCCCATGAGTTCGCACCAGACCGCCCAGACGATGAAGCCCGCCACCGCGGCGAAGAAGCTGGGTGTGTACCTCGAGGCCACCCCCGCCGAGTTCCAGGAGGGTGTCGTCTCCCGTGCCGAGCTGAACGCCCTGCAGACCGACCCGCCCGCGTGGCTCCAGGAGCTGCGCCGCACCGGCCCGCACCCGCGGCCGGTCGTCGCCGCCAAGCTCGGCGTCTCCATCGCGGGACTCGCCCGCGGTGGCGTCAGCGAGGCCCTCACCACCGAGCAGATCGAGGCGCTGAAGACGGAGGACCCCGAGTGGCTGCGGCGTGAGCGCGCCACCCAGGCGGAGGTCCGCAAGGAGGCGGTACGCATCAAGCAGAAGAACGAGGAGCGGGACGCGAAGCGTTCCTGACCCGAGGAGCCCGGGAATCCCGTCCGCGCACCAGTGCGCGGACGGCGATGGCACGGGCGTTCCTCCGGGGTTCTCTGGAGACAGGGGTGCCGCACGACTCGTGCGGCACCCCTTCCTTCGTACGGGGGGCCTGATTGCATCGTTGCATAAACGTGCAGGGAAACGTATAGTCATGCCATCCAAGAGGAGGGTTCCATGGCGATGCGTGCGGCGGTGGCGGGAGCGAGTGGGTACGCGGGCGGGGAACTGCTGCGCCTGCTCCTGGCGCACCCCGAGATCGAGATCGGCACCCTGACCGGCAACTCCAACGCGGGTCGGCGGCTCGGGGAGATCCAGCCCCATCTGCTGCCGCTCGCGGACCGCGTGCTCACGGGGACCACCGCGGAGGCGCTGCGCGGTCACGACGTCGTGTTCCTCGCGCTGCCCCACGGGCAGTCCGCCGAGGTCGCCGAGCAGCTGGGCCCCGAGGTCCTCGTGGTCGACATGGGCGCCGACTTCCGGCTGAAGGACCCGGCGGACTGGGAGCGGTTCTACGGTTCCGCCCACGCCGGGACCTGGCCCTACGGCCTCCCCGAACTGCCGGGTGCCCGCGCCGCGCTGGAGGGGTCCAAGCGCATCGCGGTACCCGGTTGCTACCCGACGGCCGCCTCGCTGGCCCTCTTCCCCGCGTACGCGGCGGGGCTGGCGGAGGCCGAGGCCGTGATCGTCGCCGCCTCCGGCACCTCGGGCGCCGGCAAGGCCCCCAAGGCGCACCTGCTCGGCAGCGAGGTCATGGGGTCGATGAGCCCGTACGGCGTCGGCGGCGTCCACCGGCACACCCCGGAGATGATCCAGAACCTCACCGCCGCGGCCGGGGAGCCCGTCACCGTCTCCTTCACCCCCACCCTCGCGCCCATGCCCCGCGGCATCCTCGCCACCTGCAGCGCCAAGGCGAAGCCGGGAGCCACCGCCGAGTCCGTCCGGGCCGCCTACGAGAAGGCCTTCGCCGACGAGCCCTTCGTCCACCTCCTTCCCGAGGGACAGTGGCCGGCCACGGCGTCCGTCTACGGTTCCAACGCCGTTCAGGTCCAGGTCGCGTACGACGCCGCCGCGCACCGCATCATCGCGATCAGCGCCATCGACAACCTCACCAAGGGCACCGCGGGCGGTGCCGTCCAGAGCATGAACCTCGCCCTCGGCCTCCCCGAGGACCTGGGGCTTTCCACGATCGGAGTCGCACCGTGAGTGTCACGGCAGCACAGGGATTCACCGCGTCCGGCGTCGCCGCCGGGATCAAGGCGAACGGCAACCCGGACCTGGCCCTCGTGGTCAACACCGGGCCCCGCCGCGCCGCCGCGGGCGTCTTCACCTCCAACCGTGTGAAGGCCGCGCCGGTCCTGTGGTCGGAACAAGTGCTCAAGAGCGGCGAGTTGAACGCGGTCGTCCTCAACTCGGGCGGTGCCAACGCCTGTACGGGCCCCAAGGGCTTCCAGGACACCCACGCCACCGCCGAGAAGGTCGCCGAGGCGCTCGGGGACATCGGCGCGGGCAGCGTCGCCGTGTGCTCGACGGGTCTCATCGGTGTGCTGCTGCCCATGGACAAGCTGCTTCCGGGCGTCGACCTGGCCGTGGCCCGACTCGGCCCGCACGGCGGCGAGAAGGCTGCCATCGCCATCAAGACGACCGACACCGTGCACAAGACCTCGGTCGTGACCGGGAACGGCTGGACGGTCGGCGGCATGGCCAAGGGCGCCGGCATGCTCGCCCCCGGCCTGGCCACCATGCTGGTCGTGCTGACCACCGACGCGGACGTGGACAGCGCGGACCTGGACCGGGCGCTGCGCGCGGCCACCCGCACCACCTTCGACCGCGTCGACTCCGACGGCTGCATGTCCACCAACGACACCGTGCTGCTGCTCGCCTCCGGAGCCAGCGAAGTCACCCCGGACCGGGCGGAGTTCGCCGAGGCGGTCCGCGCGGTCTGCGACGACCTCGGACAGCAGCTCATCCGGGACGCCGAAGGGGCCAGCAAGGACATCAAGGTCGAGGTGATCAACGCCGCGAGCGAGGACGACGCCGTCGAGGTGGGTCGCTCGATCGCCCGCAACAACCTCCTCAAGTGCGCGATCCACGGCGAGGACCCCAACTGGGGCCGCGTCCTGTCCGCGATCGGCACCACCAGGGCCGCCTTCGAACCGGACCGGCTCAACGTCGCCATCAACGGCGTGTGGGTCTGCAAGAACGGCGGGGTCGGCGAGGACCGCGATCTCGTCGACATGCGCTTCCGCGAGGTCCACATCGTCGCCGACCTCGCCGCCGGCGACGCGACCGCCACGATCTGGACCAACGACCTCACCGCCGACTACGTCCACGAGAACAGCGCGTACAGCTCATGAGCAATGTGACCCGCAAGCACACCGCGCTGCCCAAGGCGCAGATCCTCATCGAGGCGCTGCCCTGGCTGACCCGGCACCGCGGCAAGACCGTCGTCGTCAAGTTCGGCGGCAACGCCATGATCGACGCCGAGCTGAAGGCCGCCTTCGCCCAGGACATCGTCTTCCTGCACCACGCGGGCCTCAAGCCGGTCGTCGTGCACGGCGGCGGTCCGCAGATCAGCGCGGCCCTCGACCGGCACGGCATCGTCAGCGAGTTCAGGGCGGGCCTGCGCGTCACCACCGAGGAGGCGATGGACGTCGTCCGCATGGTGCTGGCCGGACAGGTCCAGCGCGAGCTGGTCGGACTGCTCAACGAGCACGGACCGCTCGCCGTCGGTCTCACCGGCGAGGACGCGCACACCATCACCGCCACCAGGCACCAGCCCAGGATCGACGGGGAGTTGGTCGACATCGGGCGGGTGGGCGAGATCACCGCGATCGACACGGGCGCGATCGAGGCCCTGCTCGCCGACGGCCGCATCCCGGTCGTCTCCTCGATCGCCCGGAGCCAGGACGACGGACATGTCTACAACGTCAATGCCGATACGGCGGCTGCGGCACTCGCCGCCGCACTGGACGCCGAGACCCTCATGGTCCTCACGGACGTCGAGGGACTGTACGAGGACTGGCCGAACAGCGACGAGGTGATCAGCCGCCTCACCGCCTCCCAGCTGGAGAAGCTGCTTCCCGAGCTGGCCAGCGGCATGGTGCCGAAGATGGAGGGGTGTCTGCACGCCGTGCGCAACGGCGTCACCACCGCCCGTGTCATCGACGGCCGGGTCCAGCACTCGATCCTGCTGGAGATCTTCACCGACGAAGGAATCGGCACGATGGTCGTGCCGGACGACGAGGAAGCGGGGGACGCCGAATGACCGGCAGCGCGACGAACGCGGAGCTCACCCAGCGGTGGCAGGGCGCGCTCATGGACAACTACGGCACCCCGCGACTGCCGCTCGTCCGCGGTGCCGGCACGAAGCTGTGGGACGCCGACGGCAACGAGTACCTCGACTTCGTCGGCGGCATCGCGGTCAACGCCCTCGGCCACGGCCACCCCGCGATCGTCGAGGCCGTGAGCCGGCAGATCGCCTCCCTCGGCCACGTCTCCAACCTCTTCATCGCCGAACCGCCCGTCGCCCTCGCCGAACGGCTGCTCCAGCTCTTCGGCCGCGAGGGCCGGGTGTACTTCTGCAACTCGGGAGCCGAGGCCAACGAGGGCGCGTTCAAGATCGGCCGGCTGACCGGCCGGACCCACATGGTCGCCACCACCGGCGGCTTCCACGGAAGGACCATGGGCGCCCTCGCGCTCACCGGCCAGCCCGCCAAGCAGGAGCCCTTCCTGCCACTGCCCGGCGACGTCACGCACGTCCCGTACGGCGACGCGCAGGCCCTCGCCGAGGCGGTCACCGAGGACACCGCACTGGTGATCATCGAGCCGATCCAGGGCGAGAACGGCGTGGTCGTACCGCCTCCCGGCTATCTGAAGGCGGCCCGGGCCATCACCGCGGCCCACGGCGCCCTGCTCGTCCTGGACGAGGTGCAGACCGGTATCGGCCGCACCGGCCACTGGTTCGAGTACCAGGCCCACGAAGGCGTCCTGCCCGACGTCGTCACGCTCGCCAAGGGCCTCGGCGGCGGACTGCCGCTCGGCGCCACCGTCGCCTTCGGCCGTGCCGCCGCGCTGCTGGAGCCGGGCCAGCACGGCACGACCTTCGGCGGCAACCCGGTCGTCTGCGCCGCCGGACTCGCCGTGCTCGACACGATCGAGTCCGAGGGCCTCCTGGAGAACGTCAAGCGCGCCGGCGAGAAGCTGCGGGACGGGATCGAGGGGCTCGGCGACGGTTCCGGCCATCCGCTGATCGACCATGTCCGGGGTGCGGGGCTGCTCCTGGGTATCGTGCTCACCGAGCCGCTCGCGCCCCAGGTGCAGAAGGCGGCTCAGGACGCCGGTCTCCTGGTGAACGCGCCCGCCCCCGATGTCGTACGGCTGATGCCGCCGCTGAACCTCGGCGACGACGAGGTGGACGCGTTCCTCCGGGCCCTTCCCGGCATCCTCGACGCAGCCAACGGGGACGGGTGATCCCGGGAAATGGGACGACGACGATGAGTCAGGCGCAGGACCACGAGCACGCAGGGCCTGCCGTGCCGCAGACCCGCACCGCACGCCACCGCCGGATCGTGGACATCCTCAACCGGCAACCGGTGCGCTCGCAGAGCCAGTTGGCGAAGCTCCTCGCCGACGACGGGCTGAACGTCACCCAGGCGACGCTCTCCCGGGACCTCGACGAGCTGAACGCGGTGAAGATCCGCAACAACGACGGCGACCTCATCTACGCGGTGCCCAGCGAGGGCGGTTTCCGCACCCCGCGCGCGCCGCTGGGGGAGTCGGCGAAGGAGGAGCGGATGCGCCGGCTCTCCTCGGAGCTGCTGATCTCCGCGGAGGCCTCGGCCAATCTCGTGGTCCTGCGCACCCCGCCGGGCGCAGCGCAGTTCCTCGCCTCGGCGATCGACCAGGCGGAACTGCACGACGTCCTGGGCACGATCGCGGGGGACGACACCCTGATGCTGATCAGCCGTGATCCGACGGGCGGTCAGGCGCTGGCCGATCATCTGCTGCGGCTGGCCCAGAAGGACCACTGACCCGTACGACGGTGGGGCGCACCCCGGAGCGGGGTGCGCCCCACCGTCGTACGCCCCGGAAAGGGCTCCGGGAGCGAGGACACGGGTGCGGGCGCCGGAGGTGAGGACGGTGCCGGTCATCCCAGGCGCTGGGCGAGGCCTCCCGTGCATCTGACCTCGTTGCCCGCGGTGATGAGCAGCGCCTCCACGTCGGGGAGCGATTCCAGCCAGTCCAGGCCCGCCCGCGAGCCCATCGCGAAGGCCGCGGTCGCCCAGGCGTCCACCCAGGTCAGCCGGGGGCCCACCACGGTCACGGCCAGCAGGTCGGTGACCGCCGGTTTCCCGGTGCGCGGGTCGACGATATGGGCGCCGCGTTCGGCGGTGCCCGAGGTCGCGACGGCCAGCCGGTCGACGCCGGCCGCGGAGATCACCGCGGCGAGCGCGCCGGGACGGAGCGGGTCGGACACGCCCACCCGCCAGGGGCGGTGCGGTCCGGGGACGCCGCAGAGCTGGACGTCACCGCCGCCGTTGACGCTCACTCCGCTCGCCCCGGCCGCGGTGAGGTGCCGGGCGGCGTGCTCCGCCGCCCAGCCCTTCACGATCCCCGTGGGATCGAGCCGCCCCTCGTAGCGCGTGCTGAACCAGCCGTCGCTGACCCGTTCGGCCTCGGCGCCCAGGTCGAGGACCTCGGCGACCTCCGGATCGCACTCCTCGACGGTGAGCTCCCCGCGGACCAGCCGGGAGATCTGGCTGTCCTCGCGGTAGGTGCTGAACACCTCGTCCACGCGGTGCAGTCGGGCGACGGCCTCCTCCAACGCCGTCCGCACGGCATCGGGTTCGCCGCCGCGCACGTCGAAGGAGAAGACGGTGCCCATCACTTCCTCGGCGTGGCGCAGCTCCTGCGGTGCGTCCTGCCCGGGCTCAGACACCGGCCTTGTCCAGGGCCGACTGCAGGGACTTCTTGTAGCCCTCGCTGGTGTAGGTCGCGCCGGAGACGCTGTCGATCTGGGCGCTGCCCGCCGCGACGGCCTCCTGGTTGAGCTTGGGCACCGCGAGCGCGGTCTTCTGGTCGCTGGTCCCGCCCTTGGGGGCCTGGACCGCCTCGGCCTTGGTGATCTTCTTGCCGCTGAGGGTGAGCCGGACCTGTACCGGACCGTACTGGGTGTCGGACACGGTTCCCGTGACGACCCGCGCCTGCGCGGCCGGGGGCGCGGAGGCCTTGCCCGAGGACCCGGAGGAGCCCGACGCGCCGCCCGCGGTCTTCGCCTTGTCCAGGGCCGACTGCAGGGACTTCTTGTAGCCCTCGCTGGTGTAGGTCGCGCCGGAGACGCTGTCGATCTGGGCGCTGCCCGCCGCGACGG
>NZ_JBIRQM010000013.1:205650-235429 GCF_044333225.1 Streptomyces sp. NPDC021080 | reverse complement strand
GACGGCCTCCTGGTTGAGCTTGGGCACCGCGAGCGCGGTCTTCTGGTCGCTGGTCCCACCCGCGGGGGCCTGGACCGCGTCCGCCTTGGTGATCTTGCCGCCGCTCATGGTCAGCCGCACCTGGACCGGCCCGTACTCGGTCCGCACCACGTCACCGAGGACGGTGCCGGCACCCGCCTGCTCGGCGCCGCCGCCCTGCGCCGCCCCCTGCGCGGCCGCCGTCTGCTGGGGCGCCGCACCGGCCTGCGCCGCCGCGGCGGCCGGGTCGGACGCGGGCTTGAGCGCCAGCAGCAGCACGATCCCGGACACGGTGGCGGCGCTCGCCAGCACGAACCGCCGGATGGGGTGATTTGTCTTCATCGTTCCTGACTCCCGTCGCTCACATCTCGAACGACTCGTGATGGATGCGGCGGGCGGGGACCCCCGCGCCGCGCAGTGCCGCGTACACCTCCTGGGCGAAGCCGGGCGGCCCGCACATGAAGACGTCGTGGTCGTCTATGTCGGGCAGCTTGCGGCGCAGGGAGTCCGCCGAGATGTCCGGACGCTCGCCGTCGGGGCTGTTCACCGCGTACATCAGACGCGCCCCGCGCTCCTTGGAGATGGCGGCCAGTTCGTCCCACAGGGCCAGATCCTGTGTGGTGTTGGCCCGGTAGAGCAGTGTGAGGTCGCCCGACGCGCCGGGAAGGGTCTCGAACAGCGTCCGCATCGGGGTGATGCCGACGCCGCCCGCCACCAGGAGCACCTTGCCGCGGCTGCGCTTTCCGGCGGTCAGGGCGCCGTACGGGCCCTCGGCCCAGACCCGGGTGCCCGGCTCCAGATCCCGCAGCGCGGCGCTGTGGTCGCCGATCGCCTTCACGGTGATGCGCAGCATGTTGGGACGGGGCGACGCCGAGAGGGAGTACGGGTGGGAGCTGAAACGCATCCCGGGTGCCAGGAAGCGCCAGCGGAAGAACTGCCCGGCCTCCGCGCCCATCCGGTGCAGCTTGCGTCCGCTGATGAGCACCGACACGATGCCGGGCGTCTCCTCGATGACCGCCTGGACCCGCATCCGGTGCTTCAGGTTCAGCCGGATCGGAGAAAGGATTCGGTACCACAGGACCAGGGCGGTCACCGATCCGTAGAGCCCGTACCAGACGGTCTTGGCGACGGGTTCCACCGCGAAGTCGTTGCCGGTGGAGAGCTGGTGCCAGAACGTCAGGAACACCGCGGCGTACGTCAGCAGGTGGACGTGGTACCAGGTGTCGTACGGGATCAGCCGGCGCAGCCAGCCGACGGAGATGAAGCCGATCAGCACGAGCAGACCCGTGCCGATCGCCGCCTTGCCCATGTCGGGCAGCTGGTTGACCGAGTCGATGGTCGTCTGCACGATCCCGCCGAGCCCCTTGCCGGACTGCAGGGCGTAGCCCCACATCGTCAGGAAGAGATGGGCGAGGACCATGCAGATGGTGTAGCGGCCGGTCATCGCGTGCCAGCGTGCCACCCGGTCGGATCCCACCCGGCGTTCGAGGGCGGGGACGCGGGCCATCTGCAGCACCACGAGGGCCATCAGATATCCGGCGAGCAGCCCGGTGATACGGCCGGCGTTGAGGATCCTGCTGTTGTTGTCCGCGATGGACGGGGTGTCGTGCCACCACAGCCAGAGGACGGCGGCGGCGCCGGCCCAGACGGCGATCAACAGCGGGACGGCGGGCGAGCGGCGAGGGCGGATTCGGCGCATGGTCTGGCGCCGCGCGGCGCGACCACCGGCGATCGTGGACACGGTTCCTCCGTGTTCGTCCTGGAGAGACGGGGTGAGGGGAGTGGCCCCCTGGCCCAGAGATACGGTCCACGACGCCCGTGCGTTCAGAGGCCTGCCGAGTCGAGTGCCGACTGAAGTGACTGCTTGTATCCGTCGCTGGTGTAGGTGGCTCCGGACACCGAGTCGATCTGGGCACTCTGCGCGGCCAGTGTCTCGCGCCTGAGCTGGGGAATCGCGTAACTGTTGATCTCCTGGTCCCGGGGATTTTCCGAAGGATAGGCCACCGCGGCGGACTCGGTGATCCGGCCGTCCTCCAACGTGATCCGCACCTGGACCGGACCCCAACGCGTCTGCACCGTATCGCCGGTGACGGTCCTGCTCCCCGTGCTCTTCGAGCCCCCGGACGTTCCCGCGGAACTTCCGGAGGAGCCGCCCGGGGACGCGGTGGAGGAACGGCCCACCGACGACGAGGCCTCGGCCGGCGCCGGTGGTGTGTGCGGCTTCAGCGACAGCAGCAGGACGAAACCGGTGACCGTGGTGGCGGCCGCCAGCGTCACCCGGCGCAGCGGACGGTTCTTCTTCAGGGCGTGCACGGCGGCCTCACAGCTCGAACGACTCGTGGTGGATACGGCGGTCGGGGACACCCGCTGCGCGCAGCGCCCCGTACAGGTCCCGGGCCATCGCGGGGGGCCCGCAGAGATAGACGTCGTGCTCGGCGATGTCCGGAACGGCCTCATGCAGGGACCCGGCCGTGAGCCGCGGGCGGGTGCCGTCGGCGGCGTTGAGCGCGTACAGGACCCGGGCCCCGCGCCACCGCGCGATGTCCTCCAGCTCGCCGCCCAGCGCCAAGTCCTCGGCGGTGCGCGCCCGGTAGAGGAGCGTGACCCGGCCGGGCAGCGTCTCGAACAGGGCGCGCAGCGGTGTGATGCCGACGCCGCCCGCGATCAGCAGGGCCTTCGACGTACTGCTGCGGTCCGCGGTCAGCGAGCCGTAGGGGCCCTCCGCCCACACCCGGGTGCCGGGACGCAGCATCCCCACGGCCGCGCTGTGGTCGCCGAGCGCCTTCACCGTGATCCGCATCAGGTCCGGCCGGGGCGGCGCCGACAGCGAGTACGGCGTCGAGGTCCACCGCATTCCGTCCGCGAGGAACCGCCAGCGGAAGAACTGGCCGGACCGCGCGTCCAGTTCGTCCAGACGCTCCCCGCGGATCACCACGGAGAAGACCCCGGGGGACTCCCGGTGCACCGACTCCACGCGCAGCCGGTGGCGCCGGTTGAGCCGCACCGGGGCGAGCAGCCGGAACCACACGACGAGCGCGGCCGTACCGAGGTAGAGGGCGTACCAGGCCGCCCGGGCCGCCGCGTCGCCGACGAAGTCGGAGCCGAGCGCGAGCTGGTGGAAGAAGGCCAGGAAGACCGCCGCGTACGTCAGCAGATGCACGTAGTACCAGAACTCGTGGCTGATCCGGCGGCGGGCCGCGTGCGCCGAGGTGATCCCGACGGCGAACAGGATGACCGTGCCGGTCGTCGCCTTGAGCATGTCCGGGTAGTCGAACACCACGCTGAGCGTCTCGTGGACGACGCCCGTCCCGTCCTGGGCGGCGTAGCCGAACAGGATCAGCGTGACGTGCGCCACCAGCAGGCAGACCGTGTAGCGGCCGGCCATGGCGTGCCAGCGGGCCACCCGGTCGGACCCGACGCGCCGCTCCAGGAGCGGGACCCGGGCCATCAGGGCCACCAGGACGGCGCAGCTGTAGCCGCACAGCAGCCCGGCGATCCGCCCGGCGTCCGTCAGCCAGCCGGCCAGGCCCACCACCGACCGGGTGTCGGTCCACCAGAGGGCGAGGACCCCGGCCGCTCCCGCCCACAGCAGGGCCAGCAGCGGCCCGGCGGGTGAGGGCCGGGGCCGCCCGCGTCCTCGTGCCGTGCGCGGATCCGCCCGCTCGTACACCGTGGTCATCTGTCTGTCCTGCTTTCCTGCGGTCCGGGGGGAAACTGTGCTCGGTGAACCTCTGAGACCGCTCTGAACGAGCCCGTTCCGGGCGCACTCACAGGAAACTGAGAGCGGCGGGCAGGAGGGGGAGAGCGCGGAGAGGCATGCGGGGGACCGGGAAACGGGGCGGACCGGGCGTGGCGGGGGAGCGGGCCTCCCCGTGGTCGGAGACGACTCAGAGGAAACTCAGAGGCCGCGGGGCCGGGAGCGCCCCCCGCCAGGAGCGATGCTGGAAGGCGACATGAACACTCCCTCCCCCGACTCCGCGGTCCCGGAGCCCGATGCCTCACCGGGCCGGGACCCCCGTACCCCCGCGGCCCCGGAAGCCCGTGCCGCCGTCGCTCCGGAGGCCCGTACCCTCGCCGCTCCGGAGGCCCGTGCCCCTGCGGCCCCGGAGCCCCGTGCCGCCGAAGCCCCCGGTGACGGTGTCGTCCGCGCGCGCGGGAGTGCCAGGCCGCCCACCCTCATCCGGCCCGACGGCACCCCCGTGCGCGTCCTCGTCGTCGACGACGATCCGGACCTGGCCGAGGTCCTCTCCGGCGCACTGCGCTACGAGGGATGGGAGGTCCGTACCGCGCACGACGGCGTCTCGGCCGCCGCCGGAGCGCGCGAGCTGCTGCCCGACGCCGTCGTCCTCGACGTGATGCTCCCGGACACCGACGGCTTCGCCGTGCTGCGCGACCTGCACACCGTGCTGCCCGGCGTGTGCGTCCTCTTCCTCACCGCCCGGGACGCGGTGGAGGACCGGATCGCCGGCATCACCGCCGGCGGCGACGACTACGTCACCAAGCCCTTCAGTCTGGAGGAGGTCGTCGCCCGGCTGCGCGGACTGCTCCGCCGTGCCGGCATGGCCCGCCGGATCGACGAGGGCCCACGGCTCGTCGTCGGGGACCTGGCGATGGACGAGGAGGCCCGGGAGGTCACCCGGGGCGGGGACCTGGTCGAGCTGTCGCCGACCGAGTTCGAGCTGCTGCGCTTCCTGATGCGCAACCCGCGCCGCGTGCTCAGCAAGGCGCAGATCCTCGACCGCGTCTGGTCCTACGACTTCGGCGGCCAGGCCCATGTCGTCGAGCTCTACATCTCCTACCTGCGCAAGAAGGTCGACGCGGGCCGGGACCCGATGATCCACACGGTCCGGGGCGCCGGGTACGTCATCAAGCCCGCGGCGGGCCGGTGAAGCCGGACACGCGGGACGGGAACGGGAACGGGAACGGGAACGGGAAGGGGCTCGGGCGCCGGTGGGCCCGGCTGGCCTCGGCCCTGCGCGCGCTGCCGCGGCCCCGCACGATGCGCGCCCGCCTCACCGCCGGGCTCCTGGTGCTCCTTGCCGTCAGCTGCGCGGCCGTCGGCGTGGCCGCGGTCTACGAACTGGACGGCTTCCTGACCGGCCGCCTCGACCAGCAGCTGCAGGAAGCCGGGGCGCGGTTCCCGGCGAGCCTGGAGCACGGTTCGACGACGCCGCCCGGCAAGCCGTCCGACCACGACGGCGACGAACACGGGGACATCCGGCGCCAGAGCACGGGCACGTTCGGAGCACGTCTGGTCGGCGGGGACGTCACCACCGCCGCCGTCGTGCCGCCGGGCCCCGGCACCGCCGTCCGGAACGTGGATCCGACCGCCCACGACGAGGCGGTCCTGGCGGCGGTCCCGGTGGACGGCCGTGCCCACACCGTCTGTCTTTCGGCCCTGGGCGGCTACCGCGTCCTGGCCACGACGGGCAAGGACGGTGACGTACTGATCACCGGGCTGCCCACGGAGCCGGTCGACGCGGCCGTCCACCGTCTGGAACTCGTCGCCGGCCTGGTCCTCGGCGTGGCCCTGGTGGTCGCCGGAGTCGCCGGGGCCCTGTGGGTGCGCTGGTCGCTGCGGCCGCTGAACCGGGTCGCCGCGACCGCCACCCGGGTCAGCGAACTCCCGCTCGCCAGCGGGGAGGTGGCACTGCCTCCCCGGGCGCCCGAGTCGGACCCGCGCAGCGAGGTGGGCCGCGTCGCCGCCGCCTTCAACCGCATGCTCGGCCATGTCGAGGACGCGCTCACCAAGCGGCACGCGAGCGAGGAACGGCTGCGCACCTTCGCCGCCGACGCCAGCCACGAACTGCGCACCCCGGTCGCGTCGGTCCGGGGGCACGCCGAGCTCGCGCTGCTGCACCCCGGCCCGGTGCCCCCGAAGGTGACGCGGGCCCTCGAACGGATCGCCGCCGAGTCGGCGCGGATGGGCGAGATGGTCGACGACCTGCTGCTGCTGGCCCGCCTGGACGCGGGCCGTCCCCTGGAGCGCCTTCCCGTCGACCTCACCCACCTCGTCCTCGACGCGGTCACCGACGCCCGCGCGGCGGGCCCCGGCCACCGGTGGGTCCTGGAACTGGCGGAGGAGCCGGTGACCGTGACGGGCGACGCCCACCGGCTCCAGCAGGTGTCGGCCAACCTGCTGGCCAACGCGCGGCTTCACACGCCCCCGGGCACCCGGGTGACGGTGTCCCTGGAGCGTGCCGGGAAGGAGGCCGTGCTGAAGGTCCAGGACGACGGCCCCGGGGTTCCCGAGGACGTCCGGCCCGGTGTCTTCGAGCGCTTCACCCGGGCGGACCGGCGCCGCGCCGATGCCTCCGGCAGCGGAGCGGGGCTCGGTCTGTCCATCGTGGCGGCCGTGGTCGAGGCGCACCACGGCACGGTCGGGCTGGAGAGCAGGCCGGGGGCGACGACGTTCACGGTCAGGCTTCCGGCGGTCTGAACGGCGGCCCGAGGCCGGTGGCTCGGGTCCGGTGGCCCGCTCCGGTGGTGGGGCGGGGCCGTGCCGGTGCATCAGCCCGTCGCTGTCGGACAGGAGGTGAGCGTTGATGGCGACGGGCATCGATGTACCGGCACGGCCCCTCGCGCCGGATCCCGGCTGCGGGTGCGATGTGGCGCGGGGGGTGGCGGCCGGTGGTGCGGTGTCGTCAGTAGCGGGTGATCGTTGTTGTTCCGGTTGTCGTGCCGATGGCGATGTGGGGGGCTCGTGCGGGGTTTGCCCAGGTGAGGAGGCGCCGCATCGTGTCCTTGGGCACTGAGATGCAGCCGGCCGTCGGGCCGTTGCCGTCGACGTGCAGGAAGATTCCCGCGCCCCGGCCTCGTACGGGGCGCTCGTAGTTGAAGCCGATGACGAGGGCGTGCGCGTACTGGCCGGTGTAGGTGATCAGGTGCTCGGACTCCTTCGCCCGGCAGTCCGCGGGGCGCGGTTCGGCCCACCGGTTGTACGAGCGGGACGCGTTGTCCTGGCACCACCAGGAGTCCTTGGTCACCCGGCGGTAGGGCATCGAGGTCCCTCGCGGTGCCGCCCGGGTCCCGAACGCGTACGGCAGCTCGTACAGACCGGTGGGTGTCGTGTTCGTGCCCTGGAGCCGGGCTCCGCCCTCGACGAGTCCGCGCGCCCCGAACCGCGCGGGCGCCGAACCGGCCCGCACCCAGCGCCCGCCCCGCAGGTCCCACCACGTGAGCGTCCCCGAGGTCGCGTCCGGGCGCGGGGCCTCGGCCGTGACGAGCTGGCTCCCGCCGCCGGTGTCGGCCAGCCTCGCGGGAAGGACGGTGGCGGGCGGCGGCCCGCTCGGGGCCAGGGCGAGCAGGGACGCGGACGCGAGGGCGGCGGCTCCGAGGCGCATGGCTCAGACCGTACTGGGGGGCAACGGCAGCGGCAGCCCGGGAAGTCCGTCCAGGCTCGTCGCGATGTGCTCCTTCTTGGTGAAGTACGCGCTCAGCGAGGCGTCGTCCTCGCGCGCGAAACGCTTGCCGTGCAGATCGCGGTCCTCCTCGTAGGACATGAAGGGCACCGCGTAGCCGCAGGTGTCGCGGACGAGCTCGGCGGTCACGACGATGATCGCGCGCAGTCCGTGCGAGGCCGGGTCGATGCCGCCGAAGCGGGTGAGCAGCTCCGGGAAGCGCGGGTCGTCGCGGAAGACCGGCTCGCCGCGGCCGTGCACCCGGACGATGTTGGGCGGGCCCTGGAAGGCGCACCACATCAGGGTGATCCGGCCGTTCTCGCGCAGATGCGCGATGGTCTCCGCGTTGCTCCCGGCGAAGTCCAGATACGCCACGGTCAGTTCGTCGAGAACCGCGAACGAGCCGGTGAGCCCTTTGGGGGAGAGATTGACCGTGCCGTCCCCGGACAGCGGTGCGGTCGCGGTGAAGAAGAGGGGCTGTGCCTCGATGAACGAGCGGAGGCGGCCGTCGATGCGCTCATAGGTCTTTCCCATGTCTAACGATTATCGGGGAAAGCCTTTCGCCTGTCTAAGGGTTTGCGGGTTCCGGTGTCCGAGGGACTGCGGGTTCCGGCGGCGCCGTTCAGGGACACCGCCGGAACCCGTGTGCGGCCGCCCCGGCCGGCGTCTTCGGGGCGGCCGGATCACCGGTCAGGTCACTTGTCGAGCGTGCAGGCGGCGAGGGCGTCCAGGCCCTGCGGCTTGGCGGCGGTGCGGCCGATGGAGATCGCGATGCGGTCGATCGTGGAGACGCGCTTGTCCTTGAGGGGGCCGAGGATGGCGTTCTGGACGAAGTTGGGGCCGCCCTGTCCGACGGTGTCGACGAGTCGCTTGTTCGCCTCGGCGATCTGGGTGTTCAGCAGGGTGAGGTTGCGGTCGACCTCGGCCTTCGCGGAGGCGGGGACGGCCGGCAGTTGTGAGGCGACGTCCGGGCAGGTGATGGTGCCCGCGGCGGTGGCGGCGCCCGTTCCCGAGGCGGCCCCGCCCGCCTGGGCCGTGGCCGCGGCGCTCGGGGCGGCGGACGCGGCGCCCGTACCGCCGGCGGCCGCGCCTCCGGCGGTGTTGAGCGTGCAGGGTGCGAGGGCGTCCAGGCCCTGCGGCTTGGCGGCCGTACGCCCGATGGCCGTCGCGATGCGGTTGACGGTGGCGACGCGCTTGTCCTTGAGGGGGCCGAGGATGGCGTTCTGGACGAAGTTGGGGCCGCCCTGTCCGACGGTGTCGACCAGTCGCTTGTTCGCCTCGGCGATCTGGGTGTTCAACAGGGCGAGGTTCCGGTCGACCTCGGCCTTCGCGGAGGCGGGGACCGCGGGCAGGCTCGGGGCGACCGCCGGGCAGTTCACCGTGTTCGCGGCGGCCTTCGTCGTGGCGTTCTGCGCGGTGTTGTGCGTCTCGCCCGCCAGAGCACTGCCGGCGATCACGGCCGCGGACAGCACCACGGCGGAGGCGCCGCCGATCATCACGACGCGCCGCTTGTTGTACTTCGGAAGAGCCCTGGACATGCGGAATCCTCACTCGGGTCGGGGGTGGACGACCATCCGGCGTTCGACCGGTCGGTCAATGTCCGTGTGTCTGCCGTGCATGAACGCGGCGCCTGCGTTCAGCGGGAGATACGCGGAAACGATTACGAGTGTTCAACCCTCGGTGAAGATTCCTCGACCGAGCGCGCCCGGGCGGGCCGCAATTGACGAACCATGCAGAGTGCTGCATACTCATGCATGTCAGCGAATGCACTGTTGAGGAGAATCCCGTGACCGAGCGCGTCGTACTCGCCTACTCAGGCGGTCTGGACACCTCCGTCGCCATCGGCTGGATCGCCGAGGAGACGGGCGCCGAGGTCATCGCCGTCGCGGTCGATGTCGGCCAGGGCGGCGAGGACCTGGACGTCATCCGTAAGCGCGCCATCGCGTGCGGTGCCGTCGAGGCCGAGGTCGCGGACGCGAAGGACGAGTTCGCCGACGAGTACTGCCTCCCGGCGATCAAGGCCAACGCCCTCTACATGGACCGCTACCCGCTGGTCTCCGCCCTCTCCCGGCCGACGATCGTCAAGCACCTCGTCGCCGCCGCCCAGAAGCACGGAGCCACCACGGTCGCCCACGGCTGCACCGGCAAGGGCAATGACCAGGTGCGGTTCGAGGCCGGCATCGTCGCCCTCGCCCCCGACCTCAAGTGCATCGCCCCGGTCCGCGACTACGCGATGACCCGGGACAAGGCGATCGCCTTCTGCGAGGAGAAGCAGCTCCCGATCGCCACCACCAAGAAGTCCCCGTACTCCATCGACCAGAACGTCTTCGGGCGCGCGGTCGAGACGGGCTTCCTGGAGGACATCTGGAACGCCCCGATCGAGGACATCTACGAGTACACCTCGAACCCGGCCGAGCACCGCGAGGCCGACGAGGTGATCATCACCTTCAAGCAGGGTGTCCCGGTCGCCGTCGACGGCAAGCCCGTCAGCGTCCTGCAGGCCATCCAGCAGCTCAACGAGCGCGCCGGAGCCCAGGGCATCGGCCGGATCGACATGGTCGAGGACCGGCTCGTGGGCATCAAGTCCCGCGAGGTGTACGAGGCTCCGGGCGCGATCGCGCTGATCACCGCGCACCAGGAGCTGGAGAACGTCACCGTCGAGCGTGAACTCGCCCGCTACAAGCGGCAGGTCGAGCAGCGCTGGGGCGAACTGGTCTACGACGGCCAGTGGTTCTCCCCGCTCAAGCGCGCCCTGGACGGCTTCATCGACGAGGCCAACCAGCACGTCAACGGCGACATCCGGATGACCCTGCACGGCGGCCGCGCGGTCGTCACGGGCCGGCGCTCCGACACCTCGCTCTACGACTTCGACCTCGCCACGTACGACACCGGCGACACCTTCGACCAGGCCGCGGCCAAGGGCTTCATCGACATCTACAGCCTGTCGTCGAAGATCGCCGCCAAGCGGGATCTGGCTTAAGCGGTACGGGACTTGGCGCGGACCGTGTCGTGTCCGCCGCCCTCCGGGCCGCCCGAGCACTAGCCTGGCCACCGCCTCCTCACGTACGCGTGGGGAGGCGGTGGCACATCCACACCTTTCGAGGAGTAACGCAAGTGAGCAGCAACAGCGGTGACGTCCGGCTCTGGGGCGGACGGTTCGCCGACGGTCCCGCCGAGGCCCTGGCCAAGCTGTCCGCGTCGGTCCACTTCGACTGGCGCCTCGCGCCGTACGACATCGCCGGTTCGCGTGCCCACGCGCGCGTGCTGCACAAGGCGGGCCTGCTCACCGAGGACGAGCTCACGCGCATGATCGAGGGCCTCGACCGGCTGGAGGCGGACGTCGCCGACGGCTCCTTCGTGGGCACGATCGCCGACGAGGACGTCCACACCGCTCTGGAACGCGGCCTCCTCGAGCGCCTCGGCCCCGACCTCGGCGGCAAGCTCCGTGCCGGCCGCTCCCGCAACGACCAGGTGGCCACGCTCTTCCGGATGTACCTGCGCGACCACGCCCGGATCATCGGCGGGCTCATCGCCGACCTCCAGGAGGCGCTGATCGGCCTGGCGGAGGCCCACCCGGACGTGGCGATGCCCGGCCGTACGCACCTCCAGCACGCCCAGCCCGTGCTGTTCGCGCATCACGTCCTCGCCCATGTCCAGTCCCTGTCCCGGGACGCGGAGCGGCTGCGCCAGTGGGACGAGCGGACGGCCGTCTCGCCGTACGGCTCCGGCGCGCTGGCCGGCTCCTCCCTCGGCCTGGACCCGGAGGCGGTGGCGAAGGACCTCGGGTTCGAGCACGGCAGCGTGGCCAACTCCATCGACGGCACGGCCTCCCGCGACTTCGTGGCGGAGTTCGCGTTCATCACCGCGATGATCGGCGTGAACCTCTCCCGGATCGCCGAGGAGATCATCATCTGGAACACGAAGGAGTTCTCCTTCGTCACGCTCCACGACGCGTTCTCCACCGGCTCGTCGATCATGCCGCAGAAGAAGAACCCGGACATCGCCGAGCTGGCGCGCGGCAAGTCGGGCCGGCTGATCGGCAACCTGACCGGGCTGATGGCCACGCTCAAGGCGCTGCCCCTCGCCTACAACCGTGATCTCCAGGAGGACAAGGAGCCGGTCTTCGACTCCTGCGACCAGCTGGAGGTCCTGCTCCCCGCCTTCACCGGCATGATGGCCACGCTGACCGTCCACCGCGAGCGCATGGAGGAGCTGGCCCCGGCCGGTTTCTCGCTCGCCACCGACATCGCCGAGTGGCTGGTCAGGCAGGGCGTGCCGTTCCGGGTCGCGCACGAGGTGGCCGGCGAGTGCGTGAAGGTCGCCGAGGCCGAGGGCAAGGAGCTGGACGAACTGACCGACGAGCAGTTCGCGAAGATCTCGGCGCATCTGACGCCCGAGGTGCGGACCGTCCTCGACGTCCCCGGCGCCCTCGCCTCCCGCGACGGCCGTGGCGGTACGGCCCCGAGCGCCGTCGCCGTCCAGCTCGCCGAGATCAAGACGGACGTCGCCGTCCAGCAGACATGGGCGGCGGCCAAGCGGAAGAAGTAGTACCGCGGCAGGCGCCGTTCATCCCGCCGGAGCGGCCGGCGCCGCGACGGGCGAACCCCGCCCGCCGCCGCGGCGGCCCACTCGCGGGCGCGGGCCGGGAAACGGACACGGACCGCGGGCGGGAGCGGGTGCCGTACGACGGAGGGTGTCGCGGGTTACGTTGGCCGGAGCCGTAAGGAGCCGACCGAACGGAGCCGCGATGCCCTTCGCACGTCTCGCCTCAGCCACGACTCCCACCGCCCACCTGGGCCTGGGGCTCGCCGCGGTGGGCCGCCCGGGCTACATCAACCTGGGGCGCGAGGAGGACCTCCCGGCCGACCGCAGTGTCGACGCCCTGCGCGAGCGCACCCATGAACTCCTCGAAGCCGCCTATGCCCAGGGTGTGCGCTACTTCGACGTGGCCCGTTCCTACGGCCGGTCCGAGGAGTTCCTCGCCGGCTGGCTGAGCGGCCGCCCGGACGTCGACGACGTCGTCATCGGCAGCAAGTGGGGTTACACCTACACGGCCGACTGGCGCACCGACGCCGAGGCGCACGAGGTCAAGGACCACGGCCTCGCCATGTACGAGCGGCAGCGCGCCGAGACCGCGGCACTGCTCGGCGACCGGCTCGACCTCTACCAGATCCACTCGGTGACCCCGGACAGCCCGGCCCTCACCGACAAGGAGCTGCACGCGGCCCTCGCCGAAGCGGCCGCCGGCGGTCTGTCGATCGGCTTCTCGACCAGCGGGCCCGCGCAGGCGGAGACGATCCGTGCCGCGCTCGCCGTCACGGTCGGCGGCGAGCCGCTGTTCCGCACCGTGCAGTCCACGTACAACGTCCTGGAGACCTCCGCCGCCCCGGCGCTCGCCGAGGCCCACGACGCCGGGCTCACGGTGATCGTCAAGGAGGGCGTGGCCAACGGCCGGCTCGCCGGGGCCCACGCGCCCGAGGCGCTGCGCGCCGTCGCCGGGGAGACCTCCCTCGGCTGTGACGCCGTCGCCCTCGCCCTGATCCTGCGGCAGCCCTGGGCCGGCGTCGTGCTGTCGGGGGCGGCCACCGCCCAGCAGCTCGCCTCGAACCTGCACGCGGCGGTCGTCGACCTCGACGACGACCAGCTGTCCCGGCTCGCCGCCCTGGTGGAGGAACCGGGCGCGTACTGGGAGCGGCGCGGGCAGCTGCCCTGGCACTGAGCGTCACACGTCACCGCAGAAGCCCTGCGGGTATCCGTGAACACGGAGAGGGTGAGACACGCATGCGTCGTATGAGACATTCATGTCTCACATGCGGTACAGTTGTCTCATGGCTGTCGACCGTGAACACGTGCTGCGCAGCGCAGCCGCCCTGCTCACCCGCAAATCCACCGCGACGATGGACGAGGTGGCCAAGGCCGCCGGGATCAGCCGGGCCACGCTGCACCGCCAGTTCGCCGGCCGGGACGCGCTCGTCCGCGCGCTGGAGGCGCTCGGCATCGAGGAGTGCGAGGCCGCTCTGGACGCGGCCCGTCTCGACGACGGCACCGCCCAGGAGGCCGTGCGCCGTCTGGTGAGCGAGCTGGAGCGGGCGGCCGGACTGCTCGCCTTCCTCTACACGGAGAACCAGCTCTTCGAGGGCGACGGGCAGCACGAGGGCTGGGCCCGGCTCGACACCCGGATGGCCGCGCTGTTCAGACGCGGCCAGGAGAGCGGAGAGTTCCGCATCGACCTCAGCCCGGCCTGGCTCACCGAGGCGCTCTACGGACTGATGGCCTCGGCGTCCTGGGCCGTGACCGAGGGCCGGGTCGCCGCCAAGGACTTCCACCACATGATCGTCGAGCTGCTGCTCGGCGGCGCGCTCAGGAGAGAGGAACCATGACCAGCACCCTGCGGCCGGCGGTCGCGACACGGATGCCGAAGCGCCCGGGCCGCTGGCTCGCGCTCTGCGTCCTCGTCCTCGCCGTGCTGCTGGTGGCCGTCGACGCGACCGTCCTCGGCCTCGCGACCCCCTACATCAGTGAAGACCTCGAACCCTCGGGCACCCAGCTGCTGTGGATCGGTGACGTCTACTCCTTCGTCATCGCCGGGCTGCTCGTCTCCATGGGCAGTCTCGGCGACCGCATCGGCCGCAAGAAGCTGCTGCTCACCGGCGCCACGGCGTTCGGTCTGATATCCGTGCTCAACGCCTACGCCGCGACACCCGAGTCGATGATCCTGGCGCGGGCGCTGCTCGGAGTCGCGGGCGCGACCCTGATGCCCGCCACCCTCGCCCTGATCCGCAACATCTTCCACGACCCGCGCGAGCGCAGCCTCGCCATCGGCATCTGGGGCGCCACGGCCTCCGCGGGCACGGCGGTCGGCCCGGTCGTCGGCGGTTTCCTGCTCGAACACTTCTGGTGGGGCTCGGTCTTCCTCATCAATCTTCCGGTGATGGTCGTCCTCGTCCTCGTCGGACGCAGGCTGCTCCCCGAGTCGAAGAGCCCGAACCCCGGTCCCTGGGACCTGATCAGCGTGACGCTCTCGCTCGTCGGCGTCATCGGTGTGGTGTACGCGGTGAAGGAGCTCGCCGCGCACGGGCCGAGCGGGCAGGCGCTCGCCGCGGGCCTACTGGGAGCGGGCGCCCTGTTCTGGTTCGTACGCCGCCAACTGACGCTTCCGATCCCGCTGTTGGACGTCCGTCTGTTCCGTAACCGGGGGTTCTCCGGTGCGGTGCTCGCCGACCTGTTCACCGTGCTCGGCATGTCCGGGCTCGTGTTCTTCCTCTCCCAGTACCTGCAACTGGTGCAGGGTCGCGGGCCGTTCGAGGCGGGACTCGCCGAAGTCCCGGCCGCCGTGGGCGCGGTGGCGGCCGGCCTGGTCGCCGGACGGTTCGCGCGGCGCTTCTCGGTGCGGACCGTCGTGTCCGGCGGACTCGCCGCGGTGGGCCTCGCGCTCGGGGTGCTCACCGTGCTGGACGGGTCCACCGGCTATCCGCTGCTCGGCGCGGCCCTGCTGGTCGTCGGCGTCGGCGCGGGCTTCTCGTTCACCGTCACCGCCGACGTCATCCTCTCCGCCGTCCCCAAGGAGCAGGCGGGCGCCGCGTCCGCGGTCTCCGAGACGGCGTACGAGCTCGGAGCGGCTCTGGGCATCGCCCTGCTCGGCTCCGTCGTGACCGGCGTGTACGCCGGTTTCACCGGCCCCGCGGGCACACCGGCCGCGGCGCACGACTCGCTGGGCGGAGCGGTGGAGGCCGCCGGACACCTGCCCGAGCACACCGCCGAGGCGCTGCTGACCGCGGCCAGGGAGTCCTTCGTGGACGGTCTGGCCCTCGCCTCCGGCGCGGGTGCGGCGGTCCTGCTCGCCACCGCGGCGGCGGCCTGGTCCCTGCTGCGCGGCCAGAAGTTGGAGGTGTAGTCGCGCGCCGGAGCGGAAACCTGGCGGGATGTGCCGGGCCTGTGGGAACGGGCAGCCGGCGGGATGCGCGTGGCCGCGCCGGAGCGGGGACCCCGGCGGGAGACGTGGCCGCAAAAGGGTGGGCTCCGACCGGAGATCTCCGGTCGGAGCCCACCCTTTTGCCCTGGTGTGCCGCGCCGCTAGGCGGCCTTCGCCTTGGTGGCGTACATGTCGACGTACTCCTGGCCGGAAAGACGCATGACCTCGGTCATCACGGAGTCGGTGACGGCGCGCAGCACGTACCGGTCGCGGTCCATGCCCTCGTAGCGCGAGAACTCCATGGCCGGTCCGAAGCGGACCGTGACCTTGCCCGGACGCGGCATGCCCGCGCCGCCCGGCTGGAGCTTGTCGGTGCCGATCATCGCGAACGGGACGACCGGGGCGCCGGTCATCAGGGTGAGCCGGGCGATACCCGTGCGGCCGCGGTACAGGCGGCCGTCGGGGGAGCGGGTGCCCTCGGGGTAGATCCCGAAGATCTTGCCCTCCTCCAGGACCCGGCGGCCGGTCATCAGTGCGGCCACGCCACCGTTGGCGCCGTCCCGGTCCACCGGGATCATGCCGACGCCGGTGAAGAACCACGCCATGAGCCGGCCCTTGAGGCCCTTGCCCGTGACGTACTCGTCCTTGCCGATGAAGAACACCTGCCGGTCGCAGACCAGCGGAAGGATCATCGAGTCGATGAACGTGAGGTGGTTGCCGGCGAGGATCACCGGGCCGTCGCCGGGGATGTTCTCCACGCCTTCCGCCCGTAGGCGGAACATCAGGCGCATGATCGTTCCGAGCACTGCCTTGATGAGCGCGAAGCGGGACAACGGGCCCTCCGGTGTCAAGGGATCGGTATGGAGTCTGTGCAGGTGAGGACGATACTCGCGGTTCCCGGTCGATTGCACATCGGGTTCACCGACCGGATACGCACTGTTGACCTACGTTTACCTGCGGTTGCGTGCCCGTGAGCGGTGGACACGGGGGCGGCCCGGTGTGACGGACATCGCGCGCGGGTACCGGCGAACGGGTGAGCGCCCGGCGAAGGGACGTCCGCCCGCCCCGGTCGCACGCTTGCCCGCGGCCGCCGGCCGATGCCGACGGACCGTCATGTTCCGCGTCCCGGGGGCGGTCCGAGGTCACCCACTGTTCCGCCGCGGGCCTCCCTCCCGTCACGCGGGGGCACCTACGATCGTCCCGCTTCGACAGGCAGGGCACCTACGGCGGGAGGAGCGCTCATGGGGGCGCAGGAGTCGAACGGTCAGGAGCGGGGCACGGTACGGCGGACGCTGCTGTCGGCCGCGGTGCTCGGGGCGGGCGGGGCGGCCCTCGGCCTGCCCGGCACCGCGAGCGCGGACGGACGCCACGGAGGCGGCGGCTACCGGAGCCTGCCCAGACCGACCGTCATCGGTCACCGGGGGGCCAGCGGCTACCGGCCGGAGCACACCTTCGGTTCGTACCAGCTGGCGCTCGACCTGGGCGCCGACGTCGTCGAGGCGGGCGACCTGGTGCCCACCAGGGACGGCCACCTCGTGTGCCGTCACGAACCGGAGATCGGCGGGACCACGGACGTCGCGGCGCACCCCGAGTTCGCCGCCCGCAGGACCACCAAGACGCTCGACGGGGTCCCCACCACCGGCTGGTTCACCGAGGACTTCACGCTCGCCGAGCTGAAGACCCTGCGCGCCGTGGAGCGCATCCCCGCCAACCGTCCGCACAACACCCTCTACGACGGCCGCTGGGAGATCCCCACCTTCGAGGAGGTGCTCCGCTGGCAGGACGAGCAGACCCGCAGGCGCGGCAAGCAGGTCTGGATCTATCCCGAGACCAAGCACCCCACCTACTTCCGGGCCCTCGGCCTCGGCCTGGAGGAGCGGGTCGCGAAGCTGTTGCGCAAGTACGGCAAGGACAGGAAGGACTCGCCGGTCATCCTCCAGTCCTTCGAGCCGAGCAGCATCCAGCGGCTCGGCGAGCTCGTCCGCAACCCGCTCGTCGTCCTGCTGTCGGCCGCGAACACCCGGCCCTGGGACTTCGTCACGGCGGGCGACCCCCGTACGGTCGCCGACCTCGTCACCCCCGCCGGCCTGGAGTGGATCGCCTCGTACGCGCAGGGCATCGGCCCCACGCTCGACCTCGTCATCCCCAAGGACGCGGACGGCAACCTCACCAGTGCCACCACGCTCGTCGCCGACGCGCACCGGGCGGGCCTGATCCTGCACCCGTACACCATGCGCAACGAGAACCCCTTCCTGCCCGCGAACTTCCGCAAGGGCACCGCGGTCGACGCCTACGGGGACCCCTTCGGCGCCTTCAGGACCTACTTCGCGACGGGCATCGACGGCGTCTTCTCCGACAACGCGGACACCGCGGTGCTGGCCCGCGCGGACTTCCTCGAGGGGTGAGCCCGTCGTCCCCGGTCCGGCGCCGGACCGGGGGCGGGGGACGGGACAGCGGCCCGCATCCGTCAACGGACGGCCCCCTCGTCCCGGATGGGGTGAAGAAACGGCCGCCCCGGCAACCTCGCGCCGGGGCGGCCGTGTCGTTCCGTACATGACCCACGAGCTGGTTACCGCCCTGGGCCCGCTGCTCGCCGCCGAGGCGTCGGCCGAGGCCCATGCCTCCGGTGCCGAGCCCGGCGACCTGGAACAGGCCGTCTGGCTGCGGCTGCTGGAACGCCTGGACGCGACAGGACCGCCCGCCGACCCGCGGCGCTGGGTGCGCCGGGCCGTGCGCTCGGAGGCCCGCCGCAGCAGCCGCAGGGCCCGCGCCGAGCAGCCGTACGCCACCGAACCCGCCGACGACGGCGGAACGGGCCCGGAGCAGCGGGCGATGGCGGCCGCCCGCCGTCGCGAGCTGCACGCGGCGGTGCGCCGGCTGCCCGGCCGCTGCCCGGACCTGATGGCCGCCCTGCTCTCCCCGGAGGACCTCACCTACCGGGAGATCGCGGGCGAGTTGGGTATCTCACAGGGCAGTCTCGGTCCGGAACGTTCCAGATGTCTCGGATGTCTCCGGCGATTGCTGACGCCGGAGGTTGCGGCCCGCCGGCGACGGGGATAGGAGTGGGGGACGACCGGAACAGGTGAGCGGGAGGCATGCACACATGGGCATGAGCGTGACCATCTCGGCGGCGACCGAGCAGGATGCGGAATCGATCCTGAAGCTGCAGTACCTCTGCTATCAGAGCGAGGCCGAGCTGTACGGCGACTACGGCATCGAGCCGCTCACCCAGCCGCTCGACTCGCTCAGGGCGGAACTGGCGGGCGGTACCGTCCTGGTGGCCCGGCTCGGCGACGAGGTGGTGGCCTCGGTACGCGGCGCCGTCGACGCCGACGGCACGGCCCGTATCAACAAGCTCATCGTGCACCCGCGCATGCAGCGGCACGGCCTGGGCGGACGCCTGCTCGACGCGATCGAGGCCCGCCTCGGCACCGAGGGAGCGGCCAAGTCCTTCCAGCTGTTCACCGGCCACCGCAGCGAGCGCAACCTGCGCCTGTACCGCAAGCACGGCTACGCCCCCGTCTCGCAGGAGCGCGTGGGCGAGCGCATGACGCTGGTGACCCTGGCCAAGGGCGCCGACACCGGCGCGTACGCCACCAGCGCCTGACCCCGGCCGGTCCCGGCCGGATCGTCAGACGGCGGCGGTCGTGCGCGCCTTGCGCAGCCAGTACATCGCCGACAGCGGCAGCAGGACCGGGATGAAGAGATAGCCCATGCCGTAGTCCGACCACACCGTGGCGTCGGGGAAGGCGGACGGCTCGGCCAGCGTCCAGGTCCCGACGATCAGCACACCCGCGAGCTCGGCGGCGCAGCACACCAGGGCCGCCCTGCGCGCCGTCTCGCCGCCGCGCACGAGCGAGTACGTGATGAACCCGTAGACGAGACCGGCGACCGCGGACAGCGAGTAGGCGAGCGGCGCCTTGTCGAACTGCGTGGAGATCTGCACGGCCGACCGCGAGACGGCGCCGACCACCATCACCCCGTAGAGCCACACCAGCAGGATCCCGGGGCCGCCGATGAGCCGCGCGCGCCCCGCTCCGGCGGCCGGTTCCGGCGGTGTCGCGCCCTGCTCGTCCCGCATGTCCCAAGTCACGGTCGTGTTCTCCTCCGTGGCCGTCATCTCAGCCTCCCCAGATGTCGTAGAGCCGGACTTCGAGCACGGCGAGGACGACCCCGCCGGCCGCCACCGTGACCGAACCCCAGCGGGTGCGCTCCGCCAGCGACATGAATCCCGCGGCGGGAATGCAGGCGAAGGCGCCGATCAGATACGCCACGAAGATCGTCGTGCCCTGCTCCGGCTTCTCGCCGCGCGCCAGCTGGACGACCCCGATCACCAGCTGGACGAGGGCGAGCACGCTCACCACGGCCATGCCGATGAAGTGCCAGTCCTTGGTGGGCTGATCGCGGTGGGCGGCCCAGCCGCACCAGGCGGCGAGCGCGAGCGCGGCGACGGCCGTCGCGACCGTCAGGGCATCAAACATGCCGTGACCCTATTACGGGCCAAAAGACCTGATGCGCTCGCCCCCTGGGCTCCGGGCAGGGCTCGCCGCGGGCACGACCACCGTGGCGTCGGCCACAACGCGTCAGGCCGGCGAGCCGGCGCGGACCTCGTCGTCGCGGACCTCTCCGCCCTGTCCGTACCGGTGACGACAAGGGATGAGGGGATCTCCGTCCGGGGCTGGAACGCGTCCCGCGACGGCTGTCCACCGTCCACCGCTGTCCGCTATTCGGACAGCGGTGGCGGCCCCCGCCCCCCGGTCTGCTTTACTTCCTCCCATGACCACGACGAGCTGCCGCATCCTTGCGACCGAGGCGACCATGACGCCCGGTGCTCGTTGTATGTGTCGAATGTGCGCCTGTTAGAGGGCCCTCGCACCACCGCCTGATCCCGCGCCCCGAAGCGGGACCGCCGCGCCCTGTGTCCGTACCGCGTACGTGACCGGGCTGCCCCGCGCACACGTTCTCCTTCCGGTTCCAGCGCCATCGCGAGAACCGTGCCGCGCTGCGACCGAATGCATCCGTGCCCGGCGCACACCCACGCCCTGCACTCGACAGTGACGGAACCCCCAGTGATCACGACAACGGGCCTCACCAAGGTCTACCGCTCACGCGGCCGTGAAGTGACCGCCCTCGACGGCGTCGATCTGCACGTCCGCGAAGGCGAGGTGTACGGCGTCATCGGCCAGTCCGGCGCCGGCAAGTCCTCGCTCATCCGCTGCGTCAACCTCCTGGAGCGTCCCACCTCCGGCACGGTCACCGTCGCCGGCCAGGACCTCACCGCCCTCGTCGGGCGCGGCCCCCGCGCCGGCCGGGAACTCCGCCGGGCGCGCACCCGGATCGGCATGGTCTTCCAGCACTTCAACCTGCTGTCCTCGCGGACCGTCCAGGAGAACGTCGAGCTGCCGCTCGACATCCTCGGGCTCTCCCGGAGGGAGCGCAGCCACAAGGCCCTCCAGCTCCTGGACCTGGTCGGCCTGACCGACAAGGCGGGGTCCTACCCGGCCCAGCTCTCCGGCGGCCAGAAGCAGCGCGTCGGGATCGCCCGTGCCCTGGCCGGCGACCCGAAGGTGCTGCTCTCCGACGAGGCGACCAGCGCCCTCGACCCGGAGACGACCCGCTCCATCCTCCAGCTGCTGCGCGACCTGAACCGCCAGCTGGGCCTGACCGTCCTGCTCATCACCCACGAGATGGACGTCGTCAAGACGGTCTGCGACTCGGCGGCGCTGATGGAGAACGGCCGCATCGTCGAGTCCGGCACCGTCAGCGAACTGCTCGCGACGCCCGGCTCCGAGCTGGCCTCCGCCCTCTTCCCGGTCAGCGGCACCGCCTCCGGCGACGACCGCACCGTCGTCGACGTCACCTTCCACGGAGAGTCGGCCACCCGGCCGGTCATCTCGCAGCTCTCGCGCACCTACAACATCGACATCTCGATCCTCGGCGCCGCGATGGACACCGTCGCGGGCCGGCAGGTCGGCCGGATGCGCATCGAACTTCCCGGCCGTTACGAGGAGAACGTCGTGCCGATCGGATTCCTGCGCGAGCAGGGCCTGCAGATCGAGATCCAGGGGCAGCAGCCCGAGCTGGTCGAGGAAGGTGCCAAGTGAGCTGGTCCGAGATGCAGCCGCTGCTGTCCGAGGAGTGTTGGAACACGCTCTACATGGTCGGCTGGTCCACCCTCATCGCGATCGTCGGCGGCCTGCCGCTCGGTCTCCTGCTGGTGCTGACGGACCGCGGCGGCCTGCTGCAGAACGTCGTGGCCAACAAGGTCGTCGGGCAGGTCGTGAACGTCGCCCGCTCGATGCCGTTCATCATCCTGATGGTCGCCCTGATGACCTTCACCCGGTGGGTCACCGGCACGACCATCGGCCGTGAGGCCGCCATCGTGCCGCTCGCCATCGGCGCGATCCCGTTCTTCGCGCGCCTGGTCGAGACGGCCGTCCGTGAAGTGGACGGCGGGCTCGTCGAGGCCGTGCAGGCGATGGGCGGCAACACCTGGACCGTCGTCCGCAAGGTCCTCGTCCCCGAGTCGCTGCCCTCGCTGATCTCCTCGGCGACCACCACGGTCGTGGCCCTCATCGGCTACTCCGCGATGGCCGGCACCGTCGGCGCGGGCGGACTGGGCGATCTCGCCATCCGCTACGGCTACCAGCGCTTCGAGACCGAACTGATGTGGATCATCGTCGCGATCCTCGCCGTCGTCATCTCGGCCATCCAGTTCGCCGGCGACCACGCGGCCCGCACCCTGGACCGCCGCGGTGGCCACTCAGGCCCCGCCCCGAAACTGCGCCTGCTGAAGTCCCGTCGGCCCGCGGCCGCGGACGTCGGCGAGGCCGCCTGAACGACCCGCGGACCCGCGCACGGTCCCCGGCCCCACCCACCGATTTCCCCGTCCACCCCATGACGGGGCGCTCCACCCCTCAGGAAAGGCACTTTTCGTGCGTAACACTGCCAAGATCACCACTGCCGTCCTCGTCGCCGGAGCCCTCACCCTGGGTCTCTCCGCCTGCGGTTCGGGCAAGGAATCCTCCTCTTCCTCCGACTACAGCGGCCCGCTCGTCGTCGCCGCCAGCCCGGTCCCCCACGCCGAGATCCTGAACTTCATCAAGAAGAACCTGGCGAAGAAGGCGGGCCTCGACCTGGAGGTCAAGGAGTTCCAGGACTACATCGTGCCCAACACGGCCACCGAGGACGGCTCGGTCGACGCCAACTACTTCCAGAACCAGCCGTACCTCGACGACTTCAACAAGAAGCGCGGCACCCACATCGTGCCCGTCGTCACGGTGCACCTGGAGCCGCTCGGCCTCTACTCCCACAAGGTGAAGAGCGCCGACGCCCTGAAGAGCGGTGCGACCGTCGCCGTGCCGAACGACGCCGTGAACGAGGCGCGGGCCCTGAAGCTGCTCGCGTCCAAGGGGCTCATCACCCTCAAGGACGGCGCCGGCAGCGAGGCGACCCCGCAGGACATCTCCAAGAACCCGAAGAACCTCAAGTTCAAGGAGGTCGAGGCGGCTCAGACCCCGCGCTCCCTGGACGACGTGGACGCCGCGGTGATCAACGGCAACTACGCCATATCCGCCGGCCTCAAGCCCGCCGAGAACGCCCTCTTCCTGGAGTCGGCGACGAACAACCCGTACGGCAACTTCCTCGCCGTCGAGAAGGGCAACGAGAAGGACCCGCGCGTGAAGAAGCTCGCCAAGCTCCTCACCTCGCCCGAGGTCAAGAAGTTCATCGAGGACAAGTACGCCGGTTCCGTCATCCCGTCCTTCTGACCGGTCGCGTCGTCCCGCCCTTCTGAACAGACCGGGAACCGGGCCGATTTGCGGCCCCCGGTCCGACTCGTCACCGCACGGGGTCCACTCCATTACCCGGAGTGGACCCCGTTGTGCCGTTCAGTGGTTTCATGCTGCATGCTGGGCAGTTCAGCGGACCCGACGGTACATCAGGTCCGAAGTCCCCGACGGTTACGGAGCGTCGCATGACGAGCACCTTCCCCGACATCTCCATCAGCACGGAGCGGTTGGTCCTGCGTGCGCTCGACGAGGACGACGTGCCCGCGCTGACGGAGATGATGAACGACGAGATGGTGGCGGCCTGGACGTCGATCCCGCAGCCGTTCACCGAGGACGGCGCCCGCGACTGGATCACCGACTACGCGCCCACGGAACGCGCCGGGGGGCGTGGACTCGACCTCGCCGTCACCGAGTTCCTCACCCAGCGCCTGGTCGGCGTCATCCAGCTCGGCAAGACCAACTGGCGGGTCCGTTCCACCGAGCTGTCCTACATCGTCGCCCCCTGGGCGCGCGGCGAGGGCTACGCGTCCGAGGCCGCGCTCGCCACCGCCCGATGGCTCTTCAGGGACCAGAAGTTCGAGCGCGTGGAACTGCGCACGGCGGCCGGCAACACCGCCTCGCAGCAGGTGGCCCAGAAGATCGGCTGCATCAGCGAGGGCGTGCTGCGCAACGCCTGCATAGCGCGCACCCGGACCGAGGAAGGCACCTGGGTCGACCTGCGCACCGACTTCATCGTGTGGAGCCTGCTGCCCGAGGACCTCGACGGCATGGACGGACACCTCGGCGACACGGGCGGCTTCTCCTCCTTCGACGACTGGAACTGAGACGCCGGGAACTGAGACGCCGGGAACGGGGACGCCGGGAACGGAAGCGGCGGGGACCGAAACGCCGGGAACGAGGACGACGGACGGAGAGGGGACCGGCGGACGCCTGGCGTCCCGCGCGTGCGCCCGCTCCGCCGAACGGGAACCGTCACGGCAGGCCGCGCACGGTCACGGGCGGTCGTATACGGTCGCGTCGAGTCACAAGGGTGTACGGGAGTCACCTCACCGGACCCCGGTGCGCGGACCGGGACCGACGTCCGGGCGCGAGGAGACCTCTCCCGCGCCACGCCGACCGGCACACCCCCGCCGCACCGCACCGGGGTACCCTCACCAGGCCCGCCCGGGCTGCACCTCAGACCTGCGAAGACCTTCTGGAGACTGACGACGATGGCCGACCGGGTCACGGTGATCGGCTGGGACGGCTCGCCGCTGACCGTCGCGGCGCGCTCCGCTCTCGGTGCCGCCACGCTCGTGGCCGGCGCGGCCCACCATCTCGCGCTCCCCGAAGTGCCCGAGGGCGCCGAACGCGTCCGGCTGGGCAGTATGGACCTCGCCGCCCGCCGCATCGCGGGCCACCGCGGCACCGCCGTCGTCCTCGCCGACGGGGACCCCGGGTTCTTCGGCGTCGTACGCACCCTGCGCGCACCCGAGTTCGGCCTGGAGGTCGAAGTCGTGCCCGCCGTCTCCGCCGTGGCCGCCGCCTTCGCCCGCGCCGGAATGCCCTGGGACGACGCGCAAGTGGTCGTCGCACACAGCCGCACGCTGCGACGCGCGGTGAATGTATGCCGGGCCCATACGAAAGTTGCCGTCCTCACCTCTCCCGGCGCCGGCCCCGCCGAACTCGGGCTGCTGCTCGAAGGAGTGCACCGCACCTTCGTCATCTGCGAGGAACTCGGCACCACCCGTGAGCAGGTCACGATCCTGACCTCCGACAAGGCGGCCGACCACGCCTGGCGCGACCCCAATGTCGTGATCGTCATCGGCGGCTTCGTGGCCGCGGCCCCGGGAGGCGGCTGGATCGCCGGCCGGGAGCCCGGAGGCGAGCCGCGCGGCTGGGCGCTGCCCGCGCGCGCCTACGGCGGCGCGCTCGGCGAGGGCGAGACCGATCTGCTGCGCGCCGCCCAACTCGCCCGGCTGGGACCGCGCGTCGGCGACCTCGTCTGGGACATCGGCTGCGGCAGCGGCGCCTTCGCCACCGAGGCCGCCCGCACCGGTGCCGCCGTCATCGCGGTCGACCGCAGTCCGGGCTCCTGCGCCCGCACCGAGCACTCGGCCCGCCGTTACGGCGTGCAGATGCAGATCGTGCACGGCAGTGCCCCGCACGTCCTGGAGGACCTGCCCGAACCCGATGTCGTACGGGTCGGAGGCGGGGGAGCGGCGGTCGTCTCGGCCGTCGCGGACCGCAGGCCCCAGCGCATCGTCGCGCACGCCGCGACCCGTGACGCCGCCGAACTCATCGGCCGCGATCTGACCGAGCACGGCTATGACGTCGAGTGCGCTCTCATTCAGTCCGTCGAACTCGATACGAAGGCCTGGACGGAGAAGGAGCGGAGCGTCGCGTTCCTGCTCAGCGGCCGTCTGCCGGATCGCGCCCCGTGATCCTGTTGTCGTACTGCGCGCGGTAGGCTGGCCGATCGTTGTACCGCTCCCGGGGGTCGGCCTTTCGTAGGTCAATGTCCGGAAAACCCGCCCGTTTTGAGGCGTGTGTGGTACGGCAGAACCGGAGGACGCGCAACGTGGCGCAGTCCACAGCGGCCACTCGCGGATCACGCTGTCGCGAGGGCGGGATGACCGGGACAATGCCAGTTAATGGCTTTGTCGTCTTTGTTGGCCGGTCGTACGTGCCGCTGGGCACGCACGCTCGTTCTTGACTGTGGGGCGGTCGGTGCGCCGTTCCGGGCGAGCTGGACTTTGGAGCACTAACCGATGGGCGAGGGGTACGCATGACCGACACCGGCCAGGTCCCGGGCGAGGGATTGCCGGAGAACGCAGGCATGGTGGAGCAGCCAGGCGTCTCCGCGCCGGGTGCGTACACCTACCTCGACTCTTCCGAGAGCCCCGTCGAGGAGGACGACCTGCTCCTGCTGCCGGGCGCGCCCGGCGCGCAGGGTGCCTGGGGCAACGAGGTGCCGCCGCCGGCCCCGATGCCCTTCACCGACGAACCCGGTCCGCACGAGACGGACGGACGTGACACCGGGGCGATCGACCTCGGCGCCGTGCGCGCGCCGAGCCCGTCGCCCGTTGCCCAGCCGGTCCCGCAGCCCGTCGCGGTCCCCGTGACCCCGCGCCGTCCGCTGCACCTCGGCCCGCCCACGCCGGACGGTTCCGCCAGCCCGGTGCGCTCGCTGGCCGACCGCGGACCCGCGGGCGTCCGTCCGAGCTCCATGACCACCCCGGTCGCACCGCTGCGCCAGGCCGGCCCGCCGACCGTCGGCCCCGAGTACCTGGACGTGCCCCAGCCCGCCGAAGCGCTGCCGCAGAGCACCGCGGCGTGGGGGACCGTGCTGGCGGCCGGTGAGGCCACGGCCGCGGAGACGGTCGCCCCCGAGGCGGGACAACTGCCCGGGTCCCCGCCGAGCACGGAGCCCGTACCGGCTCCCGAGGTGCCGCAGGCCGCGGAAGCCGAGCAGGCGCCCGGCGTCGTGGCGACGCCTTTCGTCCCCGACCAGGCGGCGCTCGACGCCGGCCTGCCGGTGCCGGGGGCCGACGCCGTGTCGCTCGACCTCCAGGACCACGCGGACGGACGGGCCCCCGAAGCCGTGCCCGCGACGGACGGCTCGCCCGAACCGCAGGTTCCCGGCGCCCCGCAGTTCCAGGACGCCCCGGAGACCCCGGGTGCGCCGGACACCACCGACGCCGCGGACGGGGCGGAGACGCCCGTGCCCGAGGCGGCCCGGATCACCGAGGACACCGGGCCGGCCGTGCCCGAGCAACCGCTCGCCCCGGCCGGGGGATTCTCGCCCGCCGAGGACCCCGCCGCCGCGCAGGTCCTCCCGCCGGTCCCCGGCCAGGACACGTACGGGGCCGGCCTCCCGGAGGCCGTACACGCCGAGCCCGTCCCGGAGGCCGTGCACGCCGAGCCCGCCGTCCACACGCCGGAACCGGCCGTGGTCTTCCTGGACGAGGCACCCCTGCCCGGCACCGAGCAGTCCGCCGGTGCCCCGGTGCCGCACGCCTACGAGCCCCCGGAGTCCGCGCTGTCGGCGCTCTCCGCGCGCTCGGCGGAGGCCTCGCAGGGCGGACAGGGTCTCGTCCTCGACGAAGCCCGGGCCCAGCAGTTCACCGACCCCGCCTTCGCGGAGGACGGCGCGGTCCTGCCCGAGGACGCCGCTCCCGCCCACGACGGCGCCGCCGTGTCCGTGCCCGACGACGCCGCGGCCGAGCAGGCCGTACCGGTGGGCGTGGCCGCCCAGGCCGAGGCCGCCCACCCGGCGGCGGGCCAGGCCGACGGCGACCCGCACCACCCGGCTCACGTCGGCCCGCAGCCCGAGAGCGTCCCGGACACGGCGGGCGTCCCCGGATTCCCCGGTGCGCCCGCAGTGCCCCAGGCCGACCAGAGCCTCGGCCATTTCGTTCCCGTGGACGGCACCGTGCCCGCGACCGCGCACCCGGCCGCGACGCCGCCGCACGGTACGACCGTGGCCCCGCCGCCCGCCGAGGAGCAGCCGCCGGCCCAGGAGCCCGCGCAGGTCGCCGCGGCCGTGGCGGACGTCCCGGCCGAGGAGACCCCCGCGGCCCAGGCCGAGCCGGTCGCTCAGGCGCCGGTGCCCGCCCCCCGCGAAGCGGAGCCCGAGTCCGAGGCCACGCCCCTGCCGCAGCCGCTCACCGCGGAGCCCGAACCCGTGGCGGCACAGCAAGCGGAGGACCTGCGCACGCAGGTCGCCGACCAGGAAGAGAGCACGGCCGTGGTGGAAGACGCAATCGAGTCCACCGGTCCCGCGGCCCCCGGCTTCAACGACGCCGAACGCGAGGCCGTCCTGCGCGTGATCCGCGAGCGCCGCGACATCCGCAACGGCTTCCGCGACGACCCGATCCCGCACGACGTGCTGCTGCGCGTCCTGGAGGCCGCGCACACCGCGCCGTCCGTCGGCCACTCCCAGCCCTGGGACTTCGTCGTCATCCGCTCCGCCGAGACCCGGCGCAGCATGCACGAACTCGCCCAGCGCCAGCGCGAGGCCTACGCCAAGTCGCTTCCCAAGGGCCGCGCCAAGCAGTTCAAGGAAATGAAGATCGAGGCCATCCTCGACACCCCGGTGAACGTCGTCGTCACCGCCGACCCGACCCGTGGCGGACGCCACACCCTCGGCCGGCACACCCAGCCGCAGATGGCCCCGTACTCCGCAGCGCTCGCCGTGGAGAACTTCTGGCTCGCCGCCCGCGCCGAGGGCCTCGGCGTCGGCTGGGTCAGCTTCTTCGACGAGCGCGAGATGGTCCGCGCGCTGGGCCTGCCCGAGCACCTGGAGGTCGTCGCCTACCTGTGCGTCGGGTACGTCGACGAGTTCCCGGAGGAGCCCGAGCTGATGCAGGCCGGCTGGTCCAAGCGCCGCCCCCTGTCCTGGGTCGTGCACGAGGAGACGTACGGCCGTCGCGCGCTGCCCGGCGAGGAGCCGCACGACCTGCTCGCCGAGACGGTCTCCAACATCCGCCCGCTCGACGCCAAGGCGCTCGGCGAGGCGTGGGAGCGCCAGAAGCGGATGACCAAGCCCGCGGGCGCCCTCGGCATGCTGGAGATCATCTCCGCGCAGCTGTCGGGCCTGTCCCGGATGTGCCCGCCGCCGATCCCGGAGCCCGCCGCCGTCGCGATCTTCGCCGGTGACCACGGTGTCCACGCGCAGGGCGTCACCCCCTGGCCGCAGGAGGTCACCGGCCAGATGGTGGCCAACTTCCTCGGCGGCGGCGCGGTCTGCAACGCGTTCGCCAACCAGGTGGGCGCCGAGGTCTGCGTCGTCGACGTGGGCGTCGCCTCCGACCTGCCCGCCACACCGGGTCTGCTGCCGCGCAAGGTCCGGGCGGGCACCGCCGACATGACCACCGGTCCGGCCATGACCCGCGAAGAGGCCGTCGCCGCGCTGGAGGTGGGCATCGAGACCGCCCGCGACCTGGTGGCCGCGGGCAACAAGGCGCTGCTGACCGGTGAGATGGGCATCGCCAACACGACCGCGTCGGCCGCCCTGATCTCGGTGTTCACCGGTGCCGACCCCGCCGAGGTGACGGGCCGCGGCACCGGCATCAACGACGAGACCCTGGCCCGCAAGACCGAGGTCGTCCGTCGTGCCATCGAGTTCCACCAGCCGGACCCGGCCGACCCGATCGGCGTCCTCGCGGCGATCGGCGGCCTGGAGCACGCGGCCATGGTCGGCCTGCTCCTCGGCGGCGCGTCCCTGCGGACGCCGGTGATCCTGGACGGCGTCAGCGCCGGAGCCGCCGCCCTGGTGGCCCGCGCCATCGCCCCCGAGGTCCTGGCCGCCTGCATCGCGGGCCACCGCAGCGCCGAGCCCGGTCACGTGGCCGCTCTGAACAAGCTGGGCCTGCGCCCCCTGATCGACCTCGACCTGCGTCTCGGCGAGGGCACCGGTGCCCTGCTGGCCCTGCCCATCGTGCAGAGCGCGGCGCGGGCGATGCACGAGGTCGCGACGTTCGACTCGGCCGGGGTGACCGAGAAGTAGGCCCATGGCACGGGTGGGGTGGGCAGGCGTTCCGCGCCGGGCCCCCCCCCCCCCCCCCCCCCGGGCCCCCCACAAAAACACCCCCCCCCCCCCCCCCCCCCCCCCCCCCCGCGTGGGGGGCCCCGGGGGGGGAGCCCCCCGCCCCCCGGGGCCCCCCGCGGCGGCGGGC
>NZ_JBIRQM010000013.1:90687-205640 GCF_044333225.1 Streptomyces sp. NPDC021080 | reverse complement strand
CCCGCCCCTTCGCGCTGGGGGCGGCGGGGGCTCGCCCCGTGGTCGCGTGGTGCCACGGGGCGGGGGTGCCGGGGGGGGGGGGCCGGGGCCGGGGGGGGGGGGGCGGGGGTCCCGCCCCCCCCCCCCCACCCGCCCGTAGCCTGGACTCCTACCGAAGAACCCCACGTCAGGGCCGCTCCAGAGCCGCAGCGCCCACCGCACCGCCTGCACGTACGAGGAGCCGCACCGCCATGGCCGAACACCCCGCATACCCGGTGGGCCTCCGCCTCTCCGGCCGTCGTGTCGTCGTCCTCGGCGGTGGCCAGGTGGCCCAGCGCCGGCTCCCCGGGCTCATCGCGGCGGGCGCGGACGTCCACCTCGTCTCACCGCAGGCGACCCCGTCCGTCGAGGCGATGGCCGACGCGGGCGAGATCACCTGGACCAGGCGCCCGTACGAGGAGGGCGACCTCGCCGACGCCTGGTACGCGCTGATCGCCACCAGTGACCCTCGGGCCAGTGCCGAGGCCTCGGCCGAGGCCGAGCGCCGGCGCGTCTGGTGCGTCCGCTCGGACGACGCCGACGCGGCGACCGCGTGGACCCCGGCCACCGGCCACAGCGAGGGCGTGACCGTCGCCGTCCTCACCACCGACGCCAAGGGCCGCGACCCCCGCCACACCGCCGCCATCCGCGACGCCGTGGTCGAGGGACTGCGCGACGGCACGCTCGTCGCGCCGCACCACCGCACCCGTACCCCCGGCGTCGCCCTCGTCGGCGGCGGCCCCGGCGACCCCGATCTGATCACCGTCCGCGGACGCCGGCTGCTGGCCGAGGCCGACGTGGTCATCGCCGACCGCCTCGGCCCCCGCGACCTGCTCGCCGAACTCCCGCCGCACGTCGAGGTGATCGACGCGGCGAAGATCCCGTACGGCCGGTTCATGGCCCAGGAGGCCATCAACAACGCGCTCATCGAGCACGCGAAGCAGGGCAAGTCCGTCGTCCGGCTGAAGGGCGGCGACCCGTTCGTCTTCGGCCGTGGCATGGAGGAGGCCCAGGCGCTCGCCGAGGCGGGCATCGCCTGCACGGTCGTCCCCGGCATCTCCAGCTCGATCTCGGTGCCGGGCGCCGCCGGAATCCCGGTCACCCACCGGGGCGTCGCGCACGAGTTCACCGTGGTCAGCGGTCATGTCGCCCCCGACGACGAGCGCTCCCTCGTCGACTGGCCCGCGCTCGCCCGGCTGCGCGGCACCCTCGTCGTCCTCATGGGCGTCGACAAGATCGGCAGGATCGCCGACACGCTCGTGGCGCACGGCAAGCCGGCCGACACCCCCGTCGCCCTGGTCCAGGAGGGCACCACCGCAGCTCAGCGCCGCGTCGACGCCACCCTGGCCACCGTCGCCGAGACCGTCCGTACCGAGGACGTGCGGCCGCCCGCGGTCATCGTCATCGGCGAGGTCGTGGACGTCGGCCCCGGACTTCCCGAGTAACCACGGGTAACCCAACCCGTTCCCAGCCGTTGGCACCGCACCCAGGACAAGGCAGTATCACCCTGTGGCCGATCTCATCACCGTCGACAACCCCGACGACCCGCGTCTGCGCGACTACACGGGCCTGACCGACGTGGAACTGCGCCGCAAGCGCGAACCCGCCGAGGGCCTGTTCATCGCCGAGGGCGAGAAGGTCATCAGACGGGCCAAGGACGCCGGCTACGAGATGCGCTCGATGCTGCTGTCCGCCAAGTGGGTCGACGTCATGCGCGACGTCATCGACGAACTCCCGGCACCCGTCTACGCGGTCAGCCCCGAGCTCGCCGAGCAGGTCACCGGCTATCACGTCCACCGGGGAGCGCTCGCCTCGATGCAGCGCAAGCCGCTGCCCACGGCCGAGGAACTGCTGCGGACCGCGCGCCGGGTCGTCGTCATGGAGTCGGTCAACGACCACACGAACATCGGCGCCATCTTCCGTTCCGCCGCCGCCCTCGGCATGGACGCGGTGCTGCTCTCCCCGGACTGCGCCGACCCGCTCTACCGCCGCTCGGTGAAGGTCTCGATGGGCGCGGTGTTCTCGGTTCCGTACGCCCGTCTCGACACCTGGCCCAAGGGCCTGGAGTCGGTGCGCGACGCCGGGTTCAACCTGCTCGCCCTCACCCCGGACGAGAAGGCGAGGTCCCTCGACGAGGCGGCCCCGCACAAGATGGACCGGGTCGCCCTGATGCTCGGCGCCGAGGGCGACGGGCTGTCCACCCGCGCCCTGATGGCGGCCGACGAATGGGTCCGCATCCCGATGGCCCACGGCGTCGACTCCCTGAACGTCGGCGCGGCGGCCGCGGTCGCCTTCTACGCGGTGGCGACGGGCCGTCCCGAGAGCTGAGAGCCGTGCTTCCGGGGGCGCCGTGACGGGGCGCACTCCGGGGACGGACCGGGGGTCGCGCCGACTGGTGCCTGTCGCGGCCGGGGCCTGTCCGGCGAATTCCTAGGGCAGTGCCCCGGCCGCCGACTGTTCCTGGTGCACGACCTTGCGCGGGGTGTCGTCGAGCCCGCGGGACGGCCCCTGGCACCCCTGGGCCGCCGCGATGCCGAGCGCGACCAGCAGCGTCACCACCACGAACACGAAGAGCCGCTGGCGCAGCAGCCGCGGATTGGCGGGCCTGCGGCCCGCTCCGGTGGCGCGCGGACCGGGCCGTCCGGTGCCGCTGCGGGGAGCTGGCCTGTTCCCGGTGCGGCCGGTGTTGCGGGCGGGTGCCGGACGCGATCCCGACCGCGATCCGCCGTTCGTCCCGCCGGTGCGCGGCGGAGGAGTGGTCCCCCGCGGCGGAGGAGTGGCTCCTCGCGGCGGGGGAGTGGTCCCCGGCCGCCGTTGGGTGCGCTGCTCGGCGTACTGCTCGGCCAGGCGTCCCGTCGGCCGGTCCGGGTCCGAGCGCGGCGCGGGCGGCCGCGTGTCCACCATGCCCTGGGCCTCGCGGGCCGCGATCTCCTTCAGCCGCAGGGACAGTTGGAGGGTGCTGGGCCGCTCCTCGGGGTCCTTCGCCAGACAGGCGCGGACGAGCGGTGCGAGCGCGTCCGGAACCCCGTGCAGATGCGGCTCCTCGTGGACCACGCGGTAGAGCATCACCTCGGAGCTTCCCTGGCCGAAGGGCGAGTCCTGGGTCGCCGCGTACGCGAGCGTGGCCCCGAGCGCGAACACGTCCGTGGCCGGGGTGACGGCGACGCCGCGCACCTGCTCCGGCGCCAGGAAGCCCGGGGAGCCGACCGCGGTGCCGACATGGGTGAGCGTGCTCGCCCCGGTCGCCCACGCGATGCCGAAGTCGATGATCCGCGGCCCCTTCGGGGACAGCAGGATGTTGGACGGCTTGAGGTCGCGGTGGACCACCCCGGCCTCGTGCACCGCGACCAGCCCCTCGGAGAGGGCGGCACCGACGGCGGCCACGTCGGCGGCCGACAGCGGCCCCTCCTCGGCGACCTTGTCGTGCAGGGAGGGGCCGGGCACGTACTGCGTGGCGAACCACGGCCGGTCCGCCTCCAGGTCGGCGGCGACGAGCCGTGCCGTGCAGCCGCCCCTGATCCGCCGTGCCGCCGAGACCTCGCGTGCGAACCGGGAACGGAACTCCTGATCCTCCGCCAGATCAGGCCGGATCACTTTCAGTGCGACCCGCTGGCCACGCCGGTCGGAGCCCAGGTAGACCACACCCATGCCCCCCGCGCCGAGCCGTCGGTGAAGCCTGAACGAGCCGACGACACGCGGGTCCTCGCGCCTCAGGCGCATCATCGCCATGTCCATCCCCGCTGCCCGGTCCGTTTGACGAGCCACAGCTTACGTTTCCGCGGCCGGGTGCGCGCAGAGGCCGCGCCCTCTCGTCCCGATCGATTGTCAGTGCCGGGTGGGAAACTTGAGAGGTGGTCAGGGAGCGTGCGAACAACGCCTTCTTGACCTGCTCTTGATCCCAACCATCCATCGCTGAAGGGGGATTGAGCCCGTGAGGGGTGACCGCGTGGAGATAGTCGTGGACGCAGGGGACACGACGCGTACGTACGAGGTGGTGGCGAGCAGGGCGGGCCGCCGGGTGGAGACGGCGGTGCGCCGAGGTGTGGTGGAAGTGAGCGAAGTCACTCGAAACGGAACAGTGGTACGGACCGCCCGCTTCATGGCGACTCGGGTGCTGGCACTCGTCGAACAGCCGGTCCCCCGGGAGGACAGTTCGGAACAGTAGGGGCGCATCGGACGTCCCCTCGGGGAAGACCCTGAGACCCGGGCCCCCGTCTCCACCCACGGTAGTACTCGGCAGGTCACGGCTCATCCTCCGGGAGGCCCGGCAATCGGTACGAGGGCATGACGACCCGACGTCGTCGCGCGCCTAGATTTGAGGTCAAGCGGCGGGTGCAGCACTCGTCCCCCGAGGTCAGACACCCGCCGCTGCCAGGCACCAGAGAATCTCGGTCAGGAGAGGGACCATGGCCCACACGGCACCGCGGACGGAGCTCCGCGCGCAGGGACGCAGGGCGTACGCCGCCGCGTTCGGCACCCGTCAGGGTCAGCGCCACCCCTTGGTGGCGACAGCGATGGTCCTTCCTCTGGCGGCCCTGCTCGTGGTCGTCTTCGGCGGCTGGGACGCGGTGGTCACACAGGCGTCGTCCGTGGGCGTGATGCTGGGGCGCTGAGCGGCGCCCCAGGCCCGGAAGAGCGGTCCGGGCGGGGACATCCGGCCATGAAACCCCGTGGGGACGGGGGTGCGGCGGACGGCAGGAAGATGCCCGCGCAGCTGGGGAGCTGCGCGGGCATCTCTTTTGCCGGGGGCGGAGCGCCGTCCGGGGCGACGAGTGCGCAGGTACGACGACGCCCCGGTACGGGTGCCGGGTGGTGCAGCCGTGGCGCGGATCTGCCACGGGGCGGGGTGTCTCGCGCCGGCCGACGTGACCGCGGCCGCCGTCGACGGCCGCGGTGTCACGGTGCCGGCCGTCTGACGCCGGTGTCCCGGGGCCGGGGCGCGATTCTGTCCTGAGGGGTGCCTCGGGGCGGCTCTTCAGGGTGCGGCGCCTGCGACGCCCGGCTGCCGCTGTCGCTGCGGCAGCGTCGGGGTGCCGGGGTGCCGGGTGTCCGGGGTCGGCTTCGGCTGCGTACTCTCACCGGCAGGTGTCCGGCAGACGTTCTCGTCGGCAGCGTCGTACCGCCCCGTCGTGCAGCCCAGGGAGATCCGTGACCGTACCCAGCCTGCTGCCCGCGCTCACCGCCGCCGCGCGCGCGGCGGCTCACCCGGCGACGGCTGTGCCCGGCCCCCGCGGAGCCTGCCCCTGCGGCGCCGAGGACGCCCTCCTCGCGGACCGCGACGACGGCACCGTGGTCCGCCACGGCGACATCGTCGCCAAGGCCCACGCCCCGGACACGGAACCCCGCGGGCTCGCTCTCCGGGTCTCCGTGGCCACGAGCCTCCCCGGCGTCCTCCTGCCGCCGCTCGACCCCGCCCCGGCCGGTCTCCTCGGCCGCCGGGTGACCCTCTGGCCCTACGGCGCTCCCGTCGACCCCGACACTCCGGACGCGGCTCCCTGGGAGGAGACCGCGAACCTGCTGGCCCGACTGCACCGCGCTCCCGTCCCGGACGGGCTGCCGCCCATGCGGGGTCCGGTCAAGGCCGCCCGCGCACTGGCCAGGCTGCGCGCGGCCGGCCCGCACCCGGCCGCCGCCCCGGTCCTGCGCGCCTGGGCCGCCCTGCCCGCCTGGGCACGGGCCGAGGCCCCGATGCCGGACACCACGACCCTGTGCCACGGCGACCTGCACCTCGGCCAGCTCGTACGCCATCCCGCGCCGGACGGTCCCTGGCTCCTCATCGACGTCGACGACCTCGGCGTCGGCGACCCGGCCTGGGACCTGGCCCGCCCCGCCGCCTGGTACGCCTGCGGGCTGCTGCCGCCCGACGAGTGGCTCCGTTTCCTGACCGCCTACCGGGACGCGGGCGGCCCGGCCGTTCCCGCCGACGGCGATCCCTGGCCCGCCCTGGACGTCGCGGCCCGCGCCCTCACCGTGCAGACCGCGGCCCTCGCGGTCGCCAAGTCCGCCGCCGCGGAAGAGCCGTTGGACGAGGTGCAGCAGGCCGTGGTCGACGCCTGTGACCGAATGAGTGCCCTCCCGGCCGAGTTGACCCGAGGTTCGGCGACGTAGGGTGCAACCGACCGAGGCCGGGCAGTGTCTGTCCTGGCGGAAGCAGTACCGACCGGCGAGGAGTTGAGCCGAGCATGCAGTGTCCGAAATGTCATGCGCCGATGCACACGTACAACCGCAATGGCGTCCAGATCGAGCAGTGCAGCGGCTGCCGAGGGATCTTTCTCGACTACGGCGAGCTGGAGGCACTGACCCGCGTGGAGGCGCAGTGGTCCCAGCCCGCGCCGCCCCCGGGCGCGCCGCAGGCCTATCCGTCCGCCCCGGCCCCCGCGTGGGGCGCCCCGCAGCACGGTGGCCACGGAGGCGGTCACTACGGCGGTCATGGCGGTCACCACGGCGGTCACCACGGCCACAAGAGCTTCGGCCACATGCTCTTCTCGTCCTGAACGGCCCGAAGGGGCTCCTCCCGGGCGGAGGGGCCCCTTCGGCCGCAGAACGTCCTGGGAACAACGTCTTGAGAACGACGTCCCGGGAACGACGAAGCCCCCGGTCGTGAGACGACCGGGGGCTTTGCTGGTGCGCGATACTGGGATTGAACCAGTGACCTCTTCCGTGTCAGGGAAGCGCTCTCCCGCTGAGCTAATCGCGCAGGTCACGAGGCCGGAGCCACGCTTGCTGCTGGTACTGCGTGCGCGATACTGGGATTGAACCAGTGACCTCTTCCGTGTCAGGGAAGCGCTCTCCCGCTGAGCTAATCGCGCGGGGATCCTTGTGGATCAGGTCCATGCGGACCAGTGGACGATACTGGGATTGAACCAGTGACCTCTTCCGTGTCAGGGAAGCGCTCTCCCGCTGAGCTAATCGTCCTTGGAGGTGGAGACGGGATTTGAACCCGTGTAGACGGCTTTGCAGGCCGTTGCCTCGCCTCTCGGCCACTCCACCAGGAGTGCGGGTTCGGGAAGATCCCCCACTTCCTGCGAGCGGACGACCAGGTTCGAACTGGCGACCTCAACCTTGGCAAGGTTGCGCTCTACCAACTGAGCTACGTCCGCTTGTCGGTTCCGTTTCGCTTGCGCGTCCCGGCGACGAGTTGAACTCTAGCGGATTCCCGGGCCAGCACAAAAACGCGTTTGCGCAGCGTGCTGCGGTCTGTCCGCCCGAGGACATGGCCAGGGCACTCGGAGGACACCCGCCCTAGACTCGTCTGCGTGCTCGACCTCCCTCCTCTCGCCCGCTTCGGCGGCCTCGTCGCGACCGGTCTCCTCGATGTCACCAGCGATCCCGCGGCCCTGGACTCGACCGGCTTCTGGGCCGTCTCGGCCGACTTCGAAGGGCGTCTGACCTGCGCCCGCTTCCGGGACGTACGAGAGGAGCCGGTACCCGCCCCGGTGCCCGGACGGTGGCACGGGCCGGCGGCCGGTGACTGGACGTCGTCCCTCGACCGCGCCGCGTACACGGCCGGAGTGCGGCGCATCCGGGAGCACATCGCGGCCGGCGAGGTCTACCAGGCGAACCTCTGCCGCGTGCTCTCCGCGCCCGTCCCGGCCGACGCCGACGTCGACGCGCTGACCGCCCTGCTGGCGCGCGGCAACCCGGCGCCGTATGCCGGAACGATTCGGCTGCCGGAGCACGGCGTCGAGATAGCCACCGCCTCCCCGGAACTCTTCGTGCGCCGCGCGGGCCGTTCTGTCGAGTCGGGCCCGATCAAGGGCACCGGACGCACCGAGGCGGATCTCCTGGACAAGGACTACGCCGAGAACGTGATGATCGTCGACCTCGTCCGCAACGACATCGGCCAGGTCTGCGCCACCGGCACCGTGACCGTGCCCGACCTGTGCGTCGTCGAGAAGCACCCGGGGCTCGTCCACCTCGTCTCCACCGTCAGCGGCGAACTGCGCGAGGACGTCGGCTGGCCCGGCCTGCTGGCCGCGGCCTTCCCGCCCGGCTCCGTCACCGGCGCCCCGAAGTCCAGCGCCCTGCGGATCATCGAGGCCCTGGAGACCGCGCCGCGCGGTCCGTACTGCGGAGGCGTCGGCTGGGTCGACGCCGACCGCGGCACCGGCGAGCTGGCCGTGGGCATCCGTACCTTCTGGATCGACCGCGCCGACGGCGTCCTGCGCTTCGGCACGGGGGCCGGCATCACCTGGGGGTCCGACCCCGAGGGGGAGTGGCGGGAGACCGAGCTGAAGGCGTCCCGGCTGCTCGCGGTAGCGTCGGGAACGTACGACGCGGGTGACGGGACCCTCACGGACTGACCCGGTTTCGGGGACGGCGCGGGGACCGGGGCCGGAACGCCGTGCCGGACGACGCGTCCGGCACATTCACATGCGAGGTAGTGACCAGTGAAGCTTTGGCTCGACGGAGTGCTGCAGGACATCGAGGCCGCCCGCGTCTCCGTCTTCGACCACGGGCTGACCGTGGGGGACGGCATCTTCGAGACCGTGAAGGCGGTCGACGGCCGCCCCTTCGCGCTGACCCGCCACCTCGACCGACTGGCCCGTTCGGCGCGCGGCCTCGGTCTGCCCGAGCCCGACGCCGACGAGGTGCGCCGCGCCTGCGCCGCCGTCCTCGACGCCAATCCGATGCCGCTCGGCCGCCTCCGCATCACCTACACCGGTGGTCACGGCCCGCTCGGTTCCGACCGCGGGGAGCACGGTCCGACCCTCGTCGTCGCGCTCGGCGCGTCGGACCCGCGTCCCGACTCCACGGCCGTCGTCACCGTCCCCTGGACCCGCAACGAGCGCGGCGCCCTGACCGGCCTGAAGACGACCTCGTACGCCGAGAACGTCGTCGCCCTGGCCCGCGCGCGTGAACACGGCGCGTCCGAGGCGCTGTTCACGAACACGGTCGGCCAACTCTGCGAGGGCACCGGGTCGAACGTCTTCGTCGTCCTCGACGGTGAGATCCACACCCCGCCCGTCGCCTCCGGCTGCCTCGCCGGCATCACCCGTGCCCTCGCGGTCGAATGGACCGGTGCCAAGGAGACGGACCTGCCGCTGGACGTCCTGGAGCGCGCCGACGAGATCTTCCTGACCTCCACCCTGCGCGACGTCCAGGCCGTGCACCGGGTCGACGCCCGTGAACTGCCGGGCGCGCCGGGCCCGGTGACCGCCAAGGCGATGCGCGTCTTCGACGAGCGGGCCGGGGACGACCTCGATCCCTGACGGGCTCGGGAGCCCACCGGTTCGGGAGCCCGCCGGCCCCGGATCGCGGGGTAATTCGGCTGACGACGGGCGCGTCAGCGGGTACAACACCCCTGATGACCACGACCCTGCGGCCGACCGAGCCGCTTCACCGCGCCGCCGACGGGACCCTCTCGCGCCGCTACCGGGTGTGCGTGAACAGCCGTCCCGTCGGCCGGGTACACCTCACGACGGAACCCGGCTCGGGGCCGCCCGCCGCCAGGATCCACGAGCTCGGCATCGACGAACCGGACCGTGGCCGCGGCCGGGGCACCGTGGCCGCGCTGGCGGCCGAGGAGGTGGCCCGGGGCTGGGGCTGCCGGCAGATCGAGGTGACCGTTCCCGCGGAGGCCGCGGCAGCCCTGGGGCTCACCAGGGCGCTCGGTTACGTCCTGCGCAACCGCATCATGGAGAAGACGCTCGGCGGCCCCGCGCTCGTCCTGCCCCCGGGCAGCGCCGACCGTCCCATGACCCAGGGCGAGTACGAGATCTGGGACCGGGCGGGCAGACGGCACTACGCCGAGGACTGGATCCGGCGCGGCGTACCGGAGGCCGAGGCGCGCGCCAAGGCGGACCGCGACTTCGGCGGCGCGCTGCCGCAGGGCCCGGCCACCGCGAACATGTGGCTGAGCGTCCTGGAAGACGAGGGCGTCCCCGTGGGCGACCTCTGGCTGGGGCGCCGGAGCGGACACGCCTTCGTCTACGACGTCCAGGTCCGCGCCGACCAGCGCGGGCGGGGACACGGCCGCACGCTCATGCGGCTCGCCGAGGCCCGGGCGACGGCCGCCGGACTGGACCGCATCGCCCTCAACGTCTTCGCGGGCAACACCCCGGCCGAACGGCTCTACGAGTCGCTCGGCTACGAGACGACGGAGTACCACCTGTACAAGACGCTGCTTTAGCCGGGATCGCGCTGTCTCGGCCGAGGTGCTGCTGCGGCCGAGGCGCTCGGGCGGCCGGGAGCCGGCCGTCGTGGAACCGGACGGGTCAGCCCTGTTCGGCGAGCAGCCGGTCGGCGATCTCCTCGATCCGCTTGCGCAGCCCCTCCTGGCTCTTGCCGCCGTCCAGGCGCTCACCGCCGATGACGTACGTCGGGGTGCCGGTGACGCCGATCGCCTTGCCCTCGGCCTGGTCCGCGTCGACGATCAGGATGTGCCGTCCGTCGATCAGGGCCGTGTCGAACTCCTCGGCGTCCAGGCCGAGTTCCCGCGCGACCTCGAGGAGGAAGGCCTCGCCCCCGCGGTTCAGCTCCTCGACGCGGCCGAGTACGGCCTCGACGTACGGCCAGGCGGCACCCTGCTCGGCGGCCTCCTCGGCGGCCTGCGCCGCGGCGAAGGCGTGCTTGTTCTTCTCCAGGGGGAAGTGCCGCAGCCGCAGCTCCAGGTGGTCGCCGTGGCGTGCGCGCAGCGCGCGGAGGTCGGCGAGAGCGTCACGGCAGTCCGGGCACTGGAGATCGCACCAGACGTCCAGGACGACGGGGGCCGGGCGGGCGCTGGAGGAGGCGGAGGAGTCGCTCATGGGATCCAGTCTCCCAGCCGGGCGAGGGTGCGACGCCACCGGGACCTGAGGAGGACGGCTACCCCGAGATGTCCCTGAGGTCTGCCCGGACCGTGGCATACCGGGCATCGGGCGGTGCAGGATGGAAGGAACGAGGAACCGTGTCGCACCGAGCCCCGCCTGGAGGACCGGAATGATCGCAGAGACCGTCTGCTCCGCCGTCTCCGTCGCCGGCCTGGGCATCGCAGCGGTGACGGCGTACCGCAAGCGTTTCCTGGCGGCAGCCCGGATCGCCGCCTACTCCCTGGTGCCGATCGGTCTGGTCATGACCGGGGTGGTCGGCTGGCTGGCCGACACCGCGTTCAGTCCGACCGCGTGGGCCGGCTTCGTGGTGCTCGGTGGCGCCTGGGCGCTGTTCATGATCACCCGTGCCGTGGAGCGGCGCGGCGGCGGGACCCGGAAGGAACGCAGGGCGGCGAAGGCCGCCGCGCAGCGCGAGGCGGCGGCTCCCGCGGCTTCGGCCCCGTCGCTGGGCCAGGGCTCCGGCCTCGCCGCCCGACCTGCGGCGACACCGCGGGCGGCGGGCTCCGGGGACGACTTCAGCGACATCGAGGCCATCCTGAAGAAGCACGGCATATGAACGGCATAAGCGACACAAGATCGCATGTCTGACACCGGGAACGCGCGGAACCGTTCACGTTCGAGCGTGCCCGTCACATCATCCAGCGAACTCCCGTATATTCCGGGCGTGTTGATCGCGGAGCGGGCGCGCTCTGCGTCATCATCGCCCGCGAGATGCTGGACACAACAACGAGCGACACCGCTGCTCCGTCCGAGGAGCGGCGCGGTTGTCTCTTCGCGCTCTCCCAGCCGCCGCTGATGATCTTCCTTGCGGTGATCGGCTGTCTGCTGCTCATGGCTTCGCTGCACGACCTGCTGCTGCTCTGAGCTGTACACGGAGCCCCTGGCGCCACCCGCCGAGGGCTCCGTCGGTCCGGCCGAGGCGGGTCAGCCCGCGGCTTCCTTGCGGCGCGCCCGGTAGGCGGCCACATGGAGCCGGTTCCCGCAGGTGCGGCTGTCGCAGTAGCGGCGGGAGCGGTTGCGGGAGAGATCGACGAAGGCCCGTCGGCAGTCCGGAGCCTCGCAGCGCCGCAGTCGGTCCTGTTCTCCGGCGACCACGAAGAAGGCCAGCGCCATCCCGCAGTCGGCAGCGAGATGGTCGGCGACCGAGGCGCCCGGCGCGAAGTAGTGGACGTGCCAGTCGTAGCCGTCGTGGTCCGTCAGCCGGGGCGTCGTGCCGGCGGCCGCGACCAGTTCGTTGATGAGCGAGGCGGCGGCACGCGGATCGTCGGCGGCGAAGATCCCGGCGAACAGGCCGCGAACGTTCCGTACGGCCGCGAGATCGCGTTCCGACAGCACCCCGACATCGCTGATCTCGTGCTTTCGTACGAAATCGGCGAGTGACGGCACATCGGCGAGCCCGTCCGCCGTCTCGTCCTCCGGTGCGGTGTTCACCAGATCCACCACGGCGTCGAGCGCGCACCGGGTGTCGTGGGTGATCAGCACGTTTCGCTCCCTGGCCTGGGGGTCGGGCGAGGGCGCCCGCCCGATGCTGGCCGATGGTAGTGGCTTCCCGGCGCGACGGAGACGGGCGAGGGGGTGCGGGGGCCGGGAGCGCGGGCTCGGGAGGAAGGGGCGAGGAGGGGGTGAGGAGCGAGTGGGGGTGGGCGTGGAGGAGGGGCAGGGGTGGGTGCGGGGGAGGGGCAGGGGCGCGTGGGGGTGTGCCCGGGGGAGGGGCGGAGGCGCGTGGGGGTGTGCCCGGGGGAGGGCACGGGCGAGTGGGTGGTGCGGCCGGCCGTGGGGGAGGTGTCGCAGGTGGGGTGATCAGGCGGGCCATGGGGTTGGCTGCCGGGGGACGTGCGGCGGCGCCGTCACCGCGAACCCTCCGCGGTGTCGGCGCCGCCGCCTTCCCTGTGCGGTTGTCTGAGCCCGAGCCGTCTCCCCGAGTGGACGGCGCCGGGCGGCTCTGTCGTGACGCGTCAGCTCTCGGCCAGGATGTGTGAGAGCTCCGTGTCGAGATCGAAGTGCCGGTGTTCCGTGCCGGGCGGCACGGCTGCGTCCGTTCGCTTCAGGAATGACTCCAGGGCCCTCGCGGGGGCTTCGAGCAGGGCTTCACCCTCCGGAGAGCTCAGGGCGATGCATACGACGCCCTGGCCGTGGCTTCGGGACGGCCAGACTCGGACGTCGCCGGTACCGGTGGGCCGGTGGAGGCCCTCGGCGAGGAGGTCGCGGGCGAACACCCACTCGACGGTTTCCTCGGCTCCGGTGTGGAAGGTGGCGTGCACGGCATAGGGATCGGCCGTGTCATACCGCAGTCCTGCGGGTACAGGCAGTGAGGACTCGCTCGACACAACGAGGCGCAGGTGCAGCTCGCAGCTGACCGTGGTGTTCATAAGCGCCAGGGCCTTTCGCTCAGTGTGCGCTCGGGGATTCGCACGTCGGCGAAATCGACATGCCACCTACGGTGCCGTTGTAAACCCCTCTGAGGGTTTTGCATGTCTTTATGTAACTCATCCGGCCGAGGGCGCGTTCTCCGGATAGGGCCATTCCGGTGACTGGTTTCTCTCGGGTAGGGTTTGGTCGTATGAATACGGGGAGTGACGAGACGGGCGAGGTCGCCACGACGGACGACGGGGCGGGGAATGAGCGAGCGCTCGGTTCGCGGGCGCCCCAATTCATCAGGGCCCGCCGTGCACTGCACGTGAGCTGGCAGGTGGGTGTTTTCGTCGTCGGGCTCGCGGTGGTCGTCGCGGGCGTGGTCATGCTTCCGCTGCCGGGACCCGGCTGGCTGGTGATCTTCGGCGGCATGGCGATCTGGGCGACCGAGTTCGTCTGGGCCCAGCTGGTGCTCCGCTGGACGAAGCGCAAGGTCACCGAGGCGACGCAGCGGGCGCTCGATCCCAAGGTCCGGCGCCGCAACATCGTTCTCACCGTCGTCGGCCTCGTGATCGTCGCCGTTCTGGTCGGTGTGTATCTCTGGAAGTTCGGCTTCGTGATGCCCTGGAGCATCTCGCAGTGACGAGTCCGGGTGGGGTGCTCCCGGAGTGGCTCCAGGGCGGTCGCGGGCCGTCCCCGCTGGTCGAAGGCACTCCCTGACATGGGGTAATGTTCTTCCTGCGCCCGGGCGATTAGCTCAGCGGGAGAGCGCTTCGTTCACACCGAAGAGGTCACTGGTTCGAACCCAGTATCGCCCACACGTAGGAAAGACGGCTCCGGTCCACGACATCGTGGACCGGAGCCGTTCTCGTTGTGCGTCGGCGCTCGCGCCGGCGTCACCGGGGTCGGGTTCGGCGTCGGCGTCGGCGTCGGTGCGGGTTCGGGTGCGGTGCGGGTTCGGGTGCGGTCCGGGGAGTGGGTCGGGGCCGTGCTGGTACATCCGCCCGCATCCGAACGGATCCCACCGGCGATTCGAGGCGGGCGTGGCTGATGATCCGTCCGGCCTGCGGGCATCTGATGTACCGGCACGGCCCCTCCCGCGCGTACCCGACTGCGGGTGTGTCGCGGTGGCCGACCATGGCAGCCCCGTCCGGGGAGACCTGGCCCCTCCGGTCCGTCCTTCGGGCTAGGGGCAATGTTCAGCCCCTCCGGCGTTTGAGGAGCGGGGTCCGGGGCGGAGCCCCCGGATCGGGTAGGGGCGAACGAAGGTTTTGCCAGGGCGGTCGTCGGCGGTTGAAGGGGGGTAGGGGTGCGCGCCGGGGTGAGCCGGGGCGGGTGTCGGTCGGGGTGGCAGGGTTCGGTCTCCGGTGGGGCTCGGCCTGTCGGGCCCGAACGTCAACGGCCGCCCCCTCACGCTCCGTTCCCTCCACCCCTGCCGACACCCCGTCAGCCCCCCTCGCGGCAGTACATTTTCGGCCGCGCTCCGGACCTGCTCCGCCGCCCGGGAAACGTTCGGCCGGTCGGTCGCGGGGGCTCGACCTGCGTACTCCTGTGCGATTGCGTCGGAAGGTCGCGGAGGCCGCCGCGACGGGATCCGAGCGCCGCGCATCCGTTCCTGCCGCGACCACCGGCTGCGGTGGGAGCGGAAGGGGTGCCGGGGGCGGGACGGTGACGATCCGTTACGCCTGGTGGGGTGCGGACGAACGGGTGAAGCGGACCGACCGGTTCATCGGGCTCTTCGGGAAGAAGTGGCCGAAGACCAAGACGCAGGCGGACTTCCAGGATTACGTGGCCTTCTGGGAGAACTTCAGGACCCGGGCCGTGGGCGGAAATCCACCGGACGCATTCCGGAACACCGTCGGATTTCTGCGGAAGTACGACAAACGAGGGATCTGCTCGGCCTCAAGTCCCAGATGGATGCCGGAAATCTCGGCCTGGGAAATTTCCGCGCCGGGTGGAGAAGGCCGGCCGGGTCGGCGGAAAGCAGTTCGGAATTCCGGTCGGACCCGACACCGTGCCGCTCGTCGTCGACGAGAAGGTGTTCGAGAGGGTGGGCATCGAGCCGAGCAGGGCTGGACCTGGGACGAGTGCTTCGCCGCGTTCGAAGAAGACTCACGACACGCAGAACGTGGCGGGCGGCACCGGGTACTCCGGCAACATGTACCCGTACGGCCTCTGCCTTCGGCGGAACGGCAAAGCGTTCTTCACGAAGGACGGACTCGGTTTCGGCGAGGCCGATCTGACGGAGTGGTGGACCGATGGTCACAACCGTGTGAAGGCCGGCATCACGACCGATCTCGAGCGGGTCGAACAGGACGGGCCGAAGTCCTCCCTCTCGGCGGGACACACGGCCTCCGAGTTCACGTGGGACGACTTCACGGTCCGTTATACGGCCGAGTGCGACGGAGGTTACGGTCCGGCGCCGATCCCGATCATGGGTTATGACCGCGGGATCGACGCCACCGTCGAGCAGTTCGACGCGTTCAAGCACTCCGGCACGCCAGCAAGGCCGTCGCACGGTACGAGCAGGATGTCGCCGCGGCCCCCGCCCTCGGGCCGCGGCGGCCGTCGCCGTCGAGGGAGCGTCGGCGGTCACCGTCCGCTAGTCCATCCTTCCCAGCACCTCCCGCACCCGCCGTGCGTCACGGATCCGCTGCTCGTAGGTGGCACCCAGTGCGAGCAGCAGCAGACCGGCGAGTGCGGGAGGCGCCCAGCGCGGGAGCGCGTCCACCATCTGCACGATGTACGGGGCGAGTTCGTGCAGGGCGTCCAGGACGAGCACGGCGCCGCCGAGCACCAGCGGAGCCTGCAGTCGGTGCCGGGCGCCCAGCAGGGTCACGGCGAGCGCCGCCGCGCCCAGCAGCAGCGGACGCTGCCACCGGCCGTCGCCCCATGCCGCGAGCAGGCTCGGCGCGAGCGTCACGGACAGGCCCGGCGCGTACGCCGTCCACGACGACACCGAGGCGTCCGAACGGCGCCGGTACGCGCCCAGCAGCAGGGCCGCGGCGGTCACCGGCAGCGTGTACGCCTCCGGGGAGCCGACACCCCAGGAGGCGAGGCGCACCCAGGAGGCGAGCACGAACAGGGCGGTGGCCGCGTATCCGGCGGGGCGCCGGTCCTCCCGTACGGCCGTGCCCGCGGCGATCACACCGCACAGGGCCAGGACCGTGGCCAGCGCGGCCGGTTCGGCCACCGCGAGCCCGATGGCGAGCAGCCCGGCGACGGCACCGGCGATCTCGATCGACACCGTCGTCGGACCGTCCTCGGCGCGCGCGGCGAGCAGCGCGGCGGCCACGGGCACGACCAGCACGAGCAGCGCCGTGTGCCAGGGCTCCAGACCGAGCCGGGCGCCCGTCGCGACGGCGAGGGCCGTCGCGTACGCCAGGGCCGCGGGCGCCGCGACCGGGCCGAGGCCGGGGCGCGGGGCGGCCGCCGCGAACAGCGCGGTCAGTGCGGCGAACACGGTCAGGGTCGCGCTCTGGGAGGCGAGCGCGAGGAAGGCGAGGCTGACGGACGTGATCAGGGACAGGATCCGCGCCGTCAGGGGAGAGCCGGTCCGGTGGGCGTACCCGAGCAGGGCCGCCGTGGTGAGTCCCTGGGCGGACAGTGCGACCGCGTAGGGAAGTTCGAGGGCCGCCGGGAGGACGAGCACCGTCGCCCACGCCAGGGTCAGCGCGCAGGCCAGGGCGTGCGGACGCCACGCGGCGGCGCGGACGGCCACCACCAGGGCCGCGGCGACGAGGGCGAGCACGAGCGGTGCCGTGACCGCGTCCTGGGGCCAGGGCAGGCCGTTCGTCACCGCGTCCCGCGCGTTCGCCGGAACACCGGACCAGACGGAGTCCACCCGGCCGACCGGCCCCAGCAGGGAGATCGCGACCACGGGCAGGGCCCAGGCCGCGGCGAGGGCGCCCACGCAGCCCGAGGCCAGGGTGAGCCCGCGACGCACCGCAGCGGGCAGGCCCGTGCCGGCGACGGCCAGGAGGGCGATACCGCACACCAGATGACCGGGGACCGTCCATTCGCCCGGCAGGGACACGCGCAGCACCCCGCCGATCGCCGCGACGCCGACGAGTCCCCCGGCGGTCGTGAGGCCCGTCGCGGTGGCCGTCGTGAGACCCGGCTTCGGGGCGTTCCACGCGGCCGTCAGCGCGATCGACGCGGCGAGGAGGAGGAGCGCCGCCGCACGGGCGGCGGCGCCCGGGCCGGCCGCCGCCCAGGACAGGCAGCCGGCGGCGAAGGTGCCCCAGCCGCCCATGCCGTACGCCCCGACGGCGGCGACGGCACGGACGGGCTGCAGGCGCACGGGCAGGCGCAGGGCGAGCACGGCGTCGAGCGCGGCCGTGACCAGCAGGGCGGCCGTGACGGCGCTCGCGCCCGCGGAGGCGGCCACCGCCCACAGGAGCAGCGGCAGCTGCGCGGCGACCACGGCGGCGGGCAGCGGAAGCCGAGGCGACGGACGCTCACCGGCGTCGGCGTCGGCGTCGGCGTCGGCCGTCCGGACCGGTGCGCCCAGCGCGATTCCGTACGCCGCCCACACCGCGGCCAGCGCCGCCGAGGCGAGCGCCGCGTAGCCGACGCCGTCCGTGCGGGGGAGCGCGACCGCGTACAGCGCGTACGCGTCCAGGACCGTCAGCACGAGGCCGATCCCCGCCAGCGCCTCGGCCGTCGAGCGCAGCCCGCGCCGCAGCAGGGGCACGGGCGCGCCGAGCGCGGCCAGCGTCACCGCGCCGAGCACCAGCGACCGCCCCGTGATCCCCAGGTGCCCCCAGCCGACCAGGGTGAACGCGATCGCGGCGACGGCCAGCAGGACGCCGCCGAGGAGCAGAAGCGCGTTCTGCACGCCGGGCGCGGAGGCCTCGGGCCGCCGGGGTCCGGGTGCCGGGGCCGTGGTCCGTACGGGCGTCGGCCGGAGCATGTGGACCAGCCAGGCGCGGCGGGTCAGCAACACGGCCCGGCGCGCGTCGAGTTGCCGCAATTCGGCGTCGAGGAGCCGCAACTCCTCGGCCGGGGACGGGATCTGGGTCATGCTCCGGAGTGTGGTCCGGGTCACGCCTCCCGGACATGAGTGCGGGTACTCACGTCGTACTCATCCCGGGGACACGCGAGATCGGTACTTCCGCCGCCTCCGCCCCGTGGGCACACTCGGCCCATGGACTGGACCCACTACCGATTCCGCACCGTGTGGGAGCTGCCCGCGCCGCCCGCGCACGTCTACACGGTCCTGGAGCAGGCCGAGACCTACCCGCTCTGGTGGCCCCAGGTGCGCGAGGTGACCCCCGTCGACGAACACGGCGGCGTCATCCGGATCCGCTCGGTCCTGCCGTACGACATCACCGTCACCGCCCGCGCGGTACGCCGGGACCCGGCGGCCGGCGTCCTGGAGATCGGGATGTCGGGCGATCTCGACGGCTGGGCACGCTGGACCTGCGCGGCGGCCGGTCCGGGAACCCGCGCCCGCTACGACCAGGAAGTGCACGTCACCAAGCCCCTGCTGCGGCGGCTGGCGGTGCCGGGGCGCCCCTTCTTCCGCGCCAACCACGCCCTGATGATGCGCTCGGGACGGCGCGGACTGCAGGCTCGTCTCGAAGCGGTTTGAACCCCACCCGCCGGGACCTGTATTGTTCAGTCCGTTCCCGGGCGATTAGCTCAGTGGGAGAGCGCTTCGTTCACACCGAAGAGGTCACTGGTTCGAACCCAGTATCGCCCACCCGGAGGAGACCGGTCCGTCGCAGACGGACCGGTTTTTCGTTGTGCCCCGACGCCGTCGCGCCCGGTCAGGCCCCGCCCCGTCAGGCCGCCGCCGGAAGGTCCGGGCGCAGCGGCCACGCCGGATCCACCGCCTCCGGCGAACCGCTGCGCGCGAACCAGGCCTGCAGCCCGCGCGCCTGTGCCGCGTGCCACACCGCCTGGAGCGTGTGCAGCTCGGACGGCGACAGCCGCTCCAGCCGGGCCGAGAAGCGGCGCCCCACCGCACGCACGACCTCCAGCGAGGCGAGCGCGTCGGCGGCCGCGTCGTGCGCGCCCTCCAGTGCCACCTCGTAGTGCGCGCACAGATCGGTCAGGGTGCGGCGGCCCTTGCGATAGCGGTCCAGATGCTTGTCGAGGACGCGGGGATCGAGCACGCGCAGCGACGCCGACTCGAACCAGCGGTCGAGGGACGAGGCGCGATGTCTGCGCAACTCCCGGTCCAGCAGCGTCAGATCGAACGGGGCGTTCATCACCACCAGCGGCCGGCCCGCCGCGGCCTGTTCACTCAGTTCCCGCGCTATCTCCTCCATGACGGGCGACGGCCAGCGGCCGTTGCGCTGCAGATGTTCGTCCGTGAGCCCGTGCACCGCCGTCGCCCCCGCGGGCACCGGCACTCCCGGGTTCACCAGCCACCGGGTCACCCGCGGACGGGAACCCGGGGCGTCCTGGACGACGACGGCGGCCGACACGATCCGGTCGGTCTCGACGTCCACGCCCGTTGTCTCCGTGTCGAACGCGGCCAAAGGGCCCTCGTACCAGCACGTCATACGTACACAACTCCTCGTTCACCCACGGCAGCTGACGCGCCGTCTTCTGCCTGTTTGGTGATACCCGGGCTGTTTGCGGCGTACGCCGGTAGGAGACAACAGAGGTACGGGTCTTTGCAGTTCAGCGACCCGTCGCGGGGATACACCAAGCCTGGAAGGCTGTTGGACTCATGGCACTCGCGCAGCCCGAACGGGGCGGGCTGCTGCCCCAGCGGACGGCACCCCATCGCGGATCGCTCGCCACCACCGCCTGCATGGAGACGTTGCAGGTGGGCTACCTGCACGCCGTCGCGGCGGCCGCCGGCTGTTCGCTGTCCCAGCCGTTTCCCGACAACGGCATCGACTGGCACGTCAGCCACAGCGCCCCCGGGCACACGGTCGACGACGAAGTCACCATCAAGGTGCAGCTCAAGTGCACGTACCAGATCCCGCCCGACCCCCCGGGGCCCGCCTTCTCCTTCACGCTCGACAACGAGCACCTGGCGAAGCTCGCGCGCACCCCGGTCTCGGTGCACAAGATCCTGGTCGTCATGCTCGTGCCCAGATCCCAGGACGACTGGCTGCGGGCCAGCCACGACCGGCTCGATCTGCGGCACTGCTGTTACTGGATCAACCTCGCCGGGCATGCCATCACGGGCCGGCGCCGGACCACCGTCCGCATCCCGACGGCCCGGATCTTCGACGACCGGGCCCTGTGCGAGATCATGACGCGGGTCGGGACGGGAGGCAGACCATGACACACCGCCCCATCGACGAGCTCCTCCGGCCGGTCGGGCCGCACCCTGCCGAAGCCTTCTGGAACGATCCGCCGGCCCCCGAGCAGGTGGACCCGGTCGTTCTCGGCGCGCTGCTGCGGCGGCACGGCTGGCAGCGCCGCGGGGGAGCGGCCGGACGGTACGGCCGCTGGACCCCACCCGGGCCCGGGGGCGGCGGCACCAGCCTGCTGGTGCCGGAGAACCGGGCCTTCCCCGACAGCGACGACCTTTTGGGCGAGGCGCTCGTCGCGCTCTCCCGCAGCGCCTCCCCGTCCGCACGCGACGTCCTTCTCGCCCTCGCCGTGCCCAGCGACGAGATCCACTGGTGGCGCGATGTGCCGACCGGCCCGGTGGGCGCGGCGCCCTGGACCGTCGAGGAGCAGACGCGCGGGGCCGCCCGCCAGATGCTCCTCGCCGGCGCGCTCGCCGCACGCGCGCGTGCCGGCTACTACGGCGCCCGCCACCGCAGGGCCGCCACCGCCTCTCTGGAGAACGTCCTGGTCGGCGCGGAACCGGGCGGCCGCGGCCTCACCGCCTTCGTGCCCGTCACCACGGGCCGGCCGCTCGCCGTACGCCTGCACGAGGCGCTGTGCGCCGCCCGCGAGGCCATCGACTACCAGCGGGCCACCGGCGGCATGGACGCCTTCGACGCGGCCGTGGAGGCGGGCGTCAGTCATGAACTGATGGAAGCCCTGGTGGCCCTCGTCCGGGGCACCGAGGGGGCCCGGATCACCGTCGAGTGGTCACCCGCCGCGGGCGTCCCCGAGGGCGGTGCGAACCCCGCCGAGCCCGTCGAGTTCTCGCCCGGCGATCTGCCCGTGCTGCGCGAGGCCGGGGCCCGGTACCTGCGCGAGGAGCCCTCCGTGCCGGTGCGGCTCACCGGCGCCGTGGTCCGGATGCGCCGATCGGGCCCGCGCGGGCCGGGCACGGTACGGCTGCGGGTCATCGCGGGCGCCGAGGTCCCGCACGTCCGGACGACCCTCGACGAGGAGGCGTACCGGATAGCGGGCCAGGCCCATCTCGTCGGGCTGCCGGTCCGGGTGCACGGCCGCCTGGAGAGCCGCGGCGGCTTCCGCAGGCTCACGGACGCCACCGGTGTCGTCCCCGTCCAGGTGGACGAGGCCGAGCGGGACCGGCTGATGAAGTCGCTCCAGGAGAATCTGGACTTCTTCGAGGAGGCGTGCAGCGAGGACTGAGGTGCGCGTGCGGGGAGGGCCTGCCGGGTGGGCCCGGGGGTGCCTGCCGGGTGGACCGGGGCGGGGTTGTCCACAACCGTTTCGCGGAGGGGACCCCGGGCTCGGTAGGATTCGGGGCATTGCCATGCCATCCCGTATGTGGTGTGGGACCCCTTCAGTCAGGAGAGACCGGTGTCAGACGTCCGTGTGATCATCCAACGCGATTCCGAGCGGGAAGAACGCGTGGTGACGACGGGCACTACGGCCGCCGACCTCTTCCCCGGCGAGCGCACCGTCGTCGCGGCCCGTGTGGCGGGCGAGCTGAAGGACCTCGCGTACGAGGTGAAGGACGGCGAGGAGGTCGAGCCGGTCGAGATCTCCTCCGAGGACGGCCTGAACATCCTGCGCCACTCCACCGCGCACGTGATGGCCCAGGCCGTGCAGGAGCTCTTCCCCGAGGCCAAGCTGGGCATCGGCCCGCCGGTCAAGGACGGCTTCTACTACGACTTCGACGTGGAGAGGCCCTTCACGCCCGAGGACCTCAAGGCCGTCGAGAAGAAGATGCAGGAGATCCAGCGGCGCGGGCAGCGCTTCTCCCGCCGCGTCGTCACCGACGAGGACGCCCGCGAGGAGCTCGCGGCCGAGCCGTACAAGCTGGAGCTCATCGGCATCAAGGGCGCCGCCTCCACGGACGACGGCGCGAACGTCGAGGTGGGCGGCGGCGAGCTGACCATCTACGACAACCTCGACGCCAAGACCGGTGAGCTGTGCTGGAAGGACCTCTGCCGCGGTCCCCACCTGCCCACCACCCGCAACATCCCGGCCTTCAAGCTGATGCGCAACGCCGCCGCCTACTGGCGCGGCAGCGAGAAGAACCCGATGCTCCAGCGCATCTACGGCACCGCCTGGCCCTCGAAGGAGGAGCTGAAGGCGCACCTGGACTTCCTCGCCGAGGCCGAGAAGCGCGACCACCGCAAGCTGGGCAACGAGCTGGACCTGTTCTCCATCCCGGACCAGATCGGCTCCGGCCTCGCCGTCTTCCACCCCAAGGGCGGCATCATCCGCCGGGTCATGGAGGACTACTCGCGCCGCCGGCACGAGGAGGAGGGCTACGAGTTCGTCTACACCCCGCACGCCACCAAGGGGAAGCTCTTCGAGACCTCGGGCCACCTGGACTGGTACGCCGACGGCATGTACCCGCCCATGCAGCTCGACGAGGGCGTGGACTACTACCTCAAGCCCATGAACTGCCCGATGCACAACCTGATCTTCGACGCGCGCGGCCGTTCGTACCGTGAACTCCCGCTGCGCCTGTTCGAGTTCGGAACGGTGTACCGGTACGAGAAGTCGGGCGTCGTGCACGGCCTGACCCGTGCCCGGGGCTTCACGCAGGACGACGCGCACATCTACTGCACCAAGGAGCAGATGGCGGACGAGCTCGACAAGACGCTCACCTTCGTCCTGAACCTGCTGCGCGACTACGGCCTCACCGACTTCTATCTCGAGCTGTCCACCAAGGACCCGGAGAAGTTCGTCGGCTCGGACGAGATCTGGGAGGAGGCCACCGAGACGCTGCGGCAGGTCGCCGAGAAGCAGGGTCTCCCGCTGGTCCCGGACCCGGGCGGCGCCGCCTTCTACGGCCCGAAGATCTCCGTGCAGGCCAAGGACGCCATCGGCCGCACCTGGCAGATGTCGACCGTGCAGCTCGACTTCAACCTGCCCGAGCGCTTCGACCTGGAGTACACCGGCCCCGACGGCTCCAAGCAGCGCCCGGTCATGATCCACCGCGCGCTCTTCGGCTCCATCGAGCGGTTCTTCGCCGTGCTGCTGGAGCACTACGCGGGCGCGTTCCCGGCGTGGCTGGCGCCCGTCCAGGCGATCGGCATCCCGATCGGCGACGCGCACGTGGAGTACCTGCAGAAGTTCGCCGCCGAGGCCAAGAAGCAGGGCCTGCGCGTCGAGGTCGACGCCTCCTCGGACCGGATGCAGAAGAAGATCCGCAACGCGCAGAAGCAGAAGGTGCCCTTCATGGTCATCGCGGGCGACGAGGACATGGCGGCCGGTGCCGTCTCCTTCCGCTACCGCGACGGCTCGCAGGAGAACGGCATCCCCCTCGACGAGGCCATCGCCAAGATCGCGAAGGTCGTCGAGGAGCGCACCCAGATCTGATCGGTCGCCGCCGGGACCGAGCCCGAAGCCCCCGGGAAGCTCAGCTTCCCGGGGGCTTCACGTCGTCGCCCTCGCGCGCGAACACCTGCAGCAGCCAGGAGGAGAACGACCCCGTCACCGCGCCGAGCAGCCCCAGGCCGCACGCCATCATGGCGACCGCGATCGTCCGCCCCATCGGGGTCACCGGTGTCACGTCCCCGTAGCCGACCGTCGCGAGCGTGGAGGCGGCCCACCACACCGAGTCGCCGAAGGTGACGATCGTCGCGTGCGGCGCCTGGTACTCGGCCTGGTAGACGGCGAGGGCACCCGAGAAGCCGAGCAGCAGGACCGAGATGCTCGCGTAGAAGATCACCCGTGCGTACAGCGCGAGCCGGGGCTCTCCGCGGCGCCGCAGCACGGCGTCGTAGAGCTTGACGACCCTCAGCGGCCGCAGGAGCGGCAGGACGAGGACCACGGTGTCCAGCACATGACGCCGGACGAACCGCCGGCCCTGTCCGCTCAGCCGCCAGCGCACCACGTAGTCGACGAGGAACGCCGCCCAGGTGGCCATGATCACCGTGAGGCAGACATCGCGTCCGCCCGGAGGCAGATCGTGCGCCAGGACGTGGACCGCGTACGCGGCGAGGAACAGCAGCGACCCGACCGCCAGTGGTACCTCCGTGCGGTGCTCCCAGCGGGTCATCGGGCTGTCGTCGTCCATGGCCACAGCTTGGCCGCAGGCTCCTTTGCCCGGTACCCGCCGACACGCCGCGAACGGGCGAAGCAATATGCTGCAACACATGACGAGTGAGCCGGAGCAGCAGATCGGAGTGGGAACGCAGGACGCGTTCCAGCGCCTGTGGACCCCCCACCGGATGGCTTACATCCAGGGTGAGAACAAGCCCACCGGCCCGGGGGCCGACGACGGTTGTCCGTTCTGCTCGATACCGGCCAAGTCCGACGAGGACGGGCTGATCGTGAGGCGCGGGGAGCACGTGTACGCGGTGCTCAACCTCTACCCGTACAACGGCGGGCACCTCATGGTCGTGCCCTACCGGCACGTCGCGGACTACACGGACCTCACCGGGCCGGAGACCGCCGAACTCGGTGAGCTGACCAAGCAGGCCATGACCGCCCTGCGCACCGCCTCCGGCGCCCATGGCTTCAACATCGGCATGAACCAGGGAACCGTCGCGGGCGCCGGCATCGCCGCCCATCTGCACCAGCACATCGTGCCGCGCTGGGGCGGCGACACCAACTTCATGCCGGTCGTCGGTCACACCAAGGTCCTGCCGCAGCTCCTCGCGGACACCCGCAAGATGCTGGCGGAAGCCTGGCCCACCGCGTAACCGCGTCCGGGGCGCCCCACCGGGCGCCCCGGCGTCCGTCCGCCCGTCTGTCCGCTCGTCCGGGGTCCGGCGGCCGTGCGGCTACGCGTCGTACACGTCGGCCTTGCGCGGCGCGGGGTCCTGCACCGCCGTGCTGAGGAACGCCGAGCGGTTGCCGAACTTCTCCGTGTCGACGCCGTTCTCCTCCAGGACCTTGAGCGCCGCCGAGTGCACCACGCGCAGCACGGGCGTGGCGGCCCGCAGCGCGTCGTCCGCCATGAAACGGTGCCGCCACGGCTGGTCGGCCCAGGAGTGCCGCAGCCCGAAGGGCTCGGGCAGCCCCAGACTTCCGCCGAGCCAGTTCAGCAGCGGCGGATACCAGGTGAGGGGCGCCCGCGCCGCGAGCCGCACGACCTCGTCCGCGGTGACCAGCGGCAGGCTCACCTTGCGGGTCTCCCAGAACTTGACGGTCTTCGCGACCTCCTTGGTGGGAGCCTCCGGCTTGCTGGTGAACAGCGGGTTCACCGGCCCCAGGGCGTGCCCGGTCACCTCGATGCGCAGCGTCTGGTGCAGCACGGTCACCGTGATCATCATGGTGATGATCAACTGGCCGTCCCAGAGCGTCCACTGGACCCCGAGGTAGTGCCGGTCCCCGCTGCCGAACTGCTGCTTGTTGCAGATGTCCTGCACTGCGTGCGTCTTGATCGTGTACGCGTCCACGTCCGTGCCGCCCGGCCGGGACACCGCGGTCGCCTTCTCGCCGATCGGGGTGACGACCCAGTGCTTTATCGAAGGCGCGGGAAAACCACCGGTGTTGAGCGGACCGCGCTCCAGCATGCGCAGCTGGTCGTGGATGTTGCGGATGACGTCCCAGCTGCGGAACGGGTGGATCTCCTTCTTCGCGTCCAGCGCCACGAGATCCTCGGCGAGCTGCCAGCTGCCCCAGCGGGTGCCCATGCCGAGTATGCCCTTGGGGCCCGCGTAGAAGACCGAGTTGGACTGCTGCTCCGCGGTGAGCCGGGCGAGCGACTGGCGCAGCTGCTCCGCCGCCGTCTCACCGGGACTGCCGGGGACCGCCTCGGGAATCTTGGCACCGATGCCGCCGCCCGACAGCAGGCTGTCCCAGCGTTCGCGCAGATCCTTGGCGGTGCGCTCGCAGATCTGCTTCGCCCACAGCCAGCCGACGACCGGGAGGACCACGGCGGCGCGCGCGTACCAGGCCCAGAAGCCCGTGAACGGCATGCGGATGAGGAAGAGGACGGCCAGGGCGCCGACGGCGAACAGGAGAGTGGTGCCGAGCGCCGAGCCCCGCTTGTCGGTGCGCTTGGCGATCTGCGTACGGATCTGGAAGACCATCAGCCACACCAGCAGCCCCGGCAGGAACAGCAGCCCGCACAGCACCATGACGGCCGACAGCCAATTGTCGCGCTCCCGGCGGATGTTGGTGGCCGCGAGACAGTGCTCCACGATGACCTGCGGCTCCGTGCCGAAGGACTGGATGAGCGGAGCGCGGCCCGCGCCCAGCATCCGGGCCGTGACGGCACCCGCGAAGGCCTCACCGAGATTCGGCGCGAACAGCTTGATCCGCCCGGCCTTCACCGTGGACTGGTGCCATTCGTTGTCGGCCTTGAGGATCTCCTCGACCGGACTGTCGCGGTACGCCGCCGAGGCGAGGGCGAAGGTCGCCGCCGTCTGCCCCGCGGTGCCCGTGAGCGGCACCTGCGCCCCGGGAGTGAAATCGAAACCGTCGAATGCCACTTCCGCCCCCATCGCCGCCGCACCCGCTCCTGCGGCCTTCCCGACTTCGGTGTCCCGCACACCTGTTGATCAGGTCTTCGTCTTGATCAGTTCTCAGAGTATCGGCCGCGGCCGACATTCGTCGGTGGACGGCCGAAGCCGCCCACCGACGGATGAAACCCCCGGCGAAGTGTCCGAGGCCTCCCGGTCCTCAGGTACCCGCCTCCTGTTCGCGGAGCCGCTCGGCGATGTGCTGCGGCATGGGTTCGTGCCGCGCGTAGGACCGGTCGAAGCGCGCGGTGCCGTGCGAGACGGACCGCAGGTCGACGGCGTACCGCCCGATCTCGATCTCCGGCACCTCGGCACGGACGAGCGTGCGCCCGCCGGCCGCCTGCTCGGTGCCGACCACCCGGCCGCGCCGTCCCGACAGGTCGCTCATCACCGGGCCCACGTAGTCGTCGCCGACCAGCACGGTCACCTCCGCCACCGGCTCCAGGAGATGGATCACGGCGTCGCGGGCCGCCTCGCGCAGCGCGAGCGCGCCCGCCGTCTGGAACGCGGCGTCGGAGGAGTCCACCGAGTGCGCCTTGCCGTCGACGAGGGTGACCCGTACGTCGATGAGCGGATAGCCGGCGACCACGCCCTTGGCCGCCTGGGCGCGCACCCCCTTCTCCACGGAGGGGATGAACTGCCGGGGCACGGCGCCCCCGACGACCTTGTCCACGAACTCGATGCCCGAGCCGTTCGGCAGCGGTTCCACCTCGATCTCGCAGATCGCGAACTGGCCGTGCCCACCGGACTGTTTGACATGGCGGCCGCGTCCGGTGGACGGGTCGGCGAACGTCTCGCGCAGGGAGACCTTGTGCGGGACCACGTCGACCTGCACGCCGTACCGGTTGCGCAGCCGCTCCAGGGCGACGTCCGCGTGCGCCTCGCCCAGGCACCACAGGACGACCTGATGGGTGTTCTGGTTCTGCTCCAGGCGCATCGTGGGGTCCTCGGCCACCAGCCGGCCGAGGCCCTGGGAGAGCTTGTCCTCGTCCGCCTTGCTGTGCGCCTCGATGGCGAGCGGGAGCAGCGGGTCGGGCATCTGCCACGGCTCCATGAGCAGCGGGTCGTCCTTGGCCGAGAGGGTGTCCCCGGTCTCGGCGCGGTTCAGCTTCGCCACACTGGCGAGGTCGCCCGCGATGCAGTGCGTGAGAGCACGCTGCTGTTTGCCGAACGGCGCGGACAGGGCGCCGATCCGCTCGTCGACGTCGTGGTCCTCGTGCCCGCGGTCGGTCAGCCCGTGCCCGGAGACGTGCACCGTCGCGTCGGGGCGCAGGGTCCCGGAGAAGACCCGGACCAGCGAGACCCGGCCCACGTACGGGTCGGACGCGGTCTTCACGACCTCCGCGACCAGGGGTCCGTCCGGGTCGCAGGCCTTCACCTCGCGCGGCGCGCCGTCCGGTGTGGTCACGGTGGGCGCCGGGCGTTCCAGCGGGGTGGGGAAGCCGCCCGTGACCAGTTCGAGGAGCTCGACCGTGCCGAGACCCTGCCGGGCTCCCTCGGCGGCGGGCGCGGCGGCCAGCACCGGGAAGAAGCGCCCGCGGGCCACGGCCCGTTCGAGGTCCTGCACGAGTGTCGTGAGGTCGATCTTCTCGCCGCCGAGGTAGCGGTCCATGAGGGTCTCGTCCTCGCTCTCGGCGATGATCCCCTCGATCAGCCGGTTGCGGGCCGCCTCGATGAGCGGCTGCTGCTCGGGCCCCGGATCCGCCTCCTTGCGCTCCCCGGAGGAGTAGTCGAACAGCTGCTGGGTGAGCAGTCCGATCAGACCGGTCACGGGCGCGTGCCCGTCCGGTGCCGCGGTGCCGTGCAGTGGCAGGTACAGCGGCAGTACGGCGTCGGGGTCGTCCCCGCCGAACGCCTGCGCACAGACCGCGGTCATCTCCTCGAAGTCCGACCGGGCCGATTCGAGGTGGGTGATCACGATGGCCCGGGGCATGCCGACGGCCGCGCACTCCTCCCACAGCATCCGGGTCGAGCCGTCCACCCCGTCCGCGGCCGAGACGACGAAGAGGGCCGCGTCCGCCGCTCGCAGACCGGCCCTCAGTTCGCCGACGAAGTCGGCGTATCCGGGGGTGTCGAGAAGGTTGATCTTGAACCCGTCCCAGTCGACGGGTACCAGGGAGAGCTGCACCGAACGCTGCTGCCGGTGCTCGATCTCGTCGTAGTCGGAGACGGTGCCGCCGTCCTCCACGCGGCCCGCCCGGTTCACCGCTCCCGCTGTCAGCGCGAGAGCCTCCACCAATGTCGTCTTGCCGGATCCGCTGTGGCCGACCAGCACCACATTCCGTACGGACGCGGGGTGGTCGGCCGCCGTAGCCCTGCCGGCGGCTCCGGGGTGTGCATTCGCCTTGTCGCCCATGGCCTTGCCTCCCGTGCACGGTGAGGTCTCTGTGGGCGCGGGACATGCCGGGCCGCGTGCGATGGCGGCTCCGGTGACGCCCGCGGTGTCTTCGAGCTTCGCACTCGCGTCACTGTGCGTCCATACAGGGGACGCGATCGTGCCGTGACACCGGCGGCATCCGGTCGTGACACGGGGTGCGGGTGCCCGACCATCGCACAAGCGCACGCGTGGCTACGATGGGCCAGCCGACGGCCAGCAGGGGCCGCCCGGCGACACCGACCCTCGGGAAGGCCATGCTGAACAAGTACGCGCGTGCATTCTTCACGCGTGTCCTCACACCGTTCGCCGCGTTTCTCGTCCGTCGGGGGGTGAGCCCCGACACGGTCACCCTCCTGGGCACGGCCGGAGTCATGGCGGGCGCGCTGGTCTTCTTCCCCCGGGGAGAGTTCTTCTGGGGAACGATCGTCATCACGCTGTTCGTGTTCTCCGACCTGGTCGACGGGAACATGGCACGCCAGCTCGGCCGCTCCAGCCGCTGGGGCGCCTTCCTGGACTCCACGCTCGACCGGGTCGCCGACGGCGCGATCTTCGGTGGCTTCGCGCTCTGGTACGCGGGCAACGGCGACGACAACGTGCTGTGCGCCGTCTCGATCTTCTGTCTCGCCAGCGGCCAGGTGGTGTCGTACACCAAGGCCCGCGGTGAGTCGATCGGTCTGCCGGTCGCGGTCAACGGACTCGTCGAGCGCGCCGAGCGGCTGGTGATCTCACTGGTCGCGGCCGGTCTCGCGGGCCTGCACACGTTCGGTGTGCCCGGCATCCAGGTGCTGCTGCCCATCGCGCTGTGGATCGTCGCCGTCGGCAGCCTCGTCACGCTGATCCAGCGCGTCGTCACCGTCCGCCGGGAGGCCGCCGAGGCGGACGCCGCGGTCGCCGCCCAGAGCAGCGAGGCCACCTCGTGACCAGCCTGCGGGAGCGGCTGGTCGACGGTGCGTACGCCCTGGGCTGGAGCACCGTCAAGAAACTCCCCGAGCCGGTCGCCGTGCGCCTCGGCCGCACGATCGCCGACATCGCCTGGAAGCGGCGCGGCAAGGGGGTCCAACGGCTGGAGAGCAACTACGCGCGCGTGGTGCCCGACGCGACCCCCGAGCGGCTCGCGGAGTTGTCCAGGGCGGGCATGCGCTCGTACCTGCGCTACTGGATGGAGTCGTTCCGGCTTCCCGCGTGGAGCGAGGAGCGGGTGGCGGGCGGCTTCGAGGTCAAGGACGTGCACCGCCTCACCGACGGCATCGCCTCCGACCGGGGCGTCATCCTGGCGCTGCCGCACATGGCGAACTGGGACCTCGCGGGCGCCTGGGTCACCACCGGCCTGAAGACGCCGTTCACGACCGTCGCCGAGCGTCTGAAACCCGAGTCGCTGTACGACCGTTTCGTCGCCTACCGCGAGGGCCTCGGCATGGAGGTGCTGCCGCACAGCGGCGGTGCCGCGTTCGGCACGCTGGCCCGGCGGCTGCGCGACGGAGGACTGATCTGCCTGGTCGCCGAACGGGACCTGTCCGCCTCGGGCGTCGAGGTGGAGTTCTTCGGCGAGACGACCCGGATGCCCGCGGGACCGGCCCTGCTCGCCCAGCAGACCGGCGCCCTCCTGCTGCCCGTGACGCTCTGGTACGACGACTCGCCCGTGATGCGCGGCCAGGTGCATCCGCCCGTCGAGGTCCCCGAGTCAGGCAGTCGTGCCGAGAAGACGTCTGTCATGACACAGGCGCTGGCCGACGCCTTCGCCGACGGCATCGCCGAGCACCCGGAGGACTGGCACATGTTGCAGCGTTTGTGGCTCAAGGACCTCGACGCCGGGAAGGCTCCCCGTGAGGGGTCCGGCACACAGGATCCCGAGAAGCCCGAGAAGAGGGCCTCGTGAGGATCGGCATCGTCTGCCCCTACTCCTGGGACGTTCCGGGCGGCGTCCAGTTCCACATCCGCGACCTGGCCGAACATCTCATCGGCCTGGGGCACGAGGTCTCCGTCCTCGCCCCCGCGGACGACGACACGCCCCTGCCGCCGTACGTCGTCTCGGCGGGCCGCGCGGTCCCCGTCCCGTACAACGGTTCGGTGGCGCGGCTGAACTTCGGCTTCCTGTCGGCGGCCCGGGTGCGGCGCTGGCTGCACGACGGCACCTTCGACGTGGTCCACATCCACGAGCCGTCCTCGCCGTCGCTGGGCCTGCTCACCTGCTGGGCGGCGCAGGGCCCGATCGTCGCGACCTTCCACACGTCGAACCCGCGCTCCAGGGCGATGGTCGCCGCGTACTCCATCCTCCAGGCCGCCCTGGAGAAGATCAGCGCGCGGATCGCCGTGAGCGAGTACGCCCGGCGCACCCTGGTCGAGCACCTCGGCGGTGACGCGGTCGTCATCCCGAACGGCGTCGACGTCGACTTCTTCGCCCGTGCCAAGCCCAAGCCCGAGTGGCAGGGCGACACCATCGGCTTCATCGGCCGCATCGACGAGCCGCGCAAGGGCCTGCCGGTGCTCATGAAGGCGCTGCCCAAGATCCTCGCCGAGCGCCCGCAGACGCGACTGCTGGTCGCCGGGCGCGGCGACGAGAAGGAGGCGGTGGAGTCGCTGCCCGCCGAGATGCGCTCGCGCGTCGAGTTCCTCGGCATGGTCAGCGACGAGGACAAGGCCCGGCTCCTGCGCAGCGTCGACCTGTACGTCGCGCCCAACACCGGCGGCGAGAGCTTCGGGATCATCCTGGTCGAGGCGATGTCCGCCGGGGCGCCCGTGCTCGCCGCGGATCTCGACGCGTTCGCCCAGGTCCTCGACCAGGGCTCCGCTGGTGAGCTGTTCGCCAACGAGGACGCGGACGACCTGGCCGCCGCCGCGCTGCGCCTGCTTGCCGACCCGGAGCGCCGGGCCGCACTGCGCGATCGGGGCAGCGAGCACGTACGGCGCTTCGACTGGTCGACGGTCGGCGCGGACATCCTGTCGGTGTACGAGACGGTGACGGACGGCGCCGCCGCGGTGGCCACGGACGAGCGCACCGGCTTCCGCGCCCGCTTCGGCCTGGCCCGCGACTGACCCTCAGGGGGCCCACCGGCGACTGCCTGCGGGCTCGCCGGCGACGGGCGCCCCTCGCTCGGGCTCCGCTGCCCCGGGGGTGCCCACCTCGCGGGCTGCGGGCCGACGCGCTGTCGGGTGCCGGGGGTCCGTGCGTCCGGGGACGGGGGAGTCGGCCCCGCGGGGGAAGTTCCGCGAGCCTCACCGCCGGGCCGTGTCGGCCCGGTGCCGCGCCCGCGTGGTCCCGGAGGCTGGTCGGCGCGGCCCGCGGCCCGCGCCCTCGTGCACGGGCCGCCGCGCAACCTGCTCTCCCCGCGCGGGGAGCGTCGCATCGGCCACGCGCGCGTGCCACGGCGAAAGGGACCGTCCCCGCGCGCGGGGGACGCCGTCGGCCCTCCCGGCCGGACGCCCTTGGTCCCGGCGCGTGGAGAATGGCCGGAACACGAGGGTCCGGTCCCGTCCGTCCGGCGGTGGCGCCGCGAGCGGCCGGGTCCCCGGCGGGGCGGCTCACGGCGTGCGCGGGCCCCGGCGGACCGGCGACGCGCACGGGTAGCCTTGCGGCCCGTGACCGCAACCCTCATCTGGATCCTCGTCGGCCTCGTCGCGATCGGCCTCTACCTGAGCTGGACCGCCGGGCGTCTCGACCGGCTGCACGCCCGTATCGACGCGGCCCGCGCCGCTCTCGACGCGCAGTTGCTGCGCCGGGCCTCCGTGGCGCAGGAACTGGCCACCTCCGGAGTGCTCGACCCGGCGGCCTCGATCGTGCTCTACGAAGCGGCGCACGCGGCCCGGCAGGCCGAGGAGGAGCAGCGCGAGGTGGCCGAGAGCGACCTGAGCCAGGCCCTGCGGGCGGTGTTCGGGGAGGCACAGCAGGTCGAGGCGGTGCGCGAGGTGCCCGGCGGCGAGGAGGCGGCCGGCGAGCTGGCCCAGGCCGTACGCCGGGTGCCGATGGCGCGGCGCTTCCACAACGACGCCGTACGCGCCGCCCGCGCCCTGCGTCGGCACCGCAAGGTCCGCTGGTTCCGCCTCGCGGGCCACGCCCCGTTCCCGATGGCCTTCGAGATGGACGACGAGCCCCCCGTGGCCCTGGCCGACCGCCCGACGAACTGACGCGCGCCGGCGGACCGGAACGAAAACGAGCCACCGCCTCCCCATTGGCCCTTGCAGTGGACTGGTCGCTTCGCGTTTCCTCGGAGCTGCACAAATCCCCTTCCCCCGAGCGAGGTCAACCCGTGTCCAGCACCCTCTCCAACTCCGCCGAGAACACCGCCGTCGGTACCGCCCGCGTCAAGCGCGGCATGGCCGAGCAGCTCAAGGGCGGCGTGATCATGGACGTGGTCAACGCCGAGCAGGCGAAGATCGCCGAGGACGCAGGCGCCGTTGCCGTCATGGCCCTGGAGCGGGTCCCCGCCGACATCCGCAAGGACGGCGGCGTCGCCCGGATGTCGGACCCGAACATGATCGAGGAGATCATCGAGGCGGTCTCCATCCCGGTGATGGCCAAGTCCCGCATCGGCCACTTCGTCGAGGCCCAGGTCCTGCAGTCCCTCGGCGTCGACTACATCGACGAGTCCGAGGTCCTCACCCCGGCCGACGAGGTCAACCACTCCGACAAGTTCGCGTTCACCACCCCCTTCGTCTGCGGTGCCACCAACCTGGGCGAGGCCCTGCGCCGCATCGCGGAGGGCGCGGCCATGATCCGCTCCAAGGGCGAGGCCGGCACCGGCAACGTCGTCGAGGCCGTCCGCCACCTGCGCCAGATCAAGAACGAGATCGCCCGTCTGCGCGGCTTCGACAACAACGAGCTGTACGCCGCCGCCAAGGACCTGCGTGCCCCGTACGAGCTGGTCAAGGAGGTCGCCGAGCTCGGCAAGCTCCCGGTCGTCCTGTTCTCCGCCGGTGGTGTCGCCACCCCCGCCGACGCCGCGCTCATGCGCCAGCTCGGCGCCGAGGGCGTCTTCGTCGGCTCCGGCATCTTCAAGTCCGGCGACCCGGCCAAGCGCGCCGCCGCCATCGTGAAGGCGACCACCTTCTACGACGACCCGAAGATCATCGCGGACGCGTCCCGCAACCTCGGCGAGGCCATGGTCGGCATCAACTGCGACACCCTCCCCGAGACCGAGCGCTACGCCAACCGCGGCTGGTAGTCACATGAGCACTCCTGTCATCGGTGTCCTGGCTCTCCAGGGCGACGTACGGGAACACCTCATCGCCCTGGCCGCGGCGGACGCCGTGGCCAGGCCGGTGCGGCGGCCCGAGGAACTCGCCGAGATCGACGGTCTGGTCATACCCGGCGGCGAGTCCACCACCATCTCCAAGCTGGCCGTCCTCTTCGGAGTGATGGAGCCGCTGCGCGCGCGGGTCCGCGAGGGACTGCCCGTCTACGGCACCTGTGCGGGCATGATCATGCTCGCCGACAAGATCCTCGACCCGCGTTCGGGCCAGGAGACCATCGGCGGCATCGACATGATCGTGCGCCGCAACGCCTTCGGACGTCAGAACGAGTCCTTCGAGGCGGCGGTCGACGTCGAGGGCGTCGAGGGCGATCCTGTAGAGGGCGTCTTCATCCGCGCCCCCTGGGTCGAGTCCGTGGGCGCCGAGGCCGAGGTGCTCGCCGAGCACGGCGGCCACATCGTCGCCGTACGCCAGGGAAACGCGCTCGCCACGTCGTTCCACCCGGAACTGACGGGCGACCACCGTGTGCACGGGCTGTTCGTCGACATGGTGCGCGCGAACCGGACACCGGCGTCCTTGTAGGATCTGTGGGGTCTTCCCAGGCTTCCGAAGCCTGGGGGAGTCCGTACAGGTTGGGTTACGCGAAGGAGACAGGCAGATGTCCGGCCACTCTAAATGGGCTACGACGAAGCACAAGAAGGCCGTGATCGACGCCAAGCGCGGCAAGCTCTTCGCGAAGATGATCAAGAACATCGAGGTCGCGGCCCGCACCGGTGGCGCCGACGTGTCCGGCAACCCGACGCTGTTCGACGCCATCCAGAAGGCGAAGAAGAGCTCGGTCCCGAACAAGAACATCGACTCCGCGGTCAAGCGCGGCGCCGGTCTCGAAGCCGGTGGCGCCGACTACGAGACGATCATGTACGAGGGTTACGGCCCGAACGGTGTCGCCGTGCTCATCGAGTGCCTCACCGACAACCGCAACCGCGCCGCCTCCGACGTGCGTGTCGCCATGACCCGCAACGGCGGGAGCATGGCCGACCCCGGCTCCGTGTCGTACCTCTTCAACCGCAAGGGCGTCATCGTCGTCCCCAAGGGTGAGCTGACCGAGGACGACGTCCTCGGTGCCGTCCTCGACGCGGGCGCCGAGGAGGTCAACGACCTCGGTGAGAGCTTCGAGGTCCTCTCCGAAGCCACCGACCTGGTCGCGGTGCGCACCGCGCTCCAGGAGGCCGGCATCGACTACGACTCCGCCGACGCCAACTTCGTCCCGACCATGCAGGTCGAGCTCGACGAGGAGGGCGCCCGGAAGATCTTCAAGCTGATCGACGCGCTGGAGGACAGCGACGACGTGCAGAACGTCTTCGCCAACTTCGACGTCAGCGACGAGGTCATGGAGAAGGTCGACGCCTGATCCGAGGGCTTGCTCGACGCGACGGGCCGACGGGCCGACGGGACACCCCCGTCGGCCCGTCGCTCTGTCAGTGGCACCCGATAGCCTGCATGAACCGGGAAGACCCCCGGTGACGACCGGCGAGATCGAAGGAGGCCCGGGTGCGGGTGCTGGGTGTTGACCCCGGGCTGACCCGGTGCGGTGTCGGGGTGGTGGAAGGAGTCGCCGGCCGGCCCTTGACCATGCTCGGCGTCGGAGTCGTACGCACCCCCGCGGACGCCGAGCTGGGCCTGCGCCTGGTCGCCGTCGAACAGGGCATAGAGCAATGGCTCGACGAGTACGAACCCGAGTACGTCGCCGTGGAGCGGGTGTTCAGCCAGCACAACGTCCGGACCGTGATGGGCACCGCCCAGGCCAGCGCCGTCGCCATGCTCTGCGCGGCCCGGCGCGGCATCCCCGTCGCGCTGCACACCCCGAGCGAGGTCAAGGCCGCCGTCACCGGCAGCGGACGCGCGGACAAGGCCCAGGTCGGCGCCATGGTCACCCGTCTGCTCCGGCTCTCCGCGCCTCCGAAGCCCGCCGACGCGGCGGACGCCCTCGCGCTCGCCATCTGCCACATCTGGCGCGCCCCCGCCCAGAACAGACTCCAGCAGGCCGCCGCGCGGATCGGGCCCGACCGGGCCGTCGCGCAGAACAGACTCCAGCGGGCCGCGGCCGCGCACGCCCCGCACCCGGCATCGAAAGGCCGTACCGCATGATCGCCTTCGTCAGCGGCCCGGTCGCCGCCCTCGCCCCCGACTCCGTGGTGGTCGAGGTCGGCGGCATCGGCATCGCCGTCCAGTGCTCGCCCAACACGCTCTCCGGGCTCCGCACGGGCCAACAGGCCAAGCTCGCCACCTCCCTCGTCGTCCGCGAGGACTCGCTCACGCTCTACGGCTTCGCCGACGACGACGAGCGCCAGGTCTTCGAGCTGCTCCAGACCGCGAGCGGAGTCGGCCCGCGCCTCGCCCAGGCGATGCTCGCCGTGCACAGCCCCGACGCCCTGCGCCGCGCCGTGTCCACCGGTGACGAGAAGGCCCTCATCGCCGTCCCCGGCATCGGCAAGAAGGGGGCCCAGAAGCTGCTGCTGGACCTCAAGGACCGGCTCGGGGAGCCGCTCGGCCCCGGCGGCCCGGCCATCGGCACGGCCGTCACCGCGAGCTGGCGCGACCAGCTGCACGCCGCGCTCGTCGGCCTCGGGTACGCGACCCGCGAGGCCGACGAGGCCGTCGCCGCCGTCGCCCCGCAGGCCGAGGCCGCCGAGGGGACCCCGCAGGTCGGCCAGCTCCTCAGAGCGGCCCTGCAGACCCTGAACCGAGCACGCTGAACGGCCCCGGCCCCCGGGCCGGGCGCGCGCCCCGGAGCGGCCCGGGTCCGCCGGACCGCCGACCGCCCCACCACCACGAGACCACGAGGCACCACCGATGAACTGGGACGACACGACAGACGAAGCCGCCGACGAGCGGCTCGTCGGCCCCGCCGCGGACCGGCTGGTGCGATCCGTGGCCGACGGCGAGGACCAGGCCGTCGAGGCCGCGCTGCGCCCCAAGGACCTGGACGAGTTCATCGGCCAGGAGAAGGTCCGCGAGCAGCTCGACCTGGTCCTGCGCGCCGCACGCGCGCGGGGGGCCACTGCCGATCACGTCCTGCTCTCCGGCGCCCCCGGCCTCGGCAAGACCACCCTGTCCATGATCATCGCGGCCGAGATGGGCGCCCCCATCCGCATCACCAGCGGCCCCGCCATCCAGCACGCCGGAGACCTCGCCGCGATCCTCTCCTCCCTCCAGGAGGGAGAGGTCCTCTTCCTGGACGAGATCCACCGCATGTCCCGGCCCGCCGAGGAGATGCTCTACATGGCGATGGAGGACTTCCGCGTCGACGTGATCGTCGGCAAGGGCCCCGGCGCCACCGCCATCCCGCTGGAGCTGCCCCCGTTCACCCTGGTCGGCGCCACCACGCGCGCGGGACTGCTGCCCCCGCCGCTGCGCGACCGCTTCGGCTTCACCGCGCACATGGAGTTCTACGAACCCGCCGAGCTGGAGCGCGTCGTCCACCGCTCCGCCGGCCTCCTGGACGTCGAGATCGGCGCCGAGGGTGCCGCGGAGATCGCCGGCCGCTCCCGCGGCACGCCCCGCATCGCCAACCGCCTGCTGCGCCGCGTCCGCGACTACGCGCAGGTCAGAGCGGACGGGATCGTCACCCGGGAGATCGCCGCGGCGGCCCTGAAGGTCTACGAGGTCGACGCCCGTGGCCTGGACCGGCTCGACCGCGGAGTCCTCGAAGCCCTGATCAAGCTTTTCGGCGGCGGCCCTGTCGGATTGTCCACACTTGCTGTCGCTGTGGGGGAGGAGCGTGAGACCGTGGAAGAGGTCGCCGAGCCCTTCCTCGTACGGGAGGGACTCCTCGCACGCACTCCCCGTGGCCGGGTGGCGACACCCGCGGCATGGGCACATCTCGGCCTCACGCCACCCCGCCGGTCAGCCGGTGGAAACGGACAAGAAGACCTGTTCGGGGCGTGACGGCGTGCGTAGGCGCCGGGGCAGGAACCCCGGTGCCATGCTGAGCGTTGTTCCCTGAGTGCGGACTCGCTTAGACTCCGCCGATGCCGCCCATGTCGACGGCATACATACCCCCATCCAGCAGGCCGTTCACCATCCGCGGTCGAAGAAGGAAGTCCCGACCCGTGAGTCCCTACACCCTTCTCCCCTTCATCGTGCTCATCGGGGCCATGTTCCTGATGACCCGGTCGGCCAAGAAGAAGCAGCAGCAGGCGGCTGCCATGCGCAACGAGATGCAGCCCGGCTCCGGCGTGCGCACGATCGGCGGTATGTACGCCACCGTCAAGGAGGTCAACGAGGACACCGTCCTCCTCGACGCTGCTCCGGGTGTGGACCTGCTCTTCGCGAAGAACGCGATCGGTTCCGTCCTCACGGACGACGAGTACAACCGCATCGTTCACGGCATCGAGCACGACCTGAAGGCCGACGGCACGATCGTGCCGGACGACGCCTCCTCCCTCACCGAGACCGACGAGCCCGCCGCCGACGCCTCTTCCGACGCCTCCGACGACAAGCCCCTCGACCTCGGCAAGAAGGACGCGGCGGACAAGCCGGCCGACGAGGCCGTCGAGGCGAAGGCCGACGAGGCCGACACCGACGAGGCGGAGCCGAAGAAGACCGACGGCGGGGCCGAAGCGAAGTAGTCACGACCCGGGAGAGCGGCGCGATCCGATCGCGCCTCACACCTCCCGGGACGTGCTGTTCTCGCACGGAGTCCCGACACCATGGCATGGCCGTCCACGCGCTCACCCGGCGCAGGGCGGCCCGAGAGGGAGTACGAGAAGGTGGCAGCACCGAAGAAGGGCCGGAGCGCGAGCGCCCAGAGCAGGCCGGGGCGCTCGCTGGCCCTGATCCTGATCGCCATCGCGGCGCTCACCGGGGGGATGTTCGCGACGGGGCACCCCACGCCGCGCCTCGGCATCGATCTCGCCGGCGGCACGAGCATCACGCTCACGGCGCAGAACGAGCCGGGCCAGCCCAACGCGATCAACAAGACCAACATGGACACCGCGGTCGACATCATGAACCGCCGCGTCAACGGTCTCGGTGTCTCCGAGGCCGAGGTTCAGACCCAGGGATCCGACAACATCATTGTCAACATCCCCAAGGGCACGAACTCCAAGCAGGCCCGCGAGCAGGTCGGCACCACCGCCAAGCTGTACTTCCGTCCCGTGCTGGCCACCGACGTCTCCGGTGGCAAGGCGTCGGCCACCCCGTCGCCGAGCGCCTCCAGCAGCGGCTCCGCCAAGACCGGGGACAAGGCGACCTCGTCCTCCTCGGCCTCCGCCACGCCGTCGGCCTCCGCCACCACCCAGGGCCGCGCGGTCACCGATGCCCTGAAGGCGGGCTCCTCGCCGTCCGCGAGCAGCACCCCGAGCGCCTCGGCCTCCTCCAGCGCCTCGCCCTCCTCCAGCGCCTCGCCCTCCGCGAGCGCCAGCGTGGACCCGGCGGCCGCCAAGCTGCAGGCCGAGTACACCGCGATCGACTGCACCGACAAGGCGGTCCGCGCCAAGGCCGGCACCGGCACCAAGCCGACCGACCCCATCGTGGCCTGCGGCCAGGACAAGAACTCCTCCGGCCAGTGGCAGAAGTACATCCTCGGCCCGGCCGAGGTGGCCGGCACGGACATCAAGAAGGCCGGCGCGGTCTTCGACACGCAGAGCGCCGCGGGCTGGAAGGTCACCATGGACTTCACGTCCGGTGGCTCCAAGAAGTTCGCGGCCATCACCGGCAAGCTCGCCCAGAACCAGCCGCCGCAGAACCAGTTCGCCATCGTCCTCGACGGTCAGGTCGTCTCCGACCCCTCCGTGGCCCAGTCTCTGAGCGGCAGCGCGGAGATCTCCGGCAGCTTCACCCAGACCGAGGCGCAGGACCTGGCCAACATGCTGAAGTACGGCGCCCTGCCGCTGACCTTCCACGAGTCCAGCGTCACCACGGTGACCGCCGCACTCGGTGGCGAGCAGCTGCACGCCGGTCTGATCGCGGGCGCCATCGGCCTCGCCCTGGTCGTCCTCTACCTGGTGATCTACTACCGGGGCCTGTCGGTCATCGCCATCGCCTCCCTGGGCGTCTCGGCGATCCTCACCTACGTGCTCATGGCGCTGCTCGGCCCGGCCATCGGCTTCGCGCTGAACCTCCCGGCCGTCTGCGGTGCGATCGTCGCGATCGGTATCACGGCGGACTCGTTCATCGTCTTCTTCGAACGCATCCGGGACGAGATCCGTGAGGGCCGCTCCCTGCGCCCGGCCGTCGAGCGTGCCTGGCCGCGTGCCCGGCGCACCATCCTGGTCTCCGACTTCGTGTCGTTCCTCGCCGCCGCGGTGCTCTTCATCGTCACCGTCGGCAAGGTCCAGGGCTTCGCGTTCACCCTCGGTCTGACCACGGTGCTCGACGTCGTCGTCGTGTTCTTCTTCACCAAGCCGCTGATGACCCTCCTCGCCCGCAGGAAGTTCTTCGCGGAGGGCCACAGCTGGTCCGGCCTCGACCCGAAGCGACTGGGCGCCAAGCCGCCGCTGCGCCGCACCCGTCGCGCGTCCGCCCCCGTCGACACGAAGGAGGCGTGAGATGTCGAAACTCGGCACCCTCGGCGCCCGGCTCCACCGCGGCGAGATCGGCTACGACTTCGTCGGCAAGCGCAAGATCTGGTACGGCATCTCGATCCTGATCACCATCACGGCCATCCTCGGCCTGACGGTGCGCGGCCTGAACATGGGCATCGAGTTCCAGGGCGGCGCCGTCTTCACCACCACCGGCAAGAGCCCGGTCTCGGTGAGCCAGGCCGAGACGTTCGCGCGGGAGGCCTCCGGCCACGACGCGGTCGTCCAGGGGCTCGGCAAGGGCGGCCTGCGCATCCAGATCGCCGGCATCGACACCGACAAGTCGGACGCGATCAAGGAAAAGCTCGCCACGGACCTGAAGGTCAACCCCGAGCAGATCAACGCCGACCTGGTCGGCCCGAGCTGGGGTGACCAGATCGCCAACAAGGCCTGGGAGGGCCTGGCGATCTTCATGGTCCTGGTCGTGATCTACCTGGCGATCGCCTTCGAGTGGCGCATGGCCATCGCTGCCCTGGTCGCCCTGATCCACGACATCACCATCACGGTCGGCATCTACGCCCTGGTGGGCTTCGAGGTCACCCCGGGCACCGTGATCGGTCTGCTCACGATCCTCGGTTACTCGCTCTACGACACGGTCGTCGTCTTCGACAGCCTCAAGGAGCAGACGAAGGACATCACCAAGCAGACCCGCTGGACCTACAGCGACGTCGCCAACCGCTCGATCAACAGCACTCTGGTGCGTTCCATCAACACCACGGTGGTCGCGCTGCTGCCGGTCGCCGGCCTGCTGTTCATCGGCGGCGGTGTGCTCGGCGCGGGCATGCTCAACGACATCTCGCTGTCGCTGTTCGTCGGTCTCGCGGCCGGTGCGTACTCCTCGATCTTCATCGCCACCCCGCTCGTCGCCGACCTCAAGGAGCGCGAGCCGGCGATGAAGGCGCTGCGCAAGCGGGTCTTCGCCAAGCGGGCCCAGGCGGCCGCCACGGGCGAGTCCCTGGACCCGGTGACCTCCGAGCCGTCGTACGACGACGACCTGGACGACGTCACCCCGGCGGTCGTCGGTCCCCGCAACCAGCCCGCGTCCCGCACCCGCGGCCGCGGCCGCCCCTCGGGGAAGCGCCGATGACCGGCATCGAGGAGCTGCTGACCAGCCGCATCCGTGACGTGGCCGACTACCCGGAGCCGGGCGTGATGTTCAAGGACATCACCCCGCTCCTGGCCGACCCGGCCGCGTTCGGCGCGCTGACCGGCGCCCTGGCGGAGATCGCGGTGCGCAACGGCGCGACCAAGATCGTCGGTCTGGAGGCCCGCGGCTTCATCCTCGGAGCCCCCGTCGCCGTCCACGCCGGGATCGGCTTCATCCCCGTGCGCAAGGCGGGCAAGCTCCCCGGAGCGACCCTGTCGCAGGCGTACGACCTGGAGTACGGCTCCGCCGAGATCGAGGTGCACGCCGAGGACCTGAGCACGGGCGACCGCGTGCTGGTCGTCGACGACGTCCTCGCCACCGGCGGCACCGCCGAGGCCTCGCTCCAGCTCATCCGCCGGGCGGGCGCCGAGGTCGCGGGTGTCGCCGTGCTGATGGAGCTCGGCTTCCTGGGCGGCCGCGGCCGTCTGGAGCCGGCCCTGGCCGGGGCTCCCCTGGAGGCGCTCCTGACGGTCTGAGGACCGTGCGCCCCACCCGGGGGCTTCGGTTCCCGGTAAGGCCCCCGAAAGGCCTGGGGCACCCGTAGGACACCGCGGAGGCGGGCCCGGAGGAATCCGGCGCCCGCCTTCGGCGTTCCCTCTGTACGAGGCCGCCGTCGGCGGCCGACAGCGAGTCCGGCGCGAAGGATCGCTACCATGGGGTTTCCGGAGCCTGACCGGGGGACCCGGATCGCGCACGAGGAGCCCTCTTGCCAGACGAGGCCCAGCCACTCGCCCCCAGCGCGGAACGCCTGGGGCGAACCGCCTCCACCCAGCCCGAGCCCGCCTCGGGTGCCGCGGAGAAGCCCGCGCAGAACGGAGCGAGCGGGCCGGTCGAGCACGACCGGTCCGCCCCCGACGGCACGGCGGCCGGGGGATCTCGTCCCAAGCCGGCCTCGCCCGAGCGCCCCGCCGGCACCCCGGCGGTCCGTCCCGCGGCGTCCCAGCCCACGCGCTCCGGTGGCTCCTCCAACCGGGTCCGGGCCCGCCTCGCCCGCCTCGGCGTCCAGCGCTCGAACCCGTACAACCCGGTTCTGGAGCCGCTGCTGCGGATAGTGCGCAGCAACGATCCCAAGATCGAGACGGCGACGCTGCGGCAGATCGAGAAGGCGTACCAGGTCGCCGAGCGCTGGCACCGCGGTCAGAAGCGCAAGAGCGGCGACCCGTACATCACGCACCCGCTCGCCGTCACCACGATCCTCGCCGAACTGGGCATGGACCCGGCGACGCTCATGGCCGGTCTGCTGCACGACACGGTGGAGGACACCGAGTACGGCCTGGACCAGCTCCGCCGCGACTTCGGCGACGCCGTCGGCCTCCTCGTCGACGGCGTCACCAAGCTGGACAAGGTCAAGTTCGGCGAGGCCGCGCAGGCCGAGACCGTGCGCAAGATGGTCGTCGCGATGGCCAAGGACCCCCGCGTCCTGGTCATCAAGCTCGCCGACCGTCTGCACAACATGCGCACCATGCGCTATCTCAAGCGCGAGAAGCAGGAGAAGAAGGCGCGCGAGACCCTGGAGATCTACGCGCCGCTCGCCCACCGCCTGGGCATGAACACCATCAAGTGGGAGCTGGAGGACCTCGCCTTCGCGATCCTCTACCCCAAGATGTACGACGAGATCGTGCGCCTGGTCGCCGAGCGCGCCCCCAAGCGTGACGAGTACCTCGCCATAGTGACCGACGAGGTCCAGTCCGACCTGCGGGCGGCCCGTATCAAGGCGACCGTCACCGGCCGCCCGAAGCACTACTACAGCGTCTACCAGAAGATGATCGTCCGCGGCCGTGACTTCGCGGAGATCTACGACCTGGTGGGCATCCGCGTCCTCGTGGACACCGTCCGCGACTGCTACGCGGCACTCGGCACCGTGCACGCGCGATGGAACCCGGTCCCCGGCCGGTTCAAGGACTACATCGCGATGCCGAAGTTCAACATGTACCAGTCGCTGCACACGACGGTCATCGGACCCAACGGCAAGCCCGTCGAACTCCAGATCCGTACGTTCGACATGCACCGCCGCGCCGAGTACGGCATCGCCGCGCACTGGAAGTACAAGCAGGAGACCGTCGCCGGCTCCTCCAAGATCCGCACCGACGTGCCCCGGGCGGCCAAGGGCAGCGCCGGCCAGGACACCGTCAACGACATGGCGTGGCTGCGCCAGCTCCTCGACTGGCAGAAGGAGACCGAGGACCCCAGCGAGTTCCTGGAGTCCCTGCGCTTCGACCTCTCGCGCAACGAGGTCTTCGTCTTCACGCCCAAGGGCGACGTGATAGCGCTTCCGGCCGGTGCCACACCGGTGGACTTCGCGTACGCGGTCCACACGGAGGTCGGCCACCGGACGATAGGAGCACGGGTCAACGGACGCCTGGTGCCGCTGGAGTCCACCCTGGACAACGGCGACCTGGTGGAGGTCTTCACCTCCAAGGCGGCCGGCGCGGGCCCCTCCCGCGACTGGCTCGGCTTCGTGAAGTCGCCGCGCGCCCGCAACAAGATCCGCGCCTGGTTCTCCAAGGAACGCCGTGACGAGGCGATCGAGCACGGCAAGGACGCCATCGCCCGCGCGATGCGCAAGCAGAACCTGCCGATCCAGCGCATCCTCACCGGCGACTCCCTGGTCACCCTCGCGCACGAGATGCGCTACCCCGACATCTCGTCCCTGTACGCGGCGATCGGCGAGGGCCACGTCACCGCCCAGAGCGTCGTCCAGAAGCTCGTGCAGGCGCTCGGCGGCGAGGAAGCGGCCACCGAGGAGATCGACGAGTCCGTACCCCCGGCGCGGGGCCGGAGCCGCAAGCGGCGCAGCAACAACGACCCCGGTGTCGTCGTCAAGGGCGTCGACGACGTGTGGGTCAAGCTGGCCCGCTGCTGCACGCCGGTGCCGGGCGACCCGATCATCGGCTTCGTCACCCGCGGCAGCGGCGTCTCGGTCCACCGCAGCGACTGCGTGAACGTCGACTCGCTCTCGCGCGAACCCGAACGCATCCTCGAGGTCGAGTGGGCGCCCACCCAGTCCTCGGTCTTCCTGGTCGCCATACAGGTCGAGGCCCTGGACCGGTCCCGGCTGCTGTCGGACGTCACCCGTGTCCTGTCCGACCAGCACGTCAACATCCTGTCCGCGGCCGTCCAGACCTCCCGCGACCGGGTCGCCACCTCCCGGTTCACCTTCGAGATGGGCGACCCCAAGCACCTGGGACACGTCCTGAAGGCCGTCCGGGGCGTCGAGGGCGTCTACGACGTGTACCGCGTGACATCGGCCCGCAGACCCTCCGAGGCCTGACGCCCACCCGTCCGCCCGGCCACACACCGGGCGGACGGCGGCCAACGCGAAGGGGCTCCCGTACGGTGCGTACGGGAGCCCCTTCGCGCGGGTACGGCGGGAATCAGCCGCCGAACTCCTGAAGACCCTTCAGGGCCTGGTCCAGCAGCGCCTGACGGCCGTCCAGCTCCTTCTGGAGCTTGTCGGCCTTGGCGGTGTTGCCCGCGGAGCGCGCCGTCTCGATCTGGCCCCGGAGCTTGTCCACGGCGGCCTGCAGCTGACCGGTCAGACCCTCGGCACGCGCGCGTGCCTCCGGGTTCGTCCGGCGCCACTCGGTCTCCTCGGACTCCTGCAGAGCCCGCTCCACCGCGTGCATCCTGCCCTCGACCTTCGGGCGGGCGTCGCGCGGCACGTGGCCGATGGCCTCCCAGCGCTCGTTGATGGAACGGAAGGCCGCGCGGGCCGCCTTCAGATCCTGCACCGGGACGAGCTTCTCGGCCTCCTCGGCCAGCTCCTCCTTGAGCTTCAGGTTCTCCGTCTGCTCCGCGTCACGCTCGGCGAAGACCCCGCTGCGCGCCGCGAAGAACACGTCCTGGGCGCCGCGGAAGCGGTTCCACAGGTCGTCCTCGTGCTCGCGCTGGGCGCGGCCCGCGGCCTTCCAGTCCGCCATCAGCTCGCGGTAACGGGCCGCCGTCGGGCCCCAGTCCGACGAACCGGACAGCGACTCGGCCTCGGCGACCAGCTTCTCCTTGGTCTTGCGGGCCTCCTCGCGCTGCGCGTCCAGCGAGGCGAAGTGCGCCTTGCGCCGCTTGGAGAACGCCGAGCGGGCGTGCGAGAAGCGGTGCCACAGCTCGTCGTCCGACTTGCGGTCGAGTCGCGGCAGCCCCTTCCACGTGTCCACCAGCGCGCGCAGCCGCTCACCGGCCGCCCGCCACTGGTCGCTCTGCGCCAGCTCCTCGGCCTCGACGACCAGCGCCTCCTTGGCGTGCCGCGCCTCGTCGGACTGCTTGGCCCGCTGGACCTTGCGTTCCTCACGGCGCGCGTCGACCGTCTCCACGAGCTTGTCCAGGCGCACCTTCAGCGCGTCCAGATCGCCGACCGCGTGGTGGGCGTCCACCTGCTCACGGATGTGATCGATGGCGGTCTGGGCGTCCTTCGCCGACAGGTCGGTGGTCTTCACCCGCTTCTCGAGGAGGCCGATCTCGACAACCAGGCCCTCGTACTTGCGCTCGAAGTAGGCCAGCGCCTCATCAGGCGTGCCGGCCTGCCAGGAACCGACGACCTGCTCGCCGTCGGCCGTACGCACGTACACGGTCCCCGTCTCGTCGACGCGGCCCCACGGGTCGCTGCTCACAGCGCCTCCTCCACATGATGCCTGTGTGGGGCTTCAGCGCCCCCTGGCATCGTCCACAGTTTCGTCACGGCCAACATAGGCGACCGGCGGGGCGGCTGTCCGCATCCCGCGCGACCGAAATTCAGCAGCGTACGGTCAGGATTTCGTCACGGTCAGCTTGTTGATGACGACAGTCGCGTTCGGTGCGCCGTCGCCCTGGCCCGTGTTCTCACCGGCGGCCGCGATCTTCTTGAGGACCGTCATGCCGGACTTGGAAATAGTTCCGAACGGTGTGTAACTGGGCGGAAGCTGACTGTCCTGGTACACCAGGAAGAACTGGCTGCCGCCGGTGTGCTTCTGGCCGGTGTTGGCCATGGCGATGGTGCCCGCCGGGTACACGTTGCCCTTGAGCGCCTTGTCCTTGAGGTTCTCGTCCGGGAGCGTGTAGCCGGGACCGCCGTTGCCCTTGGCCGTCGGGTCGCCGCACTGCAGGACGTAGATGCCGTTGGTGGTGAGCCGGTGGCACTTGGTGTGGTCGAAGTAACCCTTGCCGGCGAGGAAGCCGAACGAGTTCACCGTGTGCGGGGCGGCGGACGCCTTGAGGGCGATGTCGATGTCGCCGCACGTCGTCGCCATCTTCATGGTGTAGGCGGCCGACTTGTCGATGGTGACCGCCGGCTCCTTCTTCCACGTGAGCGACTTCACCTGGCCCTCGGCGGGCTTCTCGCACGGATCGGGCGCCTTGCTCGTCGGCGTCGCGCTGGGCGTCGCCCCGGCGCCCGCTTCGGCCTTCTTGCCGTCGCTCTTGAAGGCCCCGGTCGCGTACGCCGTCGCACCGCCTGCGACGACCACGCCGACGACCGCCGCGATCACCGCGTTGCGTGTTTGGGTCCTTCGTCGAGCGGATGTGCGGCGCTGCTGCTGTCGCAAGAACTTCTCCCGGGCGAGCTGACGCCGCCGCTGTTCCTGGCTGACCACCGGGTTTCTCCTCGTGCGTCTCGTACGTCGAGTGGGACGCGAGCGTCTCGTGAGCCGACCGCCTGCGTGTGCCCCGTACCGTATATGGGTTAGCTGAGGAATCGGCAGCGCCGGTAGGCTCTGATCCACATCCGCCCGACCGTACGGCACATCGCGCGTACACCACCACGAAGGACGATCGTGCTCATTGCCGGGTTCCCCGCCGGGGCCTGGGGGACCAACTGTTACCTGGTCGCCCCCGCCGCGGGTGAGGAGTGCGTGATCATCGACCCGGGCCACCAGGCCGCCCAGGGAGTCGAGGACGCACTCAAGAAGCATCGGCTCAAGCCCGTCGCGGTCGTCCTCACCCATGGCCACATCGACCACGTCGCCTCGGTCGTCCCGGTGTGCGGAGCGCACGACGTGCCCGCCTGGATCCACCCCGCGGACCGGTACATGATGAGCGACCCCGAGAAGGCGCTCGGCCGTTCCATCGGGATGCCGCTGATGGGCGAGCTGACCGTGGGGGAGCCCGACGACGTGCGGACGCTGACCGACGGCGCGGAGCTGAAGCTGGCCGGCCTCGACCTGTCCGTCGCGCACGCCCCGGGCCATACGAAGGGGTCGGTGACGTTCCGGATGCCCGAGAGCGCGGACGTCCCGTCCGTGTTCTTCTCCGGGGATCTGCTCTTCGCCGGCTCCATCGGACGCACCGACCTGCCGGGCGGCGACATGGACGAGATGCTCGACTCGCTGGGCCGTGTGTGCCTGCCGCTCGACGACTCGACCGTGGTGCTCTCCGGCCACGGCCCCCAGACGACCATCGGCCAGGAGCGCGCCACCAACCCGTATCTGCGGCAGGTGGCCGCCGGGCTGGGAGCGGACCCGACCTCCGCTCCTCGACGAGGAATGTGACAAGACTTCCGTGAGCACCTTCAGGGCCCCCAAGGGCACGTACGACCTCATTCCGCCGGACAGCGCCAAGTACCTCGCGGTCCGCGAGGCCATCGCGGCCCCGCTGCGCAACTCCGGCTACGGCTACATCGAGACGCCCGGCTTCGAGAACGTCGAACTGTTCGCCCGCGGTGTCGGCGAGTCCACCGACATCGTGACCAAGGAGATGTACGCCTTCGAGACCAAGGGCGGCGACAGGCTCGCCCTGCGCCCGGAGGGCACCGCCTCCGTGCTGCGCGCGGCCCTCGAGGCCAACCTGCACAAGGCGGGCAACCTCCCCGTCAAGCTCTGGTACTCGGGCTCGTACTACCGCTACGAGCGCCCCCAGAAGGGCCGTTACCGCCACTTCTCCCAGGTGGGCGCCGAGGCGATCGGGGCCGAGGACCCGGCCCTCGACGCCGAGCTGATCATCCTGGCCGACCAGGCGTACCGCTCGCTGGGCCTGCGGAACTTCCGCATCCTGCTGAACAGCCTGGGCGACAAGGAGTGCCGTCCCGTCTACCGTGCCGCGCTGCAGGACTTCCTGCGCGGCCTGGACCTCGACGAGGAGACGCTGCGCCGCGCGGAGATCAACCCGCTGCGCGTGCTCGACGACAAGCGCGAGGACGTCCAGAAGCAGCTGGGCGGGGCACCGTTGCTGCGCGACTACCTGTGCGACGCCTGCAAGGCGTACCACGAGGAGGTGCGCGACCTGATCACGGCGGCGGGCGTCTCCTTCGAGGACGACCCGAAGCTGGTGCGCGGCCTGGACTACTACACGCGCACCACCTTCGAGTTCGTGCACGACGGTCTCGGCTCGCAGTCCGCGGTCGGCGGCGGTGGCCGTTACGACGGGCTGTCCGAGATGATCGGCGGCCCCGCGCTGCCGTCCGTCGGCTGGGCTCTGGGCGTCGACCGTACGGTGCTGGCGCTGGAGGCGGAGGGCGTGGAGCTCGAACTCCCCGCGGCCACCAGTGTGTTCGCGGTGCCGCTGGGAGAGGAGGCCCGCCGGCTGCTCTTCGGCGTGGTCACCGAACTGCGCAGGGCCGGTGTCGCCGCCGACTTCTCGTACGGCGCGAAGGGGCTCAAGGGCGCGATGAAGAACGCGAACCGCAGCGGGGCCCGCTTCACGGTCGTCGCCGGTGAGCGTGATCTCGCCGAGGGCGTCGTGCAGCTCAAGGACATGGAGTCCGGGGAGCAGGCGGCGGTCGCCACCGGCGAGATCGTGGCCGAGCTGCGGTCGCGCCTGGGCTGACCCGGCTCCTCCTGACCCGGTGGGCTTCCCGCCGGGGCAGGAGCGCCGGTCAACGGTGTTCGGCGGGCAGCGGCCTCGACCGGGTCCGGCGTCGCGGTCCGCCCCGAGGTCCCACTCCGGCAGTCCGCTCCCGGGCGGCCGGCACCCGGGTCCCGTCCGGTACCGGGCCGGCCCGCGCGGGGCTCGTGGCCGGCGGTGTCATCCGTCGCGGCGGTTCTTCCACCGGAAGGTCAGCAGGCACAGCAGCAGGCCTCCGGCGCACCACGCCCCGAGCACCAGGGCGATCCGTCCGAACTCCCAGTCCCCCGCCTGCTCGAGGACCTTGGCGGAGTCGGGCAGGAACACCCCGCGCAGCCCCTGGCACATCCACTTGAGGGGGAACAGCGCGCCGATGTTCAGCATCCAGTCCGGGATGGTGTCGACGGAGATGTAGACGCCGGAGATGAACTGGAGGACGAGGAAGGGCAGGACGACCACCGACGTGGCGCTCTTGCCCGACTTCGGGACCGAACTGATCGCTATGCCGAGCAGCGCGCAGGCGGTGAGACCCAGGACGAAGATCCAGCCGAAGTCGGCCCATCTGCCGGGGTCCGAGGGCAGGTCGACGCCGTACAGCGTGGTGCCGACGGCGAGCAGGATCGCCGTCTCCAGGGCGCCGGTCACGAGAACCAGCCATATCTTGCCGAAGAAGTACGCGGCCGGAGGCATCGGTGTGCCGCGCAGCCGGCGCAGCACCTTCTCGTCCCGTTCGATCGCGATCGAGATGCCGAGGGACTGGAAGCTGGTCGACATGATGCCGGCGGCCATCATCGCGGGGACGTAGAGCTGGGAGGCGGTGATGCCCGCGCCCTTCACGTCGTTGCTGAAGATCGACGCGAACAGGAACAGGAAGACGACCGGGAAGGCGAAGGTGAACACCACCTGGTCGCGCTGGCGGAAGAACTGCCTGATCTCCAGGGCGCCGCGGCGCAGCCCCAGTCCCCAGGCGCCGGGCAGCCGGCCGGAAGCGTCCTTGGTGCCCGGCCGTACGTCGGTGGTGGTCATCGCGCGTCCTCCAGGCCGGTCAGCCGCAGGTAGACGTCCTCCAGGGTGGGGCGGCTCACCCGCAGTCCCGGGATCTCCCCGTCGAAGCGGCGGGTGAGTTCGGCGACCGTCCTGGTGGGTGTGTCCGTGCGTTCGCTGCGCGGGCTGCCGTCGGCCTCCGTCCACTCGACCGTGGCCTCGCCGCCGAACCGCTCGCGCAGCGCGGCCGGTTCGCCCTCGGCGACGATCCGGCCCCGTGCGACGACCGTCAGCCGGTTCGCGAGCGCCTCGGCCTCCTCCAGGTAATGGGTGGTCAGGAGGATGGTCGTGCCCTCGTCGGCCAGCTTGCGGATCAGCTCCCAGAACTGCCGTCGTGCCGCCGGGTCGAAGCCCGTGGTCGGCTCGTCCAGGAGCAGCAGCTCGGGTCCGCCGATCACCCCGAGGGCCACGTCGAGGCGCCGGCGCTGACCGCCCGACAGCGATTTGATCCTGCTGCCCGCCTTCTCCCCGAGACCGACCAGTCCGATGACTTCCTCGGGGTCACGGGGATTCGGGTAGTAACGGGAGAAATGCCGCACCGTCTCGCCCACCGTCAACTCGGCGGGCGCTGATTCGTCCTGCCAGACGATTCCGACACGTGAGCGCCACGCGCGCGTGCCCGTCGCCGGGTCCGAGCCGAGCACCGACACCTCTCCCGCGTCCCGCCGGCGATTGCCCTGGAGGATCTCCACGGTGGTGCTCTTGCCCGCTCCGTTCGGTCCGAGCAGGCCGAACACCTCGCCCCGCCGGATGCCCAGATCGATGCCGTCGACGGCGGTCACGTCCCCGTACCGCTTGCGCAGCCCCCGTACGTCCACCGCGAGTTGATCCACGTGTGTTGTCATGCGGACGAGCTTCCCCCCGAACCGAACCTTCCGGGGAGACCGTGCGTACCTTCTTATGTCCACCGAACGGTGGACGGGTGACCGGGTGCGGCACAATGAGCCTGCCCACAGGCCCCTTCGAAGCTACGGAAACGGCGTGATGAACAAGACGACAGTCAAGGACGTCCCGACCGATCAGGAACGCCCCGCCGCCACCGTGCGGACGGTCGGCGCCAGTCGCGCCCTCGCCGTGCTGCTGGTGATCACGGGGGCGGCCGGTCTCCTTGCCGCGTGGGTCATCACGATCGACAAGTTCAAGCTGCTCGAGAACCCGAACTTCGTACCGGGATGCAGCCTGAACCCGGTGGTCTCCTGCGGCAACATCATGAAGAGCGCCCAGGCCTCGGCCTTCGGCTTCCCGAACCCGATGATGGGGCTGGTCGCCTACGGCATCGTGATCTGCGTCGGTGTGAGCCTGCTCGCACGGGCCACCTTCCCGCGCTGGTACTGGCTGACCTTCAACGCGGGCACGCTCTTCGGGGTCGCGTTCTGCACCTGGCTCCAGTTCCAGTCGCTGTACCGGATCAACTCGCTGTGCCTGTGGTGCAGCCTGGCCTGGGTCGCCACGATCACCATGTTCTGGTACGTGACCTCCTTCAACGTCCGAGCCGGCTTCCTGCCCGCCCCGCGCTGGGCGAAGAGCTTCTTCGGCGAGTTCACCTGGGTCCTGCCGACCCTGCACATCGGCATCATCGGCATGCTGATCCTGACCCGCTGGTGGGACTTCTGGACCACCTGACAGGCCCGTCGCGGCCGCGGCCGCGACGACAGCCGCGGTCCCCGGCCCGGAAGGGACTGTCAGCGGCGTGACATAGGGTTTCCGACGTGGAGCCCGACCTGTTCACCGCCGCCGCCGAAGAACGCCAGGAGAAGGGCCCGTCCGGCAGTCCCCTGGCCGTGCGGATGCGCCCGCGCACCCTCGACGAGGTCGTGGGGCAGCAGCATCTGCTGAAGCCGGGCTCTCCTCTGCGCAGACTCGTCGCCGAGGGGAGCGGCGGCCCGGCCGGACCGTCCTCGGTGATCCTCTGGGGGCCGCCGGGCACCGGCAAGACGACCCTCGCGTACGTCGTCTCCAAGGCCACCGACAAACGCTTCGTGGAACTCTCCGCGATCACCGCGGGCGTCAAGGAGGTGCGCGCCGTCATCGACGGCGCCCGCCGCGCGGCCGGCGGCTACGGCAAGGAGACCGTCCTCTTCCTGGACGAGATCCACCGCTTCAGCAAGGCCCAGCAGGACTCCCTCCTCCCGGCCGTGGAGAACCGCTGGGTGACGCTGATCGCCGCGACCACCGAGAACCCGTACTTCTCGGTGATCTCCCCGCTGCTCTCCCGCTCCCTCCTGCTCACCCTCGAACCGCTCACCGACGACGATCTGCGCGACCTGCTGCGCCGGGCCCTCGGCGCCGAACGCGGCCTCAAGGAATCCGTCGCCCTGCCCGGGGACGCCGAGGACCATCTGCTGCGCATCGCCGGCGGCGACGCCCGCCGTGCCCTGACCGCCCTGGAGGCCGCGGCCGGCGCCGCCCTCGACAAGGGCGAGCCGGAGATCACGCTCCAGACGCTGGAGGAGACGGTCGACCGCGCCGCCGTGAAGTACGACCGCGACGGCGACCAGCACTACGACGTGGCGAGCGCGCTCATCAAGTCCATCCGCGGCTCCGACGTGGACGCCGCCCTGCACTACCTGGCCCGGATGATCGAGGCGGGCGAGGACCCCCGTTTCATCGCCCGCCGTCTGATGATCTCCGCCAGCGAGGACATCGGCCTCGCCGACCCGAACGCGCTGCCCATAGCCGTGGCCGCCGCCCAGGCCGTCGCGATGATCGGCTTCCCCGAGGCCGCGCTCACCCTCAGCCACGCCACCATCGCCCTCGCGCTGGCCCCGAAGTCCAACTCCGCGACCATGGCCATCGGCGCCGCCATGGAGGACGTGCGCAAGGGGCACACGGGCCCGGTGCCGGCCCATCTGCGCGACGGGCACTACAAGGGCGCGGCCAAGCTCGGTCACGCCCAGGGGTACGTGTATCCGCACGACCTGCCCGAGGGCATCGCGTCCCAGCAGTACGCGCCCGAGACGCTCAAGGACCGGGAGTACTACGCGCCGACCCGGCACGGCGCCGAGGCGCGGTACGCCGACGCGGTGGAGTGGACCAGGAAGCACCTCGGTAGAGGGCGCGCCTGACCACCCTGTAGCATGGCTCGAAGCGCTGCGTCCCGTGTCCGGCTCCGGTCGGCACCACCAGAACGGGACATCCAGCCGGAGCCCCCGCCTCCACGGGGGGATTCCAGGAGCGTCGCGCACCGTCGAAGGTGTCGCGGGCAGCCCACCACCACCCGGATTCCCGGGAGCGGTCGGTGGGCCACTCGCGTGCTGCACGTATGTGCCCAGACCCAGGAGCGGCTGCCCGCCCCGTCCCCGTGGATCTCCACAGCGGCGAGGAGGGTTTCCCGGGCTGCGGATTGCGACCTCCCCTAACCCTGGTGAAGCCGTATTCGCATCAGAAACACGAGGTGTTTGGTTCATGGCGAACCAGTCCCGCCCCAAGGTCAAGAAGTCGCGTGCGCTCGGTATCGCGCTGACCCCGAAGGCTGTCAAGTACTTCGAGGCCCGCCCCTACCCGCCGGGTGAGCACGGCCGTGGCCGCAAGCAGAACTCGGACTACAAGGTCCGTCTGCTCGAGAAGCAGCGTCTGCGCGCGCAGTACGACGTGTCCGAGCGCCAGCTCGTCCGCGCCTACGAGCGTGCCTCCAAGGTCCAGGGCAAGACCGGTGAGGCCCTGATCATCGAGCTGGAGCGTCGTCTCGACGCGCTGGTCCTTCGTTCGGGCATCGCCCGCACGATCTACCAGGCCCGCCAGATGGTCGTCCACGGCCACATCGAGGTCAACGGCCAGAAGGTCGACAAGCCCTCGTTCCGCGTCCGTCCCGACGACGTCGTGATGGTCCGCGAGCGCAGCCGCAGCAAGACGCTGTTCGAGGTTTCCCGCGCCGGTGGCTTCGCCCCCGACGGTGAGACCCCGCGCTACCTCCAGGTGAACCTCGCCGCCCTGGCCTTCCGCCTGGACCGTGAGCCGAACCGCAAGGAGATCCCGGTGATCTGCGACGAGCAGCTCGTCGTCGAGTACTACGCCCGCTGATCTTCTTACAGCGGACGCGGTACCACCTGCGCGTCAGTGTCAGCCCGTCGTCTCCCCGCCCTTCGAGGTGGGCGAGACGGCGGGCTCTCGCACGTCCGGGGGCAGCCTGCGCGGCGAGGGCACCGCCCCGAGCGGCGGCACCCCGGCACCGCCCAGCGCCCGGGCGACCGCCGCGTCCTGCCCGAGCAGCCCTCCCGCTCGTACGCACTCCTCGTACCGCTCGTCGCCCAGCTCCTGCCGGGCAAGGGCCGCGCAGCGCTCGTGCGGCGCGTTGTAGTACGCCGAACCGAACAGCGGCAGGCCCACCGACGGCCACATCCGCGACGCCGCCCCCTGGAGCAGCGCGGCCTCGGCCGCATCGCCCTCCACCACCGTGACCAGGGCGAGCAGCTCGACCGTGAGCACCGCGCCGAGCAGATCGTGGAAGCCGTGCGCGATACCGAGCCCCTGTTCCAGCAGACCGCGGGCCGTCGCCTGATCGCCCTCGGCCTGGGCCTGGTAGGCGAGGACGTACAGCGCGTACGCCAGCGCCCAGCGCTCCCCGTGGTCCTCGCAGACCCTGCGGACGTCCTCGCACAGCTTCACCGCGCCCGGCATGTCGCCCTGGAACGCGAGCGTCATCGCGAGTTCGACCTGGCCCATCAGCACATTGCTGTTGAGCTCCCCGATCTCGTGATAGCGGTCCAGCGCCGAGCGCAGCAGCACCTCCGCGCGCGCCATGTCGTCCGTGACCAGCGCCAGACACCCGGTGCGATGCTCGGCGTAGGCGACCGCGACGGCGTTCTCGCACCGCTCCGCCTCCTCACGGCACTCCTGCAGCGCGGACAGCGCGGGCACCGAGTCGCCCTGGAGGACCGCCACATAGCCGAGCACCCACAGGGCCTTCAGCCGTGACTGGTCACGGTCGCCGTCGAGCTCGACACTGCGTTCCAGCCAGTGCCGGCCCTCGGAGAGCCGGCCGCAGCCGACCCAGTAGAACCACAGCGAGCCCGCCAGATACTGGCCCAGATGCGCCTCGTCGGGTTCGCCGAGCGAATACTCCAGCGCGCAGCGCAGATTCGGCAGCTCCGTCTCGACGCGCAGTGCCACCTCGCCCTGCCGCGGCGAGAACCAGTCCAGCTCGCACCAGGTGACCAGGCCCATGTACCAGTCGCGGTGGCGCCGGCGCAGCCGCTCCGCGTCCCCGGTCGCCGCCAGCCAGTTCGCGCCGTAGGCCCGGACCGTGTCCAGCATCCGGTAGCGCACCCCCGCCGCGGTCTCCTCGCGCGAGAGCACCGACTGCGCGAGCAGTTCGCCGAGCACGTCGAGCACGTCGTCGGCCTGCAGTCCCTCCCCGCTGCACACGTATTCGGCCGCCTCCAGGTCGAACTGCCCGGCGAACACCGACAGCCGCGCCCACAGCAGTCGCTCTCCCGGTGTGCACAGCTCGTGGCTCCAGCCGATCGCCGTCCGCAGCGTCCGGTGCCGCGGCGACGCGTCGCGCAGACCGCCGGTCAGCAGCCGGAACCGGTCCTCCAGGCGGGCGAGCAGCTGGGCGGGGGAGAGGGTGCCGACCCGGCCCGCCGCCAGTTCCAGCGCCAGCGGGATGCCGTCGAGGCGTCGGCACAGCTCCCGGACGTCGGAACCGTTCCCCTCGTCCAGGGCGAAGCCGGGCACCCGGGCCGCCGCCCGGTCCGCGAACAGCTCCACCGCCTCCGCAGCGGCCAGCGGAGCCAGCGGGAACACCCGCTCGCCCGCGATGTCCAGCGGTCTGCGGCCCACGGCCAGCACCCGCAGCCCGGGCGCCCGCCGCAGCAACTCGCCCACCAGCGAGGCGCTCACGTCCACCAGGTGCTCGAAACCGTCCAGGACCAGCAGGAGCCGGCGTCCGGCCACGTGGTCGAGCAGCACCTGGCGCGGCGGCTTCGCCGTGTGGTCCGTCAGACCGAGGGCCTCGGCCACGGCGTGGTCGACGAGCGCCGGGTCGTGCACCGCGGACAGGTCCACGCGCCACACCCCGTCGCGCACGTCCGCCCCCGCCGCCGCGCGCGCGGCGAACCGGGTCTTGCCGACGCCCCCCATGCCGGTCACGGTGACCAGCCGGACCGTCCCCAGTGCCTCGGCCAGCCGGGCGAGCTCGGCGGAGCGCCCCACGAACGCGTCGAGTTCCAGGGGCAGATTGCCGGGCGCGGCAGGGCCGGAGTGCCGGGCAGGGTGAGAACGTTGCATGAGATACGGAGCGTACTGACCCGTGAGCGCTCCGTACAATCGGTTCACGCAACTCCACACTCCGGAGCGCATTAATGCGGTACGGAGCCCCGGCCCCGGCGCGATAGGCTCGGGTGACGACTTTCCGATGTTCAGGCGCACAGTCAGGGAGCGGGTGCACAGTGTCCGGTGGTGAGGTGGCCGGGATCCTGGTGGCCGTCTTCTGGGCGATCCTGGTCTCCTTCCTCGCCGTCGCGCTGGTGAGGCTGGCCCAGACGCTCAGGGCGACCACCAAGCTCGTGGCGGACGTGACCGAGCAGGCCGTTCCGCTCCTGGCCGACGCCTCCGCCGCGGTGCGCTCCGCCCAGACGCAGATCGACCGGGTCGACGCCATCGCGTCGGACGTCCAGGAGGTCACGTCGAACGCCTCGGCGCTGTCGACGACCGTCGCCTCCACGTTCGGCGGCCCGCTGGTCAAGGTCGCGGCGTTCGGCTACGGCGTGCGCCGCGCCATCGGAGGCCGTCGTGACAATGTGCCCGACAAAGCGTCCCGGCGTACCGTGATCGTGGGCCGCACCGTCCCGTCCGCGCGGCGGGGAAAGCGGAAGAAGGACTGACGCAGCGATGTTCCGCCGTACGTTCTGGTTCACCGCGGGCGCAGCCGCGGGTGTATGGGCCACCACCAAGGTCAACCGCAAGCTCAGGCAGCTGACCCCCGAGAGCCTCGCGGCGCAGGCCGCGAACAAGGCGATCGACGCGGGCCACCGGCTCAAGGAGTTCGCGCTCGACGTCCGCGACGGGATGGCCCAACGAGAGGCCGAACTCGGCGAGGTGCTCGGTCTGAACGGGCACCCGGATTCCGAACTGCCGACGCAACGCCGTATCCGCGCGATCGGCGGCGGCGAGCAGTCCGGTGACAACAAGCAGATCAAGTACATCGACAACACGACGTACTCGTACAACCGGAATGAGGACCACTGATGGAGTCGGCTGAAATCCGCCGCCGCTGGTTGAGCTTCTACGAGGAGCGCGGTCACACCGTCGTCCCTTCGGCGTCGCTCATCGCGGACGACCCGACTCTGCTCCTGGTCCCCGCCGGCATGGTCCCCTTCAAGCCGTACTTCCTCGGCGAGGTCAAGGCCCCGTGGGCGCGCGCCACCAGCGTGCAGAAGTGCGTGCGCACGCCCGACATCGAAGAGGTCGGCAAGACCACGCGCCACGGCACGTTCTTCCAGATGTGCGGCAACTTCTCCTTCGGTGACTACTTCAAGGAAGGGGCCATCACCTACGCCTGGGAGCTGCTCACCTCGCCCCAGGACAAGGGTGGTTACGGCCTCGACCCCGAGCGCCTGTGGATCACGGTCTACCTCGACGACGACGAGGCCGAGACCATCTGGCGCGACAAGATCGGCGTCCCGGCCGAGCGCATCCAGCGCCTGGGCAAGAAGGACAACTACTGGTCCATGGGTGTCCCGGGCCCCTGCGGCCCGTGCTCCGAGATCAACTACGACCGCGGCCCCGAGTTCGGCGTCGAGGGCGGCCCGGCCGTCAACGACGAGCGCTACGTGGAGATCTGGAACCTGGTCTTCATGCAGTACGAGCGCGGCGAGGGCATCTCGAAGGACGACTTCGAGATCCTCGGCGAGCTCCCGAGCAAGAACATCGACACCGGCCTCGGCCTCGAGCGTCTCGCCATGATTCTGCAGGGCGTGCAGAACATGTACGAGATCGACACGTCCATGGCGGTCATCAAGAAGGCCACCGAGCTGACGGGTGTCGAGTACGGCGCCGCCCACGGCTCCGACGTCTCGCTGCGTGTGGTCACCGACCACATGCGCACCTCCGTGATGCTCATCGGCGACGGCGTGAGCCCCGGCAACGAGGGCCGCGGCTACGTGCTGCGCCGCATCATGCGCCGCGCCATCCGCAACATGCGCCTGCTCGGCGCCACCGGACCGGTCGTCAAGGACCTCATCGACGTCGTCATCGGCATGATGGGCCAGCAGTACCCGGAGCTCGTCACCGACCGGCAGCGCATCGAGACCGTGGCCCTCGCCGAGGAGGCCGCCTTCCTCAAGACGCTGAAGGCCGGCACGAACATCCTCGACACGGCCATCACCGACACCAAGGAGTCCGGCGGCACGGTCCTCGCCGGCGACAAGGCCTTCCTGCTCCACGACACCTGGGGCTTCCCGATCGACCTCACCCTCGAAATGTCCGCCGAACAGGGCCTGTCGGTGGACGAGGACGGCTTCCGCCGCCTGATGAAGGAGCAGCGGGACAAGGCCAAGGCCGACGCCCGCGCCAAGAAGACCGGCCACGCCGACGTCGGCGCCTACCGGCAGATCGCCGACGCCGCCGGCGAGACCGACTTCGTCGGGTACGACGGCACCGAGGCCGAGTCGACGATCGTCGGCATCCTCGTCGACGGTGTCTCCTCCCCGGCCGCCACCGAGGGCGACGAGGTAGAGATCGTCCTGGACCGCACCCCGTTCTACGCCGAGGGCGGCGGCCAGATCGGCGACACCGGCCGCATCCGGGTCGACTCCGGTGCGATCATCGAGATCCGCGACTGCCAGAAGCCCGTTCCGGGTGTGTACGTCCACAAGGGCGTCGTCCAGGTCGGCGAGGTCACCGTCGGCGCCAAGGCCCAGGCCACCATCGACGTACGCCGTCGCAAGGCCATCGCCCGCGCCCACTCGGCCACGCACCTCACGCACCAGGCGCTGCGCGACGCCCTGGGCCCGACGGCCGCCCAGGCCGGTTCCGAGAACCAGCCCGGCCGCTTCCGCTTCGACTTCGGCTCCCCGTCCGCCGTCCCGACGGCCGTGATGACGGACGTCGAGCAGCAGATCAACGAGGTGCTCGCCCGCGACCTGGACGTCCAGGCCGAGGTCATGAGCATCGACGAGGCCAAGAAGCAGGGCGCCATCGCCGAGTTCGGCGAGAAGTACGGCGAGCGCGTCCGCGTCGTGACCATCGGCGACTTCTCCAAGGAGCTGTGCGGCGGCACCCACGTGCACAACACCGCCCAGCTGGGTCTGGTGAAGCTGCTCGGTGAGTCGTCCATCGGCTCCGGCGTGCGGCGCATCGAGGCCCTGGTCGGCGTCGACGCGTACAACTTCCTGGCCCGTGAGCACACGGTCGTCGCCCAGCTCCAGGAGCTGGTCAAGGGCCGTCCGGAGGAGCTTCCGGAGAAGGTCTCCGCCATGCTCGGCAAGCTGAAGGACGCCGAGAAGGAGATCGAGAAGTTCCGCGCGGAGAAGGTGCTCCAGGCCGCCGCCGGACTCGTCGAGTCCGCCCAGGACGTGAACGGCGTCGCCCTGGTCACCGGGCAGGTCCCGGACGGCACGGGCGCCGACGACCTGCGCAAGCTGGTCCTCGACGTGCGCGGCCGCATCCAGGGCGGACGGGCCGCCGTCGTGGCCCTGTTCACGGTCGTGGGCGGCAAGCCGCTGACGGTCATCGCCACCAACGAGGCCGCCCGCGAACGCGGTCTGAAGGCCGGCGAGCTGGTCCGCGGCGCCGCCAAGACCCTCGGTGGCGGCGGTGGCGGCAAGCCGGACGTCGCCCAGGGCGGCGGTCAGAACCCCGCCGCCGTCGGCGAGGCCATCGACGTGGTCCAGCGCCTCGTCGCCGAGACGGCCAAGTAAGAAACGGCCGAGAAGATGCGAAGAGGACGTCGGCTCGCGATCGATGTCGGGGACGCCCGGATCGGGGTCGCCTCGTGCGACCCCGACGGGATCCTCGCGACTCCGGTGGAGACGGTCCCGGGACGTGACGTCCCGGCCGCCCACCGCCGGCTGCGGCAGCTCGTCGAGGAGTACGAGCCGATCGAGGTCGTCGTCGGGCTCCCTCGCTCCCTCAAGGGGGGCGAGGGCCCCGCCGCCGTCAAGGTCCGTGCCTTCGCCCAGGAGCTTGCGGAAGGGATTGCTCCTGTTCCGGTTCGGCTCGTGGATGAGAGGATGACCACGGTCACGGCCAGTCAGGGACTGCGCGCCTCGGGCGTGAAGTCGAAGAAGGGCCGGTCGGTGATCGACCAGGCGGCGGCCGTCATCATTCTGCAGCAGGCCCTGGAATCCGAACGAGTGTCAGGCACGTCGCCCGGGGAGGGCGTCGAAGTGGTCATGTGATCGCGATACGGTAACGTTCCGCCCGATGCGGTGGTGTTCGAACCGCCGTCGCACAGTAAAGAGGCGGACGGGCGCCGGGCCACTTGAACCGGCAGCTCCCGGCTCGCGGCTCGTAGGGGATCGATGACTGAGTATGGCCGGGGCTCTGGCTCCGAACCGTGGCATCCGGAGGACCCGTTGTACGGGGACGGCGGATGGGGCGGGCAGGCCGCCGACGGCCAGTCCGCCTACGACGGCGGCCAGCCGCAGCACTATCCGCAGCAGCAGGGCGACTGGGGCCAGGGGCAGCAGTACCAGGGCCAGCAGCAGTACGCGCCGCAGGGTCAGCACGAGCAGTATCCCGGCCAGCAGCAGTATCAGGACCAGCAGTTCCAGGGGCAGCAGCAGTACCCCGGCCAGGGGCAGCAGCAGTACCCCGGTCAGGGTCAGGGGCAGTACCCCGGTCAGGGGCAGGGGCAGTACCCCGGTCAAGGGCAGGGCCAGGGGCAGCAGCAGTACCCCGGACAGGGTCAGCAGCAGTACCCCGGTCAAGGTCAGCAGCAGTACCCGGGTCAAGGTCAGCAGCAGTACCCCGGTCAGGGTCAGCAGCAGTACCCGGGCCAAGGTCAGCAGCAGTACGCCGACAGGGGCACCGGCGCGCAGTCCCAGGAGCCGTACGCGGCCGATCCCGCCGACCCCTACGCGGGCCAGTACGCGGGTGAGCAGCCCGATCTCTACGGCACCCCCGACGCCTACCCGCCGCCCGAGCCGCCCGCCCGGCGCCGCACCGAGTCCGAACCCGACCCCGAGCCGGACTGGGACCCGGGACCGGACCAGGGCGAGCACGCCTTCTTCTCCGGTGCCGACGACGATGACGACGACTTCGACGAGGACGACGACCCGAAGAAGGGCCGTGGCCGCAAGGAGCGGGGCGGCGGCAAGGAACGCGGTGGCGGCAAGGGCAAGAAGCGCCGCAGCGGCTGCGCCTGCCTGGTGGTCGTCGCGGTCTTCGGCGGCGGCCTCGCCGGAGCCGGGTATTTCGGATACCACTACTACCAGAATCGTTTCAGCGCAGCCCCCGACTTTTCCGGTGAGGGCACGGGACAGGTCCCCGTCGAGATCGGCAAGGGCGAGCTCGGTTATGCCATCGGCCAGAAGCTCAAGGCGGCCGGTGTCGTCAAGAGCGTGGACGCGTTCGTGTCCGCGCAGGCGGAGAATCCCAAGGGAAAGTCGATTCAGGCGGGCGCCTATATCCTGCGCAAGGGGATGTCGGCCAAGAGCGCTGTCGCGCTGATGCTCGACCCCAAGAGCCAGAACAACGTGGTCGTGCCTCCGGGACTCCGCAATGCCCTGGTGTACGCGAAGATCGACGAAAAGCTCGGACTCGCCAAGGGCACGACGAGCGCCGTCGCGAAGAAGAAGTACAAGACCCTCGGACTGCCGAGCTGGGCGAACACCAACAAGGACATAAAGGACCCCCTGGAGGGGTTCCTGTACCCGCTCACGTATCCCGCAGCCAAGGGCATGAAACCCGAGGCCGTGCTGAAGAGCATGGTCGCGCAGGCCAACAAGAGGTACGCGGCGATGGGGCTCGTGGCGAAGGCGAAGGCGCTCAAGCTCGAGAACCCGCTGCAGGTGGTCACGGTCGCGAGCCTGGTCCAGGCGGAAGGCAAGACGCACGACGACTACCGGAAGATGGCCGAAGTCGTCTACAACCGTCTCAAGGCCACCAACACCGAGACCAACCAGAAGCTGCAGTTCGACTCGACCTTCAATTACCTGAAGGGCCAGAGCAAGATCAATATCAGCGAGTCCGAGATCAACAGCAATCCGGACCCGTACAACACGTATTACCACAGGGGTCTGCCGCCCGGTCCGATCGGCAATCCCGGTGACGACGCCTTCCGTGCGGTGTTCAACCCCACGAAGGACGGCTGGATGTATTTCGTGGCGACCGACGGCCAGAACAACACCGAATTCGCCAAGACGCTGGCCCAGTTCGAGAAACTCAAGGAAAAGTTCAATGCCAGCTCCGGCAACTGACGTCCGCCGGGCCGCGGTGCTCGGTTCACCGATCGCCCACTCCCTCTCCCCGGTCCTGCACCGCGCGGCGTACCGGGAGCTGGGCCTCGGCGACTGGACGTACGACCGCTTCGAGGTCGGCGAGGAGGCGCTGCCCGCCTTCGTCGGGGGACTCGGGCCGGAGTGGGCCGGGCTGTCGCTGACCATGCCGCTCAAGCGGGCCGTCATGCCGCTGCTCGACGAGATCAGCGAGACGGCCGCCTCCGTCGAGGCGGTCAACACCGTCGTGTTCACCGAGGACGGGCGGCGCGTCGGCGACAACACCGACGTCCCCGGAATGGTCGCAGCGCTGCGTGAACGGGGGATCGAGCAGGTCGACTCGGCCGCCGTCCTCGGCGCCGGCGCCACCGCCTCCTCCGCGCTGGCCGCCCTCGCGCGGATCTGCACCGGTGAGGTCGTCGCGTACGTCCGCAGCCGGGAGCGGGCCGCGGAGATGCGGCAGTGGGGCGAGCGGCTCGGCATCGAGGTGCGCACCGAGGACTGGGCCGACGCCGAACGGGCGCTGCGGGCGCCGCTGGTGATCGCCACGACGCCCGCCGGCACCACGGACGCCCTGGCCGCCGCCGTCCCCGGGCGCCCCACGACCCTCTTCGACGTGCTCTACGACCCCTGGCCGACCGACCTCGCGGCACGCTGGTCCGCGTACGGCGGAGCCGTGGTCGGCGGGCTCGACCTGCTCGTGCACCAGGCCGTGCTCCAGGTGGAGCAGATGACCGGACGGACGCCGGCCCCGCTCGTCGCCATGCGCAAGGCCGGCGAACACGCCCTGGCCGCGCGCTAGGGCCTGTCGTCACATTCCCGTCTGCCCCGCAACGCCTGACACGCTCCCCCGAGCTCTTCGAGCAGGGGGACCCCCACTCGCCGCACCGGGCGAAAGCCCAAGTACGTCCAGTACGAGGGCTTCCACCCGGCACGCCGAGAGCACGCACCAGACGCCGCGAGGCCGCCCTCCGGGCGACGACGGGAATGTGACGACAGGCCCTAGGACCTGACCGGTCGGCACGGCCCGAAATCCCTCGGGTCCGGCAGAAGCGGCGCCCCGACCGGGGGTGAAGCCGGGGTGCCGGCGGTCCGCGGTCCGGCGGCGTCGTGGCCCGTCACGGGCGTGGCGCGGTGCGTTCCGGCGGGCCCCGCGCCGTACGTGAGGCTCCGCGACCCGGCCGGATGCGTCCGCCTGATGGACCTGCGGCCGGTTTCCGCCCCCGGACGTGGGAGGATCGGAGACGGCGGGCCAGGGCCGCGCACCCGGTCGCGCCGTCGCCGTACGCGAGGACGCGTGTACGCAGCAGCAGTACAGGGCGCGAGCATGAGGAGCACCGTTGAGCAGGTTGCGCTGGCTGACCGCTGGGGAATCCCACGGTCCCGCACTTGTCGCGACGCTGGAGGGCCTTCCCGCCGGCGTGCCGATCACCACGGAGATGGTGGCGGACCACCTCGCCCGGCGGCGCCTGGGTTATGGACGCGGTGCCCGGATGAAGTTCGAGCGCGACGAGGTCACCTTCCTCGGCGGCGTCCGGCACGGCCTCACCCTCGGCTCCCCGGTCGCGGTCATGGTCGGCAACACCGAATGGCCCAAGTGGGACCAGGTCATGGCGGCCGACCCGGTGGACCGGGAGATCCTCGACGGTCTCGCCCGCAACGCCCCGCTGACCCGCCCGCGGCCCGGCCACGCCGACCTCGCCGGCATGCAGAAGTACGGCTTCGACGAGGCCCGGCCGATCCTGGAGCGCGCCTCCGCCCGCGAGACCGCGGCCCGCGTGGCGCTCGGCGCCGTCGCCCGTTCGTACCTGAAGGAGACGGCCGGGATCGAGATCGTCTCCCACGTCGTCGAGCTCTGCTCCGTGAAGGCTCCGCAGGGCGTCTACCCCACCCCGGCCGACGTGGAGAAGCTCGACGCCGACCCGCTGCGCTGCCTGGACGCCGACGCCTCGAAGGCGATGGTCGCGGAGGTCGACCAGGCCCACAAGGACGGCGACACGCTCGGGGGCGTCGTCGAGGTGCTCGCGTACGGCGTCCCCGTCGGCCTCGGCTCGCACGTGCACTGGGACCGCAAGCTGGACGCCCGCCTCGCCGGTGCCCTGATGGGCATCCAGGCGATCAAGGGCGTCGAGATCGGCGACGGCTTCGAACTGGCCCGGGTGCCCGGCTCCCAGGCCCACGACGAGATCGTCGGCACGCCCGAGGGCATCAGGCGGACGTCGGGCCGCGCCGGCGGTACCGAGGGCGGGCTGAGCACCGGCGAGCTGCTGCGCGTCCGCGCCGCGATGAAGCCGATCGCCACCGTGCCGCGCGCGCTGGCCACCGTGGACGTCGTCACCGGCGAGGCAGCCAAGGCCCACCACCAGCGCTCCGACGTCTCCGCCGTGCCGGCCGCCGGCATCGTCGCCGAGGCCATGGTCGCCCTCGTCCTCGCGGACGCGGTGGCCGAGAAGTTCGGCGGCGACTCGGTCACCGAGACCCGCCGCAACGTCCGGTCCTACCTCGAGAACCTGGCCATCCGGTGACCGCCCCACGGCTGGTCCTGGTCGGCCCCATGGGGGTCGGCAAGTCCACGGTGGGCGCGCTCGTCGCGGAGCGGCTCGGCTGCGCCTACCGGGACACGGACGACGACATCGTGGCCGCCGAGGGCCGCAGCATCGCCGACATCTTCGTCGACGAGGGCGAGCCCGCGTTCCGCGCGATCGAGAAGCGGGCGGTGCGCGACGCGCTCGCCGAACACGACGGTGTGCTCGCGCTGGGCGGCGGCTCGGTCCTCGACGCCGACACCCGCGCGCTGCTCGCCGGCCACCAGGTCGTCTACCTCTCCATGGACGTGGAGGAGGCGGTCCAGCGCACCGGCCTCAACGTGGCCCGGCCGCTGCTCGCCGTCAACCCCCGCAAGCAGTGGCGCGAGCTGATGGAGGCACGCCGCCACCTGTACACCGAAGTCGCCCGCGCGGTCGTGGCGACCGACGGCCGCACCCCCCAAGAGGTCGCCCAAGAGGTCCTCGACGCACTGGAGTTGAAGGAAGCATGAGCGAGGCAGTGACCCGGGTCCAGGTCGGCGGCAGTGCGGGCACCGACCCCTACGAGGTCCTGATCGGCCGTCAACTGCTCGGTGAACTGGGCGCCTTGATCGGTGCCAAGGCCAAGCGCGTCGCCGTCATCCACCCCGAGGCCCTCGCCGACACCGGCGAGGCGCTGCGCGCCGACCTGGCGGAGCAGGGCTTCGAGACCGTCGCCATCCAGGTGCCGAACGCCGAGGAGGCCAAGACCGCCGAGGTCGCGGCCTACTGCTGGAAGGCGCTGGGCCAGTCCGGCTTCACCCGCACCGACGCCATCGTCGGTGTCGGCGGAGGCGCCACCACCGACCTCGCCGGTTTCGTGGCGGCGACGTGGCTGCGCGGGGTGCGCTGGATCGCCGTCCCCACCACCGTGCTCGCCATGGTCGACGCGGCGGTCGGCGGCAAGACCGGTATCAACACCGCCGAGGGCAAGAACCTGGTGGGCGCCTTCCACCCGCCCGCGGGCGTGCTGTGCGACCTGGCCGCCCTCGACTCGCTGCCGGTCAACGACTACGTCTCCGGGCTCGCCGAGATCATCAAGGCCGGCTTCATCGCCGACCCGGTGATCCTGGACCTCATCGAGTCCGACCCCGAGGCGGCCCGGACGCCGGCCGGCCCGCACACCGCCGAGCTGATCGAGCGCTCCATCAAGGTCAAGGCCGAGGTCGTCTCCGGCGACCTCAAGGAGTCGGGGCTGCGCGAGATCCTCAACTACGGCCACACGCTCGCCCACGCCATCGAGAAGAACGAGCGGTACAAGTGGCGGCACGGCGCCGCCGTGTCCGTCGGCATGCACTTCGCCGCCGAACTCGGCCGCCTCGCGGGCCGGCTGGACGACGCGACCGCCGACAGGCACCGCACGATCCTGGAGTCCGTCGGTCTCCCGCTCAGCTACCGCTACGACCAGTGGCCGAAGCTCGTGGAGAACATGAAGGTCGACAAGAAGTCCCGCGGCGACCTGCTGCGCTTCATCGTCCTCGACGGACTGGCCAAGCCGACCGTCCTGGAGGGCCCGGATCCGGCCGTCCTCCTCGCGGCCTACGGCGAGGTCGGCGAGTAACCGGCGGCGCCCCGCGCGGCCTTATGCTCCGAAGCACACCTGCTCAGCCCGTTTTGCCTCTCCTTTCCGGGCACTTCGCACGGTCCCCGGCCGTTCACACAACGGCGGCCGGGGAAGGTACCGTTCAGTAGCGACGGGGCCCGCGTCCCGTCCGCCAGCGCTCATCGCCTGTACGAGACGGAGTGGCACCGGATGCAGCACGCAGTGGGGGCTCCGCTGCCGCCCCACCAGCCGGGGCAAGGGCCGGCCGCCGGTTGGTCGCCGGCCGGACAGTACCCGGGGCAGCGGGGTCCCGCGCCCGCTCCGGGCTTCGCCGGAGCGCCGGTTCCGCCCGGTGCCCCACCCGCCCAGGCGCCGCAGCATCATCTGCCGCCGCATCAGATGCCCCCGCAGCCGCCCCAGCACCCGTCGGCGCACCCACCGCAGCATCCTTCCGTGCAGCATCCCCAGCACCCGTCGGCGCAGCCGCCGCCGCACCCGCCCGTGCCGCCCGCGCCGGAGGCCACCGGGCACGTGCAACTGCCTCCGGGCGTCTCGGTCGCCATGCCGAGCCCGCCGCCCGCCACGGGCGCGCCCGACCCGGCGGCGACCACGCTCGCGATCCTGCTCATCGGTCCCGCGGGCGCGGGCAAGACCAGCGTCGCCAAGTACTGGGCGGACCACCGCCGGGTGCCCACGGCCCACATCAGCCTCGACGACGTCCGCGAATGGGTGCGTTCGGGCTTCGCCGACCCGCAGTCGGGATGGAACGACCACTCCGAGGCGCAGTATCGTCTCGCCCGCCGCACCTGCGGCTTCGCCGCCCGCAACTTCCTGGCCAACGGCATCTCGTGCATCCTCGACGACGCCGTCTTTCCGGACCGGCCGGTCGTCGGCCTCGGCGGCTGGAAGCGGCACGTGGGACCCGGCCTGCTGCCGGTCGTGCTCCTGCCGGGCCTGGAAGTGGTCCTGGAGCGCAACGCGGAGCGGTCGGGCAACCGCAGGCTCAGCGACGAGGAGGTCGCCCGGATCCACGGCCGGATGGCGGGCTGGTACGGCTCAGGGCTCCCGATCATCGACAACTCGCAGCTCGACGTCGCGGCCACGGCCCGCGTCCTGGACGACGTCCTGGCCCGCTCGATCGCCAGCCCGCCGCAGTGGTGAGCCGGTCGGTTCATCGGCCCGCCGCGCCGATGAACCGACCGGGCCCGCCGCAGTGGTGAACCGGTCCGGTCCGCCGAACGGCTGAACCGACCGGGACCGTCCCGACGACTGACCGATCGGGCCGACCCGCCGTGCCCGGCCAGGTCCCCGCGTACAGGGCCGCCGCGCCGTACCCGGCCGGGGTCCCCGTCCGCGCGGGGCGTCGCCATGCCCGGCAAGGCGGCTCCGCCGGTGCGGGGCGACGCTGTGCCCGGTGAGGTTCCGCCGTGCGGGTCGGTGCTGTGCCCGCCAAGGGCTCCACCTGTACGGGGCCGGCGCCGTGGCCGGCCGGGATCCCCGCCCGTGAGGGCCCGTCTCGGTGGGCGTCGAGAGAGGTCCGTGTCCGGCCCTCCGGGCGGACGGCTACCCGTCCGGCCCTCTGGACCGGCGACATCCGGCCACCGCTCGTAGGCTCGGTTCATGCCAGAGGTGTACGCGACCCGCAGAGAGCGGCTCCGGGAGCGCTGTACGGCGGGCGGCAGCGCGGCGGCGCTCGTCACCCGTCCCGCCAACGTGAGGTATCTCGCCGGTGCCGCGCCGCACGGCGCCGTGCTGCTGCTAGGCAGCGACGAGGACATGCTGCTGTGCGCCGGTCCGCCGAGCGGCGAAGCCATGGAAGGGCGCCCCGACGAGGCGCTCGCCGTCCGGGTGCTGCCGCGCGCCGGTGGTGATCCGGCCGTCGCCGCCGCCGGTGTGGCGGCCGGCCAGGGCGCCGATTCCCTCGCGGTCGAGGAACACCACCTCACCGTCACCCGGCACCGCGCCCTCGGCTCGGTCGCGCCGCGGCTGCGGCTGGCCGATCTGGGCGGCGCGGTGGAACAGCTGCGCGTGATCAAGGACGAGGAGGAGATCGCCGCCCTGCGGATCGGGGCCGAGATCGCCGACCAGGCGCTCGGGGAACTCCTCGAATCGATCCTCGTCGGCCGCACGGAACGCCATCTCGCCCTGGAACTGGAGCGCCGGCTCGTCGACCACGGCGCGGACGGACCGGCCTTCGCGACCTCGGTCGGTACCGGGCCGAACTCGGGGCGCCGCGGCCACCGGCCCAGCGACCGGCGTGTCGAGGAGGGCGACTTCCTCTCCGTCTGTCTCGGCGCGACCTACCGTGGCTACCGCTGTGAGATCGGCCGTACGTTCGTGATCGGCACCTCGCCCGCCGACTGGCAGATCGAGCTGTACGACCTCGTCTTCGCCGCCCAGCGCGCCGGCCGGGAGGCGCTGGCACCCGGCGCCGCCTACCGGGACGTGGACCGCGCGGCCCGCCAGGTACTGGATTCCGGAGGCCACACCGAAGGCCTTCCGCCCCTGACGGGACACGGTGTCGGGCTCGAAATCGACGAGGACCCGCAGCTTGCCCCCGCAGCCATGGGTAAACTGGACGCTTGCGTGCCGGTCACCGTCGAACCGGGGGTCCACCTCCCGGGCCGGGGCGGTGTCAGGATCGATGACACGCTCGTCGTGCGCCCTGAGGCGGACGGCGGACCCGAGCTACTCACCATTACGACCAAGGAACTGCTCGCGCTCTAGCTTCCGAGCTGCGCGCGTGCGCCGGGGTCGTCCACGTCAGTCCAGGAGATTCCGCAACCGTGGCTTCCACGAACGACCTCAAGAACGGCCTGGTGCTCAAGCTCGACGGAGGCCAGCTCTGGTCCGTCGTCGAGTTCCAGCACGTCAAGCCCGGCAAGGGCCCGGCCTTCGTGCGCACCAAGCTGAAGAACGTGCTCTCCGGCAAGGTCGTCGACAAGACGTTCAACGCCGGCGTCAAGGTCGAGACGGCCACGATCGACAAGCGCGACATGCAGTTCTCGTACATGGACGGCGAGTACTTCGTCTTCATGGACATGGAGACCTACGACCAGCTCATGGTCGACCGCAAGGCCGTCGCCGACGCCGCCAACTTCCTCATCGAGGGCTTCACGGCCACCGTCGCCCAGCACGAGGGCGAGGTGCTCTTCGTCGAGCTGCCGGCCGCCGTCGAGCTGGTCGTCCAGGAGACCGAGCCGGGCGTCCAGGGCGACCGCTCCACCGGTGGCACCAAGCCCGCCACCCTGGAGACCGGTCACCAGATCCAGGTCCCGCTCTTCATCACCACCGGTGAGAAGATCAAGGTCGACACCCGCACCAGCGACTACCTCGGCCGGGTGAACAGCTAACCGTGGCTGCCCGCAACACGGCCCGCAAGCGCGCCTTCCAGATCCTCTTCGAGGGCGACCAGCGCGGCGTGGACGTCCTGACGGTCCTCGCGGACTGGATCCGGCACTCCCGGTCCGACACCCGGCAGCCCCCGGTCAGCGAATACACGATGGAGCTCGTCGAGGGTTACGCCGTCAAGGCGCGGCGCATCGACGATCTCATCGCGCAGTACTCCGTCGGCTGGACGCTGGACAGGATGCCGGTCGTCGACCGCAACATCCTGCGCCTCGGTGCCTACGAGCTGATCTGGGTCGACGCGACCCCGGACGCCGTGGTGCTCGACGAGGCGGTGCAGCTGGCGAAGGAGTTCTCCACGGACGAGTCGCCCTCGTTCGTGAACGGCCTGCTGGGCCGGCTGAAGGACCTGAAGCCGTCGCTCCGCCGCGACGAGGACTGACCGGCAGCCCTGGCCGTACGGCCCGGAGGGGCGTACGGAACGCCGGAGGGCCCGCAGCGATCACGCTGCGGGCCCTCCGGCGTTCGTGTACCCGGAAGACTTCCCAGGCCCGCAGACGGCCGCCGGGGTGGCCGGAACCATCAGGTTCCGGCCACCCCGGCGGCACGTTTCTGCTGAGCTGTCCCTAGGGGATTCAGCCCTCGTCGTGGGCGACCGCGCGGCGCGCGTCCGCGTCCAGGACGCCCCAGCTGATCAGCTGCTCGGTCAGGACCGAGGGGGACTGGTCGTAGATCACGGCGAGGGTGCGCAGGTCGTCCTGGCGGATCGACAGCACCTTGCCGTTGTAGTCGCCGCGCTGCGACTGGATCGTCGCCGCGTAGCGCTGCAGCGGGCCCGCCTTCTCGGCCGGCACGTGCGCGAGCCGCTCGAGGTCGAGGACCAGCTTCGGCGGCGGCTCGGCGGCCCCGCCCGGGGTGGTGCCCGGAAGCAGCTCCTGGACCGGAACCCCGTAGAAGTCCGCCAGCTCGGCGAGACGCTGCACGGTCACGGCACGGTCGCCGCGCTCGTACGAACCGACCACGACCGCCTTCCAGCGGCCCTGCGACTTCTCCTCCACGCCATGGAGGGAAAGGCCCTGCTGGGTGCGGATGGCGCGGAGCTTGGCCCCGAGCTGTTTGGCGTATTCGCTGGACATATAGCTCCCCGGACGCTGTATCAACGTGCGGCTCCGCCGCGCGGCTGGTGACTCACTGTGAGGTTACGCAGCGTTACTCTCCCCCGTCAAGCCGAAGGATTTTCGACCGGTCCCGGACGGGTGTCACCAGGGGTGGCTCAAACCGATGTGATCAGCTGCGTTGCCGGGCTGGTACCGTTGATGGCGCAAATCCGACGTCCTTTAATGATCCGTCCCGTGAGGCGGAGAAGGAGGTCCGTTTCCCATGGACACCGAGCACGACACGCAGCACGAGGAAGCCGACGCGCGTCCCGTACTGGAGGCACCCGACATCGCGCGGGTGCTGACCCGCATCGCCCACGAGATCGTCGAACGCGCCAAGGGCGCCGACGACGTGGTGCTCCTCGGCATCCCGACCCGGGGTGTCTTCCTGGCCCGCAGGCTGGCCGACAAGCTCGAAGAGATCACCGAACGCAAGATCCCGGTCGGATCCCTCGACATCACGATGTACCGCGACGACCTGCGCATGCACCCGCCGCGCGCGCTGGCCCGCACCGAGATCCCCGGTGACGGCATCGACGGCCGCCTCGTCGTCCTCGTCGACGACGTGCTCTTCTCCGGCCGCACCATCCGCGCCGCGCTCGACGCGCTGAACGACATCGGGCGCCCGCGCGCCGTGCAGCTCGCCGTCCTCGTCGACCGGGGCCACCGCGAACTGCCCATCCGCGCCGACTACGTCGGCAAGAACCTCCCCACGTCGTTGCGGGAGACGGTCAAGGTCCAGCTCGCCGAGGAGGACGGTCGCGACACCGTGCTGCTCGGTGCCAAGCGGACCTCCACGGGCGAGCCCCGGTAGCACTCCGGCCCACGCCGCACAGTGCGCCCCCGCGCGCCCGCATGCCCGAATCCTCCCTGAACTTCCTTACGGAGCCTGACAGATGCAGCGTCATCTCATCTCGGCCGCCGACCTCACCCGCGACGACGCCGTCCTGATCCTCGACACCGCCGAGGAGATGGCCCGGGTCGCCGACCGGCCGATCAAGAAGCTGCCGACCCTGCGCGGCCGCACGATCGTCAACCTCTTCTTCGAGGACTCGACCCGGACCCGGATCTCCTTCGAGGCCGCCGAGAAGCGCCTCTCCGCGGACGTCATCAACTTCACCGCCAAGGGGTCGAGCGTCTCCAAGGGCGAGTCCCTCAAGGACACCGCCCAGACCCTGGAGGCCATGGGTGTCGACGCCGTCGTCATCCGGCACGGCGCCTCCGGAGCCCCCTACCGCCTCGCCACCTCCGACTGGATCGACGCCGCCGTCATCAACGCGGGCGACGGCACCCACCAGCACCCCACGCAGGCCCTGCTCGACGCCTTCACCATGCGCCGCCGGCTCGTCGGCCGGGACGCCGGGCTCGGCCAGGACCTGTCCGGCAAGCGCATCACGATCGTCGGCGACGTCCTGCACAGCCGTGTCGCCCGCTCCAACGTCGACCTGCTGCACACCCTCGGCGCCGAGGTCACCCTCGTCGCGCCGCCCACCCTGGTGCCGGTCGGCGTGGAGAGCTGGCCCTGCGAGATCTCGTACGACCTCGACAGCACCCTCTCCAAGTCCGACGCCGTGATGATGCTGCGCGTGCAGCGCGAGCGGATGAACGCGGCGTTCTTCCCGACCGAGCGCGAGTACTCGCGTCGCTACGGGCTCGACGGCGACCGCATGGCGAGAATGCCGGAGCACGCCATCGTGATGCACCCCGGCCCGATGGTCCGCGGCATGGAGATCACCGCCGAGGTCGCGGACTCCGAGCGCTGCACCGTCGTCGAGCAGGTCGCCAACGGTGTCTCCATCCGCATGGCCGTCCTGTACCTGCTCCTGGGCGGCAACGAGCCCGCCGTCACCCACACCCGTACCGAGGAGAAGTAAGACCATGAGCAAGATCCTTATCCGTGGTGCGCGGGTGCTCGGCGGCGAGCCGCAGGACGTCCTGATCGACGGCGAGGCCATCGAGGCCGTCGGCACCGGCCTGTCCGCCGAGGGCGCCGAGGTCGTGGAGGCCGACGGCAAGGTGCTGCTGCCGGGCCTGGTCGACCTGCACACCCATCTGCGCGAGCCGGGCCGCGAGGACTCCGAGACCGTCCTGACCGGCACCCGCGCGGCGGCGAGCGGCGGCTTCACGGCCGTGTTCGCCATGGCCAACACCTTCCCGGTCGCCGACACCGCCGGTGTGGTCGAGCAGGTCTACCGGCTCGGGCAGGAGCACGGCTACTGCGACGTGCAGCCGATCGGCGCCGTCACCGTCGGCCTGGAGGGCAAGAAGCTCGCCGAGCTCGGCGCCATGCACGAGTCCGCCGCCGGCGTCACGGTCTTCTCCGACGACGGCAAGTGCGTGGACGACGCGGTGATCATGCGCCGCGCGCTGGAGTACGTGAAGGCCTTCGGCGGTGTCGTCGCCCAGCACGCCCAGGAGCCCCGCCTCACCGAGGGCGCCCAGATGAACGAGGGCGTCGTCTCCGCCGAGCTCGGACTCGGCGGCTGGCCCGCGGTGGCCGAGGAGTCGATCATCGCCCGGGACGTCCTGCTCGCCGAGCACGTCGGCTCCCGCGTCCACATCTGCCACCTGTCGACCGCCGGCAGCGTCGAGATCGTCCGCTGGGCCAAGTCCCGCGGCATCGACGTCACCGCCGAGGTCACCCCGCACCACCTGCTCCTCACCGACGAACTGGTGCGGTCGTACAACCCGGTCTACAAGGTCAACCCGCCGCTGCGCACCGAGCGCGACGTCATGGCCCTGCGCGAGGCGCTCGCCGACGGCACGATCGACATCGTCGCCACCGACCACGCGCCGCACCCGCACGAGGACAAGGACTGCGAGTGGGCGGCCGCGGCGATGGGCATGGTCGGTCTCGAGACCGCGCTGTCCGTCGTCCAGCAGACGATGGTCGAGACCGGGCTGCTGGACTGGGCCGGCGTCGCCGACCGCATGTCCGTCAAGCCCGCCGCGATCGGCCGGGCCACCGGCCACGGACGTCCCGTCTCGGCAGGTGAGCCCGCCAACCTCACGCTCGTCGACACGGCATACCGTGGGACCGTGGACCCCGCCGGCTTCGCCTCGCGCAGCCGCAACACCCCCTACGAGGGCCGTGAGCTGCCGGGCCTGGTCACCCACACCTGGCTGCGGGGCAAGGCCACCCTCGTCGACGGGAAGCTCGCGTGACACCTCACCTCTCCATCGCCGCCGCCCAGAAGTCCGCGGAAGTGACCGACTGGTCCGCCCGGATCGGCTGGCTCGTCGGCCTCGCCCTCTTCGTCGCGCTCGTCTACTGGCTGATGCGCGAGGGCTGGAAGTGGCGCGGCACCCTCCAGGGCGACCTGCCGGAGCTGCCTGACGCGCCGGAAGACCCCGGTCCGGCGAGACTGGGCATGAGCGGCCGCTACCACGGCTCCACCACCGCCGGGCAGTGGCTCGACCGCATCGTGGCGCACGGCCTGGGCACCCGCAGCAAGGCCGAGCTCACCCTGACGGACGCGGGTCTCGACGTCGTACGCCCCGGAGCGGACGACTTCTTCATCCCGGCCGCGCAGCTGCGCGGGGCCCGGCTCGACAAGGGCATCGCGGGCAAGGTCCTCACCGAGGGCGGACTCCTCGTCGTCACCTGGGCGCACGGCGACCGGCTCCTCGACTCCGGATTCCGCTCGGACCGCGCGGCCGAGCACAACGAATGGGTCGACACCCTGAACGACATGATCAACAAGACGGAAACGGAAGGCGCACGATGACGACCTCCACTCAGGGGAACGCCTCGCAGAAGGAGAAGGCGCTTCCCGCCGTACTCGTCCTGGAGGACGGCCGGGTCTTCCGCGGCCGTTCCTACGGGGCCGTGGGGGAGACCTTCGGCGAAGCGGTGTTCTCCACCGGCATGACCGGCTACCAGGAGACCCTCACCGACCCCTCCTACCACCGCCAGGTCGTCGTGATGACCGCCCCGCACGTCGGCAACACCGGCGTCAACGACGAGGACCCCGAGTCGAAGCGGATCTGGGTCGCCGGATACGTCGTCCGTGACCCCGCGCGCGTGCCCTCCAACTGGCGCTCGCGGCGCTCCCTGGACGAGGAACTGCGCAGCCAGGGCGTCGTCGGCATCAGCGGCATCGACACCCGCGCCCTGACCCGCCACCTGCGCGAGCGCGGCGCCATGCGCGTCGGCATCTTCTCCGGCAACGCGCTGCCCGACGCGGGCACCATGCTCGCCGAGGTGCGCCAGGCGCCCGAGATGAAGGGCGCGGACCTCGCCGCCGAGGTCGCCACCAAGGAGGCGTACGTCGTCCCCGCGATCGGCACGAAGAAGTTCACCGTCGCCGCCGTCGACCTCGGCATCAAGGGCATGACCCCGCACCGGATGGCCGAACGCGGCATCGAGGTGCACGTGCTGCCCGCGACGGCCACCGCCGAGGACATCTACGCCGTCGACCCCGACGGCGTCTTCTTCTCCAACGGCCCCGGCGACCCGGCGACCGCCGACGGTCCCGTCGCCGTCATGAAGGAAGTCCTCGCCCGCAGGACGCCGCTCTTCGGCATCTGCTTCGGCAACCAGATCCTCGGCCGCGCGCTCGGCTTCGGCACGTACAAGCTGAAGTACGGCCACCGCGGCATCAACCAGCCCGTGCAGGACCGTACGACCGGCAAGGTCGAGGTCACCGCGCACAACCACGGCTTCGCCGTCGACGCCCCGCTCGACGAGGTCTCCCAGACCCCCTACGGCCGCGCCGAGGTCTCCCACGTCTGCCTCAACGACAACGTGGTGGAGGGCCTCCAACTGCTCGACCAGCCGGCCTTCAGCGTCCAGTACCACCCCGAAGCGGCGGCAGGACCGCACGACGCCGCCTACCTGTTCGACCGCTTCGTATCCCTGATGGAGGGCCAGCGTGCCTAAGCGCACCGATATCCAGTCCGTCCTGGTCATCGGCTCCGGCCCGATCGTCATCGGCCAGGCCGCCGAGTTCGACTACTCCGGCACCCAGGCGTGCCGCGTCCTGCGTGCCGAGGGCCTGCGGGTCATCCTGGTCAACTCCAACCCGGCGACGATCATGACCGACCCGGAGATCGCCGACGCCACCTACGTCGAGCCGATCACCCCCGAGTTCGTCGAGAAGATCATCGCCAAGGAGCGCCCCGACGTCCTGCTGCCGACGCTCGGCGGCCAGACGGCCCTCAACACCGCGATCTCCATGCACGAGCAGGGTGTGCTGGAGAAGTACGGCGTCGAGCTCATCGGCGCCAACATCGAGGCCATCAACAAGGGCGAGGACCGCGACCTCTTCAAGGGCGTCGTCGAGGCCGTGCGCGAGAAGATCGGTCACGGCGAGTCCGCCCGGTCCGTCATCTGCCACTCCATGGACGACGTGATCGCGGGCGTCGAGACGCTCGGCGGCTACCCCGTCGTCGTCCGCCCCTCCTTCACCATGGGCGGCGCCGGCTCCGGCTTCGCGCACGACGAGGAGGAGCTGCGCCGCATCGCCGGCCAGGGCCTCACGCTCTCCCCGACCACCGAGGTGCTCCTGGAGGAGTCCATCCTCGGCTGGAAGGAGTACGAGCTGGAGCTGATGCGCGACAGGAACGACAACGTCGTGGTCGTGTGCTCCATCGAGAACTTCGACCCCATGGGCGTCCACACCGGCGACTCCATCACCGTCGCCCCGGCCATGACGCTCACCGACCGCGAGTACCAGCGGCTGCGCGACATCGGCATCGCGATCATCCGCGAGGTCGGCGTCGACACCGGCGGCTGCAACATCCAGTTCGCGGTCAACCCCGACGACGGCCGCATCATCGTCATCGAGATGAACCCGCGCGTCTCGCGGTCCTCGGCCCTCGCCTCCAAGGCGACCGGCTTCCCCATCGCCAAGATCGCGGCCAAGCTCGCCGTCGGCTACACGCTCGACGAGATCCCGAACGACATCACCGAGAAGACCCCGGCCTCCTTCGAGCCGACCCTCGACTACGTCGTCGTGAAGGCCCCGCGCTTCGCCTTCGAGAAGTTCCCCTCCGCCGACTCCACCCTCACGACCACCATGAAGTCGGTCGGCGAGGCCATGGCCATCGGCCGCAACTTCACCGAGGCGCTGCAGAAGGCGCTGCGCTCGCTGGAGAAGAAGGGCAGCCAGTTCACCTTCGTGGGTGACCCCGGTGACAAGGACGAGCTGCTGCGCGAGGCCGTCCGGCCCACCGACGGCCGCATCAACTCCGTCATGCAGGCCATCCGCGCGGGCGCCACCCCCGAGGAGGTCTTCGAGTCCACGAAGATCGACCCGTGGTTCGTCGACCAGCTCTTCCTGATCAAGGAGACCGCGGACGAACTGGCCGCCGCCGACAAGCTCTACCCCGAGCTGCTCGCCGAGGCCAAGCGGCACGGCTTCTCCGACACCCAGATCGCCGAGATCCGCGGGCTGCGCGAGGACGTCGTCCGCGAGGTGCGGCACGCGCTCGGCATCCGCCCGGTCTACAAGACGGTCGACACCTGCGCCGCCGAGTTCGCCGCGAAGACGCCGTACTTCTACTCCTCCTACGACGAGGAGACCGAGGTCGCGCCGCGCGAGAAGCCCGCGGTGATCATCCTGGGCTCCGGCCCGAACCGCATCGGCCAGGGCATCGAGTTCGACTACTCCTGCGTCCACGCCTCCTTCGCGCTCAGCGACGCGGGCTACGAGACCGTGATGGTCAACTGCAACCCCGAGACCGTCTCCACGGACTACGACACCTCCGACCGCCTGTACTTCGAGCCGCTGACGCTGGAAGACGTGCTGGAGATCGTGCACGCGGAGTCGCTGGCCGGCCCGATCGCCGGTGTCGTCGTCCAGCTCGGCGGCCAGACCCCGCTCGGCCTCGCGCAGGCGCTGAAGGACAACGGCGTACCGATCGTGGGCACCCCGCCCGAGGCGATCCACGCCGCCGAGGACCGCGGCGCCTTCGGACGCGTCCTCGCGGAGGCCGGCCTGCCGGCCCCCAAGCACGGCACCGCCACCACCTTCGCCGAGGCCAAGGCCATCGCCGACGAGATCGGCTACCCCGTCCTGGTCCGCCCCTCGTACGTCCTCGGCGGACGCGGCATGGAGATCGTCTACGACGAGACCCGGCTGTCCTCGTACATCGCCGAGTCGACCGAGATCAGCCCCTCCCGGCCGGTCCTGGTCGACCGCTTCCTCGACGACGCGATCGAGATCGACGTCGACGCGCTGTACGACGGCGAGGAGCTCTACCTCGGCGGCGTCATGGAGCACATCGAGGAGGCCGGCATCCACTCCGGCGACTCGGCGTGCGCGCTGCCCCCGATCACCCTCGGCGGGTTCGACATCAAGCGGCTGCGCGCCTCGACCGAGGCCATCGCCAAGGGTGTCGGCGTGCGCGGTCTGATCAACATCCAGTTCGCGATGGCCGGCGACATCCTCTACGTCCTGGAGGCCAACCCGCGCGCGTCGCGCACCGTCCCCTTCACCTCGAAGGCGACCGCGGTGCCGCTCGCGAAGGCCGCCGCCCGCATCTCGCTGGGCGCCACCGTCGCCGAGCTGCGCGCCGAGGGCCTGCTCCCGGCGAACGGCGACGGCGGCACCCTGCCGCTCGACGCGCCGATCTCCGTCAAGGAGGCCGTCATGCCGTGGTCGCGCTTCCGCGACATCCACGGACGCGGCGTCGACACGGTCCTCGGCCCGGAGATGCGCTCCACCGGCGAGGTCATGGGCATCGACTCGGTGTTCGGCACCGCGTACGCCAAGTCGCAGGCCGGCGCGTACGGCCCGCTGCCCACCAAGGGCCGCGCCTTCATCTCCGTCGCCAACCGCGACAAGCGCTCGATGATCTTCCCCGCGCGCGAACTCGTCGCCCACGGCTTCGAGCTCATGGCCACCTCCGGGACGGCCGAGGTGCTCAAGCGCAACGGCATCAACGCCACGATCGTGCGCAAGCAGAGCGAGGGCGAGGGCCCGAACGGCGAGAAGACCATCGTCCAGCTCATCCACGACGGCGAGGTCGACCTCATCGTCAACACGCCGTACGGCACCGGCGGCCGCCTCGACGGCTACGAGATCCGCACGGCGGCCGTGGCCCGCTCGGTCCCGTGCCTGACGACGGTGCAGGCGCTCGCCGCCGCCGTCCAGGGCATCGACGCGCTCAACCACGGAGACGTGGGCGTGCGCTCGCTCCAGGAACACGCGGAGCATCTGACCGCGGCGCGCGACTAGCGGCCCCGAGGGGGACACCGGAAACGGTGTCCCCCTCTTCATGAGCCCCCCGCCCCTTCCAGAGGCGCCCTCACCGGGCTCCTCAGAGGACACGATCATGTACAAGCTGTTCTTCGACCTCGTCTTCAAGCGGATGGACCCGGAGCAGGCCCACCACCTCGCCTTCCGCTGGATCCGGCTCGTCGCCCGCGTCCCCGTCCTGCGCACCTTCGTCGCCGCCGCGCTCGCGCCCCGGTACAAGGAACTGCGTACCGAGGCGCTGGGCCTGCGCATGCACGGGCCCTTCGGACTCGCGGCGGGCTTCGACAAGAACGCGGTGGCCATCGACGGCATGTCGATGCTCGGCTTCGACCACATCGAGATCGGCACCGTCACCGGGGAGCCCCAGCCCGGCAACCCCAAGAAGCGGCTGTTCCGCCTCGTGCCGGACCGCGCGCTGATCAACCGCATGGGATTCAACAACGAGGGCTCCGCGGCCGTCTCCGAGCGCCTGGCGGCCCGCACGCCCGTCTTCCGGACCGTCGTGGGCGTCAACATCGGCAAGACCAAGGTCGTCCCCGAGGAAGAGGCCGTCGGCGACTACGTGAAGTCGACCGAGCGCCTCGCCCGGCACGCCGACTACCTCGTCGTGAACGTGTCGTCCCCGAACACCCCCGGCCTGCGCAACCTGCAGGCCACCGAAGCGCTGCGCCCGCTGCTCGGAGCCGTCCGCGAGGCCGCCGACCGTGCCGTCACCGGCCGGCGCGTCCCGCTCCTCGTCAAGATCGCGCCCGACCTCGCCGACGAGGACGTCGACGCGGTCGCCGACCTCGCCGTCGAGCTCGGCCTCGACGGGATCATCGCCACGAACACCACCATCGCCCGCGAGGGGCTCGGGCTGACGTCCGACCCCTCCCTGGTGAAGGAGACCGGCGGCCTGTCCGGCGCGCCGCTCAAGGCGCGCTCCCTGGAGGTGCTGCGCCGCCTCTACGCGCGCGTGGGCGACCGGATCACCCTGGTGGGCGTCGGCGGCGTCGAGAACGCCGAGGACGCCTGGCAGCGCATCCTGGCCGGCGCCACGCTGGTCCAGGGCTACAGCGCCTTCATCTACGAGGGCCCCTTCTGGGCCCGGGCCGTCCACAAGGGGCTCGCCGCCCGCCTGCGGACGAGCCCGTACGCCACCCTCGCCGACGCGGTCGGCGCCGACGTGAGGAAGCCCGTATGAGCCTGGAACCCTTCGGCACGCGCCTTCGCCGCGCCATGGACGAGCGCGGTCCCCTGTGCGTGGGCATCGACCCGCACGCCTCCCTGCTCGCCGACTGGGGGCTCGGCGACGACATCGCGGGCCTGGAGCGCTTCAGCCGTACGGTCGTCGAGGCGCTCGCCGAGCGGGTCGCCGTCCTCAAGCCCCAGAGCGCGTTCTTCGAGCGGTTCGGCTCGCGCGGGATCGCCGTCCTGGAGAAGTCCGTCGAAGAGGCCCGGGCGGCCGGCGCGCTCGTCGTGATGGACGCCAAGCGCGGCGACATCGGTTCGACCATGGCCGCGTACGCCGAGACCTTCCTGCGCAAGGACGCGCCGCTCTTCTCGGACGCGCTGACGGTGTCGCCCTACCTCGGCTACGGCTCTTTGAAGCCCGCGGTGGAGCTGGCCCGGGAGAGCGGGGCCGGGCTGTTCGTCCTCGCGCTCACCTCCAACCCGGAGGGCGGCGAGGTGCAGCACGCCGTCCGCGCGGACGGACGCGACGTCGGAGCGACGATGCTCGCGCACCTGGCCGCCGAGAACGCGGACGAGAGGCCCCTCGGCTCCTTCGGCGCGGTCGTCGGCGCCACCCTGGGCGATCTCTCCTCCTACGACCTGGACATCAACGGCCCGCTCCTCGCGCCCGGCATCGGCGCCCAGGGGGCGACCGCGGCCGACCTCGCGGGCGTGTTCGGGTCCGCCGTGCGCAACGTCGTCCCGAACGTGAGCCGGGGTGTTCTGCGTCACGGTCCCGACGTCATGGCCCTGCGGGAGTCGGCCGAGGGGTTCGCGGAGGAGATCCGGGCCGCCGTGGCGGCGGCCTGAGGGCTCCGACAACCGTTCGAGAGCCCTCCGGCGGGTGCCTTCCCGGCGTTCCGAGTCTGAATACATTCTCAAATCCGGGGAGGTATGTCGTAAATGTCGGGCTCCAGGGAGGCTGACCAGGACTTTTCCTTCGTTCTCGCTGACTCCGGCGCACTTGCCCGCTAGTCTCCGACGAGTGGGAGCGCCTCCCGCGCTGTCAAGGCGGCGGGGAGGAACGGGCGAGCGTGTTGCCCGGGGCTCCCAGGTGTGGGGCGACTAGGTTCCTCACCGGTCCGTATCCGACAGTTCGACATCCGAGGTGACGTAGGCGTGGCTCTTCCGCCCCTTACCCCTGAACAGCGCGCAGCCGCGCTCGAAAAGGCCGCCGCGGCTCGCCGGGAGCGGGCCGAGGTCAAGAATCGACTCAAGCACTCCGGCGCCTCTCTTCACGAGGTCATCAAGCAGGGCCAGGAGAACGACGTCATCGGCAAGATGAAGGTCTCCGCTCTCCTGGAGTCCCTGCCGGGCGTGGGCAAGGTCCGCGCCAAGCAGATCATGGAGCGACTCGGGATCTCCGAGAGCCGCCGCGTACGCGGTCTCGGCTCGAACCAGATCGCCTCTTTGGAGCGCGAGTTCGGCGGTTCCGGCGCCTGAGTCCTGGACACCCCGGGATTGCTGGAATAATCGCTGCATGGCTGTAACACCCCGGGGGACGACCCCCGTACCCCCGGACGCACGTCCGCGGCTGACCGTGCTCTCCGGCCCCTCCGGGGTCGGCAAGAGCACGGTCGTCGCTCATATGCGCAAGGCACACCCCGAGCTCTGGCTCTCGGTGTCGGCGACGACCCGCAAGCCGCGCCCCGGTGAGAAGCACGGAGTCCACTACTTCTTCGTCTCCGACGACGAGATGGACAAGCTGATCGCCAACGGCGAGCTCCTGGAGTGGGCCGAGTTCGCCGGCAACCGCTACGGCACCCCGCGTGCCGCGGTCACGGAGCACCTGGAGTCGGGCAAGCCGGTCCTGCTGGAGATCGACCTCCAGGGAGCCCGGCAGGTCCGCGAGTCCATGCGGGACGCGCTCCTGGTGTTCCTGGCCCCGCCCTCCTGGGAGGAGCTGGTGCGCAGACTCACCGGGCGGGGCACCGAATCGCCCGAGGTGATCGAGCGCCGCCTGGAGGCGGCCAAGGTCGAACTCGCGGCCGAGCCGGAGTTCGACGTCACCCTTGTCAACACCTCCGTCGAGGACGTGGCGCGCGAGCTGCTAGCCTTGGTGGAAGTTGTTTGATCTTTCAGGTCAATTTCCACCTTTCGGAAGGCAGAGCGTGTCCTCTTCCATCACTGCTCCCGAGGGCATCATCAACCCTCCGATCGACGAGCTCCTCGAGGCCACCGACTCGAAGTACAGCCTGGTGATCTACGCGGCCAAGCGTGCCCGCCAGATCAACGCGTACTACTCGCAGCTCGGCGAGGGCCTCCTCGAGTACGTCGGTCCGCTCGTCGACACCCACGTCCACGAGAAGCCGCTGTCGATCGCCCTGCGCGAGATCAACGCGGGTCTGCTGACCTCCGAGGCCGTCGAGGGCCCCGCTCAGTAGTCGTCACAAACGCTCATCCCAGGCCCGGCGGCGCGACTGCCGGGCCTGTGGTGTGTCATGGAGTCGTACGTTTTCGAGCCCGGGGAGAGACGGTGGACAAGCCGAAGGTCGTTCTGGGGGTCAGCGGTGGCATCGCCGCGTACAAGGCCTGTGAACTGCTGCGACGACTGACGGAGTCGGGCCACGACGTGCGTGTCGTGCCCACGGCCTCCGCACTGAACTTCGTCGGCGCCGCCACCTGGTCCGCCCTTTCGGGCCACCCCGTCTCCACCGAGGTCTGGTCGGACGTCCACGAGGTCCCGCACGTCCGCATCGGGCAGCACGCCGACCTCGTGGTGGTCGCCCCCGCGACGGCCGACATGCTCGCCAAGGCCGCCCACGGGCTGGCCGACGACCTCCTCACCAACACCCTGCTCACCGCCCGCTGTCCGGTCGTCTTCGCACCCGCCATGCACACCGAGATGTGGGAGCACCCGGCGACGCAGGAGAACGTGGCGACCCTGCGGCGGCGCGGTGCCGTCGTCATCGAGCCGGCCGTGGGGCGCCTGACCGGCGTCGACACCGGCAAGGGACGGCTGCCCGACCCGGGGGAGATCTTCGAGATCTGCCGCCGCGTCCTGGCCCGCGGGGTCACCGAGCCGGATCTCGCCGGACGGCACGTCGTCGTCAGCGCCGGCGGCACCCGTGAGCCCCTCGACCCGGTCCGCTTCCTCGGCAACCGCTCCTCCGGCAAGCAGGGGTACGCGCTCGCCCGCACGGCCGCCGCCCGCGGCGCCAGGGTCACCCTGATCGCGGCGAACACGGGCCTGGCGGACCCGGCGGGCGTCGACGTGGTCCAGGTGAGCACCGCCGTGCAGATGCGCGAGGCCGTGCTGAAGGCGGCCTCCGACGCCGACGCCGTGGTGATGGCGGCCGCTGTGGCGGACTTCCGCCCCCAGGCGTACGCGACCGGGAAGATCAAGAAGAAGGACGGCAAGGAACCGGAGCCGATCGTTCTGGTCCGTAATCCGGACATCCTCGCCGAGATCTCCGCGGACCGTGCGCGCCCCGGCCAGGTCGTGGTGGGATTCGCCGCCGAGACCGACGACGTCCTGTCCAACGGGCGGACGAAACTGGAGCGCAAGGGCTGCGATCTCCTCGTGGTGAACGAGGTGGGGGAGCGCAAGACCTTCGGTTCCGAGGAGAACGAGGCCGTGGTGCTCGGAGCCGACGGAAGCGAGACCCCGGTGCCCCACGGGCCCAAGGAAGCACTGGCCGAGACCGTGTGGGACCTGGTGACACGCCGACTCGTGTGAAGCCTCCCCTGTCGCACCTGTCACACAAATCGCGCAAAATCGGGCGTGGCGACCCTGGCGGAGACCCCTGGCCATGGCGCAGAATGCCCGTGCCGCAGGTCACAGGCCTTCCGAGAGGCGAGACAGGGGTCCCGCGGCCGAGTGCGACCGATAAACTGTTCTCGGACGACGCCGGGCGCAGCCTCCGGCCGTCCACCAATGATCAGCCAGCAGCCGCTGCAACCACAGGGAGCGTTGTGTCCCGTCGCCTGTTCACCTCGGAGTCCGTGACCGAGGGCCACCCCGACAAGATCGCTGACCAGATCAGCGACACCATTCTCGATGCGCTTCTGCGCGAGGACCCGACGTCCCGGGTCGCCGTGGAGACGCTCATCACGACCGGCCTGGTGCACGTGGCCGGAGAGGTCACGACCAAGGCGTACGCGCCGATCGCCCAGCTCGTCCGCGACAAGATCCTGGAGATCGGCTACGACTCGTCGAAGAAGGGCTTCGACGGAGCGTCCTGTGGCGTGTCGGTGTCGATCGGCTCCCAGTCCCCGGACATCGCGCAGGGTGTCGACACGGCGTACGAGTCCCGTGTCGAGGGCGACGAGGACGAGCTGGACAGGCAGGGTGCGGGCGACCAGGGCCTGATGTTCGGGTACGCGACGGACGAGACCCCGAACCTGATGCCGCTCCCGATCCACCTCGCGCACAAGCTCTCGCGCCGACTGTCCGACGTCCGCAAGAACGGGACCATCCCGTACCTGCGCCCCGACGGCAAGACCCAGGTCACCATCGAGTACGACGGCGACAAGGCGGTCCGTCTGGACACCGTCGTGGTCTCCTCGCAGCACGCCTCGGACATCGACCTGGAGTCCCTGCTCGCCCCCGACATCCGCGAGTTCGTGGTGGAGCCGGAGCTGAAGGCCCTCCTGGACGACGGCATCAAGCTGGAGACCGAGGGCTACCGCCTGCTGGTGAACCCGACCGGCCGCTTCGAGATCGGCGGCCCGATGGGCGACGCCGGCCTCACCGGCCGCAAGATCATCATCGACACGTACGGCGGCATGGCCCGCCACGGCGGCGGTGCCTTCTCCGGCAAGGACCCGTCCAAGGTCGACCGCTCCGCCGCCTACGCGATGCGCTGGGTCGCGAAGAACGTCGTCGCCGCGGGCCTCGCCTCGCGCTGCGAGGTCCAGGTCGCCTACGCGATCGGCAAGGCCGAGCCCGTCGGCCTGTTCGTGGAGACCTTCGGCACCGCCAAGGTCGAGGCCGAGAAGATCGAGACCGCCATCACGGACGTCTTCGACCTCCGTCCGGCGGCGATCATCCGTGACCTCGACCTGCTGCGCCCGATCTACTCCCAGACCGCCGCGTACGGCCACTTCGGCCGCGAGCTGCCCGACTTCACGTGGGAGCGCACGGACCGGGTGGACGCGCTGCGCAAGGCCGCGGGCCTGTAGTTCCCGAACGATTCGTCAGAGCCGTGAGGCCCGGTACCCCTCGGGGTGCCGGGCCTCACGGCTGCGCGGAAAACGGTGGCCGGACCGGACGCGGGTTCGTATGCTGATGATCTCCCGGTGCGATGGCCGCGGTTACTTCGGTGGAGTACGCCCATGGCGTGCGGTGAATCTGGATCACGTTCCGCTGCCGCCCTGATCTCGGGAGAACCGACGTTGCCCCGCCCGGTGCGACGGCCGCGGCTACTTCCTGGGGGATGTCCCCCTCGCAGGTTCGAATCCTGCTGCCGGTCCCCGACCGGTATGGCCGAGCGGTCCATGGCAGAAGGCGCCTTCACGGCGTTCGCGATCCGCGGCCGGCCTGATCTCGGGCGGGCGGCGCTGTCGGTGCCGTCTGGTAGGAATACTGCTGTGAGCAGCGCGAACGGGCGATCCGACGACAGCGCGGGCGGGGCGGACGGCGCGCCGCCCGAGCAGCTTGCGCTGATCCGGGAGGCCGTGCGGCAGGCCAAGGCGCCGAAGGCGAAGCCACGGACCTGGCGGGGTGCCCCGCTGGCGAAGGAACTGCCCGTCGCGCGGGTGCTCGTCGACAAGGGCGTGCTGCACCTCGACCGCTACTTCGACTACGCCGTGCCCGAGGACCTGGACGAGGCCGCGCAGCCGGGCGTGCGGGTGCGGGTCCGGTTCGGCGCCGGCGGGCGCAACGTGCGCGAGGGGCGGCGCGAGGGCGGCGGTCTCATCGACGGCTACCTCGTCGAGCGGGTCGCCGAGTCCGACTACTCCGGGCCGCTGGCCGCCCTCGCCCAGGTCGTCTCGCCCGAACCCGTCCTCGGACCCGAGCTGCTCGGGCTGGCCCGCGCCGTCGCCGACCGCTACGCGGGATCGCTGGCGGACGTCCTGCAACTGGCGGTGCCGCCCCGGCACGCCCGTGCCGAGGCGCGGGAGTCGCCCGCGCCCCCGCCGCCGCCCACCGCACCCGACCCGGGGACCTGGCGGCGCTACGGACGGGGGGCGGACTTTCTCGCCTCGCTCGCCTCCGGCGGCGCCCCGCGCGCCGTGTGGACCGCGCTGCCCGGTCCCGAGTGGGCCGAGGAGATCGCCCGCGCGGTGCGGGCGACGCTCGCCTCCGGGCGCGGCGCGCTCGTCGTCGTACCGGCGGGCCGGCCCGCCGCCCGCGTGGACGCGGCCCTCAAGTCCCAGCTGGGGGAGGGGCAGCACGCCGTGCTGACCGCCGACGCGGGACCCGAGCGGCGCTACCGCGACTGGCTCGCCGTACGACGGGGGTCCGTACGGGCGGTGGTCGGCACCCGGGCCGCCATGTTCGCGCCGGTACGGAACCTGGGTCTTGTCGTCGTCTGGGACGACGGCGACGGCGGACACAGCGACGACAACGCTCCCTTCCCGCATGTCCGGGAGGTGCTGGAACTGCGCTCCTCGCGCGACAAGTGCGGCTTCCTGCTCGGGAGTTGGACGTGCACGGTGGAAGCGGCACAACTGGTGGAGAGCGGCTGGGCGCTGCCGCTGGCCGCCGACCGGGAACAGGTGCGCGCCACCGCTCCGCTGGTGCGGACCGTCTCGGACGCCGATCTCGCCCGCGACGAGGCCGCGCGGGCCGCCCGGCTGCCGACGCTCGCCTGGCAGGTCGTCAGGGAGGGGCTGAAGCAGGGGCCCGTGCTGGTCCAGGTGCCCCGCCGGGGCTATGTGCCCCGGCTGGCGTGCGCGCGGTGCCGCGAGCCCGCGCGGTGCCGGCACTGCGCGGGGCCGCTGGAGGCGCAGGACGCCCGGGCGCTGCGCTGCGCGTGGTGCGGGCGGGACGAGAGCGCCTGGCACTGCCAGGAGTGCGGCGGGTTCCGGCTGCGGGCGCAGGTCGTCGGCGCCCGGCGGACCGCCGAGGAGCTGGGGCGGGCGTTCCCGGCCGTGCCCGTGCGCACCTCGGGGCGGGAGCAGGTGCTGGACACGGTGTCCGCGACGCCCGCCCTGGTGGTCAGCACGCCGGGGGCCGAGCCCGTCGCCGAGGGCGGGTACGCGGCGGCCCTGCTGCTCGACGGCTGGGCCATGCTCGGACGGCCCGATCTGCGGGCCGGCGAGGACGCGTTGCGCCGTTGGACGGGGGCCGCCGCGCTGGTCCGCCCGCAGGGGGCGGGCGGCACGGTCGTGGTCGTGGCCGAACCGACCCTGCGGCCCGTGCAGGCGCTCGTGCGGTGGGATCCGGTCGGGCACGCGGTGCGTGAACTCGCCGAGCGGGCCGAGCTGGGATTTCCGCCCGTCTCCCGGATGGCGGCGGTGTCCGGGGCGCCGGAGGCGCTCGCCGGGTTCCTCGCGGCGGCCGAACTGCCGCGCGACGCGGAGGTGTTGGGGCCCGTGCCGCTGCCGTCCGGTGAGGCGGGGCGGCCCTGGCGGCCCGGCGGACCGCCTCCCGGGGAGCCCGGGGAGCGCGTGCTCATCAGGGTGCCCCCGGGCAGCGGCGCGGCGCTGGCGGCCGCGCTGAAGAGCGCGCAGGCGGCCCGTATGGCACGCGGCGGCGGTGAGCCCGTACGCATCCGGATCGATCCGCCCGACATCGGGTGAGGTCCGCGGCTGCCGTACGAGCGCGGGGCGCCGGTCGCGGATCGCTCGATGGACGGGTGTGCCGTCGCGGACCGCGGGTGTGACCGGGTGTCATGGCCGCGCCTCCGCACGGTCGGCAGGCGCAGGCGCGGGTACGTGCGCAGAGGCATGGGCGGAAGCAGCGGCGCAGGGCGGGCAGCGGCATGGACTCGGCCACGGCCGTATGCGTGGGACTGCCTCCCGGGGCCCGGCGCCGGGAGGCAGTTGTCGTCTCGGGCGGTCGGGTCAGCCGTTGCGCGGGATCGGGAAGGCCGAGGGCCTGACCTCGTCGCGGAGCGTCGGGCTGCCGGCCGTCGGCTGGGTCGGCATGGAGCGGGCGCCGGGGACGGTCGACACCGGGGGGAGGGCGGAGTTGACGGCGACCGTGTGCGTGTCGGCCGTCTCCGTCGCGCGCTCCGCCTCGGCGGCTGCCTGGGCGGCGGCGCGGCGGGCGCCGTAACGCCGGTGCACCGCCTGCTTGGTGACCCCGAGGGCCGAGCCCACCGCGTCCCAGGAGAAGCCGAGCGAGCGGTCGAAGTCCACGGCGGCGGTGACCAGGGTCTCGACGCTGTCCCGCAGCTCCTGGGCGAGGCGGACGGTCGGGGCGGGAGCGCGTCCGTAGACGACGAAGCCCGTGGAGGGGCCGGCACGGCGCGGGCGGTAGACATTGCCCAACTGGGCGGTGAGCGTGCGCAGGGCGTCCACCTGCCGGCGGACCCGCTCGATGTCCCGCACCAGCAAGTGCAGGCTGGCCCGAGCCTGGGCGTCGTGGGTTGCATGGTCGGCCATGAACAAGCCTCTCGAACCGGCGTTGAAAGGGATCGGGCAGCTCAGGTGCGGCCCGCTGTGGTCAACTCTTTCTTGACCAACGCGTGGACGGGTGAGTGGTCACGGGTGCAAGGGCGCAAGAGCATATGAACGGGGCGTGTCACGCGCTGTACGCCCCCCGTCGTGCGGTGGACGCGCCCCGGGCGCCGAGGAGCGGTCCGTCCCACCTGCGCCGACGGGCGGGACGGGGCCCCGCGAGGAACCCCCGAGCCCTCGTGCCGCGCGCGGCATAGACTGGTGCGCTGCCCCGTGCTCCGCCTGAACCGGCAGACGCCCGGGGGACGGAAGTGCTCCCGCCCGAGAGGCCAACCGCCACCCATGAAGCTCGTCTTCGCAGGCACCCCCGAGGTCGCCGTTCCCGCCCTGGACGCCCTGATCGCCTCCGGGCGGCACGAGGTGGCCGCCGTCGTGACCCGGCCGGACGCGCCCGCCGGACGGGGGCGGCACCTCGTCGCGAGCCCGGTCGCCCAGCGGGCGCAGGAGGCCGGCATCGAGGTCCTCAAGCCGATGAAGCCGCGGGACGAGGAATTCCTGGCCCGGCTGCGGGAGATCGGCCCGGACTGCTGCCCCGTCGTCGCGTACGGGGCGCTGCTGCCCCGGGTCGCCCTCGACATCCCCGCCCAGGGCTGGGTCAACCTGCACTTCTCGCTGCTGCCGGCCTGGCGCGGCGCCGCCCCCGTCCAGCACGCGATCATGGCCGGTGACGAGATCACCGGCGCCACCACCTTCCTGATCGAGGAGGGCCTCGACTCGGGACCGGTCTACGGGACCGTCACCGAGGAGATCCGGCCCACCGACACCAGCGGGGACCTGCTCACGCGGCTCGCCTTCGCCGGGTCCGGACTGCTCGCCGCGACGATGGACGGGATCGAGGACGGCACGCTCAAGGCGGTACCGCAGCCCGCCGACGGCATCAGCACGGCGTCGAAGATCACCGTCGAGGACGCCCACATCGACTGGGCCGCCCCGGCGCTGCGTGTCGACCGCATGGTGCGCGGGTGCACGCCCGCCCCCGGCGCCTGGACCGTCTTCCGCGCCGAGCGGCTCAAGCTCATCCAGGTGGCGACGGTGCCGGACCGCACGGACCTCGCCCCGGGCGAGCTGTCCGTCGCCAAGAACAACGTGTACGTGGGCACCGGTTCGTACGCCGTCGAGCTGCTGTGGGTACAGGCCCAGGGCAAGAAGCCGATGCGCGCCGCGGACTGGGCCCGCGGGGTGCGGATCCCCTCCGGCGAGCGTCTCGGCGTCTGACGCCTGCCCCGCGGCGCCTGCCCAGCGGCGCAGGCGTCCGACGCCGCCCTGCGGCGTACGCTGATAAACGCACCTTTTTCCTGGATCCGGAGCACCTTTTTCGTGAGTGAGCAGCCCCGTCGGCCGCAGAAGCCCGGCAAGCCCTACCGCCGCCCCCAGAAGGACCCGGTCCGCATGCTCGCCTTCGAGGCGCTGCGGGCCGTGGACGAGCGGGACGCGTACGCGAACCTCGTCCTGCCGCCGCTGCTGCGCAAGGCGCGGGAGAAGGGCGACTTCGACGCACGGGACGCCGCGCTCGCGACCGAGCTGGTCTACGGCACGCTGCGCCGCCAGGGGACGTACGACGCCGTCATCTCGGCCTGTGTCGACCGGCCGCTGCGGGAGGTCGACCCGCCGGTCCTCGACGTGCTCAGCCTCGGCGTCCACCAGCTGCTCGGCACCCGCATCCCGACGCACGCGGCCGTCTCCGCCTCCGTCGAGCTGGCCCGGGTGGTGCTCGGCGACGGGCGGGCCAAGTTCGTGAACGCCGTGCTGCGCAAGGTCGCGCGACAGGACCTCGACACCTGGCTGGAACAGGTCGCTCCGCCCTACGACGAGGACCCCGAGGACCATCTCGCCGTCGTGCACTCGCACCCGCGCTGGGTCGTCTCCGCGCTGTGGGACTCCCTCGGCGGCGGCCGGGCCGGTATCGAGGACCTGCTGGAGGCCGACAACGAGCGGCCCGAGGTGACCCTCGTCGCCCGGCCCGGACGCTCCACCGCCGGGGAACTCCTCGACGCCCTCGACGAGGACTCGGCGCTCCCCGGGCGCTGGTCCCCGTACGCCGTGCGGCTCACCGAGGGCGGCGAGCCGGGCGCCATCGACGCCGTGCGCGAGGGCCGCGCGGGCGTCCAGGACGAGGGCAGCCAGCTGGTGGCGATCGCCCTGGCGAACGCGCCGCTCGACGGGCCCGACCGGCTCTGGCTGGACGGCTGCGCCGGCCCCGGCGGCAAGGCCGCGATGCTGGCGGGTCTCGCCGCCCAGCGGGGGGCGAGTCTGCTCGCCTCCGAGAAGCAGCCGCACCGCGCGGGGCTCGTCGCCAAGGCGCTCGCCGGGAACCCCGGCCCCTACCAGGTCATCGCCGCCGACGGCACCCGCCCGCCGTGGCGGCCCGGCACGTTCGACCGGGTACTCATGGACGTGCCCTGCACGGGCCTGGGCGCGCTGCGCCGCCGTCCCGAGGCCCGCTGGCGGCGCCGCCCCGAGGACCTCGACGGCTTCGGGCCGCTCCAGCGCGGACTGCTGCGCACGGCGCTCGCATCCGTGCGGGTGGGCGGTGTCGTCGGCTACGCGACCTGCTCGCCGCACCTCGCCGAGACCCGCGCCGTCGTCGACGACGTCCTCAAGCACTTCGAGGACGGCTCCGCCGAACTGCTCGACGCCCGCCCGCTGCTGCCCGGCGTGCCCGCGCTGGGCGAGGGCCCCGACGTCCAGCTGTGGCCGCACCTGCACGGGACGGACGCGATGTACCTGGCCCTGATCCGCCGCACCGGCTGACCCGCACCGGCTGATCCGCAGCACCGGCCGATCCCGCCCGATCCCGCCCGGTCGACCCGGGCCGTCGCCTCAGCCGGGTGGCGGAGCCGGTTTCGTGGGGTCCCCGGTGTCGCCGGGGTCCGGCGACACCGCGGGCTCCCCGGATGCTCCGGGCTCCCCGGACTCGTCCGGCTCCCTCGTGTCCGCGGGGCGGGCCCCGCCGTCCTCGTGCGCGAGCCGGTGCGGCCACCACACCTTCGGGCCGACGTCGAGGAAGAGCGAGGTGACCAGCACCGAGCGCACCACGAACGTGTCCAGGAGCACGCCGAGGGCGACCGCGAAGCCGATCTCCGCGAAGCCGACGATCGGCAGGGTGCCCAGGGCCGCGAACGTGCCCGCGAGGACCAGACCGGCCGAGGTGATCACCGCCCCGGTGGTGGCGAGCCCCGTCACCACGCCCTGCCGGGTGCCGTGACGGGTCGCCTCCTCGCGGATGCGGGTGGTCAGGAAGATGTTGTAGTCGATGCCGAGCGCCACCAGGAACACGAACACGAACAGCGGGAAGGCCACGTCCTCGCCCGCGTAGTCGAAGACGTGCCGGAAGGCGAGCGCGCTCACGCCGAGGGCGGTGGCCAGCGACAGCACCACGGTCCCGATCAGCAGGAGCGGAGCGACCAGCGCGCGCAGCAGGAGGCTCAGGACCAGCAGGACCACCACCAGGACGAGCGGGATGACCAGATAGTTGTCGTGCGTCTGGGCGTTCTCCATGTCCAGCAGGGCCGCCGAGCCGCCGCCCACCTTCGCGTCGGCCCCCGGCACGGCGTGCACCGCGTCGCGCACCCGCTCCACGGTGTCCTTCGCCGCCGTGCTGTCGGCGGGGGCGCGGGTGGTCGCCTCGAACAGCACTCTGCCGTCGTGCACGGGCGCGGTGCCAGGTGGCACCCCGATGCTCGACGTCACGACGCCCGGGTCCGCCGCCACGGCCTCGCCGACCTGTCTGCCCTGGGCCGTGTTGGACACGATCACTAGCGGATCCCCGTCGCCCGCGGGGAAGTAGCGCGCCGACACCTGCTGGCCGACGATCGAGTCCGGCTTCCCGGTGAACTGGTCGGCGTTGGGGATGCCCGCGGCCCGCAGCTGGATCAGGCCGAGGGACAGCACCCCGAGGGCCAGCACGGTGGCGACCCAGAACGTCCGGGGGCGACGGGCGATCCGCCGGCCCATGCGCGCCCAGACGCCGCTCCTGGTCGGATCGGCCGAGCCGAGGTGCGGGACGGCGGGCCAGAAGATCCAGCGGCCGAAGACGAGCAGCAGCGCGGGGAAGAGCGTGAGCATGGCGACGAGGCCGACGGCCACGCCGATCCCCGCGACCGGGCCGAGGCCCCGCGTCGAGTTCATCTCGGCGACCAGGAGCACCAGCATGCTCAGTACGACCGTCGCGCCCGAGGCGAGGATGGCGGGACCGGCCCGGTTCATGGCGAGTTTCATCGCCTCGTGCCGGTCCTCGTGGCGGCGCAGTTCCTCGCGGTAGCGGGCGACCAGCAGCAGCGCGTAGTCGGTCCCCGCGCCGAACACGAGCACGGTGAGGATGCCCGCGCTCTGGCCGTTGACGGTCAGACCGGCGTGTTTCGCCAGCAGATAGATCAGCGCCTGGGCCGTGAACAGGGCGACGACCACGCCGAGCAGCGGGACGAACAGCAGGATCGGGCTGCGGAAGGTGATGAGCAGCATGACGATGACGACGGCCATCGCGGCGTAGAGCAGCGTCGAGTCGATGCCCTCGAAGGCCTTGGCGGAGTCGGCGGCCGTGCCGCCGGGTCCGGTGATGTGCACCGAGAGCCCGTCGCCGCCCTTGCCGACCTGGTCACGGATGGAGTCGACGGCGGGGGCGATCCGCTGCCAGCCGGACGCGTTCATGGTGACGGGGATGTAGATCTGCGCCGCGCGCGGGTCCGGCTGCCGGTCGAAGACCGGTCCCCGGGTCTCCTCGCCGCGGATGCCGTGCGCCCGCAGCGCCTTCACCTGCTGGATGTCCTCGGCGATCTGCCGCCGGTCCTGCGCCGTCAGCCCGTCCGGGCGCGCGTAGACGACGACGGCCGGGATCTGCTCGGGCCGGAACCCCTTCGAGACGGCGAGGACCTGGGTGGACTCGGCCGAGCCCGGCAGCCAGGACTGCGCGTCGTTGTCCTGGGCGCCGCTGAGCTTCGTCCCGAGCGGTGCCACGAAGAGGAGAACCAGTAGCCACAGGGCCAGAACCAGCCACTTGGACCGCCTGCCGCACACGACCGAGATGGCTCCGTGCTTCCAGACGTCGAGCCGCTTCATGCCCACCCCCGAGACCGGACGCAGTGCCGCCGGGCCGTCCAGAATGGCACGGCGGACCGTCGCGGGGTATGCGCGGGACGATCCAGGTACGGACCGAGGCGGGCAACGGGCCCGGGGCATGGCAGTCTTGGGGCATGGCCGCGCAGATCAACCCCAGCATCCTGTCCGCCGACTTCGCCCGTCTTGCCGAGGAGGCAAGGGCGGTGGAAGGCGCGGACTGGCTCCATGTCGACGTCATGGACAACCATTTCGTACCGAACCTCACCCTCGGGGTGCCGGTCGTAGAGTCTTTGGCCCGTGCGACGGACACTCCGCTGGACTGTCATCTGATGATCGAGGACGCCGATCGGTGGGCGCCCCAGTACGTGGAAGCCGGTGCCGGCTCCGTCACCTTCCATGTGGAGGCGGCCGCCGCGCCCGTCCGGCTCGCCCGCGAGATCCGGGCCAAGGGGGCCCGCGCCTCGATGGCGCTCAAGCCCGCGACGCCCATCGAGCCGTACGAGGATCTGCTGCCCGAGCTCGACATGCTGCTGATCATGACGGTCGAGCCCGGATTCGGGGGCCAGGCTTTTCTTGACATCATGCTCCCCAAGATCCGCCGCACGCGCGAGTTGATCAGCAAGCACGGCCTGGAACTGTGGCTCCAGGTCGACGGTGGAGTCTCGGCCTCGACCATCGAGCGGTGCGCGGAGGCGGGCGCCGACGTGTTCGTCGCCGGTTCGGCGGTGTACGGGGCGGCGGACCCCGCCCAGGCGGTACGTGCACTGCGCACGCAGGCCGAGGAGGCGACGGCCCGTGCGTCCTGGGCGTGCGGCCACTGAGCCAAGGGAACGTGAACGCCGCCCATCAGGGCGGATCAAGAGCGCCGGATCTGCAAGGATGAACGGCGAATCCAGAGTGTGAACAGAAGTGAGGAGATCGCCGTGTCGGGTATGTCGGCGGGCCGGTCAGCCATGCGGATGGGACCCGCTGAGCTGGTCCAGGCGGCGGCCATGGCCCGCCGCTTCTACCTCGAGGGCAAATCCAAGATCCAGATCGCCGAGGAGTTCGGCGTCAGCCGCTTCAAGGTGGCCCGGGTCCTGGAGACCGCTCTCGAACGGGATCTCGTGAGGATCGAGATCCGCGTCCCCGCCGAGCTCGACGCGGAGCGCTCGGACGCGCTGCGTGCCCGCTACGGCCTGCGGCACGCCGTGGTCGTCGAGTCCCCGGCCGAGGCCGAGGAGTCGCCCGACCCGGAGAACCTCGGCGAGGTGGCCGCCGACCTGCTCGGCGAGCTCGTCAACGAGGGTGACGTGCTCGGCCTCGCCTGGGGCCGTTCCACGATCCACATGGCGGCGGCCCTGGACCGGCTTCCGCCGTGCACCGTGGTGCAGCTGACCGGGGTGTACGACGCCGGGACCGCCGAACGCGGCTCCGTCGAGGCGGTCCGGCGCGCCGCGCAGGTGTCGGGCGGCGACGCCCACCCCATCTACGCGCCGATGCTGCTGCCCGACGCGGCCACCGCGGCGGCGCTGCGGCACCAGACGGGGATCGCCCGCGCCTTCGAGTACTTCGACAAGGTGACGGTCGCCTGCGTCTCCATCGGCTCCTGGGAGCCCGGCATCTCCACGGTGCACGACATGCTCAGCGACGAGGAGCGCGCGCACTACGCGTCCCTCGGTGTCGCCGCCGAGATGTCCGCGCACCTCTTCGACGCCGAGGGCCGGCGGGTCGGGCGTGACCTCGGCGAGCGCTGCATCACCGTCGAGGCCGACCGGCTGCGCCGTATCCCCGAGGTCGTCGCCATAGCGGGCGGACACCGCAAGGCGGCCGCCATCGACGCGGTGCTGCGCTCCGGGCTCGTCACCAGCCTGGTGACGGACACCTCGGCCGCGGACGCGCTGATGACGGCGGGCCCGGCCCCGCGTCCGGCGCTGAACCGGGCGGACCCGGACGGGCCCTGAGGGCGCCGCCCAGCGCGCGCCGCGAGGGGACGGCCGTGGCAGCATCGACGTCATGCTGCCACGGCCGTCCCCTCGCGCGTTCGCGGCCCGCCTGTTCGCCGGACTGCTGGTCTGTCTGACGCTCCTGCTGACGGGCTGCTCACCGGCGGGCACGGCCTCTCCGGGCGACTCCGCGGCCTCCGCCGCCGGCCGGGCCACGGCGGCCCCGTCCTGGGCCGGTGGCCTGCCGTCCGTCCGGGCCGCCGCGCTCCCCGCCGAAGCACGGGCGACCCTCGCCCTCATCGACCGGGGCGGTCCCTTCCCGTACGCCAAGGACGGCTCCGTCTTCGGCAACTTCGAGCACGAGCTGCCCGGGCACACCAGGGGCTACTACCACGAGTACACCGTGCGGACCCCGGGCGAGCACGACCGGGGGGCCCGCCGCATCGTCGCGGGGCAGGGCGGGGAGATCTTCTACACCGACGATCACTACAACTCGTTCAAGGCGGTGCTGAGATGACGCACGGTCCGCTCGCGGCGGTGTGCAGTTCGGCCGGGTGGCAGGTCACCGAGCTCGACCTCACCGGGGTGCTCGACAAGGGCGCCTTCATGGCGCGCTGTGTCCGCGCCCTCGACCTGCCGGAGTGGTTCGGAGGGAACTGGGACGCGCTCGGCGACCTCCTGGGCGACCCCGACTGGGGACCGGCCAGTCCGGGCAGGCTCATCGTGGTGACCGGCTGGCGCCCCTACGCGCGGGCACGGCCCGACGAGTGGGAGACCGCGCAGGAGGTGCTGGCGACGGCATCCGGCTACTACCAGGGCGCCGACGCGGCGCTGTCGGTCGTCCTCTCCCTTGGAGGATCCGACCAGCTGCCCCCTGACCAGCCTGGATGATCTGCCCGGGGACCGCGGGCGGGCTGTCATGGGACAATGAAGTACGTGCTCTTCCCCCTGGCTGACCTGTCCGGGGGCCACCTCTGATCGACCGGGATGTGCAGCACGTGCGTTTCCTCAACGACATCCAGCCCCCGTACGACCTGACGTACGACGACGTCTTCATGGTGCCCAGCCGCTCGGCCGTGGGCTCCCGTCAGGGAGTGGACCTCTCCTCCCCCGACGGCACCGGCACCACCATCCCCCTCGTGGTCGCCAACATGACGGCGATCGCGGGCCGCCGGATGGCAGAGACCGTCGCCCGCCGCGGTGGCCTTGTCGTCATTCCGCAGGACATTCCGATCGACGTGATCACCGAGGTCGTCTCCTGGGTCAAGGGACGCCATCTGGTGCTCGACACCCCGATCGTCCTCGTGCCCCACCAGACCGTCGCCGACGCACTGGCGCTGCTGCCCAAGCGCGCGCACAACGCGGGCGTCGTCGTCGACGAGGACGGCCGCCCCGTCGGTGTGGTCACCGACACCGACCTGTCCGGTGTGGACCGCTTCACCCAGCTGTCCGAGGTCATGTCCAAGGACCTGCTGCTCCTCGACGCGGACATCGAGCCCCGCGAGGCCTTCAACCAGCTCGACGCCGCCAACCGCCGCTACGCCCCCGCCGTGGACGCGGACGGCAAGCTGGCCGGCATCCTGACCCGCAAGGGCGCCCTGCGCGCCACGCTGTACGCGCCGGCCACCGACGCGAAGGGCAGGCTGCGCATCGCCGCCGCCGTCGGCATCAACGGCGACGTGGCCGGCAAGGCCAAGCAGCTGCTCGACGCGGGCGTCGACACGCTCGTCATCGACACGGCGCACGGCCACCAGGAGTCGATGATCAGCGCCGTCCGGACGGTGCGCGCGCTGGATCCGCAGGTGCCGATCGTCGCGGGCAACATCGTCGCCGCCGAGGGCGTCAAGGACCTGATCGACGCGGGCGCCGACATCATCAAGGTCGGTGTCGGCCCGGGCGCCATGTGCACCACCCGCATGATGACCGGCGTCGGCCGGCCGCAGTTCTCCGCGGTCCTGGAGTGCGCCGCCGAGGCGAAGAAGTACGGCAAGCACGTGTGGGCCGACGGCGGTGTCCGCCACCCCCGCGACGTCGCCATGGCGCTGGCCGCCGGCGCGTCCAACGTCATGGTCGGCTCGTGGTTCGCCGGCACGTACGAGTCCCCGGGCGACCTCCAGCAGGACGCGGGCGGGCACCTGTACAAGGAGTCGTTCGGCATGGCGTCCGCGCGGGCCGTCAAGAACCGCACCAGCGAGGAGTCCGCGTACGACCGGGCCCGCAAGGCGCTGTTCGAGGAGGGCATCTCCACCTCGCGCATGTTCCTCGACCCGTCCCGTCCGGGCGTCGAGGACCTGATCGACTCGATCATCGCGGGCGTCCGTTCCTCCTGCACCTACGCGGGCGCCAACTCCCTGGAGGAGTTCGCCGAGAAGGCGATCGTCGGCATCCAGAGCGCGGCCGGCTACGCCGAGGGCAAGCCCCTGCACGCCAGCTGGAGCTGACCTGCCGCTGTCCCCCGTACGGCCCCTGTTCCCCTCTCCGGGAGCGGGGGCCGTACGCGTTCTCGCGGGGCCGGAAGTCGCCTTGCGCAACCATCGAAAGGCCCTGCGCAACGAACAGGCGCCGGGATGCGATGAACGCAACGATCTTGCGGAGATGCGCAAGGTTGCTGCATTACGCCCGTGAAGCCCGAACTCATAGGGTCGGGCGCTGTACACAGGCGTGGCGGGGACCCCGCTCGGTGGGTCCCTCCTGTCGGGGTACCGCCGGTTCCCGTCCTCCTCGACCCGCAGCGATGAAGGAGCCAGCGAGTGCTCGATCAAGGCGCACCCCCGCAGTCCCCACCCACGTCCGCCCCGCCGTCCCCGGGTCTCGGCGCGCGTCTCATGCGCCGCAAGCCGGTGGAACGCCTGGTCCAGGAGGGCGGACACGGTGAGGGGGGCTCGCTGCGGCGCTCCCTCGGCCTGTGGCAGCTCACCATGATCAGCATCGGCGCCACGCTCGGCACCGGCATCTTCGTGGTCCTCGGCCAGGCCGTCCCCAAGGCCGGGCCCGCGGTCACCCTGTCCTTCGTCATCGCCGGTGTCACGGCGCTCTTCTCCGCCCTCTCCTACGCGGAACTGGCCGGCACCATCCCGGTCGCCGGATCCTCGTACTCGTACGCGTACGCAACCATGGGCGAGCTGATCGCCTGGATCTGCGGCTGGTGCCTGGTCCTGGAGTACGGCGTCTCGGTCGCGGCCGTCGCGGTCGGCTGGGGCGAGTACCTGAACGAACTGCTCGACGGCACCATCGGCGTCACCATCCCGGACGCGCTCTCCGCGCCGCCCGGTGACGGCGGTGTCTTCAACCTGCCCGCGCTCATCGTCGTCCTGCTCGCGATGGCGTTCCTGCTCGGCGGAGCGCGCGAGTCGGCGCGCGCCAACACCGTCATGGTGGCCGTGAAGATCGCCTCGCTGGTGCTGTTCTGCGCGATCGGGGTCCAGGGTCTGCGCTCGGGCAATTACGAGCACTTCATGCCGCTCGGCATGGCGGGCGTCAGCGCCGCCGGCGCCACCCTGTTCTTCTCCTACATCGGCTTCGACGCCGCCTCCACCGCGGGCGAGGAGGCCAAGGACCCGCAGCGCGACCTGCCCCGCGCGATCATGCTCTCGCTGGCCATCGTGACCGCCCTGTACGTCCTGGTCGCGGCCGTCGCCGTCGGTGCCAAGCCCTGGCGGCAGTTCGGCAACGCGCACGCCGCGCTCGCGGAGATCATGAAGGAGGTCACCGGGCAGACCTTCTGGGGCACGCTCCTGGCCGCCTGCGCCGTCATCGCCATCGCCAGTGTCGTGCTGACCGTGCTGTACGGCCAGACCCGCATCCTGTTCGCGATGGGCCGGGACGGTCTCGTGCCCAAGGTGTTCGCCCGGGTCCACCCGAAGACCGGCACCCCCCGCGCCAACACGGTCATCGTCTCGCTGTTCTGCGGCATCCTCGCCGCCGCGGTTCCGCTCGGCCAGCTCGCCGACGCCACCAGCATCGGCACCCTGTTCGCCTTCGCGCTGGTCAATGTCGCCGTCGTCGTACTGCGCCGGACGCGCCCGGCCATGCGCCGCACCTTCCGGGTTCCGTTCGCGCCGGTGTTCCCCGCGATCGGCTTCCTGCTGTGCGTGTGGATGATGGCCAGTCTCTCCGCCATCACCTGGGAGGTCTTCGGCGTCTGGATGGCCGTCGGGCTCGTGTTCTACTTCACTTACGGCTACCGCCGGTCCCGGCTGGCGGCCGCGGAACCCGCCGTCGCCGGGCAACCGCAGGACCCCTCGCAAGAACTTCTCGCAGAAAAGTGAACCACCCGCAGTGCTGAACGATCTCGACGAACGCATCGTGCACGCCCTCGCCGAGGACGCCCGCCGCTCCTACGCGGACATCGGGCAACTCGTCGGTCTGTCCGCGCCCGCCGTGAAGCGGCGGGTCGACCGGCTGCGGGCCACCGGCGCCATCACCGGGTTCACCGTACGGGTGGACCCGGCGGCGCTCGGCTGGGAGACGGAGGGCTTCGTCGAGATCTACTGCCGCCGCAACACCTCGCCCGAGACCATCCAGCGCGGTCTGGAGCGGTACCAGGAAGTCGTGGCCGCCTCCACCGTCACCGGGGAGGCGGACGCGGTGGTGCAGGTTTTCGCCTCCGACATGCGGCACTTCGAGCGGGTGCTCGAACGGATCGCGGGGGAGCCGTTCGTGGAACGGACGAAGTCCGTCCTGGTCCTGTCGCCGCTCCTGCGGAGGTTCTCCTCGGGGTCGCCGACGTAGTCGGCGACCCCGTGAGGGCGGGGCGCCCCAGGGGGTGAGGTCCTCGCCCCGTGCGGGTGCGGGTGCTTCGTGGCTCGTCGCGCAGTTCCCCGCGCCCCTGACGGGCGCTCCAGTGCCCGGCGTCGAACCGGAGCCCGTGCCTGTGACGGACGCTTACTCCGCCGTCTTCCTCGCCAGGGCGTTGTTGCCGATCGAGTTGTGGACGCTGAAGCTCACCGCGTCGGAGCGGTAGCGGTCGTCGGACCATTCCACCGGGCGGCCCTCACGGGTGGTGGTCACCCGGCGGACGCGCAGCAGCGGGCTGGTGCGGCGGACGCCGAGGAGGCCGGCGTCCTGGGCGCCCGCCGCGACCGCGTCGATGACGTGCTCGCCGTACGCGAAGACCAGGCCGGTGTCCTCGAAGAGCCGCTGGGTGACGGACGGGCACCCGGGCTCGATCGCCGCGACGGCGGGGGAGATCCAGTCCGCGTACACCGTGCGCTCCAGGAGCACCGGTTCGCCGTCCAGTCCGCGCACCCGCAGGACATGCAACACCGCTGTCTTCTCGGTGAGTTGGAGGCGGACGGCGTCCTCCGCCGTCGCCGGGCGGTACTCCTGGGCCACCACGCGTCCCGTCGCCTCGCGCCCCATCGCCCGCGCCCACTGGGCGAAACTGCGCAGTTCGGCGAAGCTCTGGCTGCGGCGGCCGGCGAGGACCACGCGCCGGGCGCCCTGGCGGGACCCGATGAGCCCCTCGGCGGTCAGGGCCGCGACGGCTTGGCGGACCGTGCCGCGCGAGACGCCGTAGTGGGCCGCGAGGTCGGTCTCCGCCGGCAGCAGACTGCCCACGGTGTACTCCTCGCGGTCGATCGCCCGCCGCAGTTCCTCGGCGATCTCCTCGTGTCGCGCCGTCATTCTTCCCCTCTGATTCGACCTCTGGTTCGCCCGCTGTGCACAGCCTGATCAGCCTAATCGACGGCGGGCGGTGATCGGGGACGGTCGGGATTGTGCAGGAAATAGGGGCTTGTGGTTTCACCGACGTTCACTGACAGGACACCATCGGCGGGCCTACTGGGGCCGACTTGTTCAGACAAGTGCTCCGTTCCACCCCACCCTCGTGCGTCACCCTGGAGAGACCGTGACCGTGTTCCTGCCGAGGACCGCCCTCCTCACCGGCGGCCTCGCCGTCGCCGCAGCGCTCACCCTGAGCGCCTGCGGCGCCGCTCCCGACGACAAGGCGACCACCGCCGACGGCAAGAGCGCGGCCACCGCGACCTCCGCCGCGGACTTCGGCGGTCTCGACGCCCTCGCCAAGGCCGCGAAGAAGGAAGGCACGCTGCACGCGATCGCCCTTCCCCGCGACTGGGCCAACTACGGCGCCCTCATCGACGGCTTCACCAAGAAGTACGGCATCAAGATCCAGGTCGAGAGCCCGGACGGCTCCAGCCAGGACGAGATCAACGCCGTCACCTCGCGCAAGGGCCAGGACCGCGCCCCCGACGTCCTCGACCTCGGCAGCTCCTTCGCGCTGAGCGCCGCCCAGCAGGGCCTGCTCGCCCCGTACAAGGTGGCCGGCTTCGCCGACCTCCCCGAGGGCCAGAAGGACGCGGCGGGCCGCTGGTTCAACGACTACGGCGGTTACATCTCCATCGGCTGCGACGCCAAGAAGGTCAAGGAGTGCCCGACGACCTTCAAGGACCTGCTCAAGCCGCAGTACAAGGGCCAGGTCGCGCTCAACGGCAACCCCACCAAGTCCGGTTCGGCCTTCGGCGGCGTGTACGCGGCCTCGCTCGCGAACGGCGGCTCCTTCGACGACATCCAGCCCGGCCTCGACTTCTTCGCGAAGCTGAAGAAGAACGGCAACTACACGCCCGTCGAGTCGACCCCGGCCACCGTCGAGAAGGGCGAGACGCCCATCAGCATCGACTGGGACTACCTCAACGCCGGATACGCCGACGAGTTCAAGTCCAAGGGCGTCGACTGGAAGGTCGCCGTGCCGAGCGACGGCCAGTTCTCGCAGTACTACTCCCAGGCCGTCAACAAGGACGCCCCGCACCCCGCGGCCGCCCGTCTGTGGCAGGAGTACCTCTACAGCGCCGAGGGCCAGAACCTCTGGCTCAAGGGCTACGCCCGTCCGGCCCTGATGACCGCGATGGAGAAGGCCGGCACGCTCGACAAGACCGCCGCCGCCAAGCTCCCCGCCGTCTCGGGCACCCCGAGCTTCCCGACCGAGACCCAGCAGAGCAAGGCCAAGACCGTGCTCGCCCAGGGCTGGGGCAAGGCCGTCTCCGGATGACCACCGCTCTCACGAAGGCCCCGGCCGACGTGGCGCCCGCCGCTGCCCACCGGCAGCGGCGCCGCCGCACCGCCGGCCCGCTCGCCGTCCTCCCGCTGCTCGTCTTCGTGGCGGTCTCCTTCGGCCTCCCCGCCCTCGCCATGCTGAACGGCGCCTTCACCGTCAAGAACCAGGCCACCGGCGCCACTTCGTACACCACGGCCAACCTGACCGGCTCGTTCCAGGGCGCCTACCTGACCGCGCTCGTGGGCAGCGTCAAGCTGTCCGCCGTCTCCGCCGGACTCGCGACCGTCCTCGGACTGCCGCTCGCGCAGGCCGTGGTGACCTCCCGCTCCCGCGCGCTGCGCGAGGCCGTGCTCACCGCCTCCGGCGTCCTCGCCAACTTCGGCGGTGTCCCGCTCGCCTTCGCCTTCGTCGCCACCCTCGGCAACTCCGGTGTGCTGACACGGCACTTGAGCCTCACCGACCGGGGCTGGAACCTCTACAGCTTCTGGGGCCTGGTCGTCGTCTACCTGTACTTCCTGATCCCGCTCATGGTCCTCACCATCACACCCGCGCTCGACGGTCTGCGCTCCCAGTGGCGCGAGGCGGCGCGGAACAACGGCGCGACCACCGTCCAGTACTGGCGGCACGTGGCCCTGCCCGTCCTCGCGCCCTCGCTCCTCGGCGGACTCGTGCTCCTCTTCGGCAGCGCCTTCGCCGCGTACGCCACGGCCGCCGCCATGGTCGGCAGCGCGGTGCCGCTGGTCACCCTGCAGATCGCCGACGCCATCTCCGGCAACGTGCTGGTCGGCCAGGAGAACGTGGCGCTCGCCCTCAGCCTCGACATGGTCCTCATCGCGGGCCTGGTCATGGCCGTGTACCTGCCCCTGCAACGACGGAGCGCGCGATGGCTCGCCTGAACCCGTGGCGCTGGGCGGTCCTCGCCCTGGCCGCGCTGTACTTCCTGGTGCCCCTGGCCGCGTCCGTGATCTTCACGGTCGACGTGCCGGGGCAGGGCGTCACCCTCGACGCCTACGGCCGGATCGTGTCCGCCGAAGGGTTCGGCTCCAGCCTGCTGCTCTCCCTGGAGCTCGCCGCCGCGACCATCGCCGTGGTGCTGCTCCTCATGGTGCCCGCCACGGTCGCGCTGCGGCTCGGCGCGCCCCGGTGGCGGCCGGTCGTCGAGGTGGTGTGCTCCCTGCCGCTCGTCGTCCCGCCGATCGCGTTCGTCGCCGGCATCTCCACCGTCCTCAAGTGGGGGCCCGAACATTTCTCGCGCACCCCGCTGTTCGAGACGTTCGTGGCGATCCAGGACCCGGGCTTCCCGGTCGTCCTCGTCCTCGCGTACGTCGTGATGGCGCTGCCGTTCGTGTACCGGGCCCTGGACGCCGGACTGCGCGCCGTCGACGTGCGCACCCTCGTCGAGGCGGCCCGCAGCTGCGGCGCGAGCCTGCCGCGGGCCCTCGTGCGCGCGGTGCTGCCCAATCTGCGCGGCGCGCTGCTCAACGCCTCCTTCCTCACCCTGGCCCTGGTGCTCGGCGAGTTCACGGTCGCGAGCCTGCTCGGCTACCAGCCGTTCGCCGTGTGGATCTACGACATCGGCGGCTCGCAGGCCCAGCTGTCCGTCGCCGTCTCCGTGCTCAGCCTGTTCCTCACCTGGGCACTCCTTCTCGCGCTCGCCGTCCTCGGCGGCCGCTCCCGTACCGCTTCCGCCTCCCGGGGACGAACATGACCCTCGCCACGCCCGACACCGCCGCCACCGTCGAATTCCGCTCCCTCAGGCGGGAGTTCGGACCGACCGTCGCCCTCGACGGCCTGGACCTCACCGTCCGGCCCGGTGAGCTCCTCGCCCTGCTCGGTCCGTCCGGCTGCGGCAAGACCACCGCGCTGCGCATGCTCGCCGGCTTCGAACACCCCGACTCCGGCGAGGTGCTGGTCGACGGCGAGGACATCACCCGGGTCCCGGCCCACCGCCGCGACGCCGGGATGGTCTTCCAGTCGTACAGCCTCTTCCCGCATCTCAGCGCCCTGGACAACGTGGCCTTCGGACTGCGGATGCGCAAGGTGCGTACGGCCGAAAGGCGTTCCCGGGCAGGCGAGTTGCTCGATCTCGTCGGCCTCGGGGACAAGGGCGAGCGGTTCCCGCACCAGCTCTCCGGCGGCCAGCAGCAGCGGGTCGCGCTGGCCCGCGCGCTCGCCCTGCGGCCCCGCGTCCTGCTGCTCGACGAACCGCTCTCCGCGCTGGACGCCAAGGTGCGGCTGTCGCTGCGCGAGGAGATCCGCCGGCTCCAGCTGGAACTCGGCATCACCACCCTGTTCGTGACCCACGACCAGGAGGAGGCGTTGTCCATGGCGGACCGGGTCGCGGTGATGCGGGCCGGACGGCTCGAACAGTGCGCGTCGCCCGCCGAGTTGTACGGGCGACCCGCGACCGCCTTCGTCGCCGAGTTCGTGGGCACGATGAGCCGGATCCCGGGGCTCCTCGACGGCGACAGGGTCGACGTCCTCGGCCGGCGGCTGCCGGTGGACGGGGACGCGCCCGCCCCGGGGACGGTGGACGTGCTGGTACGGCCGGAAGCGGTCCGGGTGAGCGCCGACGAGGCGGGTGACGCCCGGGTCGTGGCGACCGCGTTCCTCGGCGCGGCCACCCGGGTGACCGCGCGGCTCGCCGACGGCACCGAGGTCAAGGCCGACCTGCCCACGCACGAGGCCGCGTCGCTCGTGCCGGGCGCCGCCGTGAGCGTCACCCTGCCGGACCGCCCGGTCCTGGTCGCCGCGCGTCCCGACTGAGACGCGCGCGGACCGGGGCGTCCGGCGCCTCCCCGGACCGCGGATACCGTTCGCGTGCCGCCACCGCGGACCCCGGGGTTCCCGTTCGCGGACCACCGCCGCCGACCCCGGGTGCTCGTTCGCGGGCCACCGCCCCACAAGCGACGATCGCCCCCTCCGCCCCTGCCCTCCCCCAAGGTCTCGGCTTCGCTCGACCAGGGGGGACCCCCATCGTCCCTGGGGCTCCGCCCCGGACCCCGCTCCTCGAACGCCGGAGGGGCTGGAATTCCCCCACCGAAGGAGAAGATCACCGTGACCCACCGCACCACCCCCCGGCCCGCCCTCCAGGCCGTCCTGTTCGACATGGACGGCACGCTCGTGGACACCGAGCGGCTGTGGTGGGAGGCGGTGGAGGCGGTGGCCGACGGGCTCGGGCACGCGCTGACGGGGGCCGATCAGCCGCACGTCCTCGGACGGCCCGTCGAGTACACCGCCGCCTGGCTGGCCGGCGTCACCGGCGCACCCGGGGAGGAGACCGCCGCCGAACTGCACCGGCGGTTCGCGGACCGGGTCCGCACGGGCGTCGTGCCGCGCCCCGGGGCGAGGGAACTGCTGCGGGCGCTCGCCCGCGAACGCGTCCCCACCGCCCTGGTGACCGCCTCCCCGCGCACGGTCGCGGACACCGTTCTGGAAGCCCTCGGCGCCGAGCACTTCGCCGTCTCCGTCACCGCCGACGACACCGGCCGCACCAAGCCCGCCCCCGACCCCTACCTCGCCGCCTGCCGCGCCCTCGGCGTCGACCCCGCCGCCTGCGTCGCCGTCGAGGACACCCAGACCGGCGTCACCTCCGCCGAGTCGGCAGGCTGCGCCGTTCTCGCGGTGCCCTCGCTCGCGCCGATCGCCGCCGCGGCCGGCCGCACCGTGCTCGGCAGCCTGGAGGGAGTCTCCCCGGCCCGGCTGCGGGCCATGGTCACCCCGGGCGAGCTGCGGGTGATGAGCTGGAACCTCTGGTGCGGCGGCACGAAGGTGGACGGGTACCGCGAGAAGCAGCTCGAGGTCATCACCGGGACCGGCGCGGACGTGGTCGGCCTGCAGGAGACGTACGGGGACGCGGCGCGGGAACTGGCCGACGCCCTCGGCTGGTACCACCATCAGGCGGGCGACAACCTCGGCGTCATCAGCCGCCACCCGATCACCGCCGCCCTCGGCGACCCGGACGTCGGTTTCTACGGCGGTGCCGGCGTCCGGATCGAACTGGACGGCGGTCAGCGGGTGGACGTCTGGAGCGTCCACCTCGACTGCGCGCCGTACGGCCCCTACGAGGCCCGCTTCGACGGCCTTCCGGCGGCCGGACTGATCGAGCACGAGAGCGGCCGGCTCGCCCGGATGCGGGAGATCCTGCGGCGGATCGCCGACACCCGCGACGAGTCCGTGCCGGTCGTCCTGACCGGTGACTTCAACGCGCCCTCGCACCTGGACCGGCCGGATGTCGCCTGGCCGGTGACGCGGGCCGCCGAGGAGGCGGGCCTGCGCGACTCCTACCGGGAGGCCCGCCCCGACCCGGTGCGCGATCCCGGGCACACCTGGTCGCCCGTCCACGCCGAGCACGAGGACGGCAGCGGGCGCCCGGAGCCGCAGGACCGGATCGACTTCGTCCTGCACCGGGGCCTGACCGTCCTCGACTCCCGCACCCTGGTCGTCGGCACCCCGCGGCCCTGGCCGGAAGTTGCGGACAACGCATGGCCCTCCGACCACGCGGCGGTCGTCACCGTCTTCGCCCTGCCCCGCGCGGAGCGATGAGAGGGCCCGGGCCCGGGCGTGCCAAATTGTTGAACGATGAGTCAGTCCGGACCATTGCGGTCCCGGCGTGTCATCCGCTACTTTGAGCCACGATCGCTACCCGCGAGTAACAGCCGAGGGGTTACCGACCGTCACCCGGCCACCCGACCGTCCTGTCGTCCTGCCGTCCTGGGGAGACCATGCGCTGGCCCTTCGGCCGTACGCCCACGGTCCGTTCGCGGATCGTGGCCCTCTCGATCGCTCCGGTGATCGCCCTCATGACGCTGTGGAGTTTCGCCATGGTGTCCGTCACCGGCGACCTGCGCGCGCTCGTCCGCCTCCAGGGTGTCTACACCGACTTCGGCACCCCGGTCGACACGGCGATCGGCCAGATCCAGATCGAACGCCGCCTCGCCGCCGCGTACCTGGGCGCGAAGCGCGGGACCACGGCGGGAGTCGAGCTGCTGGCCCAGGAGCGCCGCACCGACCGCGCCGTGACAGCGTTGCGAGCGGCCGTCCGGGACGGGGACCGCAGTCGGCTCTCCGGACAGCAGCGGCAGGCGCTCGACGCCCTGCTCCACTCCGTCGACGGGCTGGAGGGCCTGCGTGGCCGGGTGCTGGCGCACACGGTCACCTGGGACCGGGCCGTGGCCGAATACAGCACCCTGGTCGAACCGTCCTTCGACGTCGAGTCCGCGCTCACGGCGCTCCAGGCGGGACAGCTCGCCCGTGAGGCACAGGTCGTCGTCGAGCTGGTGCGGGTACGGGACTTCGTCTCGCGCGAGGACGCGCTCGTCGCCGGGGCACGGGCCGCCGGCACGCTCACCGACCAGCAGTACGACACCCTCACCGCGACCATCGAGGACCGCCGGGTCTTCGAGCGGACCTATGTGCCCGACCTGCCGTCCGACTCGCGCTCCCTCTTCGAGACCTTCCAGCGGGGCGACCTCCACCAGGAGCTGACCCGGGACGAGGACGCCCTGCTGCGGGCGGGTGCGCGACGGGCGGGCGAGGCCGTCGCGGCCGGCTCCTGGCGCACCACCACCGACCGCGCCGTCAAGCGGTACATGCTGCTGTGCACCCAGTCGGCGCTCAACTCCGCCACGCGCGGGCGCGCGTTCGCCTATCAGGAGCTCACCAAGGCCGCGGTCGTCGGCGTACTGGGACTGGCCGCCGTCGGACTGTCGATCTGGTTCGCGGTGCGCGGCGCCCGGCGCATCTCGCTCCGCCTGGAGTCGCTGCGCGACGCCGCGGATCTGCTGACCAACCGTCAGCTGCCGCAGGTCATGGAACGGCTGAGCGCGGGCGAAGAGGTCGACGCGGCCGCCGAGGCGCCGCCGCTCGCGGACATGGAGGCGGTGGCCGACGAGATCGGCCAGGTCGGCCGGTCCTTCAACACCGCCCGGCTCGCCGCCGTCGAGGCGGCCGTCAAGCAGGCGACCCTGCGTCGCGGCCTGTTCGCGGTGCTCCTGAACATCGCCCGCCGCAACCAGGCGCTCGTCCACCGGCAGCTCAAGCTCGTCGACACGCTGGAGCGCCGTACCGACGACCCGGACGTCCTGGACGACCTGTTCCGGATCGACCACCTCACCACCCGCATGCGGCGCCACGCGGAGAGCCTGATCATCCTCTCCGGCTCGGCCCCGGGCCGCCGCTGGCGCCGGCCGGTGCCCGTCGGCGAGGTCGTGTCCTCCGCGGTGAGCGAGATCGAGCAGTACGCGCGCGTCGTCGTCCCCCCGATGCCCGAGGTGGGCATCGCGGCGGACGCCGTCGCCGACGTCGTCCATCTGATCGCCGAACTCGTCGAGAACGCCACCGTGTTCTCACCGCCCCGCACCCAGGTCACCCTGCGCACCGGCCGGACCGGGAGCGGGTTCGTCCTGGAGATCGACGACCGGGGACTCGGCCTAGCGCCCGACCAGATCGACGAGGCCCACCGCACCCTCACCACGCCGGAGGACTTCGACCCGACCCGGCACGACCGGCTCGGGCTGTACGTCGTGGGCCGGCTCGCCGCGCGGCACGGCATCAAGATCACGCTGTGCCGCTCGCCGTACGGCGGTACGACGGCGGTGGTGCTGCTGCCGGAGTCGGTTCTCGCCCCGGTGGAGACCGTGTACCCGGCGGGGCCGGACACGGCTCCGGCGCCGCTGCCCTCGCGGACCGCCACCGCGGTCCTCCCGGCGCAGCGGACGGCGTCCGGGGAGCGGAAGGCCGGCTCCGCGCTGCCGGAAGCCTCCTCCGTACCGCCCGAGGCCCCGGCCCCGGAACCGCCCGGACTGCCCACCCGGGTCCGTCAGCAGGCCCTCGCCCCGGAGCTGCGTGACCCGGCACCGGCGGCCGACGGGACCGCGGAGCGCGAGATCACACCGGAGGAGATGCGCGCGGTCTTCGGAGCCTTCCAGCGCGGCCTCGACCGAGGCCGCAAGGGTCTGCCCACGCAGCCGGGGACGAACGGGTCCGGCTCCGCGCGGTCCGGCCCCGTGCAGCGAACCGACACCGAGGAAGGGACGGACGCCGACGATGCGCCCTGACCAGCTCCCAGAGCAGCCCGACCGGACCATGGAGGCCCCCCGCCCCGACCCGGCGGGCAGCGCCCTCGGGCCGGGGGACGAGGGCGGCCGGCCCGGAACCGATCTCGGGTGGCTGCTCGACGATCTCGTGGCCAGGACCGATCACGTCCGCCAGGCCGTGCTCCTGACCGCCGACGGCCTGCCGCTGAGCTTCTCGGACGGCATGCGTCGACGGGACATCGAACACCTCGCCGCGGTCTGCTCGGGTTTCCACGGCCTGGCCCGCTCGGTGGGCGAGCGCTTCGCCGCGGGCGGGGTGCGCCAGACCATGGTGATGCTCGACGACGCCTACCTCTTCATCACCCCGGCGGGTGACGGAAGCCGGCTCGCCGTGCTCAGCGAGGTGCAGACGGACGTCGGACAGCTCGCCCACGAGATGGAACTGCTCGTCCGCCGTGTCGGCCGCCACATGGCCGCCGCCGTACGTTCGGCGGCCGACCCCGGGGGCCACTGATCCGGCCGTGACCGACGAGCACTGGTACGAGGACGAGACCGGGCCGATGGTGCGGCCCTACACCGTCACCGGCGGCCGGACCCGGCCCTCGGACCGGCACGTCATCGATCTGATGTCGCGGGTCACGGTCCTGGAGACGGACGCCGGGCCGCCCGGCGTCGACCACGCGGCGGCCGCGCTGCTCGAACTGGCCCGTCGCGGCCCCCGCCCGGTCGTCGAGCTGGCCGCGGACGCCGACCTGCCGCTGACCGTCGTACGCGTCCTGCTCGGCGACCTGGCCGAGGCCGGTCTGCTGATCATCGACGAGCCGTACCGCCCGCCGGACGGCGGTCCCGCGGCGGATCCTGAGCTGCTGCGCGAGATCGTGGAGCGGCTGCGCGACCTGTGACCACCCGGCGGGCCCGGGGGCCGGCCCCGGGCCCTGGACGCCGGGTCACGGGTGCCGTACGCCGGGTCACGGGTGCCGTACGGCGGCGGATCCCGTCCCGGCCGGCTCGTTCCGCTTCTCGGGCGCGTTCGTCCCGTCGCGGGAACCGATCCCTCGTGTGACCTGCGTCTCCAGGGGTTCGGGACGTTCGGGACCTTGACCGCGGGGGGCGCGGCGAGGTGCGCAACGAATCGCCGCCGGGGGCGCGGCGCGCGCAACGAATCGTCCGGTGGCGCGCAACGGGTCCTTCTTGTCCCCCCGAGCCGGCCGACCGTACCGTCTATCTGGCCCCCGAATCCCCCCTCGTACCGGTGGAGAACCCGTATGCGCACAGCCCTGCTCCAGAGCTCCGGCCGCCCCGGCTCGATCGTCGAGAACCTCAAGGTGCTCGACGAGGCCGCGGGCCGTGCCGCCGCAGCGGGAGCCGGACTGGTCGTGACGTCGGAGATGTTCCTGACCGGCTACGCCATCGGCGACGACATCGCACGCCTCGCCGAGCCCGCCGACGGAGACTCCGCCGACGCGGTGGCCGAGATCGCCACCCGGCACGGCGTCGCCGTCGCCTACGGCTACCCCGAGCGCGAGGCGCCCGAGGGCGACGGCGCGGCGCGGGTCTTCAACTCCGTGCAGCTGATCTCCGCGGACGGCGCCCGGCTCGCGAACTACCGCAAGACCCACCTCTTCGGCTGCTTCGAGCACGACCACTTCACGCCCGGAGACCAGCCCGTCGTCCAGGCGGAACTGAACGGCCTGCGGATCGGCCTCATGATCTGCTACGACGTCGAGTTCCCGGAGAACGTCCGCGCGCACGCCCTCGCCGGCACCGACCTGCTGCTCGTGCCGACCGCGCAGATGCACCCGTTCCAGTTCGTCGCCGAGTCCGTCGTCCCGGTGCGCGCCTTCGAGAACCAGATGTACGTCGCCTACGTCAACCGCACCGGTCCGGAAGGGGAGTTCGAGTTCGTCGGACTGTCCACGCTGGCCGGTCCCGACGGCATCGCCCGGGCCCGTGCCGGCCGCGGCGAGGAACTGGTCCTGGCGGACGCCGACCCGGTCCTCCTGGCCGCCTCGCGCGAGACGAACCCGTATCTGAAGGACCGCCGCCCGGGCCTCTACGGGTCCCTCGTCTGATCCTCCGCCCGGCCCGGCCCCGGCCGCTCCGACCAGCCTCCCCCTCACCAGTTTTCGCGCAAGGAGTCCGTACCCCATGACGTCCACCGTGCCCAACGCCGTCCAGCACGCCGACGTGCAGCAGCCGCCGATCACCATGTTCGGCCCGGACTTCCCCTACGCCTACGACGACTTCCTCGCGCACCCTGCGGGCCTCGGCCAGATACCCGCCACCGAGCACGGCACCGAGGTCGCGGTGATCGGCGGCGGACTGTCCGGCATCGTGGCCGCGTACGAGCTGATGAAGATGGGTCTCAAGCCCGTCGTGTACGAGGCCGACGAGATCGGCGGGCGGCTGCGCACGGTCGGCTTCGAGGGCTGCGACCCCTCGCTCACCGCCGAGATGGGCGCGATGCGCTTCCCGCCCTCCTCCACCGCCCTCCAGCACTACATCGACCTGGTCGGCCTCCGGACCACCCCGTTCCCCAACCCCCTCGCCGAGTCCACGCCCTCGACGGTCGTCGACCTCAAGGGCGAGTCGCACTACGCGACCTCCGTCGACGACCTCCCGCAGGTCTACCGCGACGTGATGAACGCCTGGAACGCCTGCCTCGAGGACGGCGCCGACTTCTCCGACATGAACCAGGCCATGCGCGAGCGCGACGTCCCGCGCATCCGCGAGATCTGGTCGAGGCTCGTCGAGAAGCTCGACAACCAGACCTTCTACGGCTTCCTGTGCGACTCGGAGTCCTTCAAGTCCTTCCGGCACCGCGAGATCTTCGGCCAGGTCGGCTTCGGAACCGGCGGCTGGGACACCGACTTCCCGAACTCCATCCTGGAGATCCTGCGGGTCGTCTACACCGAGGCCGACGACCACCACCGCGGCATCGTCGGCGGCTCCCAGCAGCTCCCGCTGCGCCTGTGGGAGCGCGAGCCGGAGAAGATCGTGCACTGGGCGTACGGCACCTCGCTGTCGACCCTGCACGACGGCGCCCCGCGCCCGGCCGTCACCCGGCTGAACCGCACCGCGGGCAACGGCATCACGGTGACGGACGCGAACGGCGACATCCGCACCTACAAGGCGGCGATCTTCACCGCCCAGTCCTGGATGCTGCTCTCCAAGGTCGCCTGCGACGACTCGCTCTTCCCGATCGACCACTGGACGGCGATCGAGCGCACGCACTACATGGAGTCGAGCAAGCTCTTCGTGCCCGTCGACCGGCCGTTCTGGCTGGACAAGGACGAGGAGACCGGCCGTGACGTCATGTCGATGACGCTCACCGACCGGATGACGCGCGGCACCTACCTCCTCGACGACGGCCCGGACAAGCCCGCCGTCATCTGCCTCTCGTACACGTGGTGCGACGACAGCCTCAAGTGGCTGCCGCTGTCCGCGAGCGAGCGCATGGAGGTCATGCTGAAGTCGCTCGGCGAGATCTACCCGAAGGTCGACATCCGCAAGCACATCATCGGCAACCCGGTGACCGTGTCCTGGGAGAACGAGCCCTACTTCATGGGCGCGTTCAAGGCCAACCTGCCGGGTCACTACCGCTACCAGCGCCGCCTGTTCACGCACTTCATGCAGGACACGCTGCCCGAGGACAAGCGGGGCATCTTCCTCGCGGGCGACGACATCTCCTGGACGGCCGGCTGGGCCGAGGGCGCCGTCCAGACCGCGCTGAACGCGGTCTGGGGCGTCATGCACCAGCTCGGCGGGACGACCGACCCGACCAACCCCGGTCCCGGCGACGTCTACGACGAGATCGCGCCGGTGGAACTGCCCGAGGACTGAGCCCTTTCCTCACCCCGCGGCGGGGGGGGGGGGGGGGGGGCCCCCCCCCCCCCCCCCCCCCCCCCCCCCCCCCCCCCCCCCCCCCCCCCCCCCCCCCCCCCCCCCCCCCCCCCCCCGGGGGGGGCGG
>NZ_JBIRQM010000013.1:0-90677 GCF_044333225.1 Streptomyces sp. NPDC021080 | reverse complement strand
CCGCGCCCCGCCCCGTCCTCCCTCTCTCGGCGGCGGGGGCCCCCCCCCCCCCGGGGGGGGGTCCCCCCCCCCCCGGGGGGGGGGGGCGCCCCCCCCCCCCCCCCCCCCCGCGCCGCTTCGTACACCTCGGCCGCCACGTCCTTCAGCTCCGCGGCGTCCCGCACCTGGCTCTGAAAGTCGAGGAAGATCTCGTCGAGGCCGATCTCGGCATGGGCGACCAGGTCCGCCACGATCTGCCCGACGTCGCCCTGGAACGGCTGACGGTCCTCGCCCGCGTACGGCTTGGGCGTGTAGCGCGGGTTGGTGCGCAGCACGGTCCGGATCGGCCGGGTGCGCCCGCGCTCGGCTGCCAGGTCCTGCAACTGCCGCCACTGCGCGGCCAGTTGCCCGGCCCCCATGCCGATCGGCATCCAGCCGTCCGCGTGGTCGACGAGCCGGCGCCGCGCCTTTCCCGTGTTCGCGGCGAGCAGGATGGGGATCGGCCGGGCCGGCTTGGGGCCGACCACGGCCGAGGCGACCTTGGTGAGCGTGCCGTCGAGGACCACCGGATCCGGACCCCACACGGCGCGGCAGACCTCGATCACCTCGTCGAGGGCCTCACCGCGTTCCTCGAAGGGCCGCGCGGAGGCCGCCGCGTACTCGTCGAGGGACCAGCCCGTGCCGAGGCCGGCCACGACCCGGCCGCCGGCGGCCGCGTCGAGCGTGGCGAGGGCCTTGGCGAGCTGGAAGGGCGTGTGCAGCGGAGCGACCAGCACGCTGGTGCCGAGCTCGGCGCGCTCGGTGACCGCGGCCGCGAGGGTCAGGGTCACCAGCGGGTCGGCGACGCCGCGGTAGTAGTCCGGCCAGGCCAGTCCCTCGACGCCGTACAGCCCCTGGGTCGGGGGGTCCGGGAACAGGGCCCGCTCGAAGGCCCACAGGCTGTCGAATCCGACGGCCTCCGCGGCGCGTGCCACGTCGGGCACGTCCCGTCCGAGGTCGTACTGCTTCATCTGCGGGAGGGCGAGGCCGAGTCGCGTCGTCATACCTGTGGACTCCTTCGCATCGGGGTGTGCCGACGTGTCAACGTACAGTGAGCGCCGGGATGTTCCGGCGGGGACCGTGCCGGGTGGCGGGATCAGGCCGGCAGGGGAGTGAGCAGCATCCGGCCGGCCAGGCCCACCGCCGCGTCGAGGCGGTCGCCGAACTCCTCGGCCAGGTCGGGGAGTCCGCGCAGCGCCCACAGGGCCCGGGCCGCCGCCCAGGTCGCCTCTCGGGCCCGCTCCAGACTCCAGGAGCCGACGAGGTGGGTGAGCGGATCGGCGATCTGGAGCAGGTCGGGTCCCGGCATCAGCTCTTCGCGGACACGCTCCTCCAGCGAGACGAGGAGATCGCCCACACGGTCGAACTCGTCCTCCAGGTCGGCCGGTTCGCAGTCGAGCGCGCGGCAGCTGTCCACCACGGCGAGCGCGAGATCGTGTCCGATGTGCGCGTTGATGCCCGCGAGCGCGAACTGCAGGGGGCGTACCCCCGGATGGCGGCGGAAGCGCAGCAGCGGCCGCCAGCAGGCGGGCGCCCGGCCCTCCTCGGCCACCGCCAGGTAGCGCTCCGCGAACCGCACGTCCAGGGTCGTCGCGGCCCGGCGGTCGGGGAAGAGGCCGGCGTCCAGGCGGCGGTCGAACTCCTCGGTGACCGTGAGGTAGACGCGGTTGAAGACCGCGAGACCGTCGCGCTCGGGGAGCCCCGCGTCCAGAGCGCGCATACGGGCGACGACCGTGTCGACGGACGGGGTGAACTGTGCCGGTTGGGCCATGGGGGCAGCGTCCCAGTCCCGGGGCGGCCGGTGTGCCGCCGGGCCGAAGGCTTCCCCGGAACGGGGGAACGCGGCCGGGACGGGAACGGGGGAGCCGTATGGGCCGGGCCGGTGCGCGGAGTACGGCTATGAGCCGGCGCCCCGGTCCCCGGGCCCGTCGTACGCCGAGGTTCCCGAGTCGAGCAGCGGTTCCTGGCGGAGGTGGGCCGGGGCCATCGCCCGCAGCGCGTGATAGCCGGTGATCACGACGATGGTGCCCAGCGCGATGCCGTTCAGCGAGAAGTTGTCGGTGAACTTCAGGGTGACGCCGCCGATGCCGATGATGATGCCCGCGGCGGCGGGCACGAGGTTCAGCGGATTGCGCAGGTCCACCCGGGCGTTGAGCCAGATCTGGGCGCCGAGCAACCCGATCATGCCGTAGAGGATGACGGTGATGCCGCCGAGGACACCGCCCGGGATCGCCGCGACCACCGCCCCGAACTTGGGGCACAGTCCGAAGAGCAGGGCGAAGCCGGCGGCGGCCCAGTAGGCGGCCGTCGAGTAGACCCGGGTCGCGGCCATCACGCCGATGTTCTCGGAGTACGTGGTGTTGGGCGGGCCGCCGACCGCGGTGGAGAGCATGGAGGCGGCGCCGTCCGCGGAGATCGCGGTGCCCAGCTCGTCGTCCAGCGGGTCGCCGGTCATCTCGCCGACGGCCTTGACGTGCCCCGCGTTCTCGGCGACCAGTGCGATGACCACCGGCAGCGCGACGAGGATCGCGGACCACTGGAACGTCGGTCCGTGGAAGGACGGAAGTCCGATCCAGTCGGCCTGCTCGACCGAGGAGAGGTTCAGCCGCCAGTGGTCGGTGACCTTTCCGCTCGCGTCCGCCGCGTGGATCCGGCCGAAGATCCGGTCGAAGGCCCAGGAGACGGCGTAGCCGAAGACCAGTCCGAGGAAGATCGCGATGCGGGAGAAGAAGCCCCGCAGGCACACCACGGCCGCGCCGGTGACCAGCATGGTGAGCAGGGCCGTCCACTGGTCCTGCGGCCAGTAGGTGGACGCGGTCACCGGCGCCAGGTTGAAGCCGATCAGCATGACGACCGCGCCGGTCACGATCGGCGGCATCGCGGCGTGGATGATCCTCGCCCCGAACCGCTGGACGGCCAGACCCACCAGGAACAGCGCGACGCCGACCACGAAGCACGCGCCGGTCACCGTGGCGCTGGTGCCGCCCTGCGCGCGGATCACGGCGGCGACGCCCACGAAGGAGAGCGAACAGCCCAGGTAGCTGGGCACCCGGCCGCGGGTGGCGAGCAGGAAGAGGACCGTCGCGACACCGGACATCATGATCGCGAGATTCGGGTCGAGTCCCATCAGAACGGGTGCGACGAAAGATGCCCCGAACATGGCCACGACGTGCTGGGCGCCGAGCCCGAGGGTCCGGGGCCAGGAGAGGCGTTCGTCGGGGCGGACGACCGCTCCCGGGGCGGGAGTCCGCCCGTCGCCGTGCAGTGTCCAGCGCACACCCAGGTCCATGGTGAGGATTCGCTTTCTCCGTATGTGAATGTGTCCGGACCATTGTCACGTTCGACCAGCTGCTCTACGCTCACCCGGTCCGTCTCATGAACATCGTTCATATGTATGATCGGAGTGTTCTGTGAGTGCACGATCCAGACTGGGCCTGGTGGTCGCGGTGGCCACCGTCACGCTCGCATCCCTCCTGGCCCCTTCGGCGTCGGCGCGTACGGCGGCCGGGGGCGCCCTTCCGGTGTTCCCCCGTACGGCGTCCGGGGCGGGCCCCGCGGCGCCGGGGCGCACCGCGTCCACGGCTCTCCCCGCCCCGTCCGGCCGGACCGCGCCCGGATCGCCGAGGACCGTGGTCCTCGACGGCCGCCGGCTCCGGCGCACCCGTGCCCGCCTGGAGCACGGCGACCGCCGGCTCGCCCGGACGCTGCGGGAGCTGACGGCCCGCGCGGACGACTGGCTGGACCAGGGCCCCTGGACGGTCGTCGACAAGCCGAGACCCGCCCCCGGCGGAGACGTTCACGACTACCTCAGCCAGGCCCCCTACTGGTGGCCCTCGCGGCCCGCCACCGCCGACAACCCCTGGGGGTGCCCGTACGTCCAGCGCGACGGGCAGCGCAATCCCGAGGTGGACACCGGCACCGACCGCCAGGACGCGGAGAAGGTGTTCGACTCGACGTACGACCTCGCGCTCGCCTGGTACTACACCGGCGAGAAGCGGTACGCGGTGAAGGCCGCCCAGGTCCTGCGCACCTGGTTCCTGGACCCGGCCACCCGGATGAACCCGAACCTGGACCACGGCCAGTTCATCCCCTGCAGGTACGACGGCCGGGCCATCGGCATCATCGACTTCTCGCAGTCGTACACGAGCGTCCTCGACGCGGTCGCCCTCCTGGACACCGGTGCCCCCGGCTGGTCCCGGAGCGACCGGGCCGCGATGCTCGCCTGGAACGCCGGCTACCGCGACTGGCTGACGGGCAGCGCCTTCGGCGCCGAGGAGGGCGCCGCGCGGAACAACCACGGCACCTTCTACGACATGCAGCTCGCCGCCCTCGCGTACGCGACCGGCGACAAGGACCTCGCCCGGCGGACCGTGCTCGCCGCGCGGGCCCTGCGGATCGACCCGCAGATCGCCCCCGACGGCGGCCAGCCCCAGGAGCTCGCGCGCACCCGCAGCTGGCACTACTCGGCCTTCGACCTGGTGGCCTACACCCGGCTCGCGGCCATCGGCGAGAAGGTCGGCGTCGACCTGTGGGCGTACCGGGGGCCGGACGGCCAGAGCCTGTTCAAGGCGGTCGGCTACCTGCTGCCCGCGGCGACCGGCGCCGAGCCGTGGAGCCATCCCGAGCTGGAGTTCCACCGCTTCGCGGCGAGCGATGTGGTGCGTGCCGCGGCCGACGCGGGGGACCGGGCCGCGCGGGCCGCCGTGCCGAGGCTCGAAGCACCGCCCGGCGGTGATCTGTGGGAGCTGCGGCCGGCCGCCGAGCAGCTCGACTCGATCGTGGGCTGATCCCGCCCGGGCGGGGCTCCTGAGCGTTTGCTTAGGATGGGGGAGTCGTTTTCAGTCAGGCCCGCCCGTCCGCGCGCCGCAGCACGTCCCAGGAGCCCCGCCCGTGACCGCCGAAGCCCCCGTCGCCCCCGCCCTCCCGTACGGACGGCTTCTGCCCGTCACCGTCCACTTCGACGACCTCGACGCGCTCGGACTGCTGCACAACGCCCGCTACCCGGTCCTGGTCGAGCGCGCCTGGACCGCGCTGTGGAACGAGCGCGGCTTCGGCTTCGAGGGCGACTGGGAGGCGGCGGGCGACTCGTGCAACGCCGTCAAGGAACTGCGGATCAGCTACGAGGCCCCGGTCAGCCGCCCCGGCGCGTACGCCGTCCACCTCTGGCTGGAAAGACTCGGGAACACCGGACTGACGTACGGCTTCCGCTTCTGCTCCCTCGACGGCGCGGTCACCTACGCGCACGGAACCCGGGTGCTCGTGCGGCTCGACGCCGGGACGCTGCGCCCGGCTCCGTGGAGCGAGAAGTTCAGGGCCGTGGGCCGGGAACTGCTGCGCTCGGGGGAGTGACCTTCGCCTTCGAGGGGGTGCGGTCCCCGGCGCGCAGCACACCCGCGAGCGCGGTGAGCCCGAACGCCAGGACCGTGACCAGGGCGAACGACACCATCAGGTTCGTCGCCTGCGCCACCGACCCGATCAGGCTCGGCGCGATGAGCCCCGAGGTGTACGTGATGGTCGCGACGCCCGCGATGGCCTGGCTGGGGTTGGGGCCGCTGCGCCCGGCCGCCGCGAAGCACAGCGGGACGACGACCGCGATGCCCAGCCCGAGCAGCGCGAAGCCGCTCATCGCCACCGCCGGATGCTCCGCGAGGACGACCATCAGTCCGCCGAGCGCGGCCAGCACGCCGCCCGCCCGCACGGTACGTACGGCGCCGAACCGGTTCACCACCGTGTCGCCGACCAGCCGGGCCACCGCCATGGTGAGCATGAAGCCGGTCGTCGAGGCCGCGGCGAGAGCGGCCGAACTGTCCAGCCGGTCGCGCAGGTAGACCGCCGACCAGTCCAGACTCGCGCCCTCCGCGAAGACCGCGCAGAAGCCGACCGTGCCGATGAGCAGTGCCGACCGGGGCGGCAGCGCGAACCGCGGCGGCGGTTCCTCGTCCTCGGTGGGCTGCAGGTCGAGCACCCACCGGCAGGCGGCGACACCGAGGAAGGTGAGCGTCGCCGCGGCCAGGGCGTGGTGCAGGCGCGCGTCCGCGCCCAGATGCGCGGCGAGGGTGCCCGCCGCCGCGCCGATCAGCGCGCCGGCGCTCCACATGCCGTGCAGTCCCGACATGATCGACTTGTCGAGCCGGTTCTCGACCTCGACCCCCAGCGCGTTCATGGCGACGTCCGCCATCCCCGCCGTGGCGCCGTACACGAACATCGCGAGGCACAGGGTGAGCAGGTTCGGCGCCAGGGACGGCAGGACCAGCGCCAGTGTCCACAGCGCGATGAGTCCGCGCAGTGCCGTACGGCTGCCGAAGCGGTGGGTGATCCGGCCGGCCAGCGGCATCGAGCAGGAGGCGCCGAAGGCGGTGAAGGCGAGGGCGAAACCGAGCTGGCCCGCGCTGACCGAGGCATGGTCCTGGATCCAGGGCACGCGGGTCGCGAAGGACCCGGTGACGGCTCCGTGCACGGCGAACACGGCCGCCACGGCGTACCGGGCGCGCTTGATCTCGCGCTGGTCGTAGACCACTTCACTCATACTCGGCCCCTCCCCGGGTGATGGTTCCACGGTGTGCCGCCGTAAACTATCAGGAACCCTGCCTGATAAATAGACGTCCGCCCGCCGCCCGGTCGCCGGGTAGCCGAGCAGATCTGGGAGGATTCCCGGCATGCCCGCATCCCCGAGCACCGCACGGGCCATCAACGACCGGCTCGCCCTGCGGCTGTTGCAGCAGGAAGGCCCTTTGACGGCCACGCGGCTGAAGCAGCTCACCGGACTGTCCCGGCCGACCGTCGCCGACCTCGTCGAACGCCTCACGGCCTCCGGTCTCGTCACCGTCGTCGGGGAATCGGGGGAGCAGCGGCGCGGCCCGAACGCCCGGGTCTACGGAATCGTCGCGGACCGCGCCCACCTGGCCGCGCTGGACGTCCGCACGGAGGGCGTGTCCGTCGTCGTCTCCGATCTGGTCGGCCACGTCCTGGCCGAGGCGTCCGTGCCCATCGGTGAGGGCACCGGGACGGGGCCGGCGGTGGAGCAGGCGGTCGCGCTGGTCGAACGGGTGGCGAAGGAGGCCGGCGCCCTCGGGGCGTCGCCCCAGCCCGAACCCGTCCGGGGGTGGGGCAGGCTGCACACCGTCGGTATCGGGGCACCCGGTCTGATCGACCCCGCCAGCGGCGAACTCCGCAACTCCACCGGACTGCCCGCATGGCACCGGCGGCTGGTCGCGGCCCTTCAGGAACGGCTTCCCGAGGCCCGCGTCCTGGTGGAGAACGAGACCAACCTCGCGGCCCTCGCCGAACAGCGCGACGGCGTCGCCCGCGACCGCGACACGTTCGTCCTGCTGTGGCTCGGACACGGCACCGGCGCCGCCGTCGTCCTCGACGGCGCCCTGCGCCGCGGCGCCTCCGGAGGAACCGGGGAGATCGGCTTCCTGCCGGTGCCGGGCACCACGACCCTGCCCTCGGCGACCGACTGCGGGGGCGGCTTCCACTCACTGGTCGGGTCCGCGGCGATCGCGGAGCTGGCGGCGGAGCACGGCGTGTCGGCGCGGCCCGAGGGCTACGAACCACCTGCCGCGGCGCTGGTGAGGAAGGCGCTGGCGAGCCCCGGCTCCCCGGCGGCCGAAGGCTTCCTCGACGCCCTCGCCCAGCGCCTCGCGATCGGGGCGGCCTCCGTCAGCGCCGTACTGGACCCCGGCTGCGTGGTCCTCGGCGGCGAGGTCGGCCAGGCGGGCGGCGCGGTGCTCGCGGCGCGGGTCGAGCAGCGGCTCGCCCGGATCTCGCCGCTCCCGACCGAGGTGCGCGCGACAACGGTGGGCGGAGGCGCGGTGCTGCGCGGCGCCCTGCTGACCGCGCGCGACGGTGCCCAGGACGAACTGTTCGCTCCGGCGTCGTCGCGGTAGACGCCGGAGCCGCCCGGGGCGGGGACTCGCTCCGGGGGTGCCCGGGGTGGGGGACTCGCTCCGAGGCGGCTCGGAGCCGGGGGCCTGCTCCGGGCCTGTCCGTGGCGGGACCCGCCCTCGGTCCGCCCGGGGTCGGGGACCCACCTTGGATCCGCCCCGAGCCGGGTCCTGCTCCGGGTCGGGGCGGAGCGCAGGGACTCGTCCCGGGCCGGCTCGGAGCCGGGGCCCCGCTCCGAACCCGCCAAAGGTGAGAACCGGCCTCGGGGCCGCCCGGAGCGGGGTCCCGGGCCTGCGCGGAGCCGAGGGAACCGCCCCGGGGCCGGCCGGAGCGGGGACGGAGCGTCGGCGGCGGGCCCCGTCGGCAGTCGGACGCTTTCCGGAGCGCACCGGTGCGCGTCCGTCCCGGAGGCGGGGGAGTCTCGCGAGGCGTGGGGTCAGCGAGGGTCCGTGGCGCGGGTCTTCAAGAAGTCCTCGAACGTGCCCTTCCCCACCGCGTGCCCCGGCGTGAGGTGGTGGCCGTCCCGGAACGCCCGGTAGGCCTTGCCCGCCAGACGTACGTCCAGCAGCGGGCGGCGCTTCCCGGTGGCCCGCAGGTAGTCCTCCGCGAGCGAACGGAACGTGCGCACCTCGGGCCCGCCCATGTCCTCGACCCGCCCCGCGGGTGCCCCGGCCGCCAGTGAGGCCAGCCGCTCGGCGACCTCGGCGGCCTCGATCGGCTGGTCGCGGACCCCGGCGGGCAGGAGCAGCACGGGCAGCCTGGCGAGTCCGCCCAGGACCTGGGCCACGAGGTCGTGGAACTGGGTGGCGCGCAGGACCGTCCACCCGAGTCCGGACTCCTCGACCTGCTTCTCCACGGCCCGTTTGGCCTTGTAGTAGCCGAACGGCACCGCGTCGACGCCGACGATCGAGATGTAGAGCAGATGCGGGACGGCCGCCCGGCGCGCGGCCGCGATCAGTTGCGCCGCCGCCTCCTCGTCGCCTCCGCGGGGCGAGGTCGCGCAGTGCACGATCGCGTCCACCCCCGTGACGGCCGCCTCCAGACCGTCGCCGCCCTCGCGCAGATCGACGGCGTACGGCTGCGCGTGCCGGCTGAGCACCCGCACCTCGTGGCCGTTCGCCCGCAGCCGCTCGGTGACGAGCCGGCCGAGGGTGCCGGTGCCGCCGGTCACCAGGATCGTGGTCATGCTGTTCAGCCCTTTCGACGCCGGACACTCCCGGGTGGAGCGCCCTTCGTCAGCCGAGACCGCGCAGCCCGCACGGATGTGACAACGCCGCCGAGGAACGAGCGGAATCCGGTGGTCCCTCCGGTCCCACGGCTCCCGGGCACCGGTCGGGTCGGGCGCCGCTCACCGCAGCTTCCGGGCGTGCTCCAACTGACGCCCCAGGAACTCCAGCTTCTCGGGATTCATCACCATCCGCACCTCCGTGATCACGCCGTCGCGGACCTCGAAGGCGACGACGCCGATCACTCCCGCGATCCCGTCCGCGCCCCCGGGTCCGCGGACGAGCAGTCCGTCGCGGCCGTTGACCTCGGCCACCGAGAGGCCGAAACCGTCCGCTCCGGCCCGGGCGAGGACACCGGCCAGGAAACGCAGCACCTTCTCGCGTCCCTCGACGGGGCGCCGCGCCGCGGAGACCTTGCCGCCGCCGTCGGACCACCAGACGACCTCCGCGGCGAACAGCCGCTCCAGACCGGTCAGATCACCCTCGCGGGCGGCGGAGAGGAACGAGTCGACCAGACGGGCCCGCTGCTCGGCCGGGGCCTCGAAACGGGCCTCGGGCACGGCGAGGCGCAGCACCGCCCGCCGGTGCAGCTGACGGCAGTTGGCCTCGCCCAGTTCCAGGACTCCGGCGATCTCGCGGTGGCCGTACGCGAAGGCCTCCCGCAGGACGTAGACGGCACGCTCGGTCGGGGTGAGCCGCTCCAGCAGGACCAGCAGGGCGAGGGACACGGCGTCGCGCTGCTCCGCGGACTCCAGGGGGCCGAGGGTGCCGTCCGCGGTGACGACCGGCTCGGGCAGCCAGGGTCCGGCGTAGTGCTCGCGCCGGGCGCGGGCCGAGGTCAGCCGGCTGAGGCAGAGCCGGGTGACGACCTTGGCCAGCCAGGCGCCGGGCCGCTCGATCTCCGCGCGGTCGGCGCCGCTGAAGCGGAGGTAGGCGTCCTGCACGGTGTCCTCGGCGTCGGCGGCGGAGCCGAGCATGCGGTAGGCGAGCCCGAACAGGCGCGGGCGGTACGTCTCGAACTCGTCGGCGAGGCTCTCCGTCACGTCTCCAGCCTCGCAGAGGCCGCGCGTCCGCAGATCACGTGGGGGGCCGGCCCGCCGGGCCGGCTGGAGACCCGGCGGCGGGGCAAGGGCCTTCGTCACCGCCGCCGGGTCGATCGTGGGGGACCGGCAAGGAATGATCACGCAGTCTTGATCGAGGACACTAAGAGGACTAGACCAGAGCGTCAATAGGTATGGACCAGTTGCGGGAGCCGGTGACGTGGCCCAAAGCCGCCCGGAGCCAAGGAGGTTGACGGGGAGACCGGTCCGCGGAAGTCCATCCCGAGCGGCTGTGAGCCACCCCACAGGGGTGTGGCCGCATGGCCGGCGATCGGGCGTGGCACACTGGCCATGTACCAGAAGCAGCGCACTCCGGGGTCGGTGTAATTCCGAACCGGCGGTTACAGTCCGCGACCCGGTCGCTTCCAGCGGCCGGTTGACCAGGTGGAATTCCTGGACCGACGGTTAAAGTCCGGATGGGAGGCAGTGCGCGGCGGGCGGGCATTCGTGCGCGCTGCCGTTTGTTGCTGCTCGTCCTGCGGGACGGGTGTCCTTTCGGCGTCGCTCCCGGTGTGCCGCGGTCCGCTCATTGTGTCGTCATCGACAGCCCCGGAGTCCGTGCCCCCATGAGGCAGGAGGACCCGGGAAGTGTTCACCGGAATCGTCGAAGAGCTGGGTGAGGTCACCGCCGTCGAGATTCTCGACGACGCCTCGCGTTTCCGGCTGCGTGGCCCCGTCGTCACGCAGGGCGCGCAGCACGGCGACTCCATCGCCGTCAACGGGGTCTGTCTCACCGTGGTCGAGCACGAGGGCGACGAGTTCACCGCCGACGTCATGGCCGAAACCCTGAACCGCTCCAGCCTCGGTGCCCTCACCGTCGGCTCCCGCGTGAACCTGGAACGGCCGATGGCCGTGGGTGAGCGCCTCGGCGGCCACATCGTGCAGGGACACGTCGACGGCACCGGCGCGGTCATCGAACGCAAGCCGTCCGAGAACTGGGAGATCGTCAAGATCTCGCTGCCCGGGGACCTTTCGCGCTATGTGGTCGAGAAGGGCTCCATCACCGTCGACGGCATCAGCCTCACGGTGGTCGACGCCGGCCCCGACTTCTTCACCGTCAGCCTCATCCCCACCACCCTCGACCTGACCACGCTGGGCCACAAGCAGCCCGGCGACCCGGTCAACCTCGAGGTCGACGTCATCGCCAAGTACGTCGAGCGGCTGCTCGGCGCGCGGGGCGAGCAGTCCGCCGGTCTGCCCGGCACACCGGGGGCCGACCGGTGAACTGGCTCAACTCCGAGGCCTTCGTCCTCCTCGACCAGCACATCATGTGGTCGGACATGATCGGCAACGTGATCGGCCTGATCGCCCTCGCACTCGGCTGGCGGCGCTCCGTGTGGAGCTGGCCCGTCCAGCTGCTCTCCGGAGTCGTCCTCTTCGCCGCCTTCTTCGGCCACCTCACCGGCAGTGCCGGCAAGCAGGTCGTGGTCGTCGCCGTCGCCCTGTGGGGCTGGTGGCAGTGGAACCGCGGCGAGGGCAAGGACGGTCGTGTCTCCGTACGGTTCGCCACCTGGCGCGAACGCGCGTACATGGCGGGTGCCGCGGCCGTGGGCACCCTCGCCGTCAGCGGCCTGTTCCACGCGTACCCGACGCTGTCCTGGGACCCGTGGCCCGACGCCTACATCTTCGTCGGCACGATCGTCGCCATGTACGCGCAGGCCCGCGGCATGGTCGAGTTCTGGTTCGCCTGGCTGCTCGTCGACGTGGTGGGCGTCCCGCTCAACTTCGCCAACGGCTACGCCTTCTCCGGTTTCGTCTACGTCCTGTACGGCGCGCTCGTCCTGTGGGGCATGCGCGACTGGTGGCTGCGCTCCCGTGAGGCCGGGCAGCCCGTCATGGAAGGAGCCCCGGCATGACAACGGCGCCGGTTTGGTACAGCACCGGGCACGATCAGGATGCCTCGGACTTCGCGCTCGACCCCGTCGAGCAGGCCATCGCCGACATCGCGGCCGGCCGCCCCATCGTGGTCGTCGACGACGAGGACCGCGAGAACGAGGGAGACCTCGTCGTCGCCGCCGAGATGGCGACCCCCGAGATCGTCGCCTTCATGATGAGCGAGTGCCGCGGACTGATCTGCGCGCCCATGGAAGGCGACGAACTCGACCGGCTGCGGCTGCCGCAGATGGTCGACGACAACACCGAGTCGATGAAGACCGCGTTCACGGTGTCGGTGGACGCGTCCGCCGCCCACGGGGTGACCACCGGCATCTCGGCGGCCGACCGCGCCGCCACCCTGCGGCTCCTCGCGGACGGCGTCTCGGAGCCCGGCGACTTCGTGCGCCCCGGCCACGTCTTCCCGCTGCGCGCGCGGCCCGGAGGCGTGCTGGCCCGCAACGGCCACACCGAGGCCGCCGTCGACCTGGCCCGGCTGGCCGGACTGCGCCCGGCCGGGGCGATCGTCGAGATCGCCGGCGAGGACGGCCGGATGCTCCGGCTGCCCGAACTCATCCCCTTCGCCCGCAAGCACGGCCTGACGATCATCTCCATCGAGGACCTGATCGCCTACCGCCGCTCCACCGAACGCGGCACGGCGGCCGGGACCGAGGCGGCCGCCCCCACCGTCCGGCGCGAGGCCGAGGTCCGTCTGCCCACCGCCTTCGGCGAGTTCACCGCCTACGGCTACCGCTCCACCGCCGACGGCGTCGAGCACGTCGCCCTCGTCCACGGCGAGATCGGCGACGGCGAGGACGTCCTCGTCCGCGTCCACTCCGAATGCCTCACCGGCGACATCTTCCACTCGCACCGCTGCGACTGCGGCCCCCAGCTCCAGACGTCCATGGAGCGGATCCAGGCCGAGGGCCGCGGCATCGTGGTCTACCTCCGCGGCCACGAGGGGCGCGGCATCGGCCTGCTCTCCAAGCTGCGCGCGTACGAACTCCAGGAGCGCGGCCGGGACACCCTCGACGCCAACCTCGAACTCGGCCTGCCCGCCGACGCCCGGGACTACGGCGCGAGCGCCCGCATCCTGGAGGACCTCGGTGTGCGCAGCCTGCGGCTGATGACCAACAACCCGGACAAGACCGACGCGCTCGTCCGGTACGGCCTGCGCGTCAGCGGACGCGAGCCGATGCCCGTCCAGGCGGGCGAGCACAATCTGAGCTACCTGCGGACCAAGCGGGACCGGATGGGTCACGACCTGCCCTGGCTCGACTCGGTCACCGTGTCGGCCTGCGGGAGCCAGTGACCCCGTACGGCCGGCCCCTCCGCGGGCCCCGGCACGACAGCACGACAGCACGACAGCGACCGCGGGCGGCACAGCGCCGGCGGCCCGGCACTATCGGCAACACGGCACAGCGGGACTGAAGGAGAGACGTGAGCGGCAAGGGTGCACCTGAACTGTCCGTACGCAACTGCGGCGACCTGCGGGTCGCGGTCATCGCGGCACAGTGGCACGACAAGGTGATGGACGGTCTCGTCGACGGCGCGCTGCGCGCCCTGCGCGAGCTGGGAATCGACGAGCCGACCCTGTTGCGGGTCCCCGGCAGCTTCGAACTGCCGGTCGCCGCCAAGGTCCTGGCGGGCCGCGGCTACGACGCGATCGTCGCGCTCGGCGTCGTCATCCGCGGCGGAACCCCCCACTTCGAGTACGTGTGCCAGGGCGTCACCCAGGGCCTCACCCAGGTCTCCATCGACACCGGTGTCCCCATCGGCTTCGGTGTGCTGACCTGTGACACCGAGGAGCAGGCCCTGGACCGCGCGGGCATCGAGGGCTCCAACGAGGACAAGGGCCACGAGGCGGTGACGGCCGCCGTGGCGACCGCGGCCACCCTCCGCTCAGTATCTGAACCCTGGCACTGAGGTAGGGCACCGAGCGCGTAGGGTGAGGACCACCATGTCCAATAAGACGTTCGAGGAGCTCTTCACCGAGCTCCAGCACAAGGCCGCCACGGGCGATCCCGCCACCTCGCGCACCGCCGAACTCGTCGGCAAGGGCGTCCATGCCATCGGCAAGAAGGTCGTCGAAGAGGCCGCCGAGGTCTGGATGGCCGCCGAGTACGAGGGCAAGGACGCCGCCGCCGAGGAGATCTCGCAGCTGCTCTACCACGTCCAGGTGATGATGGTCGCGCGCGGGATCTCCCTCGACGACGTGTACGCGCATCTGTAGGGGCCGCTCCCAGCAGTACCCCTCCTTCGAGCACGTCCGTCCGTCCCACCCACCCCGAACACCATCGAGCAAAGGAAGCCGACCTCATGCTGCGCATCGCCGTCCCGAACAAGGGTTCCCTCTCAGGACCTGCGGCGGACATGCTGCATGAGGCCGGCTACCAGCAGCGCCGGGAGTCCAAGGAACTGCGGATCGTCGACCCGAACAACGAGGTCGAGTTCTTCTACCTCCGCCCCCGGGACATCGCGATCTACGTCTCCTCCGGCCGGCTCGACATCGGCATCACCGGCCGCGACCTGCTGGTCGACTCCGGTGCCGACGCCGAGGAGATCCTCCCGCTCGGCTTCGCCCGCTCCACCTTCCGCTTCGCCGCCAAGCCGGGCACCGCGAACGGCGTCGCGGACCTGAAGGGCAGGACGATCGCCACCTCCTACGAGGGCATCGTCGCGGGGCACCTCGCCGACCACGGCATCGACGCCTCCGTCGTGCACCTCGACGGCGCCGTCGAGACCGCCATCGAACTCGGTGTCGCCGAGGTCATCGCGGACGTCGTCGAGACGGGCACCTCGCTGCGCAACGCCGGACTGGAGATCTTCGGCGAGCCGATCATGAAGTCCGAGGCCGTCGTCGTCCGCCGCGTCGGAGCCGGCCCCACCGAGGACGCCGAGCCCAAGGTGCAGCAGTTCCTGCGCCGCCTCCAGGGCGTGCTGGTCGCGCGGACCTACGTGATGATGGACTACGACTGCCGCGCCGAGCACCTGGAGAAGGCCGTCGCGCTCACTCCCGGGCTGGAGTCGCCGACCATCTCGCCGCTGCACAACGAGGGCTGGGTCGCCGTCCGTGCCATGGTCCCCGCCAAGGAGGCCCAGCGGATCATGGACGACCTGTACGAGCTCGGCGCGCGGGCCATCCTGACCACGGCCATCCACGCCTGCCGGCTCTGACGGGACCAACGGACATGTCGGACCTTCCCACCCTTCCCATAACCTTCCGCCCCTCCCGTACCCGGGCCGTGCTGCTCACCGCGGGCGCGTCGATCGTTGTGGTCATCACCACGGTCGCCATGCTTCTGGAGCAACTCGGACCGGGGGAGCGGGCGAGCTTCATCTTCACCGCCGTGCTCCTGTTCGGAGTGCTCCTGCTGCTCTCGCGGCCCAAGGTCGTCGCCGACGAGAGCGGTGTCACCGTCGTCAACATCGCGAGCCGCCGGCACCTGGACTGGGCCGAGATCCTCCAGGTCAACCTGCGTCCCGGCGACCCCTGGGTGTTTCTCGACCTCAGCGACGGCACCAGCCTCCCGGTGCTCGGCATCCAGCCGGGCATCGCCCGGCAGCGCGCCATCGAGGACGCCCGCGCCCTGCGCGCCCTGGCTTCCGCCCGCGGAATCCAGGAGCCCGACGGGCACCGCGGTGAACACACGGGCTGACTCTCGGCCCTTCACCCTGCCCTGAGAGCCCATGTCTTGATTAATCTGTCGGCGGAGGCTTTTTTCACGGCGCCTCCGCCTCCGATGTGCTCCCGCTCTCAGAGGCTCCCTGCTACCCGAGGAGTGACTCCCTCCAGCGATGGACGGATCGTCCTGTAGTACCTGCGCCGCCCCCTTCCGACATAGCGAGGCGGCGGCATGACCATCCCCTTGTTGCTCCTTGGCGCGGCGTTCCTGCTGATTCTCGCCAACGGCTTCTTCGTGGCCGCCGAGTTCGGCCTCGTCACCGTCGAGCGCCCCGACGCCGAGAAGGCCGCGGCCGACGGCGACACACGTGCCGGCACGGTCGTCGAGTCGCTCAAGGAGCTGTCCTTCCAGCTCTCCGGCACCCAGCTCGGCATCACCATCACCTCCCTCGTCGTCGGCATGCTCGCCGAACCGGCCCTCGCCCAGCTGCTGGACGGCCCGTTCGCGGCGGTCGGACTGCCCGAGGGCGTGGTGCCCGGCTTCGCCGTGGTCACCGGCATGCTGCTGGCCTCCGCCGTGCAGATGGTGGTCGGTGAACTCGTGCCCAAGAACTGGGCGGTGTCCAAGCCGCTCCAGGTGGCCCGCTTCGTCGCCGGCCCGCAGCACGTCTTCTCCCGGCTGTTCCGGCCGGTGATCGCCGCGCTGAACACGGTCGCCAACCGGCTCGTCCGTGCCCTGGGCGTGGAGCCCGCCGAGGAGCTGGCCTCCGCCCGCACCCCCGGCGAACTCGTTTCCCTCGCCCGCCACTCGGCCCGCGCGGGAGCCCTGGAACAGGACACCGCGGACCTCTTCGTCCGCACGATGTCCCTGGCCGACCTCACCGCGCAGCACGTCATGACCCCGCGGGTGAGGGTCAGCGCCCTCCAGTCCTCGGCCACCGCCGAGGACGTGGTCAACCTCACCCGTGCCACCGGCCTGTCCCGCTTCCCCGTCTACCGGGAGCGGATCGACGAGATCGTCGGCATGGTGCACCTCAAGGACGCCCTCGCGATCCCCGCGCACGACCGGCTGCGCACTCCCGTCGGCCGCATTGCCCAGGCCCCCCTGCTCGTCCCCGAGACCCTGCCAGTGCAGCCCCTGCTGGAGCGGCTGCGCAGCGAACAGCCGATCGCCGTCGTCGTCGACGAGTACGGCGGCACGGCCGGCGTGGTCACCCTGGAGGACATCGTCGAGGAACTCGTCGGCGAGGTCCACGACGAGCACGACGACGTGCAGGGCGAGCAGCCCGAGCTCGCGGCCGCTCCCCCCGAGGACGGCAGGCCCGCCTGGGACGCCGACGGCAGCTGCCGGGTCGACATCCTGCAGCGCATAGGCCTCGACGTGCCCGAGGGACCGTACGAGACCGTGGCGGGCCTCGTCGCCGACCTGCTCGGCCGGATCCCGGCCCCCGGTGACAAGGCAGAGCTCCCGGGCTGGCGCCTCGTGGTGCGACAGGTCGGGCACTACCGTGCCGAACGCGTCCGCCTTGTGCGTACCGCGCTCGCCCCGGAGGCCGTCCGATGAGCATGCTCCAACTGCTGTTCGCGGGCCTGCTGGTGCTCGCCAACGGCTTCTTCGTCGGCGCCGAGTTCGCCCTCGTGTCCGTGCGGCGCAGCCAGATCGAACCGCTCGGCACCGCCCGCTCCCGGCAGGTCCTGTACGGCCTGGAGCGTCTGCCGCAGATGATGGCGGCGGCCCAGTTCGGCATCACCATGTGCTCGCTGACCCTCGGCGCGGTCGCCGAGCCCACGGTCGCCCGGCTGCTGGAACCGCTCTTCGCGGCCGTCCGGCTGCCGGACGGGGTCATCCACCCCCTCGGCTACGTGATCGCGCTCGCCCTCGTCGTCTTCTTCCACCTCGTCATCGGCGAGATGGTCCCGAAGAACCTGGCGATGGCCGCGCCCGAGAAGACGGCCCTGTGGCTCAGCCCCGGCCTGGTCGCCTTCGCCCGGGTGTGCCGCCCGGTCACCGCGGGCCTCGGCGCCTGCGCGCAGCTGATCCTCAGGCTGTTCCGGGTCGAGCCGAAGGACGAGGTCGAGGCGGTCTTCACCAGCGAGCAGCTCAACCGGCTGGTCGAGGACTCCGGACAGGCGGGACTCCTCGAACCCGAGGAGCAGGAACGCCTGGAGGACGCCCTGGAGCTCGGCTCCCGCCCGGTCACCGACGTCCTCCTCGACGGCGCCTCCCTGGTCACCGTGGATCCTTCGGTCACCCCGGGCCAGGTCGTCGCGCTCACCGCGCGCACCGGGTACTCCCGGTTCCCGGTGGTCGCGGAGAACGGCGCCTTCATGGGCTGCTACCTGCACGTGAAGGACGTCCTCGACCTGGAGGACTCCGAGCGGGCGGTCCCGCAGCAGATGTGGCGGCCGATGACCACGCTGCGGTCCGAACTCCCGCTGGACGACGCCCTCACCGTGATGCGCCGTGCCGCCACGCACCTGGCCCAGGTCGCCGACGCCACCGGGAAGGTCATGGGCCTCGTGACCCTCGAGGACGTCCTGGAACTGCTGGTCGGCGAGGTACGGGACCCGGCGCACCGCGATGTGACGCCGGTCCGGGTCGCGGAGCCGCGCCCCGGTCAGGCCGAGGAAGCGCTGGCGAGCTGACCGGGCGCGGGCCCCGGTTCCCCGGGACCGTGCGACCCGTGACGGTCGTACGGCCCCCGGCGGGACCGGGGCCTTCTCACGTCGCCGACGGATCCTGCGGGCCCCGGCCCGAGAGGACCTCCCCGTAGGCCTGCATGAGGTCGGGCAGACGCAGCGTCGACAGGTCGTCGCGCGAGGGCGTGCCGGGGTATCCCGACAGCCGCAGGTCGCGGTACGCGCAGCTCTTCTCGTACAGGGTGCGCAGGAAGCGGCCGTTGCCGAGTTCGTCGATCCAGCCCTGGTCGACGACGTGCCCGGCGATCGAGCGGAGCTCGTCCAGCGCCTCCTCGTCCCAGACGTCGCCGTTCTCCGCGGCCAGCACCTCACCGATGGAGGTCAGTTCGAGCGGGCGGTAGGAGGGGAAGTCCACGCGGCTGGTGAAGCGGGAGGAGAGGCCGGGGTTGGCGGCGAGCAGCCGGTCCATGCCCTCGGGGTAGCCGGCGAGGATGACGACCAGGTGGTCCCGGTTGTCCTCGGCCCGCTTCAGCAGCACCTGAAGGGCCTCGTCGCCGTAGGCGTCGCCCTTGCCGTAGCCGGAGTTGGACAAGGAGTACGCCTCGTCCACGAACAGGACGCCGCCGATCGCCGAGTCGATCAGTTCGTTGGCCTTCACGGCGGTCTGGCCGAGGTACTCGCCGACCAGGTCGGCCCGCTGGGCCTCGACCAGATGGTCCCCGCCGAGCAGCCCGAGCGCGTAGAAGACCCGGCCGAGGATGCGCGCCACCGTGGTCTTGCCGGTGCCGGAGGGGCCGGAGAAGACGAAGTGCCGTTTCGGCGGCTGCACCGGCAGCCCCTGCCCGGTGCGCAGCCTGGCCATGTTCAGCTGCGCCGACAACGCCTTGACCTGCCGTTTCACCGGCTCCAGGCCCACCATGCGCTCCAGCTCGGCGAGTGCCTCGTCGAGCAGGGCGGGATCGGTCGGCCCCGGGGGTATCGGCTGCACCGGCAGCACGGCCTTCTCCCGGAAGCCGTCGGTCTGGGCCGGCAGGGCGCCGGGCGGTGACGGGTCGGGATCCGGGAGCCGCAGATCGCGCCCCTCGGTGCCGAACAGCGCGTCCATGCCGTCCGGGCCCTCCAGCACGTCCTGCCCGATCCCGGCGAGCGTGATCGCCGCCAGATCGGCCGCGGCGTCGTCGTACCCGTCCCCCTCGGCGATGGCCGCGAGCCGCGCCGAGGTGTCCATGAAGGAGGGATCGACCCGGTGAACGGCCCGGTAGAGCGGCAGCGCCGCGGCGGAGCGTCCGGTGCCCTCGTGGGCGCGGGCCAGCCAGTACCGCAGTTCCTTGCGCTGCGGCTGCTCGCTGCGGCAGCGCATCAGCGCGGACGACAGCAGCGGTTCGGCCTGGCCGTACATCTCCAGCCGGACCCGCGCCATGCCGCCGAACAGTCCGGCCTCGATGCCGAGCATGGGGTCGTTGATGAGCGGATCGGTGTGCCGCACCAACTGCTCCCAGTCCTTGACCAGATAGGCGCGGCACGCGTGCAGGAACCGCACCTGGTGGTCCGCGTCGACCGGCGGGAGTCCGGCCAGCGCCCGGTCCAGTTCGGGGACATGACGCCCGTCGAGCCAGTGCGAGGCGTGCGCGAGCAGCAGGTCGCGCGGACTCTCCAGCACCGGCTGGACCCACCAGCCCAGCCAGTACCAGGAGTTGAGGGTGCGCCGGTGACGCGAACGCTGTTCGCCGAAGCGGTCCCGGTGCCGGAACATCCGCAGCAGCGCGGTCGTCGTGTCCACCCGTAGCGCGTGCAGTCCGAGCCAGCCGTCCGCCATACCGGGGTCCATCCGGACCGCGGCACGGAACTCCTCCTCCGCCTGGGGGTAGGCGCCCATCGTGTAGGCGTCCACACCTCGCAGCCAGGCGAGGTCGGCCGGGGCCTCGGGGCCCTGCGTGCCGAAGTCCATCACGTCCCCCACAAACCGTGCCCCCGATGGTCGGGGAGTGTCTCGCGATGCGGGACATCCCCTTGCCGCCGGGCCGGTGCCCGTCGGCAGCTCTGGTCGAACGACTGTGCCACGGACGGGAGTTGAAGCGGTGCGGCAGAGCAGCCGTCCGAAGGTCGCACCGAGAGGCATGGTACCCGCGGACGACGGGCCTGCCGAAGGGTGCCGCACAGCCCGTTCCACGAGGTGGGAGCGGATGGCGCACGCCGCGGACGGTGACCCAGGGTGATCGCATCACGCCGCGGGGCGTCCGGAAAGAGGGGGTGTGGGCAGAACGAAGCCCCCGATCACGGGGGAACAACCGGGGGCTTCGCGACTGCGGGCGGCTCCCGAAGGGCCGCTGCTTCAGAACGTAAGACCTGTACGGCCCCCTGGTCAAGCAGAGTTGGGGCACTGAGGCAACTTCCCCGGAGTGGGTCTTCACAACTTCAGCACGCTGCGGATGGTCCATCACGGTCAGTGATGAACTGGTCCGGTCCAGACGTCCCAGCAGGCCCTGGCAGCACCTCGTACCCCTCAGGACACTGCCGCACCACATGGTCCACGAAGGGGCGCGTGGGGTCCTCGGCGAAATGCCGGAGCTCGGCGCGGACCCATCCGTCCCAGAAGTCGCTCTGCGCCCGGCCGTCCCGTCGCCGCCCCCGCTCCCAGGCCTGCTCGTGCGGCAGCTCCATCCACAGGAGCCGCGCGAGCCACGGGCGCAGCGCACGGCGTCCGGCGCCGACGCCCTCCAGGAGCACCACGGGCGCGGCCGGAAGCTCACGGACCGGTCCGAACTCCCGGGCGGTCCAGTCGTACGGGGCGTACCGCGCACTCTCGCCGCGTCCGAACGGCTCGATCACCCGGTTCAGCAGGCGCCCGGTCCAGTCGAAGAGCTCCTCGTGGGTGGCGATGTCGTCGAGGTGCAGTACGGGTGCGCCGCCCAGGGCCGCCGCCAGTGACCCGGCGAACGTGGTCTTCCCGGAGCCGGCGTGGCCGTCCACGCCGATCAGGCGGACGGGCCCGCAGGAGGGCGGCAGCAGGCGCAGCCGCGAGGCGAGGTCGTGAATGGGGTTTCCCGGGGTGAGGCGTGGGGTGGGCATAGTCCTGGGGAACATTCTATCGAGGTGCCGTTCACAGTGGATCCATGGGTTCAGGATGGTGTCGCATTGAACCATTCATTGAACAATCCTCAAGAACTCGGGGACCTGCTCCGAAAAATTCACGGCCCTGTGGAACCAGGTATTTCGGATGGGGCGTTCCGGTACTCGGAGATGCTGAGTAGGGTTCCTGGTGCGGAACGGCGAAGTGTCGTACGGGGATGGACAGGGGAAGATGGCCGCGGGTTTATTCGAGGGGCAGTACGTGTGGCATCCTGCGGCCGACGACCGCAGACTCGCGAGCGTCTGCACAGATGTCAGAGCGGGCCGCTATCTGAACGCCCACGAAGCTCTGGAGGAGACCCGTTCCGACTACGGATTACGGGCCCATCGCTCCCTGGTCCTCGCTTCCGAGGCCGCCGACTCCGACCTCGCCGAACGCTGGCTGGCCGAGGAGCAGACACCCGAGTCCGCCCTGATGTGGGCCCGTGTGGCCGTCCTGCGGGCACTGCGCGCGGCCGACGCCAAGGACGACCGGGCCGAGGCGCTGGAACGCATAGCGCTGAGCGCCTGCGACCGGGCCGCGCTGATGGACCGGGCCGATCCCACGCCCTGGGTCGCCCGGCTGTCCATGGCCCGGCTGCACGACCTGCGCGACCCTGCCCCGCAGGGGCTGCTGACCCAGCCTCCCGGCCCCTGGCGCCTGTTCTCGCACGTCCTGCGCCTCGACCCCTGGAACCGTGAGGGCCATCACCGGTTCCTGGCGTTCTTCTTCACGCGCTACGGCGGTTCCGTGAACGCCGCCTGGGACGTCGCCGCCTTCCTGAGCCAGCGCGCCCCCGTCTCCTCGCCGCTGCGGCTGCTGCCGCTGGTGGCCCTGGTGGAGAGCTACAACCCCACGCAGCTGCTGGTCGACCGCACCTGGGAGCAGCCGCAGTGGCGTTCCACGGCGCTCGCGATCTACCAGAACTGGCTGCCGGAGGTGGCCGGGTACCGCTTCACGCCCGTGCTCGACCTGGCGTACCTGGCGCACGCGCTCTTCATGGCGCAGCGCGAGTTCGAGGCGCGCGCGGTGTTCACGGCCATGGGGCCGTACGCCTGCCGCATGCCGTGGAGCGTGTTCGGCGAACCCGAGGACCAGCTCTCCCGCGCCCGCCGCGCCTGCGGCCTGCCCGTGCCGGGGGCCGGCTGACCGCCGGCCCTCCCTGACGTCCCGAACCACCCCCGAGAGAAAGGTCAGCCGTGTCAGAACGAATATCGACCCCAAGCCGGAGAACGGGCGCCGGAAAGGATTCCGTCGCCTTCGACGACGACGCGACGCTTCACGCGATGGGATATCCGAGAAAGCTCACCCGTCGATTCCAGGCGTTCGACAATTTCGCGATCTCCTTCACCATCATCAACATCATTTCCGGTATTTTCTCGTCCTTCGGGTTCGGAATGAACGCCGGCGGCCCGCGCATTCTCGTGTTCGGCTGGATCGGCGTCTCCGTGATGGTGCTCTTCATCGGTGCCGCGATGGCGGAAGTCGCCTCCGCCTATCCGACCAGCGGGGCGCTCTATTTCTCCGCCGGAAAGCTCGCCAAGCGGCACAAGGGTGCCTGGTCCTGGTACACCGGGTGGCTGAATTTCGTGGGTCAGGTGGGGGGTACGGCCGCCACCGGATACGCGGCCGCCACCTTCATCCAAGCGTTCGTCGCACTGCAGTGGCACTCGTACGAGCCGACCGCTCAGCAGACGGTCCTCATCACGGCGCTGATCATCGTGCTCCAGGGTTTGGCCAATACCTACACCGTCCAGCTCGTCGCCGTGCTCAACCGGATCTCCGTGTGGTGGCTGCTGATCGGGCTCGTCGTGATCGTGGGCACACTCACCGTGATGCCCGACGATCACCAGTCGGCCTCGTTCGTCACGCATTTCGCGAACAACACCGGTTTCACGAACGGGATTTACGGAGGGATGCTCGGCCTGCTGGTCACCAGCTGGACCTTCACGGGCTTCGACGGCAGCTTCCACATGTCCGAGGAAACGGTGCGGGCCACGGTCAACGCACCGAAGGGGATCACCCGTTCGATCGGCTATTCGGCGATCACCGGGCTCATCCTGATGCTTGCCCTTGTGTACAGCATTCATGATTATGACCGGGTCGCCGCCTCCTCGGCGCCGCCCGTGCAGATTCTCATCGACGGACTTGGCATGGGCATGGCTAAGTTCATCCTGCTCATCGTGATCGGGTCCATGCTCTTCTGCGGGCTGGCCAACCTGACCAGCAACACCCGGCAGATCTTCGCCTTCTCCCGGGACGGCGCGATGCCGGGCTCGCGCTGGTGGCACTCCGTCTCGCCGCGCACCCGGACCCCCGTCAAGGCGGTCTGGCTGGCGGTCGCCTGCTCGCTGGCCCTCGTCCTGCCCGGCTGGTGGTCGCACACCGCCTTCACGGCCATCGTCAGCGTCAACGTCGTCGGACTGTTCCTCGCCTACGCCGTGCCGGTCTTCCTGCGGCTGCGGCTCGGCGACGACTTCCAGCCCGGACCGTGGAACCTCGGCCGCTGGAGCAAGCCCATCGGCTGGGTGGCCGTGACCTGGATCCTCGCCAGCAGCGTGCTCTTCATGCTGCCCCAGGTCTCGCCGATCACCGGGGACAACTTCAACTACGCCTCGATCGCCCTGGCCGTGGTGCTGATCGTCGCGACGGTGTGGTGGTTCGCCACGGCGCGCCGCCGCTTCCAGGGTCCCGTCAGCTACGGCCGCCCCGACGAGGTCGCGGCCATGGACCTCGTCTGATCACCCGTCCGCCCCGGCCCCGGCACCCGCCGGGGCCGGGGCGTCCCAGGTCATGCCAGTGGTCCCGACCAATATTGGTGGGCGCGGCACGGGCCGAAGTGCTGGCAGAAGTCGCCTCCCGGCGTCCATAGTTGGCGCACGACAGAGCATTGGGCCCGCCCGTTCCGGACACCCTGGGGGTTCTCCACCCATGAGCAGAGCCGAACAGCCGTCCCGCAGAATCGTCCTGGCCGCCGCGGTCGCCGCGGCGGCGGTGGGGGCCGCGGGCCCCTCGGCCGCCGCCGCTCCGGCCCGCCGGACCAGAGCGCCCGGAGGTCTCGTCGACAACCGCGCCTGGACCTCGTACAGCGACTGGCGCGCGGGCAGCGCGGCGGGTACGCGGGCCGTGCAGGGCGTCCGGCCCGGTCTGGTGATCGCCGCCCCGGCCGGCCGGACGGACTACACCGACCCGCACACCGGCAGGACCGCCACCTGGGAGTACGCCACCTGGACCTCGCCGGTCCACCGGCTCTCGGTCCCCGCCACGGAGGCCATCGCCTCCTGGAACGCGCACACCCCGGCCGGCACCTGGCTCCAGGTCGAACTGACCGGCACCTACTCGGACGGCACGGACACCCCCTGGTACGTGATGGGCCGCTGGGCCTCCGGCGACCAGGACATCCGGCGCACCTCCGTGGACGACCAGACCGACGGCCGCAGCACGATCTGGACGGACACCTTCTCCATCGACGACGCCGCCTCCGGCCTGCGCCTCGTCTCCTACCGGCTGCGCCTGACGCTCTACCGCACCCCGGGGGCCAGGATCACGCCCACCGTGTGGCGCCTCGGCGCGATGGGCTCCGACATCCCGGACCGCTTCACCGTCCCCGCCTCGGCCCCGGGCCTCGCCCAGGAGCTGAACGTGCCGCGCTACTCGCAGGAGATCCACGCCGGCCAGTACCCCGAGTACGACAACGGCGGCGAGGCCTGGTGCAGCCCCACCTCCTCGCAGATGATCATCGAGTACTGGGGGCGCAGGCCCACCGCCGAACAGCTCGCCTGGGTCGACCCGGCGTACGCCGACCCCCAGGTGTGCCTCGCGGCCCGCTCCACCTACGACTACCAGTACGCCGGATGCGGCAACTGGCCCTTCAACGCCGCCTACGCGGCCACGTACAAGGATCTCCAGGGCGTGGTGACCCGGCTCGGCTCGCTCACCGACCTGGAGACGCTGATCGCCGCGGGCATCCCGGCCATAACGTCCCAGTCGTTCCTCAAGTCCGAGCTGACGGGCGCGGGTTACGGCACCTCGGGCCACCTCATGACGGTCATAGGGTTCACCGCGGACGGCGATGTCATCGCCAATGACCCGGCGTCGCCCGGCGACGACGCGGTGCGCAGGGTCTACAAGCGCTCCGAGTGGGAGAACATCTGGCTGCGGACCAAGCGCTACAACGCCTCCGGGAAGGTCGTCTCCGGCACCGGCGGGGTCTGCTACCTGTACTTCCCGGCGCATCCTTCCTCCCGGCAGCGCAAGGCGCTCGCGGCGGTGGGCGTCCGGTGACGTGAGGGCGGCTCCCGCGGTCCGCGGGAGCCGCCGCCCGGCCGCCCGGGGCCCGTGTGACGAGACACACACGAGCCGTGCCGGGTGGAATCCGGCGGGCGCGAAGCCCGTCGAGTCGCGGACGTGACCCGGGTCTCTACCGGTGGCGGCGGCTCCGGTGGCAAGGTGGTCGGGTCGGTGGGGAGCCGGCAGGAGGCGGGGGACGTCACCGCACCACTACGTCAGCGAGATGCCATGACCGCGAGCCCCGTCACCGCCCCTCGTCTCCGTACCCGCACCGGAGGCCCCGAGGACAACGGTCCGAAGATCCTCGAACACGTGCTGGGCTGGATCCTCGTGGTGGTCGTGGCGATCCTGGTGACCCGGCTCGGACTGGTCTGAGCCGCCGCGCCGCCAGGCCCCGCGGCGCGCGGCCCGTACCGGGGCGAGCACGGGCCGATCGTCCCCGGATGACGGTCGCCACGGTTCTGCCATACTGCGCATGTTCCGTCGGCAGTTGGAGACCAGGGCCGGAATTGAATAATAGTCAACAGTACGAGATCGACCGCCCCCGGGCGCGGGGCACCGACCGTTCGCTGGCGCGCCGCGCCGAACTCATCGCCATCGGACGGAAGTTGTTCGCCGACACGTCGTACGACGCACTGTCGATGGATGACATCGCACGGCAGGCGCATGTCGCCAAGGGGTTGATCTACTACTACTTCAAGTCCAAGCGCGGCTACTACCTCGCCATCGTCGAGGACTCGGTCGCGGATCTGGTCTCCCGGGCCGCCGACGGGGTGGAGCTCCCCCCGGTGGAGCGGGTCCAGCGCACGATCGACGGTTATCTCCGCTACGCCGAGCACAATCAGGCCGCCTACCGCACGATCATCACGGGCGGTGTCGGCTTCGACACCGAAGTGCAGGCGATACGCGAGGGCGTGCGCGAGGCGATCGTCTCGACGATCGCCGAAGGGGCGTACGGTCGGGGCAGGGTCGGACCGCTGCCGCGCATCGCCCTGCTGGGCTGGCTGCACGGCGTCGAGGGGGCCACCCTCGACTGGATCGGCCATCCGGTGCTGCCGCGCGAGACGATGCGCGAACTGCTGGTGAAGATGCTGGGGGGTGCGATGCGCGCCGTCGAGGAACTCGACCCCTCCTATGCCGCCCCGCCCGACGCCCGGCGGGACAACTGACGGAACCCTATGAGGACTAGACCACCTTGTCAATGGTTCGGACCAATTCCCGGTCCCCTCGGCGGGCGGCCGTGATCCGCCGGGTGTGTTCCGCCGGCGAACGGTCGTCGTTCGCCGGCGGTGTGCCTCCGTTCGGGCGTACTCCCGGCGCCACGGCCGCTGTTCGCCGGGTTCCGTGATCCGGACCGGGAGCATCGGCGGGGCCAGGTGAGAGCCGGCGGCCGTGCCCCCGGGTGCGGGTCCGTCGGCGTGACCGACCCGTCAGGAGCGTCGCCGTGCCCGATCACGCACCGCAGCCGGTGGACCGTCAGCTGCCCACGGACGAGGCCCGGGACCTGATCGCGCTCGTCCGTGACATGGCGCGGCGCGAGATCGCCCCGAACGCGGCCGAGGAGGAGGACGCCGGCCGCTTTCCGCGCGAACTCTTCGGGCTGCTCTCGGAGTCCGGACTGCTCGGACTGCCGTACGATCCCGCCCACGGTGGCGGCGGCCAGCCGTACGAGGTGTACCTCCAGGTCCTGGAGGAGCTCGCCATGGCACGCCTCACGGTGGGGCTCGGCGTCAGCGTCCACACCCTGGCCTGCCACGCGCTCGCGCACCACGGGACCGAGGAGCAGCGGGCCGCGTACCTGCCCGCGATGCTCGGCGGCGGCCTGCTCGGCGCGTACTGCCTCTCCGAGCCCTCCTCGGGGTCCGACGCCGCCGCCCTGCGGACGAAGGCGGTGCGGCAGGGGGACCACTGGGTCCTCACCGGCACCAAGGCGTGGATCACGCACGGCGGCGTGGCCGACTTCTACACGGTGTTCGCGCGCACCGGCGGCGAGGGCAGGCGCGGCATCACGGCCTTCCTGGTGCCCGGCGACGCCGACGGTCTGCGGGCTTCGTCGCCCGAGCGGAAGATGGGGATGAAGGGTTCCCCGACCGCGCAGGTCCATTTCGACGGGGTGCGGGTCGCCGACGGCCGTCGCCTCGGCGACGAGGGCCAGGGTTTCGCGATCGCCCTGTCGGCGCTCGACTCCGGGCGGCTCGGCATCGCGGCCTGCGCGACCGGTCTGGCCCAGGCCGCGCTGGACGAGGCCGTCGCGTACGCCACCGTGCGCCGCCAGTTCGGGAGGAGGATCGCGGACTTCCAGGGCCTTCGGTTCCTGCTCGCGGACATGGCCACCCGGATCGAGGCCGGCCGTGCCCTCTGCCTGACCGCCGCCCGGCTGCGTGACGCCGGCCGGCCCTTCTCCAGGCAGGCGGCCATGGCGAAACTGCTGTGCACGGACGGGACGATGAAGGTCACCACGGACGCCGTCCAGGTCCTGGGCGGGTACGGGTACACCGCCGACTTCCCGGCCGAGCGCTACCTGCGCGAGGCGAAGGTGCTGCAGATCGTCGAGGGCACCAATCAGATCCAGCGCATGGTCATCGCGCGGCACCTCGTGGGTCCCGAGGCGAGCTGAGGCCGTCGTGCGGGTCCGCGCCCATGCCGAACTCGTTCCGCGGATCCCGGGACGCTCCGAAGCGGGCGTCGTCGTGCGGCTCCCGGCCCGGGGTGAAGCGTTCCTCCCCGCGCGGCTCCGTGAACGCACCGAACTGCCCGTACCCGTACAGCCCCGACGGTGCCGCCAGGCGCACCCACTCGGGGTCGTGGCGCCCCGGCAGCGTGCGGCCGCGATCGGCCCAGGCGCGCATCAGGGCGCGGTAGATGGGCGGATCCTGAGCCGGCGGGGCCGGCGGTGGCGGCGGTACCCAGTGAACCGACTGCACCGGAGCCGGTACGAGGATCCGGCGCCTGCGCCCGGTCGCGGAAGGTGTGGGGCTCATACCGGGGCAACGTGCGGGCGGGCCGACAGGTCACCGGCCCGCGCCGTCGGGCGTGTGTTCGCGACGGGACCCCTGGGAGGTCCGCGTGACGGGGCCCACGGGGTGAGCGCGACCGGACCCGCGGGGCGAGCGTGACGGGGCGCGCGGGGGAGGCGTGACGGCCCGCCGGGCAGGTGTGACGGGGCCTGCGAGGCAGGCATGACGGGCCTGTGAGGCAGGTGTGACGGAAGCCGCGGGAGAGGTGTGACGGGGTGCGCGGGACAGGTGTGACGGCCCGCGAGGGCAAGCGTGACGGGCCGCGGGGCAAGCGTGACGGAAGCCGCGGGGAGGCGTGACGGGATGCGCGGGACGGGCGTGACGGCCCGCGAGGCAGGCGCGACGGCTTGCGGGGTGAGCGTGACGGGAGCCGCCGGGCAAGCGTGACGGGAGCCCGTGAGGCCCGCGGAGGCGCGTGCTGTCTGGTCCCCCGCATCCATCTGACGTACCGTCAATTCCGCCGCCGGGGGCCGTGCCTCTCCGGGCGACGTCAACTGCCGTGCGGAACCGGAGGCTTGACGTGATCGACGAACGCCCCGTCCCCCTCGACGAGTACCCCGTGCACCAGGTCCCGCTGTCCATGAGGCATGTCGCGAGCGGCGACCGCAACGCCTACGACCGCTGTATCTTCCATGTCCTCGACCACCGGGGCCGCGCCCTGCTGATCCTCGGCCTCGGCGTCTATCCGAACGTGGGTGTGATCGACGCGTACGCCACGCTGCGCCTCGGCGACGCGCTGCACGCCGTCCGGGCGTCCGACGCGCTCGGCGACGACCGGATGAACCTGGCCGTGGGGCCCCTGGAGATCACCGTCGAGGAGCCGCTGCGCCGGCTGCGGCTGCGCAGCGACGACGCCTCCCTGGCGTACGACATCACCTGGACCGCCGACTTCCCGGCCCTGTGGGAGCCCCACCACGTCCAGCGGCGCGGCGGCAGGCTCACCCTGGAGGGCCGGCGCTTCGTGCAGGCGGGCGCCGTCGAGGGCGTCATCCGCGTCGGGGGCGAGGAGATACCCGTGGACCCGGGGGAGTGGACCGGCACCCGGGACCGGAGCTGGGGGGTGCGCCCCCTTCCGGGGGAGGAGGGCGGCAGACTCGCCGCCGAGGCGCCGACCGAGGGATTCCACTGGATCTGGTGCCCGGTGCGCTTCGAGGACCGCTTCCTGATGGTCGTCGTCCAGGAGGACGCCGACGGGTACCGCACCCTGGGCGACGCGACCCTCGTGCGCGACGGCGAGCGGGACCTCCAGCTCGGCTGGCCCCAGGCCGACATCACCTACCGCTCCGGTACCCGGCACCCCACCTCGGCCGTCATCCGTCTGACCCGCTCCGTGGACCGCAAGCCGCTGGAACTGGGGGTGGAGGTGCTGGCCTCGTCCCCGCTCGCGATCGGCGCGGGGTATCCGCCGGCCGACGACTGGCAGCACGGCACCTGGCGCGGCCGGGGCTGGAGGGACCACCGCGTCTACGACCTCTCCGACCCGGCCGCACATCCCCTCGCCCGCTACGGGGTGACCGACCACGCGGCTCGCTTCACCCTCGACGGGCAGGTCGGGTACGGGATCTTCGAGCACGGCTCGTTCGGCCGCCACGACCCGAGCGGCTTCACCGGGTTCGACTCGGTCGCGCCCTGAGAGGAGTGAGGACATGGCCGCAGCGCCCCGACCGCGCACGACCACCCGTGATCCCGAGGAACTCGCGCAGAGGCTGACCGCCTGGCTCGGCACCCGCCTTCCGGGCGCCCGGGCGGTGAACGTGGGCGTCCCCGCGTCCAACGGCCTGTCCAGCGAGACCCTGCTCTTCGACATCGAGCACCCCGAACCACCCCTGCGCGCCTGTGCGTTGAGACTGGCGGCGGACCCGGCGGCGTACACCGTGTTCCCGGTCTACGACATGGCCGGGCAGTACCGCACGATGCGCCTGGTCCACGAGTGCAGCGACCTCCCGGTGCCGCGCGTGACATGGCTGGAGGAGGACCCCGGGCCGCTCGGGGCGCCGTTCTTCGTGATGGAACGCGTCGCCGGGCGCGTACCGCCCGACGTCATGCCCTATACGTACGAAGGCAATTGGCTGCACGCGGCGGGCGATGCCGAACGCGAGCACCTGGAGGCGGCCTCGATCGGGCTCCTCGCCCGGCTCCACGACCAGGTCCCCCTGAAGCGGGCGGACTTCCTCGCGCTGCCCGGAGACGGCAGCCCGCTGCGCCGCCATGTCACCTCCCAACGCGCCTACTACGCGTGGGTGATCGAGGGACTGTCGCCCTCACCGCTCATCGAGAGCGCCTTCGACCGGCTGGAGGAGCTGTGGCCGCGCCACGAGGGCGAGGCGGTGCTGAACTGGGGCGACGCGCGCATCGGGAACGTCGTCTACGACGGCTTCGACCCCGTCGCCGTACTCGACTGGGAGATGGCGGCACCGGCCCCGCGCGAGGTCGACCTCGGCTGGACCGTGTACCTGCACCGCTTCTTCCAGGACCTGACCGTCGGGTTCGGGCAGCGCGGGCTGCCCGGCTTCCTGCGCCGCGACCGCGTCGAGGCCCGCTACGCCGCCCTCACCGGCCACACGCCCCGCGACATGGACTTCTACACGCTGTACGCCGCCCTGCGGCACGCGATCGTCATGCTGCGCATCGCCTACCGCCAGGCGTACTTCGGCGAGGTGAGCGTCCCCCCGGACCCGGACACACTGATCCTGCACCACGGCAGCCTGCGGGCCATGGTGCAGGGCAGCTACTGGGACGAAGCGGGCGACACCCGCTGAACGTGCCGAGCGGTCAGGCCGCGCGCCGCATGTCGGAGACCCGCATGGGGACCGAGCCCGGCCCGCCCACGTGGGAGAACGGCTGCGTACGCCAGTTCAGGCCCTGGGGGAGCGTCAACAGGAGGGCGGTGTCCTGCTGCTGGGGTTCCGCGGAGTCGTCCGCGGAGCGTGCCTCGGCGGCCGCGCGGCCCGTGCCCGAACAGACGGTGAGCCCGAACGGGTTCCACGGGGAGGCGCACAGGGCGTGCTCCGGCAGGACCTCCTCGTCCGCGAGCAGCGCGATGGGCTGCGCGCAGGCCGGGCAGATGACCCGGTACATCTCGAACGTGTCGTACGCGTCGAACTCGTCGCCGTCCAGGGCGTCGGATTCGACACCCTCCGGCTCGGGCTCGAGAACGGCCTGCTGCCGCTTGGGTGCGGTACGACCAGGGCGCTTCAGACTCTGCATGGGATTCTCCCCCTCGGGTGGGCCGACAAGGCGCTGCGACCTCGACCACAGCAAGCACTTCCCGCCCCGTCTCCGCGGTAATCACGCGAACTTCGCGGACCCGGTTGCATTCATGTGTCCTTCGTCACATGCCGCCCGCAGGTGCCCGGTCCGATGGAACGCGACGGCCGGCCGTCGCGTTCCATCGGACCGGACCACATCACAAAGCGGGTATGACCTGCACCGCTGAGGTATCCCGGGGATCAACGGCCCTGTAGGTTCTTGCGTCATGGAGGAGCTGGACCGACAGATCGTGCAGCTGCTCGTCGCAGACGGGCGGATGAGTTACACCGACCTGGGCAAGGCCACGGGCCTGTCCACGTCCGCCGTGCACCAGCGGGTGCGCCGTCTCGAGCAGCGCGGCGTGATCCGGGGCTATGCCGCGGTCGTGGACCCGGAGGCCGTCGGGCTGCCCCTGACCGCCTTCATCTCGGTGAAACCGTTCGACCCCAGCGCGCCCGACGACATCGCCGAACGCCTCGCGGGCGTCCCCGAGATCGAGGCCTGCCACAGCGTCGCGGGCGACGAGAACTACATCCTCAAGGTACGGGTATCGACCCCGCACGAACTCGAGGAACTCCTCGGGCGGTTGCGGGCGCTCGCGGGCGTGTCGACACGCACCACGGTCGTCCTGTCGACACCGTACGAATCCCGCCCGCCCCGCATCTGAGGATCGCGCCGCCGGGAGACCTGGGACCCGCCGGGCGCGGAGGTGCGTTCCCGCGGGTCCGGACGGTGCGCCCCCGCGGGACCGGACGGGCGCGGACCCGGCCGCCACGCCGGCCGGCCCCACCCGGGCGCCGGCCGGCCGCCGGCAGGCGCGAGACTGTCCCCATGAGTGAGAGCACCGCCCCGTCGGACACCGTGCTGCTGCGCGGTGGAGAAGTCCACAGCCCCGCCGACCCCTTCGCGACCGCCATGGTCGTGGAACGGGGTCACGTCGCCTGGGTCGGCTCCGAAGGCGCCGCCGACGCCTTCGCGGCCGGGGTCGACGAGGTCGTGGACCTCGAAGGCGCCCTGGTCACCCCGGCCTTCACCGACGCGCACGTGCACACCACCGCCACCGGCCTCGCGCTCACCGGCCTCGACCTGTCCGACGCGCCGTCCCTGGAAGCCGCCCTCGCCCTCGTACGCGAGTTCGCCGCCGCCCGTCCGGCCGACCGGGTGCTGCTCGGCCACGGCTGGGACGCGGCCCGCTGGCCCGGTGGTCGCCCCCCGGCCCGCGCCGAGCTCGACGCCGCGACCGGCGGACGCCCGCTCTACCTCTCCCGCATCGACGTGCACTCCGCCGTGGCCACCAGCGCCCTGCTGGACCTGGTCCCCGGCGTCACGGAGCTCGCCGGGTACGCGCCCGACGGCCCCCTGACCCGTGACGCCCACCACGCGGTGCGCGCCGCGGCTCTCGGCGCGGTCGGCGCCGGGCAGCGCACCGAGGCCCAGCGTGCCGCGCTCGCCCACGCCGCCTCGCTCGGCATCGGCACCGTGCACGAGTGCGCGGGCCCCGAGATCTCCTCCGAGGACGACTTCACCGGACTGCTGCGGCTCGCCGCCGAGGAACCCGGACCGAGGGTCGTCGGCTACTGGGCCGACCGCGATGTCGAGAAGGCGCGGGCCCTGGGCGCCGTCGGCGCGGCCGGCGACCTGTTCGTCGACGGCTCCCTCGGCTCCCACACCGCCTGCCTGCACGAGCCGTACCTCGACGCGGACCACACGGGGATCGCCCACCTCGACGCGGACGCCGTCGCCGCCCACGTGGTGGCCTGCACCGAGGCGGGCCTCCAGGCGGGCTTCCACGCCATCGGGGACGCCGCGGTGGCCTCCGTGGTCGACGGCGTCCGCACCGCCGCGGAGAAGGTCGGCCTGGCCCGCGTGCGCGCCGCCCGGCACCGCGTCGAGCACGCCGAGATGCTCACCCCGGAAACCGTCGCCGGCTTCGCCGAACTCGGCCTCACCGCCTCCGTACAGCCCGCCTTCGACGCGCTGTGGGGCGGCGAGGACGGCATGTACGCCCAGCGGCTCGGAGCCGACCGGGCCCGGTCGCTCAACCCGTTCGCGGCCCTGCTGCGGGCCGGGGTGCCGCTGGCCTTCGGCTCCGACAGCCCCGTGACCCCGCTCGACCCGTGGGGCACCGTGCGCGCGGCGGCCTTCCACCGCACGCCCGGGCACCGGGTGTCCGTGCGGGCCGCGTTCACGGCCCACACCCGGGGCGGCTGGCGGGCCGTCGGACGGGACGACGCGGGCATCCTGGTGCCCGGAGCGCCCGCGGACTACGCCGTGTGGCGCACCGGCCACCTCGTCGTGCAGGCCCCCGACGACCGGGTCGCGCGCTGGTCCACCGACCCCCGCTCCGGCACTCCCGGACTGCCCGATCTGACCCCCGGCGCCGACCTGCCCGTCTGTCTGCGCACCGTGGTCGGCGGACGGACGGTATTCGTACGGCCCAACGAGTGATGTCCCGGGGTGCCGGGCGCGCTTCCAAGGCCCGGCACGCCGTCGTTCGGCCCGCGTGTCTGCGTCTCTGACCTGGGCTTTTTCGGTAAAGGTGCAGATCAAGCCAGTGTTGACAGCTGGCCGCAGGGGGCGGGTAGGTTCGGGCCCGTCCACCACCGGACGGCCGGCCGGGGAACTCCGTACGGCCTCGTGGCGCCGCTGGGTCAGGGGTGGTGCGCCGCACCGGCGCATCGCCACTGGGAGCCAGGCCCAGCGTCGGCGCCGCGGGGCGAGGGAACGTTCCGACACGTCGGCAGGTGCGACCCGGGTGGGGCCCGGACGTTCAGTAGACAACGGCTTTCGGTCGACCCGCAGCCAGCGGGCCCCAGGTCGGCCCGAAGGGCGCCGGGCCCCGATCCGCAGGACGCCGCAGGACGTGATGTCCGTTTTGGTGGGACCGCTCTTACCCGTCTCTTGGCGAATCGACACCCCAACAGGGCTGCCGCGACGCAGGAGCGCAGGCTGGGCGCACTATGGTGGTGCTCTGCGTACGGGACACGAAGGGGCAGCAGTGAACGACGGCGACGGGACCCTCGCGGCGGAAGCCCAGGGGAGGCGGTTCGGTCCGCTCGGCACGGCCTTGGTGATCATTCCGACCTATAACGAGGCGGAGAACATCAAGAAGATCGTCGGCCGGGTGCGATCCGCCGTGCCCGAGGCGCACGTTCTGGTGGCGGACGACAACAGCCCCGACGGCACGGGCAAGCTGGCCGACGAGCTCGCCGCCGACGACGAGAACGTCCAGGTCCTGCACCGCAAGGGCAAGGAAGGGCTCGGTGCCGCCTACCTCGCGGGGTTCCGCTGGGGCCTGGAGCACGGCTACGGCGTCCTCATCGAGATGGACGCCGACGGCTCGCACCAGCCGGAGGAACTTCCCCGCCTGCTGACCGCGCTCAAGGGAGCCGACCTCGTGCTCGGCTCGCGCTGGGTGCCGGGCGGCCGCGTGGTGAACTGGCCCAAGTCCCGCGAGTTCATCTCGCGCGGCGGCAGCCTCTACTCCCGTGTCCTGCTCGACGTACCGATCCGGGACGTCACCGGCGGCTACCGCGCCTTCCGCCGCGAGACCCTCGAAGGCCTCGGCCTCGCCGAGGTCGCCTCCCAGGGCTACTGCTTCCAGGTCGACCTGGCCCGCCGCGCCGTGAAGGCCGGCTATCACGTCGTCGAGGTCCCGATCACCTTCGTCGAACGCGAGCTGGGCGACTCCAAGATGAGCCGCGACATCCTGGTGGAGGCGCTGTGGCGCGTCACCACCTGGGGCGTGAGCGAGCGGGTCGGGCGCATCACGGCCCGCCGCAAGCAGTCCTGACCGTTCTGGCACCGCACGGGCCCACCGGCTCTCCCGGCGACAGGACGGGCCGGTGGGCCGCGTCGCAGCCGGGGGCTCCGCGCGCGGTGTCCTCACGGTGGGGCCGGCCGCCGACGCGGATTGAGCATCCGCTTATCCCGTATTGAGGCGGGCCCAGGCACACTGGGAGCATGACGACAGGCGTTCCGACCCCCAGTCCCTCCCGTCCGCGGCGCTCGCGGCTGCGCACCTTCCTGCCGCTCGGTGTCGCGGTGTGGCTGGTGCTGGAGATCTGGCTGCTGACGCTCGTCGCGCATGCCACCAGCGGCTTCACGGTGTTCCTGCTGCTGGTCGCGGGGTTCGTTCTCGGCTCCGTGGTCATCAAGCGGGCCGGCCGCCGTGCCTTCCGGAATCTGAGCCAGACGCTCCAGCAGGCGCAGGGCGGTGTGACGTCCCCGGGCGAGGGCGGCCGGGGCAACGGCCTGACGATGCTCGGTGGTCTGCTCCTGATGATCCCGGGGCTGATCTCCGACGCGATCGGTCTGCTTCTGCTGGTCCCGCCGGTCCAGAAGGGTGTCAGCCGCTACGCGCAGGGTGCCTTCGAGCGCAAGATGCGGCTGGCCGCGCCCGGTTCCGTCGGCGACGCCTTCCAGCAGGCCCGTATCCACCGCCCCGACGGCAAGGTGGTCCAGGGCGAGGTCATCAGGGACGAGACCCCGAGCGAGTCCGGCGGCCACTATCCGCCGCTGAACCGCTGACGGTCACTCACTCCGCCGGGGTCCCCGGGCCGTGACACGGCCCGGGGACCCCGGCGGAGCCGCGTTCCCCGGAGCCGCATTGCCGGTACCGCATGACCGGTACCGCGTTCATTCACCGCAACGCACGAGACCGCGGGCCCCGTACCTGACGTACGGTGCCCGCGGTCTCGGCGTGCGGTGTATGCCGCTCGACCCTCTGAGGGGTCAGGCGGACTTTCGGCTGTCCCGCGGATGTACCGCGATGTTCATCGCGCCGGAGCGAAGAACGGCCAGACGCTCCTCGAGGACCTCTTCGAGCTCCTCGCGAGTGCGCCGCTCCATCAGCATGTCCCAGTGCGTGCGCGCGGGCTTCGCCTTCTTCTCCTCAGGGCCGTCGCCGTCGACGAGAAGTGCCTGGGCCCCGCAGACCTTGCACTCCCACTCCGGCGGAATTTCGGCCTCCACCGAGAAGGGCATCTCAAACCGGTGCCCCTTCTCGCATGCGTACTCCACGGCCTGGCGCGGAGCCAGGTCGATGCCGCGGTCCGTCTCATAGCTGGTCACTACGAGGCGTGTGCCGCGAAGAGCTCGCTCACTCATGAATCGTGCCTCCCGGGCTTGTCGCCCACAGGACAGGTGTCGCTGTCGTCGTCATCCGGTCAACGTCCGGTCGGCGGTAAAGATTCCCGTTGTGGGTCATGCGTCGCCGTCGTAGCCGCCCCTTGTTGTACCCACCGTCGCCCGGTTTGTCACATCTGGCATCAGATGTCACCCAACGCTTCAGTATCATTGACGCGCAGTAACGGTACGCCAGGCAGGCCAAACGCGTACACTACCGCTCTTTGGCCCCGGACGCTAAATCATCTCGGGTACGGGATTGCCCGCGTCCCGCACCGCCTGGCGCACCGGAACCCGTGCGAGCAGGACGAACCCGATGACGAAGAAGGCCACGAGCGAGATGATCGCGTCCCGGTAACTTCCCGTCAGCTGGTAGGTCAGCCCGAACAGCAGCGGTCCGAGCCAGCTCATCCCGCGGTCGCTCATCTCGTACGCGGAGAAGTACTCGGCCTCCTTGCCGCTCGGCACGAGGTGCGAGAACAGCGAGCGCGACAGCGCCTGGCTGCCGCCGAGGACCAGCCCGATGCACGAGGCCAGGAAGAAGAACCACACGGGCGCGCCGGCGGGCAGGAAGTACCCGGCGGCGAGGGTGAGCGTCCAGGCGACGAGCGAGCCGAGGATGGTGCGTTTGGCGCCGTACGTACGGGCCAGCCGGCCCATGCCCAGTGCGCCCCCGACCGCGAGCACCTGCACCAGGAGTACGGCCGTGATCAGGGTCGACTGGCTGAGGCCCAGTTCCTCGGAGCCGTAGACCGAGGCCTGCGAGATGACGGTCTGGATGCCGTCGTTGTAGATGAGATAGGCGAGCAGGAAGGACAGCGTGAGGGGCTGGCGGCGCATGTCGCGCACCGTGGCGGCCAGCTGCCGCCATCCGTGCGCGGACGCCTGTCCGGCGGAGGCGGACGGCACCCGGCGGTCGCGCAGCCGCTTCAGCGGTACGAGGGTGAAGGCGCCCCACCAGACACCTGCCGAGGCCAGACAGATGCGCACGGCCGTCGACTCGGAGACGCCGAAACTGTCATGGGCCGTGAACAGGACCAGGTTCGCCACCAGGACCAGCGAGCCCGCCGCGTACCCGAAGGCCCAGCCCCGGGAGGAGACGGCGTCGCGCTCCTCGGGCGGGGCGATCTGCGGGAGGTAGGAGTTGTACAGGACCATCGACACCGCCAGCGAGGCGTTCGCGACGATCAGCAGCAGCCCGCCCAGCAGATAGCGGTCGCCGTCCAGGAAGAACATGCCGGTGGTGGCCGCGGCGCCCAGGTAGGCCGCCGCCGCGAGCAGCGGTTTCTTGCGGCCGGTGCGGTCGGCGGCGGCGCCCGCCATCGGCATCACGACGATCGACAGGATGACCGAGGCGGAGACCGCGTACGCGAAGAAGGAACCGGCGCGGAGCGGTACCCCCAGCGGATGGACGAACCCGTCCGCGTCCGCCGCGTGCTTGGCCACCGCCGTCAGATAGGGGCCGAGGAACACGGTGAGCACGCTCGTCGAATAGACGGAGCAGGCCCAGTCGTAGAAGTACCAGCCGCGCTGTTCTCGCCGGCGCTCCGCGGCCTCGTCGGCCGCCCCCGCCCGCACGGTGTCCGTGCTCACCCGTGCCCTCGCTTCCCCGTGAACGGACCGCGCGAGGAGGCTCAGAACCAGGTGCCCCGGTCTTCCAGGACCTTGCGCAGTGTGTCGATGTGATCGGTCATGATGCCATCGACTCCCAGGTCCAGGAGCCGGTGCATGCGTTCCGATTCGTTTACGGTCCACACGTGCACCTGGAGGCCGCGCGCGTGGGCGGCCCGCACGAAGCGGCGGTCGACCACCGGCACCCCCGACTGGGTCTCGGGAACCTGGGCCGCGACCGCGGAGCGGCGCACCGCGGCCGGCACGCCCCAGGAGCGCAGCCGCAGGTTGAGCACCCCCCTGGTGCCGAACGAGGTCGCGAGGCGCGGCCCGGCCAGATGCTGGGCACGGGTCACGCGGGCCTCGGAGAACGAACCGACACAGATCCGGTCCCAGGCGTCGGTGCGGCCGATCAGGTCGAGCAGCGGGAGGAGGGCGGGTTCCGCCTTGACGTCGATGTTCCAGCGGACCTCGGGGAACTCCTCGAGCAGTTCCTCGAAGAGGGGGACCGGCTCCTTGCCCGCCACGCGCGCCTGGCGCACGTCGTCCCAGGGGAGGTCCGCGATCCTGCCCGCGCCGTCGGTCACCCGGTCGAGGGTCGTGTCGTGGAAGGCGACCAGCCTGCCGTCCGCCGTGGCGTGCACGTCGGTCTCGATGTAGCGGTACCCGGCGTCCACCGCCCGCCGGAACTGCGTCAGGGTGTTCTCCAGGCCGTCCGCAGACCCGCCGCGGTGCGCGAAGGGGATCGGGCCGGGGTGGTCGAGGTAGGGGTGCAGAGTGCGGGTGCTCACCCGGGCAGTATGGCGCGCTCGGGTTGACCAGGGGCGACAACGGCGCTGCCGACCGGTGCCGGACGGGCGGCGAACACCCGCAGGAAGAGCTGGGCCAGGGGGCCGATGGCCACGGCGTAGAGCACCGTGCCGACTCCGACCGTGCCGCCGAGCGCGAAGCCGGTCGCGACGACGGCCACTTCGAGGACCGTGCGCACCAGCCGCACCGAGCGGCCCGTACGCCGGTGCAGTCCCGTCATCAGACCGTCGCGGGGGCCGGGGCCGAAGCTGGCCGAGATGTACAGACCCGTGGCCACGCCGTTCAGCGCGACGCCCGCCACCAGCATCGGAACCCGGAGGGCCAGGGAGTGGACGTCCGGGACCAGCGCGAGCGTGCCGTCCATGGCGAGGCCGACCACGAACACGTTCGAGACGGTGCCGAGGCCCGGCCTCTGGCGCAGCGGGATCCACAGGAGCAGCACCGCGGCGCCCACGACGATCGACACCACGCCGATCGTCAGACCGGTCAGCTCGGCGAGGCCCTGGTGCAGTACGCCCCACGGCTCGAGGCCGAGACCCGACTCCACGAGGAGCGCCGCGCTCGCGCCGTACAGGGCGAGCCCGGCGTAGAGCTGGACGAGGCGGCGGGGGAGCCGCCCGGACCCGGGGGCCCCGGCGGGTACGGACTCGGAGCGTGTGGACAAGGAATGCCCCCTCGGTGGTGGTAGTGGCCTGGCTCGTGACACTCTGTGGCGTGGGAAGTGGCTTCAACCATGGCCAATTCGGGGAAGGTGGACTGGAATCATGGCGCAGTGGACTTCGGCGGTGGGGGCCGCGCAGCTGGCCCGGCTCCTCAACTCCCAGCAGGAGCGGCCCGCCGGACCGGGCACCCGGCGCCCGCCCGCCTATCGCGCCCTCGCCGACGGCGTGCGGCTGCTCGTGCTCGAAGGACGGGTGCCGGTCGCGGCCCGGCTGCCCGCCGAACGGGAACTGGCCCTCGCCCTGTCGGTCAGCCGTACGACCGTCGCCGCGGCCTACGAGGCGCTGCGCGCGGAGGGCTTCCTGGAGTCGCGTCGCGGAGCCGGCAGCTGGACCGCGGTCCCCGCGGGGAATCCGCTGCCCGCACGCGGTCTGGAGCCGCTGCCTCCCGAGACCCTCGGTTCGATGATCGACCTCGGCTGCGCGGCACTGCCCGCGCCGGAGCCGTGGCTGACCCGCGCCGTCCAGGGCGCCCTGGAGGAGCTGCCGCCGTACGCGCACACGCACGGCGACTACCCCGCGGGCCTTCCCGCGCTGCGCGCCATGCTCGCCGAGCGGTACACGGCACGGGGAATCCCGACCATGCCCGAGCAGATCATGGTGACCACCGGGGCGATGGGCGCGATCGACGCGATCTGCCATCTCTTCGCGGGCCGCGGCGAGCGCATCGCCGTCGAGTCCCCCTCCTACGCCAACATCCTCCAGCTGATGCGGGAGGCCGGCGCCCGGCTGGTGCCCGTGGCGATGGCCGAGGGGCTGGCCGGCTGGGACATGGACCGCTGGCGCCAGGTCCTGCGCGACGCCGCGCCCCGGCTCGCGTACGTCGTCGCCGACTTCCACAACCCCACCGGCGCGCTCGCCGACGAGGCTCAGCGGCGCGGGCTCGTCGACGCGGCCCGCTCGGCCGGCACCGTCCTCGTCGTCGACGAGACGATGAGCGAGCTGCATCTGGACGAGGGGCTGGAGATGCCGCGCCCCGTGTGCGGCTTCGACCCGGCCGGTTCGACCGTGATCACCGTGGGTTCGGCGAGCAAGGCCTTCTGGGCGGGCATGCGGATCGGCTGGGTGCGGGCCGCCCCCGACGTCATCCGCAGCCTCGTCGCCGCGCGCGCCTACGCCGACCTCGGCACGCCCGTGCTGGAGCAGCTCGCGGTGAACTGGCTGCTCAGCACGGGGGGCTGGGAGGAGGCCGTGGACATCCGGCGCGGTCAGGCCAGGGAGAACCGTGACGCCCTCGTCGCGGCCGTCCGCAGGGAGCTGCCCCGGTGGGAGTTCTCCGTGCCGCGCGGCGGTCTGACCCTGTGGGTGCGCACCGGGGGTCTGTCCGGGTCGCGGCTGGCCGAGGTCGGCGAACGCGTGGGCGTACGGGTGCCCTCGGGGCCGCGGTTCGGGGTGGACGGCGCCTTCGAGGGATACGTCCGGCTCCCGTTCACCGTGGGCGGCGCGGTCGCGGACGAGGCGGCGGCACGGCTGGCCGCGGCCGCCCGGCTGGTGGAGACCGGTGTGAGCGGAGGGGACGACGGGCCCCGGACGTTCGTGGCGTAACCGTACGGGAGCCCCGGGAACGAACGCCGGGAGAGCAGGAGAACGGCTGCCGGCACGCCGGGCGGGCTCGGCTACGGGTAGGCAGGACGAACTCGGCTGCCGACGCGCCGGACGGGCCCGGTTGCCGGTGTGCCGGGCGGGCCTGCTTGTCGGTGTGCCGGGCGGGCCCGGTTGCCATGAGGCCGGTTGCCGGCGCGCCGGAGGGACCCGGTTGCCGGCGCGCCGGAAGGGCCCGCTTGCCGGTACGCCGGCCGAGCCCGGCTGTCGGCACGTCGGACGGGCCGGTATCCGCCGGGACGTCGGACGGGCCGGGACCCGCCGGGGTTCCGGCCCGTCCGGTATCCGTGCGCCGGCCTCGGAGGCCGCGTCCGCCCTCCGGCTATCCCTCCACCACCGCGACCCCGGCGACCCCCGCGACCTCGGTGGGCGGCGGCTGCGCCGCGTCCGCCGGTGTCGTCAGCTCCGGCAGCAGGTCGAGCACCGCCCGGCGCTCGGCCTCGCTCGTGTCGTCGTCGTAGGGGTCCGGCGTGGCCGGGACCTGGAGGCGCAGGACGGGCCCGGCGCCGAGGCGCGCGTAGCCGCGGCCGGGCGGCACGTCCTGGGTCGGGGTGGTGTGCGGGGGAGCGCCGAGGACCGCTTCCAGCTGGGCGGCCGAGGCGGTGCCGAGCACCACGCGCGCGCGGGTGTGCTGCCGTACCGCGTCGCCGATGAAGTCGAGGTTCTCGAAGTGTTCGGCGATCACGACCGTGACGCCCGCGGCACGGCCGTGCCGCAGCGGGATCTGGAGGAGCGACAGGGGATCCCTGCGTCCGTCGGCGGCGGCCAGATGGCCGAGCGCGCTCGGCCGGTCCAGCAGGATCCACAGCGGGTTCCTGATGTCGTCGGGGGCGGGGTGCCCCGCCTGGCGGGCACGGTTCGCGGCGATCAGCCGCCGCTCCGTCTCGTGCGCCGCCCACTCCAGACTGGCCAGTGCCCCGCCCGTCGAGCACTCGACGGCCAGGACGCCCTCCCGCCCGGTCAGACACGCGTACTCGCCGGTGCCCCCGCCGTCGACGACGACGACATCGCCGTACTGGAGGGACTGCAGGGCGATGGAGCGCAGCAGGGTGGTCGTGCCGGTGCCCGGTTCGCCGGTGATCAGCAGGTGCGGCTCGGTGGACCGGGGACCCGTGCGCCAGACGACCGGCGGCACGTCGCGCCGCTCCTCGCCGTGGGTGAGCGGGAGCGTGCGCTGGACGTCGGCGGGATCGGTGAATCCGAGGACCGTCTCGCCGGGCGCGGTGACGAAGCGCTGGGCGGCGATGTCGGTGGGCAGGGGCGGCAGGACCGTGACGGTGAGTTCGTTGCCCTCCTCGTCCCAGTCGAAGTGGTACTCGCGGCCGCGGCCCGACTTGGCGTGCAGGAGCTGCTCGATGCGCGCGCGGGAGTCCGGTTCGCCGTCCGTGAAGTACGCCGGGTAGTGGACGAGCAGACGGGAGATCCGTCCGTCGTCGTCGAAGTCGTACGAGGCGAAGGCCTTCTCCCAGTCGCCGCCGTGGGCGTACAGGGGAGCGGGGTCCTCGGCCGCGGAGAAGTGCGGGACGAGTGCCTCGTAGAGGGACTGGAGGCGTGCGGTCTGTGCCTCGTCCGGGCCGGTCGCGGGCGGTGGGGTGCGCTCGCGACCGGCCCAGGCCGCCGCCGCCATCAGGCTGATGACGGCCAGCAGCGGTCCGTACGGCACCAGGGCCACGATCAGGACGACCGAGGCCACCAGGAACAGCAGTGGTCCGCGCCGGTCCTTGGGAGTGGCGGCCCACTTGCGCCGTCCGGCGGCTGCCAGCCGGCGCAGTCCACGGGTGACCGTGATCAGTGGGTGGAGGACGTCGGTGGCGCTGTCGGCTGCCGTCCGGGCCAGCTCCCGGCTCTTGGCGATGTGTGCGGTGCCGTTGCTGAGGATGCGGGGGAGAGGGCGCCGAGCCACTGCTGTCTCCTGAAGGTGCGTACGAGGTGGGGGACGTCGTCAGAACTTGATCCCGCCGAGGAGGCCCGCCAGGCTCTCCCCGCCGGCCTTGATGCTGGGCGCGATGGCCGTGCTCGCGAGGTAGAAGCCGAAGAGTGCGGCCACAAAGGCGTGCGACCCCTTCAGCCCGTCCTTCTTGAAGAAGAGGAAGACGATGATGCCGAGAAGGACGACGCCTGACATGGACAGAATCATTTGAGCTCTCCTGGTTCGTGGGGACGGTCACCATGAGTTGTCCCAGGATCACAGCATGTATCCATACGATAAAAGGTGCAACAGGGTGAAAAATGGCTGATTTCACCCGTGGGGTTGATCTGTCTTGCGCCGCCTGAGCTGCTCCGTTGCGCTCGATGTGCACTTTGTGATCTTTGCCGCGGAGGATGCCCCTCATGTGCCGCCGGAGCCAGTACCCTGTCGATTCACCCGAACGGTTGCAGTGAGAGGCGGTCCGGCAGATGAGCGAAGCCCCCGACCCCGAGGTCGTGGAGCTCGCGACCAAGATCTTCGATCTGGCGCGGCGAGGTGAGACGGAGACGCTCGTGGCGTATGTCGACGCGGGTGTTCCGGCCGACCTCACCAACGACCGCGGCGACTCGCTCGTGATGCTCGCCGCCTACCACGGTCACGCCGGGGCGGTCCGCGCCCTGCTGGAGCGCGGCGCCGAGGCCGACCGGGTGAACGACCGGGGCCAGACCCCCCTCGCCGGGGCCGTCTTCAAGGGCGAGGAGGCCGTCATCCGGGTCCTTCTGACCGCCGGTGCCGATCCGGCCGCGGGCACCCCCTCGGCCGTCGACACGGCGCGCATGTTCGCCAAGACGGACCTGCTCGAATTGTTCGGCACGTCATGAATCGAACGCTCTGACCAGGCGAAACGCAGGAAAAAAGGGAGGCGGAACGGGGCCGCCGGAAATACGGTCGCGGCAGGAAGAACGGCCGGGTCATCATGACGACGTGATTCACGGACGCGATGGCTGGGCAGGAGTTGCCGCACCGCGCGGGCCGTGACGCGGCCCGCATGGGCCACCGACGAGAGGCAGAGGAAGATGGTCTACAGCAAGCAAGAGACGGCGGGCGCCCCGACGTGTTGTCACGCGGCCAGGTAATGCAGGATCCCGGTTGCGTCGACGCTTGATGTGAGGCTGTTTCCCATGTTCGATCCGGTCATAGCGCCCAGCGGTACCCTGCTCGGCCTGCTCCAGAGGGGCCGCGGCGACGGCACGCTGCACGCGCTCACCGCACCGCGGGCCGAGGCGCTCGCGGCACTGAACCACTGTGTCCTCAGGGACCCCCGCCACGACTGGCAGGTGGAGAACCGCTCCCTGTACTACGCCCGTCTCTACCTCGATCTGAGCGGTGAGCTCGACGAGATCGAGCGGCACCTCTTCGACGCCGAGGACATCCTCGACGACTGCGAGTCACGCACGGGGCTCGCCCTCGCCGTCCTCGGACACCTCGCCTCGTACGGCAGGCGCGACGCGCTCGCGCTGCTGCGCAGGTACGCCGCGGTCGGCTCCAACTGGGCCTGGGCCCTGGACGAACTGGCCCTGCGCGACGACGACGCGGGCCTGCGGGCCCTCGCCGCCCCCGTGCTCGCCCGGTTCCCGGCCGACCCGGAGGGCGAGGCCGCCCTCGCCGCCGCCGTACGCGACGCCTTCGAGCCGCGGCCCTGGCGGCTGTGGGCCGAGGACTCCCGTACGTCCGTCGCCACCCGTGTGCGTGCCGCCCGGGAGGCCGGGTCCTTCGACCGCTGGCAGCGCCAGATGCGGCCGTCGGGTCCCCGTCCCGGATGGAGCGTCGGCGCCGTCTTCGAATGGGCCCAGCAGGGCATCGAGCGCGGAGCCGCGCTGCACGTCCCCGCCGCCCGCTGCCTGACCGCCGTCGCCGGACCGGAGGACCGTCCCGAGATCGTCGAGGCCGCGCGCCACGGCTCGGAGGGCGCGCGCTGCACGGCCCTGCGCTATCTCGCCGACGGCAACGATCCGGACGCCCTCGACCTGGTCGAGTCGGCCGTCGCGGACGGTTCGACGGCCGTCGCCGACGCCGCCGTCGACGCCTTCGAACGGATGCAGAGCGTCGCCGCCGTCGACCGGGCGCGCGGCTGGGCCCACCGGCCCGACGCGCTCGGCGCCGCCGCCGGCCGCGTTCTCGCCTGCCGGGGCGGAGCGCAGGACCGCGATCTCGTCCTGGCGGCGCTGCGCGAGGCGGTACGGGGCGAGGGGCCCGACGCGCCGACCCTGTGGACCCTCGTCGACGGCACCGGACGGCTCGGCATCGCCTGCGCCGCCCCCGTGCTGCGGCACGTCTACCGGGAGACCGCGTCGTCGCACCTGCGCCAGCGCGCCGCCCGCGCCCTGGCCGCCACCGATCCCTCCTTCCCCGCGGGCTTCGCCGTCGAATGCCTCTGGGACTGCGAGGAGACCACCCGGGAGATCGCCGCCCGGCACGCCGAGACCGGTGACGCGCGCGTGGTGGATCAGCTGCGCCGACTGGCGTCGGATCCGGCCGAGGAGGCCGAGGTCCAGACAGCGGTACGGAGCAGGATCGGGCCCGACGCGCCGGCCGTATGAACGTTCGGTGACCCGGGAGTCAGGAGCGCGTGGACGGGGGCTGACCTGCTCGGGGGCGGAGGGCAACGCTCATGGGACGTTCATCGTTCGCATAGATCCACGTTGACGCGGCCACGTCCAACGGGGCGAGAACACCCGTATGCGTGTCGTCATCGTGACCGAATCCTTTCCCCCCGATGTGAACGGCGTGGCCCACTGCGCGCTCCAGACCGCCCGGCACCTCGTCGATCGCGGTCACGCTCCCCTCGTCGTCGCCCCGGCCACCTCCCCCAAGTCCTCGGCCTCCCCCGACCAGGGAGGCACCCCCACCGGGAACGGGCCCGACGCCCTCGCGCCGTGCCCGGTCGTCCGTGTCCCCTCGATCCCGCTCCCGGGTTACCCCCAGGTCCGCGTCGCCCTCCCCAGCCGGCGCGTCGCCGCGGCCATCACCGAACACCGCGCCGACATCGTCCACCTGGCCAGCCCCTTCGTCCTCGGCGTCCGCGGCATGGCGGCCGCCTCCCGCCTCGGCATCCCCGCCGTGGCCGTCTACCAGACCGACCTCGCCGGATACGCCCGCACCTACATCAGTGCCGGTGAGGCCACCGCGTGGCGGCGCATCCGCTCGGTGCACGCCGCCGCCGACCGGACGCTCGCTCCCTCCAGCGCCGCCCTGCGCGACCTGGAGGAGCACGGCGTACCCCGGGTGCGGCTGTGGGCACGCGGTGTCGACACGACCCGCTTCCGACCCTGCCACCGCGACGAGGCGCTGCGCCGCGAACTCGCGCCGAACGGCGAGCTGATCGTCGGGTACGTCGGCCGGCTCGCCCCCGAGAAGCACGTCGAACTCCTCTCCGGGGTCTGCGGACTGGACGGCGTCCGCGTCGTCGTGGTCGGCGACGGCCCCAGCGGGACCACCCTGCGCGGCGCGCTCCCCGGCGCCGTCTTCCTCGGCCGGCGCACCGGCGGCGAACTCGCCCGGATCTTCGCCTCGCTGGACGTCTTCGCGCACACCGGCCCCTTCGAGACCTTCTGCCAGACCGTGCAGGAGGCCATGGCCAGCGGCGTGCCCGTGATCGCGCCCGCCGCGGGCGGACCGCTCGACCTGGTCGACCACGGGCGCACCGGACTGCTGGTCCCGCCGTGCGACGCCGACGCCGTACGGGACGCGGTGCGCACCCTGGCCGCCGATCCCGCGCTGCGGGCGGCCTACGGCGCCGCAGGCCACGCCATGGTCGAGGGCCGCACCTGGGCCGCCGTGGGCGACCAGCTCATCGGCCACTACGAGGACGTGCTCTGCGCACGGAAGCCGGTGGCGGCATGAGCCTGCGCATCGTACGGCTCGCCAACTTCGTCGCCCCCTCCTCCGGAGGGCTGCGCACCGCCCTGCGGGAGCTGGGCGCCGGCTACCTGGCCGCCGGTCACGAACCGGTCCTCGTCATACCCGGCGAGCGCGCGAGCGACCGCGACACCGCGCAGGGACGGGTGATCACCCTGCCCGGCCCGCTGCTGCCCGGCACCGGCGGCTACCGCGTCCTCACCGACAGGCGCAGGGTCGCCCGGCTCCTGGAGTCGCTCGCCCCCGACCGGCTGGAGGTCTCCGACCGCACCACCCTGCGCTGGACCGGGGTCTGGGCACGACGGGCCCGGGTGCCCGCGGTGATGGTCTCCCACGAGACCGCCGACGGGGTGCTGCGGACCTGGGGACTGCCCGAGGCCATGGCCCGCCGCACCGCCGACGCCCTCAACGTCCGCACCGCGCACACCTACGCGCGCGTCGTGTGCACCACGGAGTTCGCCGAGCGCGAGTTCGTGCGGATCGGCGCCCGCAACGTCGTACGCGCCCCCCTGGGCGTCGATCTGACGGACCGGCACCCCGCCCTGCGCGATCCGGCGCTGCGCGCCCGCCACGCGCGCGCGGACCAGGTCCTGCTCGTGATGTGTTCCCGCCTCTCGGTCGAGAAGCGCCCCGGTACGGCGCTCGACGCGCTGGAGGCGCTGCTGCGGCGCGGTGAGCGGGCCGTGCTCGTCGTCGCCGGGGACGGACCGCTCAGGGCCCGGCTCGAACAGCGCGCCCGGGAGCGGCGGCTGCCCGTCACCTTCCTCGGGCACGTCGCCGACCGCACCCTGCTCGGTTCGCTCCAGGCCTCGGCGGACGTGTGCCTGGCACCCGGGCCCGCGGAGACCTTCGGGCTCGCCGCCCTGGAGGCGATGGCCTGCGGCACCCCCGTCGTCGCCAGCGCGCACTCCGCCCTGCCGGAGATCGTCGGCTCCGCCGGAGCCACCGCCGCCGACAGCGGGGACTCCTTCGCCGACGCGGTACGACTGCTGCTCGGCCGCGCCGAGGGCGAGCGCAGGCAGGCCGCACGCGCGCGTGCCGAGTGCTTCGGCTGGGACGCCGCCGTGGCGGGCTTCCTCGCCGCGCACGACGCGGTGGCCGTGCCCCGGCCACGTCTCCAGGAGGGCGTGGCATGAGACGGGTTCGGTTCGTCGCCCTCGGGGACTCCCTCACGGAAGGCGTGGGCGACCCCGTGGGGGACCGGTGGCGGGGATGGGCCGAGCTGCTCGCCCCGGGACTCGCTCCGGCGGACGCGCCCGTGCGGTTCACCAACCTCGCGGTCAGCGGGGCACAGACACGGGACGTGCTCGAACGGCAGACCCCGGCGGCGCTCGCCCTGGAGCCCGACATCGTCTCCGTCGTGATCGGCGTCAACGACACCCTGCGGTACACCTTCGACATCCACGCGGTGGCCGAACGGCTCGACACGGTGTACGCGGCCTTCCGCGCGCGGGACGCGATCGTGCTGACGGCCTGCCTCCCGGACCCCGGCTCGATGCTGGGGCTGCCGGGAGCCCTGGCCCGTCCGCTGGCCCGGCGTCAGCACGCGGTCAACGCGGTCGTGCACGCCCTCTCGAAGCGGCACGGGGCGATGCATCTGCACGCGGCGGAGGAGGACTGGCTCGAGGACCGCGCCGTGTGGAGCGCCGACCGGCTGCACCCGGGGGAGCGGGGGCACCGTCAACTGGCCCTGCGTTTCCACGCCCTGCTCGCCGAGGAGGGCGTCGCCTCCGGGATCGCCCCCTCGGCCGAGGCCGAATTCCCCGCGCCGACCCGCTCCGCGAGCCTGCTGTGGCTGGCCACGGCGGGAACGGGCTGGGTGGCCAGGCGCTGCACGGACCTGCTGCCCCAGCTGCTCACCCTCGCCGCGTCCGAGGTGCGCCACCGGGCCCGGGGCACCAGCGCCCGCCTCGACCTGAGCGCCTCGCACGCCGTCGCGTCCGCCCTGGCTGCCCTGTCCGTGGCGGAACGGCCGGACGTGGTCTGAGGGATGGACGTTGCCGGGAGGCGGGGCGGGACCTGAAGGCACGGGCGTGGCTGGAGGCCGTACGTGGTCTGAGGGGTGGCGCGGCTTGACGGTCGGGCGGGGCCGACGGCCGGGCGGAGGCGCGAGGCGGGCACCGGCCGTGAGGACCGGTGCCCCGTTCGCTCCGCACGGCCCGCGACGGCATCACCGACGGCCTACGGCCACGAAGCGCACCGGGGTTCCCGGCACCGCCTGAGCGGCCGCCGTGAGGTCGGCGGGACGGACGACCGCGATCACCGGATAGCCCCCGGTGGTCGGATGGTCGGCGAGGAAGACGACCGGGCGGCCGTCGGGCGGCACCTGAACGGCCCCCAGCACCATGCCCTCACTGGGGAGTTCACCGGCGACGGCCCGCTCCAGGGAGGGCCCGTCCGTGCGCAGGCCGATGCGGTTGCTCGCCGACGAGACCCGGTAGACGCGCGTCGTGAGCGTCCGCAGGGCGGGCCCGGTGAACCAGTCGTCGCGCGGGCCCAGGGTCACGCGCAGCACCAGCTCGGCAGGCGGTGCGCGGTGCGCGGCGACGTCCACGCGCGCGTGAAGGGTGCCGGGACTTCCCAGGGGCAGCACCGTGCCGTCCGTCAGGGGCGGGGGGCCGAGCCCCGAGAGAAGGTCCGTCGAACGGCTGCCGAGCACCGGATCGACCGCCACACCACCGGAGACGGCCACATAACTCCGCAGCCCCGCGCGCGCTGAACCGACGTCCAGGAGTGCCCCCGCGGGCACCCGGACGGGAGCCCCCCAGGCCGCCGGACGGCCGTCCACCCGCACCGGGCAGGGCGCTCCCGTCACGGCCACCGTGACCGCCGAACGGGGGCGCAGGGCACAGCCGTCGACGGTCGTCTCCAGCACGGCGGCCCCGGCGGGGTTGGCGACGAGCCGGTTCGCCAGCTCCGCCGCGGGCGCGTCGAGCGCTCCGCAGCGCGGTACGCCGAGATGGGCGTGCCCCGGCCGCCCCTGGTCCTGGACGGTGGTCAGGGCCCCGGCCCGCACCACCGCGAGGGCCCGGTCGCTCATCAACACCCCGCCGGTACGAAACGGACCCGCGCCCCGGGGGTCAGCAGCGCGGCCGGTACGCGCGCGTGGTCCCACAGCACCGCGTCCGTGGTGCCGATCAGCTGCCAGCCGCCCGGCGAACTGCGCGGGTACACACCGGTGTACGGACCCGCCAGCGCCACGGAGCCCGCGGGCACCGCCGTGCGCGGGGTGGCCCGGCGCGGCAGGTCGTACCGTGCCGGCAGTCCCGTGAGGTAGCCGAAGCCGGGTGCGAACCCGCAGAACGCGACCCGGAATTCGACCTCCGCGTGGATCTTCGGCACCTCGTGCACCGCCACCCCCCAGAAGGCCGCCACGTCCGCCAGGTCGGGACCGTCGTACCGTACCGGGATCTCGACGGTGCCGTCCGCGTGCGCGTCCGGCGGGGGGATCTTCCAGCCGGGCAGCGACTCCGCGAGGCGGGCGGGGTCGTCCAGGCCGTCCAGGAGCACCGTGCGGGCCGCCGGGACGATCTCCCGCACGGTGAGCGAGCCCTCCGCGCGACGCCGTACCAGCTCGGCGTGCAGGGCCTGGGCGGCCTCCCCCGAGCAGACCTCGACCAGCAGCGCCCGGTCGCCGACGGGCAGGACCTTCACGAGGTCGCCCGCGGGCACCGGTTCCGTACGCCTGCCGCCGGGCACCGGCTCCGTACGGCCGTCGGCGGGCCGGAGCCTCACGCGAACGCCTCCACACGCACGCCCGCCGACTCCAGCCGGGACCGCACCCGGCGGGCCAGTCCGACCGCCCCCGGCGTGTCCCCGTGCAGGCACAGGGAGCGCGCCCGGACCGGAACGCGCTCCCCGGAGAGCGAGACGACCACCCCGGAGCGCGCCAGGCCCAGGGAGCGCTCGACCACGGTCTCGGCCTCCGTGATCACCGCGCCCTCCTGGGTACGCGGCACCAGCGTGCCCTCCCCGGTGTACGCCCGGTCCGCGAACGCCTCGGCGACGACGGGCAGCCCGGCCCGCTCGGCGATCTTCAGGAAGCGCGAGGACGGCAGCCCGAGCACGGGCAGCCCCGCGCCCGCGAGCACGACACCGTCGACGACCGCCGCCGCCTGCTCCTCGTCGTGCACGACGCGGTTGTAGAGCGCGCCGTGCGGTTTCACGTACGCCACCCGCGAGCCCGCCGCGCGCGCGAAGACCTCCAGGGCGCCGATCTGGTACGCCACTTCGGCCGCCAGCTCGTCGGAGGGCACGTCCATCGCCCGCCGCCCGAACCCCGCCAGGTCACGGTAGGAGACCTGGGCGCCGATCCGCACGCCCCGCTCCGCCGCCAGCTCGCACACCCGCCGCATGGTGGCCGCGTCCCCCGCGTGGAAGCCACAGGCCACGTTGGCGCTGGTCACGACGGACAGCAGCTGTTCGTCGTCGGTCAGCCGCCAGCGGCCGAAGCCCTCGCCGAGATCGGCGTTGAGATCGATGGGGGTCATGGGATGCCGTTCCTCCTGTTCCGGCCCGTTCAGGCCACTCGGTACTGCTCGTCGCGGGTGTCGGTGATGAACATCCGGCCGGGCGCGTGGGTGATCGCGAACGGCGGACGGGATGCCATCACGGCCGCCTGGGGTGTCACTCCACAGGCCCAGAACACCGGGATGTCGTCCGGGTCCGCGATCACCGGATCGCCGAAGTCGGGGCGCGAGAGATCCTCGATGCCCAGTCCCGACGGATCGCCGCAGTGCACCGGAGAGCCGTGCACGGCGGGCAGCAGACTGCTCTCCCGGATCGCCGTGCTCAGGTGCTCGGGCGGCACCGGACGCATCGAGACGACCATGGGGCCGCGCAGCCGTCCCGCCGGCCGGCACTGACGCGCCGTCACGTACATCGAGACGTTGCGGCCCTGCTCGATGTGACGCATCGGGACGCCCGCGGAGCTCAGCGCCCACTCGAAGGTGAAGCTGCAGCCGATCAGGAACGACACCAGGTCGGACCGCCAGTGGTCGAGGACGTCCGTGGGCTCGGCCACCAACTCGCCGTGTTCCCACACCCGGTAGCCCGGCAGGTCGGTGCGCAGGTCGGCGCCCTCGGCGAGCACGGTGGTCCGGGAACCGGCGTCGGTGACGTCGAGGACGGGACACGGCTTGGGGTTGCGCTGGCAGAACAGCAGCATCTCGTACGCCCAGTCGGCGGGCACCGAGACGAGGTTGGCCTGGGCGTGGCCCGCGGCGATCCCGGCGGTCGGGACCGAGAGCCCCGAACGGAACCGCCGGCGTGCTCTCGCGGGGGTCCACGCGCGCGCGTGGGCCGCGGGCTTCAGCGGGCCCGGCGAGCCGTCCCCGGGGAGGGCGGACGGCCGGACCCGGACGGTCTCGTTCACAGGAGCTCCTTGCCACGGGTCTCGGGGAGTCCGGTCAGGGCGAGTGCGGCGAGCGCGTAGCCGATCGCGCCGAAGACCAGCGCTCCGCCCACGCCCCAGCTGTCGGCCAGGAACCCGACCGTGGTGGGGAAGGCGGCGCCGACGGCCCGCCCGGTGTTGTACGCGAACCCCTGTCCCGTGCCCCGTACGGCCGCCGGGTAGAGCTCGGCGAGGAACGAGCCGAAGCCGCTGAAGATCGCCGACATGCAGAAGCCGAGGGGGAAACCGAGCACCAGGAGAAGGGTGTCGGCGCCGCTCGGGATGTTCGCGTAGGCGACGATGCAGGCCGCGGAGAGGACCGCGAAGAGCAGGATGTTGCGTTTGCGGCCCAGTCGGTCGGTGAGGAGACCACCGGTGAGGTAGCCGAGGAAGGCTCCGGAGATCAGGAGCGTCAGGTAGCCGCCGGTGCCGACGACGGACAGTCCGCGCTCCGTCTTCAGATAGGTGGGCACCCAGGTGGCCAGTGTGTAGTAGCCGCCCTGGACACCGGTGGAGAGCAGGACCGCGAAGACCGTGGTGCGCAGCAGGCCCGGGGCCTCGGCCGTGCCGGGCCTGAAGAGCGTGGTGAACGACCCCTTGTCCGCGCTCCTCTCGCGGACCGCGGCCGCCTCGGGGGCGTCCCGCACCTGGCGCCTGACCCACACCACGAGCAGCGCCGGCAGGGCGCCGGTCCAGAACATCACGCGCCAGGCGAGGTCGTCGTCGAGGTACTGGAAGACCAGCGTGTAGACGAGCACCGCCAGGCCCCAGCCGACGGCCCAGGCGCTCTGGACCGCGCCGAGCGTGCGCCCCCGGTGCCGGGGGCTCGCGTACTCGGCGACCAGGACGGCGCCGACCGCCCACTCGCCGCCGAAGCCGAGGCCCTGGAGGGCACGGAAGACCAGCAGTGTCTCGTAGTCGGGTGCGAAACCGCAGGCCACGGTGAACACCGCGTACGTGACGACCGTGATCATCAGCGCCTTGACGCGCCCGATCCGGTCCGCGACCACACCCGCGACGGCGCCGCCGACCGCGGACACGACCAGCGTGACGGTGGTGAACAGGCCCGTCTGGCCGCTGTCGAGGCCGAAGTAGGCCGCGAGGGCGACCATGCTCAGCGGCAGGGTGAAGTAGTCGTACGAGTCGAGGCCGTAGCCGCCGAACGCGCCGCCGAAGGCGCGCCGGCCCCGCGGGCCGAGGGCGCGCAGCCAGCCGAACGCGCCGTCCTGGGAGCCGGGTTCACCCGTGACGGGTGGAGTGCCGGGGGTCAGGGCCTGGGATGGAGGGGTCGTGCTCATGGGCACCTCGCAGTGAGGGACGGAGAGTGCATGAGGACTGAACCGGGCCGTGCGGAAGCCTTCGGGCGCTGGGCAGTTCGCGTTCCGGGTGATGCGGGGAGCGCCTGTCCGTCAAGGTAGAGGATCGTTGAACGATCCCTCAATACCCGTGTTGTTTCGTTCCTGGGTCTGCGGTTGAATTCCGGGCATGGCAGAGCTGACGGAACTGGCCGACGATCGTGCCCTGTTGGGCCGCACCAGCACCGCCGAGCGGGTCTCGGACATCCTCAGGAGCCGGATCGCCGAGGGCTTCTTCCCGCCCGGGACGCGACTGTCCGAGGACAGCATCGGCGGCGCCCTCGGGGTTTCGCGCAACACGCTGCGGGAGGCGTTCCGGCTGCTCACGCACGAGCGACTGCTGGTCCACGAACTCAACCGAGGGGTTTTCGTACGGGTGCTCACCGTCGAGGACGTCGAGGACATCTACCGCACCCGGTCCCTCGTCGAGTGCGCCGTGGTCCGCGGGCTCGGCAGCCCGCCGTACGCCGTGGAGGCGATCGGCAAGGCCGTCTCCGACGGGCAGCGGGCGGCACGCGAAGGTGACTGGAAAGGAGTGTCGACCGCCAACATCCACTTCCACCGCGAGCTGGTCGCGCTCGCCGGCAGCGCCCGTACCGACGAGGTGATGCGCAGCGTCTTCGCGGAGCTGCGTCTGGCGTTCCACGTCGTGGACGACCCCCAGCGGCTCCACGAGCCGTACCTCGCGCGCAACCACGAGATCCTCCAGACCCTCCGGGCGGGCGACCGGGACGCCGCGGAGCGTCTCCTCGCGGCCTACCTCGACGACTCGCTCAGGGGCCTGGTCGAGGTGTACGCACGCAGGGTGGCCGACGGGGGACAGGGCACGGGCTGACGGGCACGCGTGCCGCGCGGGGCCGGTGTGTGGCATCGGCCACGTGGGACGGGTGTGAGACGGGCCGACCGGTCCGACCGGTCCGGGCGGTCTCGGCAGGCTCTAGCGGGAGCGGGAGCGGGAGCGAGGGGCCGGCGACGGCGTCGTGGGGTCGGGGCGTGCGGTCGGAGCGTGGGGCCCTGAGGCGGGTGCCGGGGCCCTCGCGGTGGGGCTGCGGGGCGGCCGGGTCGGCGGGTGGTGGTCGGTCGGGCCGGCAGGTGGTGACGGGTCGGGCCGGCGGGGGTGCGGGTCGGTCGGGTCGGCGGGTTGTGGGTCGGGCGGCGGGTTGTGGCGTGGCTGTGACGGTGGTCGCTTCTGCGCTGTTTCGACCGTTGTCGGACCGAGGACCTAGTCTGTTCACCGTGACTTCGCCTGCATCGACGGACAGCGTTCCGCCCCAGCTCAGCGCGGGGCCGCGCCCGGCGCCGGGCCCGGCCGCCGACGAGGGCCTGGCGCGGCGGCTGCGGGCGCTCGCCTGCACCGCGCCGCTGCACGACCTGGACATGCGCAAGGCGAATCTCGCGGGCGAGTACACGGTGTACGGCATGGCCGAGGTGGCCCTCGCCGCCATCGATCTCGTCACACTGAACATGGACTTCGACACGGGCGCCGACCACGACCAGATAGTGGCCAGGCTCATCCCGCGCATCGCAGCCCAGGCCCCCGGACGTCCTGTCGCCGAGCACGAGCGCGTGGCCCGCTGGGTCCTGGAGAACCTGATCAACGTCGGCAGCGTCGACCGGGGCTTCCGGGCCGTGTACGGCACCTTCGCACCCGACGGCACCTATGTGCGCCGGGATTACGACTTCAAGCTGATCGAGGAAGTGCCGGGCTACGGCGGGAGCGTCTACCTCCGTACGACCGACGAGGCGGTCAACGTCCTCGTCGGCGCCCTCGACACCGATGTCACCAGCGCGCAGATCGCCGCCGAGGTCAAGCTGGAGGTCCTGATCAGCCGCGGCCGGCTGGCCGACGCGCAGCTCGCCGCCGAACAGGCCCGCTACCGCACCGTCCAGTACGCGGAAACGCTGCGCAAGGCCCTCGACGCCACCCGGCGCAACGTGCGGGCCGTCGACTGGCTCCAGGCCGTGCCCGACATGATCGCCGAGGCCCTGGACCACGTGGCCGACCGGTACCGCCACGAGAACGCCATCCTCACCAACATCCGCAAGGCCCGTGACGAGTCCGAGGACCCCGAGCAGAAGCGGCGCGCCGCCGAGCTCGTCGACATAGTCAAGGACTGCATCCGCCGGCACACCCAGCTCCAGTCCCGCCTCCTCGAAGCCGGCCCGCTGTTCCGCGCCGAGCAGGACCGGCAGGCCTTCGGGACCCCCATGACGACCTCGGGGATCGACCTCTACGGCCATCTGGTCGCGCCGGTGCTGCCCCTGCCGGTGGAGCAGGCGCTGCGCGTCACCGACGCCTTCTTCAAGCGCGGGACGGGCCTGCGCACCCCCGTCGCCGTGCGGGTCGCCGACCTCGTCGACATCCTGCTGACGCCTCCGCTGGAGCGCGAGCACCTCGGCGCGGAGATGCCCGAGCCCGACCTGATCGCCACCCCGGACGACAGCCGTTTCAGCGAGGAGCAGCTCGCCTCGGCCAAGGAACTGCTGAACCTGCCGCCCGACGCGCCGCGCCGGCTGTCCGGACTGCTGGCGGAGGCCCGCCGCCGCGATCCCGAGCTGCCCTACCTGGTGGCGCTCCTGGCCGTGCACGCCGCGAGTCCGCCGGTCGGCACCGCCTACCGCCAGGGCGAGGAACGCCTGCTGTTCGCCGTGGACGACGGGACCGAGCTGGACGACCCGGAATTCGGCGGGGCCGACCTGATCGTGGGCATGGCCCTGCTCGACGCGGCCGGGATGAAGGCGGACCGGGCATGAACCGTCCGCCGCTCCGACCGGCGCACCGCGGGTCGCCCCGGACCCCCGCGTCGGGCGCCACCGGCCGCGCACGGTCGGCGCAGCCGCATCCTCAGGGGCCGGCCGAGCCGCACTTCCAGGGCTCGGCGGAACACCTCCAGGACCCGGCGAAGCCGCGTCTCCAGGGCTCGGCACAGTCGCATCCCGCCGGTGCGCGAGCCTCGCACCGGGCACCCGCCCGCACCCGTGCCCGTACCCTCGTACTTTCGACCAAGGAGTTCCAGCCGTGACCGAGCACGTCGAGTGGAGTGAACCGGAGGCCACTGCCGCACCGGCGAACGCCCCCGTCACCCCCGCCGACGCCGCCGACGCGGCGCGGCTCGTCGCCTTCGGGCTGCAGCCCAAGCTGCAGCCCGCGCGCGACCAGGAGTACACCGAGCTGCTGCGCCGCTACCGCGAGGACCCGCCCTTCGCGCGGCTCGCGGACGCGGTCGCCGCCGGCCTCGGCCTCGTCGTCCTGGAGGTGTCCCCGCGCGCGGGGATGGCGGTGACGGCCGCCGAGGACTCGGTCTTCGCCGTCCGCATGGGCGACTACGCCCGCCGCGCCTCGACCGACTCCGGGGACCGGTTCCTGCACGGACTCGCCCACCTCGCCGTGGCCGCCCTGGCCTTCCCCCGCCCCGAGGACCTCGCCGACGACGGATACATCGGCCGCGTCTCGGTCAACGGCGTCGACGCCTTCGTACGACAGGCCTGCCGGCGTCTGGAGGAGCGGGCCGAGGAGACCGGCGAGAACACCGACCCGGCGACCGACGCGCCCGGACTGGAGGCGGCCTGGCGGATCTGGGCACGGCGCAGCTCCACCGGTGCCACCAAGGACGCGCGAAGACTGGCCGGCTCGACGACCGGCATCATCGCCAAGGCCGTCGCCTTCCTCACCGACTCCGGGTTCCTCCAGCGCACCGGCGACGACGCCGGCGGGACCTACCGGACGACGGCCCGCTATCAGCTGCAGGTCCGCGACATGGCGGGCAGCGCGGCCATGGCGGAACTGCTGGAGCTCGGCATCGTCCCGGTGACGGACGGCACGGCGAGCCTGCTGCCCGCCGAGGACACCGACGACCTGGAACTCGTGGCCGGCGCCGGACTGCCGTTCCACTCCTGACGTCCGTCCGCCGCCCCGGCTCCCCTGAACGACCTTCCCCTTTCGACTACGAGAGTCCGCCGCCATGTACGAGCTGTCCCGGGTCCGCCTCTACTCCATCGGGCCCGCCGGTGCGCGTTACGCCGACACCGTGCTGGACCTGCGCGGAGTCGGCGCGCCCGTACCCGACCCGGCGCCCACCCAGGCGGAGTTCTTCGAGGAGGAGCCGGTCGGCCCGCCGCGCCGCCCCGCGCCCGCCGGTGTGCTCTTCCTGGAGAACGGCGGCGGCAAGTCCGTACTGCTCAAGCTGATCTTCTCGGTCATGCTCCCCGGACACCGCAACACCCTCGGCGGCGCCAGCTCCGGTGTGCTGCGCAAGTTCCTGCTCGCCGACGACTGCGGACACGTCGCGCTGGAGTGGCAGCACACGCTGACCGGTGAGTGCGTGGTGGTCGGCAAGGCGAGCGAGTGGCGCGGGCGGCAGGTCTCCAACGACCCGCGGAAGTTCGCCGAAGCCTGGTACTCGTTCCGGCCGGGCCCCGGGCTCAGCCTGGACAACCTGCCCGTCGCCGAGGCCACTTCGGTCCGGCCGCCCGTCGAGGGCGCCTCCGGCGCGCAGGGACGGCGGCGGACCATGAAGGGTTTCCGCGACGCGATCACCGAGGCGGGCAAGGCCTACCCGCACCTGGAGGTGCACTGGGAGGAGATCCACGACCGCTGGAACGAACACCTCGGCGACCTGGGCCTTGACCCCGAACTCTTCCGCTACCAGCGGGAGATGAACGCCGACGAGGGTGAGGCAGCCGGCCTCTTCGCGGTCAAGAAGGACTCCGACTTCACCGATCTGCTGCTGCGCGCCGTCACCGACACCCGCGACACCGACGGGCTCGCCGACCTGGTCGGCGGCTTCGGCAACAAGCTCGGGCGACGCGCCGAACTCATCGCCGAGCGCGACTTCACCGCCGGTTCCGTGGACCTGCTCGGCCGGATCGTCGACGCCGCCGGAGCACGGGCACGCGCGCGTGACATCCACACCGGCGCCGAGCGCCGGACCAGGACACTGGCACGCCGGCTGTCCGCGCGGGCCGTGCGGGAGCGCGTGCGCGCCGGTGAGCTCGCCCAGCGCGTGACCGCCGCCGCGTACGCCGTCACCCACGCCGAGGGCGCTCGCGGGCGCAGCGCGCTGATCGCCGCCGAACTCGCCTACCGCCACGCCTCGCTGGCCCTGGCCGGCGCGGAGAAGTCGGCCGCCGCACAGAAGCGCGAGCTCGCCGACGCGCGCACCCTGCACGCGGCCTGGCAGGCCGCCGAGGCCGTGCTGCGCCACCGCGCCGCCGCCGACCGCTCCACCCGCGTCGCCGACGCGATCCGCGAGGCCGAACGGGACGCCGCTCCCGCGCTCGCGGCCCGCGCCACGGCCGCCGTCGACCTCGTCCGCGCGCTGCACCGGGCCGCCGAGAGCGCCGAGACGCTCGCCAACGAGGAGGAGGAGCGCTCCGCCGGCCTCCAGGAAGCGGGCGAGACGGCATACGCCGACTCGACGGCCGCCGCCACCGCCGCGCAGCGCGCCCGCAGCGAGGTCGGGCATCTGCGCCAGCGCCTGTCCGAGGTCGAGCAGGAGACCGCCGAAGCCGTCCGGGCCGGCTGGCTCGACGACAGCGCCCCCGACGCCGACCCGGCCCGGGCCGCCCTCGCCGCCAGCGACGCGGAGAAGAGCGCCGTCGCCGCCTGGGACACCGCGCGCGAGGCCTCGCGCCGCGCCGCCGACCAGGCACGGGAGGCGGCCTCCGCCGAGTCCCGCGCCGAGCTGACGGCCGCCCGCGCGGCGGACGCGGCGACGGCGGCCGAGCGGTCCCACGAAGCGGAGCGGCGCACGGCCGAGGCCCTGGCGCAGGAGGAACGGCTCGCCGAGCTGCTGAGCCTGCCCGGCACAGGTACAGGCACCGGTACCCCCCGCGTCGTTCTGCAGTCTCGCCGCGACGAGGAGCCCGACGGCCCGGCCGCCTCGTCGGGCGGCGCGCCGCTGGCTCCCGAGGAGCTCGACCGGTACGCCGACGAACTCCGCGGGCTTCTCGACGAAACGGTCGCCTCCGCCGAGCGGCAGCTCTTCGAACTGCGCACCGCCGCCGCCGACGACGCCCGGATCCTCGGGGCGCTCGGCGACGGCGGGCTGCTGCCGCCCGGCCCGGACGTCCTCGCAGCCGTCGAGTACCTCGGTGAGCACGGCATCCCCGCGCTGCCCGGATGGCGCTACCTCGCCCAGGCCGTCGACCCCGTCGACCACGCGCGCGTACTGGCCGCCCGGCCCGAACTCGTCGACGGCGTCATCATCACCGACCCGGACACCCATGCCCGGGCCCGCGAGGTCCTCGGCGACGCCGCCCTGCTGCCCCGCTCCACGGTCGCCGTCGGAACGGCAGCCGCCCTGCTCGCCCCCACCCCGGCCGCTGGCGCGGACGACGGCGGAGTCTTCCTCGTACCGCCGAACCCGGCCATGCACGACGAGCACGCCGCCGACGAGGAGCGCCAGGCGCTGCGGGCCCGCACCGGCCTGCGGGACGAGGAGATCCGTACCCTCGCCGCCCGTCTCGGCAAGGACCGGGAGCTCGCCGCACGCCTCGCGTCCTGGCGCACCGGCTGCCCCGCCGGACGGCTCGCCGAACTGGCCGCGGCCGCCCTCGACGCGCGCGGGTTCGCGGAGGAGGCCGAGGCCGAGCTGGCCGAGGCCCGCACCGTCCGGGCGGAGGCCGACGAGACGGCTGCCGAAGCGGCCCATGCACGCGACGAGCGGCAGGAGGCCGCGCAGAAGGCCCGGCGTGCCGCGGACGCGCTCGCCGGACTCGCCTTCCGGCTGCGCGAACGTGCCGGATGGCAGGTCAAGCTCCGCGAACTCGCCGACGAGGCGGCGGAGTCGGAGGCCCGTGCCCAGGTGTGCCTGGAGCGCGCCCGCGCAGCCGACGAGGACCGCCGCGCCACCCAGCGTGCCGCCGACGACGCCCGCCGTACGGCCCGCGCGCTGCGCGCCGAACGCGCGGAGATCGCCGGCGCCCCCGACGAGGTGACCCACGACGGGACGGCGGCCAAGGCCTCGCTGCCCGCCCTGCGCGAGGCGTACCGGGCCGCGTCGCAGCTCTACGAGAAGGTCGGCGTCGGCGCCGATCTGAGGGCCGAGCAGGCACGGGCCGAGAGCGACGAGACCGCGGCCCTCGCCGACCTGGACCGGCTCAGCAACAAGGTCCGCACCCGCGCCGAGCAGCTCCTGGAATCACCGGACGGCTCGGACGGCCCCTCCCGGCAGGCCGCCGCGGCACGGGCCGAGGAACTGGTGCAGCTCCTGGAGACCCGGATGTCGACCGCGAGCGAACAGCTCGGCCGGCTGCGCGGCGAGGCGGAGCGGCACGCGCCCGAGGAGGGCGAGACCCACACCGAACTGGCGGAGGAGCTCGTTCCGGGCGACGCCGAACAGGCCCAGACCCTGCTGCGCACCGCCACGACCCAACTCGCCTCCCGCACCGAGGCGTTGAACCAGGCCCGCGAGGCACACGCCGAGTTCCTCGACGCCCACCGCTCCGCCGAGGACGCGGCCGGCGGTTTCGACGAGACGGCCGCGCTCCTGCGGGACCTGCTCCGCGACCACGTCGACGAGGAGCAGGACGAACCCGAGCCCTACCCCGGCACGCTGGAGGAGGCACGCAGCTCCGCCGCCGAGAGCCGCCGCTCGCTGCGCGGCTGCGCCGCCGACCTGACCACCGCCGAGGCCACCGTCCGCGAGGCGAGCGACATCCTCGTGCGCCACGCCAACTCCACGCGCTACGAGCAGGTGCGCACCCCCGCCCGGCAGCAGATCCGCGAGCTGCCCGCCTCCTCGCTGCCGGAGCACGCGCAGAAGTGGGCGGACGCGTTCGCGCCCCGGCTGCGTGTGCTGACCGACGAACTGGCGCAGCTGGAGCGCAACCGGGACTCGATCGTGGACCGGCTGCGCGGGCTCGTCGAGTCCTCCCTCGCCACCCTTCGGTCCGCCCAGCGGCTGTCCAGGCTGCCGGAGGGACTGGGGGAGTGGTCCGGACAGGAATTCCTGCGCATCCGCTTCGAGGAACCCGACCAGGCCACCCTCACCGAGCGGCTCGGTGAGGTGGTGGACGAGGCCACCCGCGCGGCGGTCAAGAAGAACTCCGACATGCGGCGCGACGGCATGTCGCTGCTGCTGCGCGGAGTCAGCGCCGCCCTCCAGCCCAAGGGCGTCGCCGTCGAGATCCTCAAGCCGGACGCCGTGCTGCGCGCCGAACGCGTCCCCGTCGGACAGATGGGCGACGTGTTCTCGGGCGGCCAGCTGCTCACCGCCGCTATCGCTCTTTACTGCACGATGGCCGCGCTGCGCAGCAACGACCGCGGCCGCGACAAGCACCGGCACGCCGGCACCCTGTTCCTCGACAACCCCATCGGGCGCGCCAACGCGACCTATCTGCTGGAGCTCCAGCGAGCCGTCTCGGACGCGCTCGGCGTCCAGCTCCTGTACACCACCGGCCTGTTCGACACGACCGCGCTCGCCGAGTTCCCCCTCGTCATCCGGCTGCGCAACGACGCCGACCTCCGTGCCGGGCTGAAGTACATCAGCGTGGAGGAGCACCTGCGGCCGGGACTGCCGCGTGAGGCGGCCGCCGGGGAAGCCGTGCACACCGAGATCACAGCGACCCGGATGTTCAAGCGCCCGGCACCGGTCACCCCGTAGCGACGGAGCCGCAGGGTGATCGCGTGCCGGCCGCCGCCGACCGCGCGGTTGCCCCGAACTCCTCCCGGTTCCCGCGCTCCTCACCGGTGCGCGGGAACGCGGGTCGTCAGCGGCCGGCCGCACGATCCCCCGCACCCATGCCGGTTCGCTCGTCCACGCGTGCAGCTCGTCGGCGGACGGCGGAAGAGTCTCCCGGCACGGCCGCCGGAGCGAAACTGTCCGACGGCCGCTCCCCGCTCGACGATGCCGTGATAACCGGCATCGGGTCCGGGCGGGCGAGGGAGCCCTCGAAGACAGCCGGCCGGCCAAGGTCGCGAACGGCTGCCGCTCCGCTTACGAGTGCGACAACTGCCCGGCCCCGCCCCGCCTGCGTATCCGCTCCTGGGCCCGCGCGGCGATCCGTGCCTGACGCCTGGCCCTGCGGCGCTCGCGTCGCAGCGCCCGCGCCGTGCTGCTCGGCACCGACACCACGCCGTTCCGCTGGTTCCACACCTGCCGTGTCACCCAGACGTCCAGCACCGCCCATGTGGCGACGACCGTGCCGGCCACGCTGCTGACGACCATCGGGAAGGCCAGCCAGGAATCCGTCATCGTGCACAGGAAGGCCACCACGGCCTGTATCAACGTGACCGCGATGACGAGCACCGCACGCACCGCGGACGTACGCACCGGATCGGGCAGCCGGCGCCTGCGGGCCGGCTCCTCGATCCACAACGGCCGGTAGTACGCCCGCTCTTCGTGGCTCTCGTATCCGTTCGTGGCAGCGCCCTTCTCCTCGGCTCGGCCACCCCTGTCCGGGATCGTGTCCTGGAGGTCCGTCGTGCCGGGCCCGTCCGCCGCCGCCCGAGCGTCCGGACGGTCGGGCCCCGCTGCCGGGACGCCCTCATCCGGTTCCCGGGTGGCCAGTTGTGCCGCCTTTCGTGTCGCGACCTCAGCAGCGGGTGCCCCGCTCCGCTCCGCCGTGCCCATCAACTTGTCACTCCCCACCGCCCGGCAGTCATCTCGCACGGGTGTCTTGCGACCCCCGCCCCCCAGTGGCTGCCCGGCTTGCGTCCTTTTACGCCGACTGAGCGCGGCATGCGATGCCTGTGGCCGATTCCGCCCTCAATTCCCGTACAGAAAGACGAACGACCTGCCCTGAAGATTCCCGCCGAGCGAAGAATTTCGGCCAACTGACAAAGTTCCCCACTCCGGGGGGATCCGGCCCCAAGTGCCTGATCCAGGGGCGCAATCTCCCCCAATGAACGGACAACTCCCCATGTCTCGTTCCCCGTCGGGCCGGGACGGCCCTCCGGACGGGTCTTCGAGATGCCTACGGGTCAGTAGTAGGCTCACGCCGTTTGTTGACGCACATGTGTACCCCCGGCCGGAGGGGGTCGAGCTGGGGGAGGCCATGCGCTTTCGCGGGAAGTCCATCCGCCGGAAGATTGTGGCGCTGCTCCTCGTGCCCCTGGTGTCGTTGACCGCGATCTGGGCTTTCGCCACCGTGCTGACGGGGCGTGAGGCCGGCGAGCTCTTCAGCGTTTCCGAGGTCGCGAAGAAGATCGGCTACCCGGCCGAGGACACCGTCAGGGTCCTCCAGCGGGAACGCCGCCAGACACTCGTCTACCTGGCCGATCCTCGCGCGTCCGACGGACTCGCCACGCTCAAGCGCAGCCGCGGCGTCACGGACCGCATCGTGGCGAAGCTCCGCAGGAACGCCAGGGACAAGAGCGTGCGCGAGGACCTCGGCGGAGGCACCGCCGAGCGCCTCACCTCGCTCCTCGACGCGGTCGACGGAATTCCCTCGCTGCGCAACGGCGTCGAGGACGGCACCATCAACCGCGTCCAGGCCCTCGGTCTCTACGACCGGCTCATCGACCCCTGCTACGCCCTGCTGGCGAATCTGCACGGGGTCGACGACGTGGAACTGGACAAGGAGGCCCGCGCCCTCGTCAATGTGTCCCGCGCCCGTGAACTGCTCTCCCGCGAGGACGCCCTCCTCGGCTCCGCGCTGGTCGCCGGCCACATCACCCGCGACGAACTCCGCGAGATCTCCGACCTCGTGGCCCAGCGAACACTGCTGTACGACGTCAGCCTGCCACTGCTTCCCTCCTCGGACCGCGCCCGCTTCCAGCGCTACTGGGCGAACGCCGGCACCGGGCCGCTGCGCGCGGCCGAGCAGGCCGTCGCCGCATCCACGGCCGGTTCGCCGCGCGGGGTCACGGCGAAGAGCTGGGACAGCGCGGCCGGGCATGTGCTCACCGAACTCGGCGGACTCGAGGACCGGGCGGGCGACCACTACCGGGACCGGGTCAGGCCCGTGGCCATGGGTGTCATCCTCCAGGCCGTGGGCGTGGGCGTGGTCGGTCTGATCGCCCTGCTGATCTCGCTCGTCATGTCCGTACGCATCGGCCGGAGCCTCATCCGCGATCTGCGACGGCTGCGCATGGAGGCCCACGAGGCGTCCGGCGTACGGCTGCCCAGCGTCATGCGCCGCCTCTCCGCGGGCGAACAGGTCGACGTCGAGACCGAAGTGCCGCGCCTGGAGTACGACAGGAACGAGATGGGTGAGGTCGGCCAAGCCCTCAACACCCTTCAGCGCGCCGCCGTCGAGGCGGCCGTCAAGCAGTCCGAACTGCGCGAGGGCGTCTCCGAGGTCTTCGTCAACCTCGCGCGCCGCAGCCAGGTGCTGCTCCACAAACAGCTCACCCTCCTCGACACCATGGAACGCAGGACCGAGGACACCGACGAACTGGCCGACCTGTTCCGCCTCGACCACCTGACCACCCGCATGCGCCGCCACGCCGAGGGACTGGTCATCCTGTCCGGCGCGGCGCCGTCCCGGCAGTGGCGCAAACCGGTCCAGCTCATGGACATCGTCCGCGCCTCCGTCGCCGAGGTCGAGGACTACGAACGCGTCGAGGTACGCCGGCTGCCGCGCGTCGCCGTCACGGGTCCCGCCGTCGCCGACGTCACCCATCTCGTGGCCGAACTCCTGGAGAACGCGACGGTGTTCTCGCCCCCGCACACGGCCGTCCACGTCGTCGGCGAGCGCGTCGCCAACGGATTCACCCTGGAGATCCACGACCGCGGCCTCGGTATGACCGCCGAGGCGCTGCTCGACGCCAACCTGCGGCTCGCCGAGACCCCCGAGTTCGAACTCTCCGACACCGACCGGCTCGGCCTCTTCGTGGTCAGCCGGCTCGCCCAGCGCCAGAACGTCCGCGTCTCGCTCCAGCCTTCCCCGTACGGCGGCACCACCGCGGTCGTCTTCATGCCGGACGCCCTGCTCACCGACGACGTTCCGGACACCAACGGCATCGGATTCCGTCTCGACCGCGCCCTGCCGAAGAAACGCGGGACCGGGGAAAGCCGCAACGCGACACTCGCCGAGTCGTCGGCGCGGCTGCCCGGGCTGCCGGCCTCCGTCCTGGACGGTCCCGTCGAGCTGGACGCGCCGGTCGAGCTGGACACGCTCACCGGATTCCCCGGCGCTCTCGGCGACGACGACAGCGAACGCGGAGGACTGTTCCGTCCGCGGCGCTCCATCGCCGGGGTTCCGGCAGGGCGGCACCAGCACGCCGGTGCCGGCGACGACCCCGCCGGTCCGGGGGACGACGACCGTCCGGACACCGCTCCCGTACCGCTGCCGCGCCGCCGGGCGCCCAAACTCGTCAGCTCCCACGGCCGTCCCGTCACCCAGGCCGGATCGTGGCGCGACCAGGCCGACGAGGGCAGGACCCAGAACCCCGCGTCGGCGTGGGACCCGGAGCCGGAAGAGAACACGGACCGCCGTACACCCGGACTCGAAGGCACGAAGCCACTGCCCAAGCGGCGCGGCGAGCGATCCGTCGCCCCGGCCGGGCACGGCGGTGAACGCTCCGGCGTCCCCGGCCCGCGCGCGTCGTTCGGCACAGGCGGAAGACCCGCTCTCCACGACGCGACCGAAACACCCGCGGTGCCCGGTCTCCGTGAGAACACCGTCGGTCCCGACGCCCCGGGCCCCCACGACGCCCCGGCCCTGCCCCGGCGCACCCGCACCACGGCGTCCGCCGCGAGTCCGGACGACACCACAGCGCACCGCGACACCGCGACGGGGCAGCCCGAATCGGGCACGGCCCCGCTGCCCCGACGTGTCCGGCAGGCCAATCTGGCACCACAGTTGAAGGACGGACCGTCGCGGCTCGCCGAGCGCGGCACCGGCCGCGACGGCGCGGGACCGGACCCCACCGAACGGGACGCCGACGAAGTACGCAGCCGCATGGCCTCGCTCCAGCGTGGCTGGCAGCGCGGCCGCGAAGAGAACGCCGAGGGCGACCAGGCCCAGGACAGCTCAGCACGAGGAACGACAAAGGGAGACGGTCGATGACCGCACCGAAGGCCGCAGGGCCCGCCACGACCAGCAACGGGTCCGGCGAGCTGAACTGGCTGCTCGACGAACTGGTGGACCGCGTCGCCAGCATCAACAAAGCGATCGTGCTCTCCGGAGACGGCCTGCCCACCGGGGCCTCGAAGGACCTCACCCGTGAGGACAGCGAACACCTGGCCGCCGTCGCCTCCGGCTTCCACAGCCTCGCCAAGGGCGTCGGCCGGCACTTCGAGGCGGGCAGTGTCCGTCAGACCGTCGTCGAACTCGACGAGGCCTTCCTGTTCGTCACGGCCGCCGGCGACGGCAGCTGCCTGGCCGTCCTCTCGGACGCCGACTCCGACGTGGGCCAGGTCGCGTACGAGATGACGCTCCTCGTCAAGCGAGTCGGCGTACATCTGGCCTCCACTCCCCGCACCGATCTGCCTTCGGGCGGGTAGTGGGATGACATGAGCGGAGACGGTCAGGGAAGACGCCACTGGTTCGACGACGAGGCGGGGCCGGTGGTCCGCCCCTATGCCATGACCCGCGGCCGCACCACCAGCGCGGCCCAGCACCGCCTCGATCTGATCGCGCTGGTGGTCACGGAACAGCACGCCGAAGACCCCGAGGCGGACCACACACTGTCCCCGGAACACGTGGACATCGTCGAACTCTGCCGTGCCGTCCCCCAGTCGGTCGCCGAACTCGCGGCCGGACTCGATCTGCCCATCGGAGTGGTGCGGGTCCTGATCGGAGACCTGGTGGATGACGAAATGGTCCATGTGACACGTCCCGTACCCCCCGCCGAGCTGCCGGACGAGAGTATTCTGCGCGACGTGATCAGCGGCCTCAGGGCACTCTGAGCTGGGCGGAAACGGGGAACAGACGTGACAGGCTGGCAGTTCTGGGTCGACCGGGGCGGTACCTTCACGGACATCGTCGCGCGGCGCCCGGACGGCCGACTCCTCACGCACAAACTGCTGTCCGACAACCCCGCCCGCTACGCCGACGCGGCCGTCGCGGGCGTCCGTGAACTCCTCCGCGGCGAAGGGGACACCACGGGCGCCCCGGTCGACGCCGTCCGCATGGGCACCACCGTCGCGACCAACGCGCTCCTCGAACGCAAGGGCGAGCGCACGCTCCTCGTCACCACCCGGGGCTTCCGCGACGCCCTGCGCATCGCCTACCAGAACCGCCCGGGCATCTTCGCCCGCGCGATCGAACTCCCCGAACTGCTCCACGAGCGGGTCATCGAGGTCGACGAACGGATCGCCGCCGACGGCACCGTCCTGCGCGCCCCCGACCTGGACGCCCTGGCAGCCTCCCTGCAGGAGGCGTACGACGACGGGATCCGCGCGGTCGCCGTCGTCTGCATGCACAGCCATCTCCACCCCGCCCACGAACAGGCCGTGGGTGAGCTGGCGACACGTGTCGGCTTCCCGCAGGTCTCCCTCTCCAGCGAGGTCAGCCCGCTGATGAAGCTGGTCCCGCGCGGTGACACGGCCGTCGTCGACGCCTACCTGTCCCCCGGGCTGCGCCGCTACGTCCAGCAGGTCGCCGCCGAACTCCGGGAGGTGCGGCTGATGTTCATGCAGTCCAACGGAGGGCTCGCCGAGGCCGGACAGTTCCGGGGCAAGGACGCCATCCTCTCGGGACCCGCGGGCGGCATCGTCGGCATGGCCCGGATGTCGCAGCTCGCCGGCTACGACCGCGTCATCGGCTTCGACATGGGCGGTACGTCCACGGACGTCTCCCACTTCGCCGGAGACTACGAGCGGACCTTCACCACGCACATCGCCGGGATCCGGCTGCGCGCCCCCATGCTGGACATCCACACGGTCGCCGCGGGCGGCGGTTCGGTGCTCCACTTCGACGGATCCCGCTACCGGGTGGGCCCCGATTCGGCAGGCGCCGCACCCGGACCCGCCTGCTACCGCAACGGCGGTCCGCTGACGGTCACCGACGCCAATGTCGCTCTCGGCCGCGTCCAGCCAGGCCACTTCCCGAAGGTGTTCGGGCCCGGCGGGAACGAGCCCCTCGACGCCCCTCTCGTCCACGACCGGTTCACCGCCCTCGCGCGGGAGATCCACGAGAGGACCGGAGACGCCCGTACCCCGGAGCAGGTCGCCGAGGGCTTTCTGCAGATCGCCGTGGCCAACATCGCCAACGCCGTCAAGCGGATCTCCGTACAGAAGGGCCACGACGTCACCCGCTACGCGCTCACCACGTTCGGTGGCGCCGGCGGCCAGCACGCGTGCATGGTCGCCGACTCGCTCGGCATCCGCACCGTCCTGGTCCCGCCCATGGCAGGCGTCCTGTCCGCCCTCGGCATCGGACTCGCCGACACGACGGCCATGCGCGAACAGTCCGTCGAAACGCGTCTCGAACCGTCCGCGATGCCCGGCATCCTCAAGACGGCCGACGATCTGGAAAGCGCCACCCGCGCCGAACTCCTCGCCGAGGACGTCCCCGAGCACCGCATCCGGATCACCCGCCGGGCCCAGCTCCGCTATGACGGCACGGACACGGCACTGACCGTCGAGCTCACCGAGCCCGACACCATGACCCACGCCTTCGAAGAACGTCATCGCGCCACCTACTCCTTCACCCTCGACCGTCCGGTCGTCGTCGAAGCCCTCTCCGTGGAAGCCACCGGTCTCACCGAACCCCCCGACCTCTCCGCCCTCGCCCCCGGCGAGGCCGCACGCGCCTCACGCCCGGCCATCGCGCCGACCGTCAGACTTCACACGGGCGGCGCCTGGCGCGAAGTGCCCCTGCACCGGCGCGAGGAACTCCCGCCCGGCGAGACCGTGAGCGGACCCGCGATCATCGCCGAGGCAGGGGCGACAACCGTCGTCGACGACGGCTGGCGGGCCGCGACGACCGACGACGGGCATCTAGTCATGGAACGCGCGGCGGTTACGCAGAGTTCCGAACTCGGCACACAGGCGGATCCCGTTCTGCTCGAGGTCTTCAACAACCTCTTCATGTCCATCGCCGAACAGATGGGCGCCCGCCTGGAATCGACCGCCCAGTCCGTCAACATCAAGGAGCGGCTGGACTTCTCCTGCGCCCTCTTCGACCCCGACGGCAGTCTGGTGGCCAACGCCCCGCACATCCCGGTCCACCTGGGCTCGATGGGCACGAGCGTGCAGGAGGTCGTCCGCCGGCGCGGCGACACCATGCGGCCCGGTGACACCTACGCCGTCAACGACCCCTATCACGGCGGCACCCACCTCCCCGATGTCACCGTGATCACCCCGGTCTTCGACACGGAGGGTGAGCGGATCCTGTTCTACGTCGCCTCGCGCGGCCACCACGCCGAGATCGGCGGCATCGCTCCCGGCTCCATGCCGGCGAACAGCCGCACCATCGACGAGGAGGGCGTCCTCTTCGACAACTGGCTGCTCGCCGAGAACGGGCGCTTCCGCGAGGCGGAGACGCTGGCCCTGCTCACGGCTCCGCCCCACCCCTCGCGCAACCCGAGGACGAACCTCGCCGATCTGCGCGCCCAGATCGCGGCCAACCGCAAGGGCGTCGACGAAGTCGGCCGCATGATCGAGGACTTCGGGCTCGACGTCGTCCAGGCGTACATGAAGCACGTCCAGGACAACGCGGAGGAAGCGGTGCGCCGCGTCGTCGACACGCTCGAAGACGGCGAGTTCGCCTACGAGACGGACTCCGGCGCGGTCATCCGGGTCCGTATTCGTGTGGACCGCGAGGCACGCTCCGCCACCGTCGACTTCACGGGCACGTCCGCGCAGCTCGCCACCAACTTCAACGCGCCCTTCGCTGTGGTCAACGCCGCGGTCCTGTACGTCTTCCGCACCCTGGTGAACGACGACATCCCGCTCAACGACGGCTGTCTGCGTCCCCTGCGCATCGTGGTGCCGACGGGATCGATGCTCGCCCCCGAGCCACCGGCCGCCGTCGTCGCCGGGAACGTGGAGACGTCCCAGGCGATCACCGGTGCCCTCTACGCGGCCCTGGGCGTGCAGGCCGAAGGCTCCGGCACCATGAACAACGTCACCTTCGGCAACGAGCACCACCAGTACTACGAGACCGTGGCCTCCGGATCGGGCGCCGGCGACGGCTTCCCCGGAGCCCCCGTCGTACAGACCCATATGACGAACTCGCGGCTCACCGACCCCGAGGTCCTGGAGTGGCGACTGCCCGTCAGGCTCGACGAGTTCGCGATTCGACACGGCAGCGGCGGCGCCGGACACTGGCGGGGCGGCGACGGCGCCGTACGACGTATCCGGTTCCTGGAGCCCATGACCGTCTCGACGCTCTCACAGCACCGAAGGGTGCCGCCGTACGGCATGGCGGGCGGCGAGCCCGGTGCCCTCGGCGCCAACCGGGTCGAGCGCGCCGACGGCACCGTCACGGAGCTCGGCGGAAGCGATGCGGCGGACGTCGGACCCGGCGACGTACTCGTCATCGAAACCCCCGGCGGCGGTGGCTACGGCCCACCGCCGCGTGACCCCCACACAGCAGGAGAAGAGATCGATGATCTTCGGGCGTTCTGAGCGCGGGAAGCCTCCGGTCGAGCCCGTCACGCTCAAGATCCTGGTCGCGGGCGGCTTCGGCGTGGGCAAGACGACCCTCGTCGGCGCGGTCAGCGAGATCAGGCCGCTGCGCACCGAGGAAGTCCTCACCGAGGCGGGCCGGCCCATCGACGACATCAGCGGTGTGGAGGGCAAGCACACCACGACCGTCGCCATGGACTTCGGCCGGATCACGCTGCGCGAGGACCTGGTGCTCTATCTGTTCGGGACCCCCGGCCAGGACCGTTTCTGGTTCCTGTGGGACGAGCTCGCCACAGGCGCCCTGGGTGCCGTCGTGCTGGCCGACACCCGCCGCCTGGAGGACTGCTTCGCCGCGGTCGACTACTTCGAACGGCGCTCCATACCCTTCGTGGTCGGAGTCAACTGCTTCGAGGACGCGGCACGTTACCCCGCGGAGGCCGTCCGCCAGGCACTCGACCTCGACCCGGGTGTGCCCGTCGTCCTGGGCGACGCGCGGGACCGCGAGTCCGTCAAGGAAGTCCTCATCCACGTCGTCCAGCACGCGATGGCCCGTGCGGCCGCCGCCCGCGAGGCAGCCGTCACGACCTGACGCCCGCGCGGCGCCGCGGCCGTCACGGCGGGCAGGTGCGGCCCGTACCCCCGCCGACCGGGGTACGGGCCGCGGTCATGCACGCGCGTGTGGTCCGGCCGAGCCCCACGCGCGCGTGAACCCCTGTTGCACGTCGGCACGCCCCAGGGCTATCCGAGGGTGTCGTCGTGCCAGCCGAAACTCTTCTCCACCGCCTTGCGCCAGTTGCCGTACTCCCTGTCGCGCGTCGAGGCCTCCATGGACGGCGTCCACTCGACGTCCTTGCGCCAGTGCGACTTCAGCTCGTCGAGGTCGTTCCACACGCCGGTCGCGAGCCCCGCCGCGTAGGCGGCGCCCAGACAGGTCGTCTCGGACACCTTCGGCCGGATCACCGGCACACCGAGGACATCGGCCTGATGCTGCATCAGCAGATTGTTCCCGGTCATGCCGCCGTCCACCTTCAGGGTGGTGATCGGTACCCCCGAGTCCTGGTACATGGCGTCCACGACCTCACGCGTCTGCCAGCTCGTGGCCTCCAGGACCGCACGCGCGAGGTGCGCCTTCGTGACGTACCGCGTCAGACCCGTGACGACCCCGCGCGCGTCCGAGCGCCAGTACGGGGCGAACAGGCCCGAGAAGGCGGGCACGATGTACGCGCCGCCGTTGTCCTCGACGCTCGCGGCCAGCGTTTCGATCTCGTCGGCGGAACGGATGATGCCCAGCTGGTCCCGGAACCACTGCACCAGCGCGCCCGTGATCGCGATCGACCCTTCGAGGCAGTAGACCGGCGCCTCGGTGCCGATCTTGTAGCCCATCGTGGTCAGCAGCCCGTTCTTCGACGGGACGGGCCTGTTTCCGGTGTTCAGCAGCAGGAAACTGCCGGTGCCGTAGGTGTTCTTGGCCGTACCGACGTCGTAGCAGGCCTGGCCGAAGACCGCCGCCTGCTGGTCGCCGAGCGCCGACGCGACCGGAACCCCGCCGAGTTGGCCGACCGCGGTGCCGTAGACCTCGGCGGAGGACCTGATCTCGGGAAGAACCGCTTCGGGGATGTTCATCGCGGAGAGGATGGACGGGTCCCACTGGAGGGTGTCCAGGTTCATCAGCATGGTGCGTCCGGCGTTGGTCACGTCGGTGACGTGCCGCCCGCCCTCGGTGCCGCCGGTCAGGTTCCAGATGAGCCACGAGTCGATGGTGCCGAAGGCGATCTCGCCGCGTTCGGCGCGTGCGCGCAGGCCCGGGACGTTGTCCAGCAGCCAGGCCGCCTTGGGCCCGGAGAAGTAGCTCGCGAGGGGGAGCCCCGTCTGCTCGCGGAAGCGGTCCTGGCCGTCCGTGCCGCCCAGTTCGTTGCAGAGCGCCGAGGTGCGGGTGTCCTGCCAGACGATCGCGTTGTGGACGGGCTTGCCGGTGGCGCGGTCCCACAGAACGGTCGTCTCGCGCTGGTTGGTGATGCCGAGCGCGCTGAGCTGGTCGGCGCGCAGCCCGGCCTTGGCGACCGCTCCTGCGACCACGGCCTGCACCTTGGACCAGATCTCGGTGGCGTCGTGCTCCACCCAGCCCGGTTTGGGGAAGATCTGGCGGTGTTCGCGCTGGTCGACGGCGACGATCGCGCCGGCCCGGTCGAAGATGATGCAGCGGCTGGAGGTGGTGCCCTGGTCGATTGCGGCGACGTACTTCTCGGAGTTGTCCGTCATGTCGTCCCCTTGCGTGGTCTTCGTCAGGAGGCTGCGTTCGCTTCAGGAGGCCGCGCTTCGGGAGCGGCGGCGCGTGGTCAGAAGGCGACGTTGTAGATCCCGGCGGCGATGGCGGCACCCGCGATCGGGCCGGCCACCGGGATCCAGGAGTATCTCCACTCCGACGTGCCCTTGTTGGGAATCGGCAGCAGCGCGTGGGCGAGGCGGGGTCCCAGGTCGCGGGCCGGGTTGATGGCGTACCCGGTGGGGCCGCCCAGCGAGAGGCCGATGCCGACGACGAGGAAGGAGATGAGAAGGACCGGAAGGCCCGCGTCGCCGATGCCGGCGACGTGCTTGCCGCCGCCGACCATTCCGAGGATGGGCAGCATCAGGGCGGCGGTGGCGATGATCTCGGTGATCAGGTTCTGTACCGGGTTGTCGATCTCGGGACGCGTCGAGAAGATCCCCAGCGTCTCGATGGCCTTGTCGTCCTCGGCGTTGAGGTTGAACTGGCCGAGGTAGAGCAGCCAGCACAGGACCGCCCCGACGACGGCTCCGGCGAACTGCCCGAGGAGGTAGAAGGGCACGTCCGACCACTTCGTGGAGCCCTCGATCGCGAACCCGATGGTGACCGCCGGGTTGATCTGCCCTCCCGACAGCGGCGCCGAGGTGTAGGCGCCGGCCAGGACGCCGAAGCCCCATCCGAAGGTGATGACGATCCAGCCCGCTCCCTGGGCTTTCGATCTGTTCAGAGTGACGGCGGCGCACACACCGGCGCCGAAGAGGATCAGGATGGCGGTGCCGATCAACTCGCCGACAAAGATGTCTCCGTTGCTCATGGCGGCTCCTAGGCTCTCGCCCGGAACGATCCGCTCCGGGCCACCGTGCAGAGTGCGTTCCCATGGCTGTTCCAGCCGGAGGCAGGGAGGTCCCGTGCCCCGCCCGGCGTCCGTGACGAGCGTGCCGTCGCAGCGGAATCGCCCGCGGGGAACGGCCCTGGAGCAGGCCGGAAACCCGAGCGGTGCGGTGCCTGATGGCGCCCGAATGCGGCGATGCCGACTGACACCCGGAAGTGTTCACCGGCGCCCAGGGGGCGTCAAGGTCGGTGACCGCACCGGTTGAAGGCCATGGGGAGGGCGTGCCACGCAGGGGAGCCGGCACCGTACGGGGAACCGTTTCCGGCCACGCGGGGAGACGGCCGGACGGCCGGTCAGCCCGTCAGCGTCTGCCCGTACGACTCCATCGGACCGGTCCCGGTCCCGGTCCCCGTCCCTGTGCCGCGGCGGACCTCGTGGCCGGGCAGCCCCGCACGGCCCAGTACCCAACTCGCCCCGGCCAGAGCTTTGGCGGCCTGCTTCAGGGGGGCCAACGAGGTGGCCGCCTGCCGGTGGTCGATCACGCTGCCGGGTGCGCACAGCACCGTGGCCAGCGACAGCGTGACGGCGCGGCCGCCCGCTGCCCAGGGCGTGTCGAGCACCGAGGAGGCCAGCGGGTCGAGGGTGTCCGGGTCGGCGAGGACCAGGAAGTCGTCACCGCCGATGTGCCCGACCATCGTCGCCTCGGACGCCGAGAGCTGCAGCGCCCGCCCCACCGACCGGATCAGCTCGTCCCCGGCCACGAACCCCGCTCCGTCGTTGACCTGTTTGAAGTGGTCGATGTCCAGCCAGCTCAGCGCGAACGTCCGCCCGTCCGCGATCCGCCGGTCCACCTCCCCGGTGATCGCGTCCGAACCGGGCAGCCGGGTCAGCGGGTTGAGCCCGGCGGCCTCCTCGACCCGGCTCTCCGACAGCGCCCGTACGAGGTCCGCGAGGCGTACGACACCCACGCACCGCCCGTGCCGGTCGACGACCGCGACATCGTCGGACGTACGGTCCCGGTCCCCGTCCGCGACGACGTCGAGCACTTCCCAGGCCGTGGCGTCGGCGCCGACCGTACGCGGCACGTCACCGAGTTTGGCGGCCGGCCGGTCGGCGTACAGCGCGTGGCCGTATCGCCCGGACATCGACAGCAGGAAGCGTGACCGGTGCACCGAGCGGACCGGTACCCCGAACGGGTCCACGAGCAGCACACCGGACACGTCGGGGGACCCGGTGAGCAGGGCCCTGACCTCTCCGGCCGACGCGGTGGCCGGCAACAGCGCGGCCGGGCGGACGAACTGCCCGACGGACGGCCCGGACCGGGGCGCGCTGCGAACGCCGGGCGAGAGCTCCGGAACGTATACGTCCGCCGAGGGGCGCCGGGCGGGCGGTGCGAACAGATCGCCCTGCGCGAGCTGTGCCCCCGCCGACAGCGCGGCGGCGCACTGCAGTTCCGTCTCGACGCCTTCGACGGACAGCAGCGCGCCGAGCTGGTCGCACAGGGTCCGCATCGCGTACACCGCCGCGGGCCGCGACAGCAGGGACACATCGAGCTTCATCAGCTCCGGGGCGAGATCCGTGAGCAGGCGCAGCGGTACGTCGCCGTCGCCGATCCCGTCGGCACAGATCCGGAAGCCCTCGCCGCGCACCGCGGCCACCGCCTCCAGCAGGGCGTGCTGCGGCACGTGTGTGTAGGGCGGTACGACGTCGACGGTGACTTCCCAGGGCAGCCGCCCGGCCTCCCGCACCTCGTTGCGCAGCGCCGAGAGCCGGCCGAGGTCGGCCAGCGTTCCGGCGAACACGTTGACGTGCAGGGGGAGCAGCGTCTCCCTGCGGGCCGCGGCCCGGATGGCCAACGCGGCCAGGCGGCCGTCCAGTTCGGGATCGCGGCGGGCCTGGGCCAGGATGTCGCCGGACTCCGGACGGGCGAGTGTCTCCAGCGCCGCTATCCCTCCGGTGGTCAGATTGACGACCGGCTGGAAGGCGAAACGGATCATATCCGTCCAGGAGGGCACACCGGTATGGTCCCGCTGTCGGCGTACGCCGACGGGCGATTCACGAGGTGTTCACGCAGGATTCCGGGGTCGTCACAGTGGGTGTGGGGGGAGAGCTCGGGTATGCCGCGCACACGGGGCCGCCGGGACCGGTGAGCGCACGGTGTCGCCGACGTCGTCCCGGACCGGTGAGCGTGTGCCGCCCGTGTCGGGAGGGACGCACGGGGCGGTCCAGGCAGAGGTGGAATGACGCCGGTCCTCCGGGGTCTCCGGATCCGGCGCGGTCCACCGCGGGTCCGCCGCCGTGCTATCGCACCGCCACCACCGCTACCGCTACCGCACCGCCACCACCGACGAACCGTGTCCGAACAGCCCCTGGTTCGCGGTGATTCCCACCTGGGCCCCGGCGACCTGCCGGTCACCGGCACTGCCGCGCAACTGCCAGGTCAGCTCGCACACCTGGGCGATGGCCTGCGCCGGGACGGCTTCTCCGAACGAGGCGAGCCCACCGCTGACGTTCACCGGTATGCGTCCGCCGAGTGAGGTGGCGCCCTCCCGCAGCAGTTTGGCGGCTTCGCCCTCGCCGCACAGCCCGAGGTCTTCGTACCACTGCAGTTCCAGCGCGGTCGACAGGTCGTAGACCTCGGCGATCGACAGATCCTCGGGCCCGACGCCCGCCTCCTCGTAGGCCGCGTGGGCGATGGACGCCCGGAAGGTCCTCGCGGCGGGCTCCGCGCCGGCCGCGGAGTCCGTGGCGATGTCCGGCAGATCCAGCACGGTGTTCGGATAGCGCGGCGACACGGTCGACACCGCGCGGATCCGTACCGGCTCGGCGACGCCGTGCCGGCGTGCGAACTCCATGTCGGCCAGCACCACGGCGGCGCCGCCGTCCGAGGTCGCGCAGATGTCGAGGAGGCGCAGCGGATCGGCGACCACGGCCGACGCGGCGACCTCCTCGGCCGTGACCCTCTTGCGGTAGCGGGCGTTGGGGTTGAGCGCGCCCAGGGCCGCGTTCTTCACCTTGACCTGGGCGAAGTCCTCCGGAGTGTCGCCGTACAGGGCCATCCGGCGCCGTGCGTACAACCCGAAGTACGTCGGATTCGTCGCCCCGAGGACACGGAAGCGCAGCCAGTCGGGATCGTCCGGCCGGTCCCCTCCGGCAGGGCGGAAGAACCCCTTGGGCGCCGCGTCCGCGCCCACCACGAGGACCACCTCGGCGAGGCCCGAGAGTATCCGCGCACGCGCCGCGTCGAGTGCCTGCGCCCCGGAGGCGCAGGCCGCGTACACGCTCGCCACGCGCGCGCCCTGCCACCCCAGTGCCTTCGCGAACGTCGCCCCCGCCACATACCCCGGATAGCCTCCGCGCACCGTGGACGCGCCCACCACCGAGTCGACCTCCTGCCAGCCGATCCCCGCGTCGGCCAGTGCCGCGCGCGCCGCGACGACCCCGTACTCGACGAAACGGTGCCCCCACTTGCCCCACGGGTGCATCCCCACGCCGAGCACCGCCACCTCACCGGTCACTCCGTCACCCCCGTCCGCCCTGTGTCCTTCGTGCCGTTCATGCCGTCGTCCCCGTCGGCCGCCAGTGCCACGTCGTCCAGGTCGTCTCCTCGTCCTCGTGCAGCACACCGGGGACCACCTCCACCTCCATGCCCACCGCCAGATCGGCGACGGTGATCCCGGGAACCGCCTGGCCGAGCACCACGAGGCGCTCGGATTCCAGTTCCACAGCGATCAACGCGTAGGGCCGCCAGGAGAGTTCCGTATCGGTCACATAGGGTGACGGAGGTCGGTAGCGGCTGTCGGTGTACGACCAGACGCGTCCTCGGGGGGACAGGGGCACCTCCGCCAGTTCGCCGCCCGCGCACCCGGGATTGCGGCAGAAGACGTCCTCGCGGGGGAAGAAGACCGAGGCGCATGCCGAGCACCGTGTGCCGAGCAGACGGAAGCCCTCCCCCTCCCCGGCGAACCACCCGGCGACCACAGGTGTGCGTGTGCGCGGCACAGTCCCTCCCGACCCTCGATCTGACGGAACGTCAGAAGTGTGCCACGGGCGCCGGGAATTGGGCAGGGCGTCCGGACGGGTCCCGTCCGTCCCCTCCGCCCGCCCGTCCCATCCGTCCCGTCCCCTCTGCCCCGGCCGTCCCGTCCGAGCCGTTCCACCTCACCCCCGTCGTCCGGCCCAACCCGAAGACGTCCGTCCGGTGATGGACTACAGTCCGCGGCGTGTCCGAAACCCCGCACCCGCCCGCCGACTTCGCGCCGGATTCGCACTGCTCGAGCTGCGGCGCCCCCTACGGAGAGGGCATCTCCGGCTGGCCCCGCACCTGCGCCGCCTGCGGCACGGTCGCCTACCGCAATCCACTGCCGGTCGCGGTGGCCCTGCAGCCCGTCTACGACGACCAGGGTGCCGCCCTGGTCGTCATCACCCGGACCATCGCGCCCGCGCGCGGGGGCGTGGCCCTGCCCGGGGGATTCATCGACCACCGGGAGGACTGGCGGCAGGCCGTCGTGCGCGAGCTCAAGGAGGAGACGGGCATCGACGCGGCGAGCAGGGACGTGCGGCTCGCCGACGCGATGAGCTCTCCCGCGGGCCATCTGCTGCTCTTCGGGCTCCTTCCGGAACGCCCCGCCGGTGAACTGCCCAGGTCCGCCGCCACCGACGAGACGGAAGGCTGGCATCTGCTGCGAAGGCCTGCCGAACTCGCCTTCCCGCTCCACACCCTGGCGGCCCGTGCCTGGTTCGAGGGGCGGTACATCTGACGGTCAGGGACGGAGCCGGCCCGGTCCCAGTCCCCGCACCCGCACGGGGTACGACGGCTCGCCCGGACTCCCCGTGCCGTCGGTCCGGCGCACCACCACCTCGTCCTCCTCCCAGCGGGTCACATAGCGCTCGGCCTCCGGCTCCTCCCACCCGTCGCCCGCGTCCGGTACGACGAGCCCGCCCCCGCCGCTTCCCCGCGCGGGTGCCCACGCCTCCAGCTCCAGACCACCGTCGGCACCGCGTACGGGCAGAACGGCGCCGGCGCGCGCAAGGACCGGAATCCGCGACAAGGGGGCGTCGACCACTATCTGAGCGGGCCCCTCGTACGCCTCCTCGGTGACCGTGTCGTACCAACGGCCCCGTGGCAGCTGCACCGTCCGCCGCACGGCGCCTCGGTCCAGCACCGGCGCCACCAGGAGGCCGTCGCCGAGCAGGAAGGTGTCCTCGCAGTCGCGCAGCGCCCGGTCCTCGGGACTGCCCCACCACAGCGGCCGCACGTAAGGGGCGCCCGTGCGGCGCGCCATGTGCGCCAGCGTCACGAAGTACGGGAGCAGGCGCCGCCGTTCGACGAGCGCCACGCGCGCGTGCTCCAGCACCGCTTCACCGAACTCCCAGGGCTCCCTGCGCCCGGCCCGCAGACTCGCGTGGGTGCGGAACAACGGGAGGTACGCCCCGAGCTGGAACCACCGCAGATAGAGCTCGGGCGACGGGCTGCCGTCGAAACCGCCCACATCGGGTCCCGAATAGGGCACCCCGGACAGCCCGAGCCCCATCACCAGGGACAGCGACGCCCGCAGTCCGGGCCAGCCCGTGGCCACGTCCCCGGACCATGTGCCCGCGTAGCGCTGCAGTCCCGCCCACCCGGAGCGCGAGAAGAGGAACGGCCGCTCCTGTGGCGCGAGTTCGCGCAGCCCCTCGTAGGCGGCCCGGGCCATTCCCAGCGCGTACACGTTGTGCGCCTCGCGGTGGTCACCGCCCCGGCCCTCCAGGGAGTGCCGGGCCGAACGAGGCAGCGTCGACTCGCCGAAGGCCGTGAACGACGTCGGCTCGTTCATGTCGTGCCAGAACCCCGCGAACCCCTGCGCGAGCCGTTCCTCGTAGAACCTGCCCCACCACGCGCGCGCCCGCGCGTCCGTGAAGTCCGGGAAGACGGCCTCCCCCGGCCATACGACGCCGCGCACGAGCTGTCCCGAGGCGTCCCGTACGAAGACGTCCTCGGCGAGACCGCTGTCGTACACGGCGTTGCCCGGCTCCGCCTTGACCGCCGGGTCGACGATGGACACCAGCCGGATCCCGTCGCGCCGCAGCTCCTCGGCGAGCACCGGAAGCTTCGGGAACCGGTCGCGGTCGACGGTGAACACCTGGTGGGCGTCGTAGTGGTCGATGTCCAGGTGCACGGCGTCCAGCGGCAGGTCCCGCTCCTGGTAGCCCGCGACGATCCTGCGCACCTCCTGCTCACTGCCGAAACCCCACCGCGCGTGCTGGTACCCCAGTGCCCATGCGGGCGGCAGCGCCGCGGCACCGGTCAGCGACGCCCAGGAGTGCAGCACGCGCGCGGGAGTGCCCACCATCAGCCAGCACCGCAGCGGGCCGCCGTCCATGCGCAGCTCGGACGATCCGGCCCGGTCGTGCCCGGAGCCGGCGCCCTCCTCGCCCTCCCGCAGGGTCACGGTGCCGTCCCACGACGTGTCGTGGAACACGAGATGCGTGCCCGCGTCGGCGACGACCATCTGCACCGGCATCGTGAGGTACAGCGGATCGTCGCCCGGACCGAAGGCCTGTCCGGGATCCGTGTTCCACAGCCGGTATGTCCCCTCGCGCAGCCGGAGTCCCGACGCCCGGCCGCCCAGACCGAAGAACCGGGCGTCGGCCGCCACTTCGGAACGCTGCATCCAGCGGGCCGTGCCGCCGTCGACGGGCTCCCACCACCGGGGCGGCAGATCGCGGCGCAGGATCACTCCGCCGGGCGTGAGGACCTGGATCGCGCCGTGCCGCGAGACCACTACGGTGACCCGCTCGGCCACGACCCGCCAGCCACCGTCCTTGTCCGGCTCCAGGACGGCCCGCGGGTCCGGCTCCGGACAGCGGCCCGCGAGGGCGTACGACGGCTCCGGCGCGACCGCGTCCCAGCCCCAGAAGACCGCCCCGCCCACCGTGACCGTGATCCGCAGTTCCGAGCGCGTGAAGCGGACGACCCCGCCGCCGGGGCCCGGCTCCACACCGAGCACCGGCCCGGGCACCCGGGCCCGCTCGGCGCCCCGCCGGGGCAGTCCGCCGGCGTCGGCACGCCTCCTCCGCCATGCGGCCCGCACGGTGAGCAACCCCTGAGTGGTACCCCCCGAGCCGACCGCTTTCACCGAACGCACCAGGTCACGACCGTCCATGCTGTTCACCCTGCCACTACGGGCGCCTGTTGAGTGAGCCGTTCAACTGGCGTTCACCTGTTGCGACACCACATCTTCATGTAGCCCACTATGTGGGGCGTGCCCTGGTAAAGAAGTCGATCACATGGCATCGTCCGTGTCAGCCGCGGACGCGCACACCCCCGCTCGTGCGCGACCGACGCCCACGACGCGCACAGCCCGGGAGCCGCCCCATGTCCACCACGAACCCCTCACCGCTCTGGCAGCCCACCGCCGAGGGCATCGCCCAGGCACAGGTCACGAAGTTCCAGGCCTGGGCGGCCGAACGGCACGGAGCCCCGGCCGACGGAGGCTACGCGGCCCTGCACCGCTGGTCGGTCGACGAACTGGACACGTTCTGGAAAGCCGTCACCGAGTGGTTCGACGTACGGTTCTCGACCCCCTACGCGCGCGTGCTCGGCGACCGCGCCATGCCCGGAGCCGCGTGGTTCCCCGGAGGCACCCTCAACTACGCGGAGCACGCCCTGCGCGCCGCGGAGACCCGCGCGGACGAGCCGGCCCTCCTGTATGTCGACGAGACCCACGAGTCCGTCCCCGTGACGTGGTCCGACCTGCGCCGCCAGGTCGGCTCCCTGGCCGCCGAGCTGCGCGCCCTCGGCGTACGCCCGGGAGACCGGGTCAGCGGCTATCTTCCGAACATCCCCCAGGCCGTGGTCGCGCTGCTCGCCACGGCGGCCGTGGGCGGCGTCTGGACGTCCTGCGCCCCCGACTTCGGCGCCCGCAGCGTCCTGGACCGCTTCCAGCAGGTCGAACCCGTGGTCCTGTTCGCCGTCGACGGCTACCGCTACGGCGGCAAGGAGCACGACCGCCGTGACACGGTCGCCGAGCTGCGCCGTGAACTGCCCACCCTGAGGGCCGTCGTCCACATTCCGCTCCTGGGCACCGAGGCACCCGAGGGAGCCCTGGACTGGCCTGCGCTGACCTCCGCCGACGTGGAGCCCGTCTTCGAGCAGGTCCCCTTCGACCACCCGCTGTGGGTGCTCTACTCCTCCGGCACGACGGGTCTGCCCAAGGCCATCGTCCAGTCCCAGGGCGGCATCCTCGTCGAGCACCTCAAGCAGCTCGGCCTGCACTGCGACCTGGGCCCCGAGGACCGCTTCTTCTGGTACACCTCCACCGGCTGGATGATGTGGAACTTCCTCGTCTCCGGCCTGCTCACGGGCACCACGATCGTGCTCTACGACGGCAGCCCCGGGTATCCGGACACGGGCGCCCAGTGGCGCATCGCCGAACGCACGGGAGCGACCCTCTTCGGCACGTCCGCCGCGTACGTGATGGCCTGCCGCAAGGCGGGCGTCCACCCCTCGCGCGACTTCGACCTGGGCCGCGTGCGGTGCGTCGCCACGACCGGCTCGCCGCTGCCGCCCGACGGATTCCGCTGGCTGCACGACGAGGTCCGCGAGGACCTGTGGATCGCCTCCGTCAGCGGTGGCACCGATGTGTGCTCCTGCTTCGCCGGAGCGGTACCGACGCTCCCGGTGTACATCGGCGAACTCCAGGCCGCCGGCCTCGGCACCGACCTCCAGTCCTGGGACCCCAGCGGAAAACCCCTCACCGACGAGGTCGGCGAACTGGTCGTCACCAACCCCATGCCGTCCATGCCCATCCGCTTCTGGAACGACCCCGACGGCAGCCGCTACCACGACAGCTACTTCGACACGTATCCCGGAGTGTGGCGCCACGGCGACTGGATCACCGTCACCTCACGAGGCTCCGTCGTCATCCACGGCCGCTCCGACTCCACGCTCAACAGGCAGGGCGTGCGTATGGGCTCGGCCGACATCTACGAAGCCGTCGAGCGGCTCCCCGAGATCAAGGAGTCGCTCGTCATCGGTGTCGAGCAGCCCGACGGCGGCTACTGGATGCCGCTGTTCGTCCACCTCGCCCCCGGAGCCGTGCTGGACGAGGACCTCCTGAACCGCATCAAGGGGACGATTCGTGAACAGCTCTCGCCGCGCCACGTTCCCGACGAGGTCATCGAAGTGCCCGGAGTGCCCCACACCCTGACCGGCAAGCGCATCGAGGTGCCGGTCAAGCGCCTTCTCCAGGGCGCGTCCATGGAGAAGGCCGTCAACGTCGGTTCCGTGGACAACGTCGAACTTCTGCGCTTCTACGAGAAGCTGGCCCGCGAGCGCGGCTGATCAGCCTCCGTAGGTGGCCTCCGACTCGCCGAGCACGGCGGCGAAGTCGGAGGCCAGGCGCACGGCGCCGGCAGGCGGGAGCTCCGCGGTCGAGATGCGCACCCCGGGCGCGGCCGAAGTCCTGAAACGCGCGCCCGCCGCGACCCACCAGCCGTACGAACGCAGCCCGTTCACGATCGCCGACTCGTCCCGCACGGGCACCCAGAGGTTCATCCCGCTCACGCCGCGCGCCGTGATGCCACGGCCGGTCAGCTCACGGCGCAGTGCGTTCCGGCGCAGCGCGTACGTCTCCTGGGCACGCGCCACCAGCGCGCGCGTGTCCTCGTCCGTCAGCAGCCCGTAGACCGTCTCCTGCAGCAGATGACTGACCCAGCCCGACGTCAGCAGCAGGCGGCCGTCGTGCCGGGCCAGCGTCGTCGGATCGCACGCCGCGGCCGCCCACCGCAGGTCGGTCCCCAGGAACTTGCTCACCGTGCGCACATGGACCCAGCGGTTCAGACCGCCCGCGGTCAGCGTGTGCAGCGGCGCGCCGGCCACGGACGACGCGTGATCGTTCTCCACGACCAGCACGTCGGGCGTCTCCCGGAGCACATCGACGAGCGCGTCCCGCCGATCCCCGGAGAAGCCGCCGCCGCAGGGATTCTGCGCCCGCGGACTGCACACCACCGCGCGTACCCCTGCCCGTAGAGCCGTCCGCAAGGAATCCGGACGGATGCCCTGGTCGTCCACCGCGACCGGAACCGTGCGCAGTCCCAGAGCCGTGACCAGGTCCAGCAGATGGTGATAGCCGGGATCCTCCATCGCGACCGCGTCCCCCGGACGCAGTTCCACCGACAGCAGCCGCCCGACCATGTCCAGCGCGCCATGAGCGAACGTCACGTGCTCCACAGGCACCCCGTCGGGCCCCAGCCAGTCGCGCACGGCCTCCTCCAGCCGCGTCAGACGCGGGCTGCCCCGATGGGAGCGCGCACCGGGGGAGAGCTGCGACGGCGGCGCCAGACGGGGGAGCAGCGCCGGGTCCGGATGCCCGCCCGCCAGGTCGAGCAGCCCGTCCGGCACGCGCGGCGGCCGCCGTGATGCCACCGCGGGCGCCGCTGCGATCACGGTCCCGCCGCGCCCGCGGGTCACCACGATCGCGCGTTGCCGCAGCTCTTTGTAGGCCGTGGCCACCGTGCCAGGACTCACTCGGAGCCGTTCGGCCAGGGCGCGCACCGGAGGCAGTGCCGTACCCGGTTCCAACGCGCCCTCGGCCACGCCCCGTTCGACGGACGCGGCAATCGCCTTGGCTGTCGTACCGCTGATCGAATATTGTGCTGCCACGTTGCCAAGTATGTATCAATACATAATCTGGAGCAAGGGGGAGCAGTGAGTCCGATGCGCCGAGCAGCCGCATGGCCGACCCGCATACCAGGAGGCCCCGACGGCCGGAGAATGCTCTGGATCGCCCTGGTCGACCGCATCGGCAGCGGCCTGTGGGCATCCGTCTCCGTCCTGTACTTCACCTACGTCACCGGTCTCTCGGTCGCCCGGATCGGCACCCTCGTGGCCGCGGCCGCCGCGGTCGGCCTCGCGGGCGCGCCCCTGGGCGGCCGGATCGCCGACCGCCTGCCGCTCACCCGTGTCCTCATCGCGCTCCAACTCCTGCGAGCCTCGGCCTCCTTCGCGCTGCTGACCACCGACAACTACGCCCTCCTCCTGGCGTTCTCCGCCGCGGGCGGTTTCGGGGACCGGGCCGCGAACGTCCTCACCAAGCTCTACGCCACCCGCGTCTCGGGACCCGACCGCGTCCGCTACCAAGCCCTCAACCGCACCGTCGCCAACGCCGGCTGGGCCCTGGGAGGCCTCGTGGCGGCAGCGGCACTGACCCTCGGGACCACGGCCGCGTACCAATGGCTGCTCGCCGGCGACGCCCTCTCGTTCGTCGCCGCCGCCCTCGCGACCGCCCGCTGCGGCGAACCGCCCTCGGCCACCCGCACGATCGCCACGTCCAAGAGCCCCGTCCCCGCGCCGCGGCCGGCCGGTCCCTGGCGCGACCGCACCTACCTCGCCTACGTCGCCACCGAGACCGTCCTCTTCCTCGACGACGCCGTGTTCAAAGTCGGACTGCCCCTGTGCATCGCCCACTCCGACCGGGCGCCCCACGGTCTCGCACCCCTGCTGATGGTCCTGAACAACGTGATGGTCGTGGCCCTCCAGGTGCCCCTGGCCCGGTTCGGCGCCACCACGGCCGCGGCGCGTGCGCTGCTCATCCCGCTCTCCGCCTTCTTCGCCCTGGGCGGTGCCGCCATGGCCCTCTCGGCGACGGGCGGAGCCGTGGCCGTGACCCTCTCCCTGACCGCGGCGGCCACCACCTTCACCGTTGCCGAGATGCTCCACGCCACCGTCTCCTGGGAACTCTCCGTCGCGCTCGCCCCGAACACCGCACAGGGTGCCTACCTCGGCGTCCACGGACTGGCGCAGGCCGCACAACGCAGCGTCGGACCACTCGCCGTCACCGCGGCCATCGCCACCGGCCCCCTCGGGTGGACCCTCTTCGGCGCGACCATAACCGCGACCTGCGTGTTCCAGCACCGCCTCGTGCGCGACCGGCTCACCCGACCCGCATTGTCAGTGCCGCCGGTTACTGTGAGTGAGTATTGATCGACTGTGCACAGGGGGAAACATGGCGCACACCCAGAACCACACCATGCGACGCGTCCTGCGCCGCGAAATCGCCGGCACCATCGGCCTGCTGACCGACGAACAGGACTTCCGGGCGATGCGGCGCTACCGCACCTTCGCCTTCGACGACCACACGACCTACCTCCGGCAGATCGAAGCCCTGCTCAAGACCCTCGCAGCCCAGGGCAGCCACACCACGCTGGCACTCTTCGACCCCGAGGAATACGCCGAATTCTGTGCCGAGAGCGGCCTGGAACCCGACACCCCGGTCAGCCGGACCCGCTTCACCGCGCAACTGGCGGCGACCGGCCCCACCATCCCCTACGACGGGCAGCCCCTCGACCAGCTGGTCCCCGAACTCGTCGACGAAGCGGTCCGCCGGGCCACCTGGGAGTACGCGACCGCCCTCCTGGCCCGCATCGGCACCTGCGCGACCTGCGGCGAGGACATCGGCCGCGCCTCCTTCATCCGCGCCGCACACCTCCTCGCCCGGGTCGTCGACACCGCGAGCCCGGGAGACCTCCACCTCGTGTGCAGCGTCTCATCCGCCCCCGACACCCTGGTCGCCGTACTGCGGACGGAGGGACGCACAGAAGGCACCACACACCTCGACGAATCCGAAGCCCTCGAATTGACCACCGTCCTGGCCCTCGGGATCGCCACCCGCAGCGCCTGCGGACTCGTCATGCGCACCACCGCCCCCGACACCACCGACCGTGTCTACGGATGGCGCCTGCGAGGCGAGGACCTGGAGCCCCTCACCGCCGGGGAGGTGTTCGACGCCTACTGCACCGACATCGAATCCGGGGACCTGGTCTCCCCGGAATCAGGCGTCGACTATTGCGTACCGCCCGACCTCGGAGACGAGGGAAGGCGGACGGGCCACACTCACTGAACGCGCAAGGGGCGCCCCATCCTCGGATGGAGCGCCCCCGCGTACCGCCGACCGCTGCCGTCGCCGACAGCGCTGCCCGGTTACTCGCCGGACAGCACCGCCTGCGCAGCGGTGCGCGCCTCTTCCGCCGTGTCCGCGGCACGTGCGGCCGCGGCCGCACGCTCGCACTGGGCCAGCGTGTACTTGGCCAGCGTCGCCCGCACATAGGGAATCGACGCGGCACCCATCGACAAGGAGGTGACACCCAGACCGGTCAGCACACAGGCCAGCAGCGGGTCCGACGCGGCCTCACCGCAGACACCACAGCTCTTGCCCTCGGCCTTCGCTGCCTCGGCGGACAGCGCGACCAGGTCGAGCAGCGCCGGCTGCCACGGGTCCTGCAGCCGGGACACCGCGCCCACCTGCCGGTCTGCGGCGAACGTGTACTGCGCGAGGTCGTTGGTTCCCAGGGACAGGAACTCGACCTCCTGCAGGATCGACCGCGCCCGCAGCGCCGCCGACGGGATCTCCACCATCGCGCCGAACTTCGCCCGCAGCCCGGCCGCCCGGCACGCGTCCGCGAACGCCTTGGCGTCCGTGCGGTCCGCGACCATCGGGGCCATCACCTCGAGATAGACCGGCAGTCCGTCCGAGGCCTTCGCGAGAGCGGTGAGCTGTGTACGCAGCACGTCGGGGTGGTCGAGCAGCGTACGCAGCCCCCGCACGCCGAGCGCGGGGTTCGGCTCGTCGGCCGGCGTCAGGAAGTCCAGCGGCTTGTCCGCGCCAGCGTCCAGCACCCGCACCACGACACGGCCCTCGGGGAAGGCTTCGAGCACCTGACGGTAGGCCTCGATCTGCTTCTCCTCGGACGGCGCCTGCTTGCTGTCGTCCAGGAAGAGGAACTCGGTACGGAACAGACCGACACCCTCGGCACCGGCCTCCACGGCAGCCGGCACGTCCGCCGGGCCGCCGACGTTGGCCAGCAACGGCACCTTGTGCCCGTCGGAGGTGGCACCCGGGCCCGTCGAGGCGGAGAGTGCCGCCTTGCGCTCGGCCGCCGCGGCCTCCAGCTGTGCCTTCTTCTCCGCACTCGGCTCCACGAAGATCTCACCCGTGCTGCCGTCGACGGCGATCACTGTGCCCTCGGCCAGCTCACCCGCGCCGGGGAGAGCCACGACGGCCGGCACACCCAGCGCACGCGCCAGGATCGCGCTGTGGCTGGTCGGCCCGCCCTCCTCGGTGACGAAGCCGAGGACCAGGGTCGGGTCCAGCAGTGCCGTGTCGGCGGGCGCGAGGTCACGTGCGATGAGGACGTAGGGCTCGTCGCTGTCCGGGACGCCGGGCATGGGCACGCCGAGCAACCGAGCGATGATCCGGTTCCGCACGTCGTCGAGGTCGGCCACACGTCCGGCGAGGTACTCACCGGCGCCGGCCAGCAGCGCCCGGTACGCGGCGAGCGCGTCGTAGACGGCACGCTCGGCCGTACTGCCAACGGCGATCCGCCGGTTCACATCAGCCGTCAGCTCGGGGTCCTGGGCCATCATGGCCTGGGCCTCGAGCACCGCCTGGGCCTCGCCGCCCGCCAGATTGCCGCGCGCAATCAGGTCGGCCGCCACGTCCTCCACGGCTTTGCGGGCGCGTGCCTGCTCGCGGGCCGCGTCCTCCGGGGGGATCTGCTTGGCCGGCGGTTCGAGAACCGCCGTTCCCATGTGCCGAACCTCGCCGATCGCCACACCGTGGCTCACGCCGACGCCTCGCAGCGTTGTCTCCATTTCACCCGTCTCCGAATAGTGCGGCGGGTACGACCGCCGCGATGATTGTCGAACGCGCCGTCCAGGACAGCGTCGAAGTCACTGCCAGCCGAAGAGCGCGTCGCCGGCCTTCACCTCGCCGGCCTCGATGACGTCCGAGAGGGAGTCCGCCGTGGCTTCGAGGGCCACGACCGGGCACACAGGGGACTTGCCGGCCGCCTCGACGGCGGCGGGGTTCCACCGAACGATGCCCTGGCCGCGCGTCACTGTGTCCCCCTTGTTCACGAGCAGCTCGAAGCCCTCGCCGTTCAGCTGCACCGTGTCGATGCCGAGGTGAGTGAGCACGCCGTGGCCCTCGCCATCGACGACGACGAAGGCGTGCGGGTGAAGGGAGACGATGACTCCGTCCACCGGAGCGACGGCTTCGGAGGGCTCACGCTCAGGGTCGATCGCCGTGCCGGGGCCGACCATCGCTCCGGAGAACACGGGGTCCGGTACCGCGGCGAGTCCGATGGCGCGTCCTGCGAGAGGGGACGTCACGGTGGTCATGGGAAGCCTCCGAGGGGGGGTGGAGATCTATACGGGCCGTCACTGCCTGTCCCGGACAGGGCACTGTTGAGCAGGGTATGTCATATGAAGTGCCGGTTCCGCGCGAGTGATCCCGGTTGGCGCCGTAGAGGACAGGGCAAACGATTTGCGCCTGCTCCCGCACCCCATGTAGAGTCGTACTCCTGCTTGAGGATGAGCGGCGTGACCAAGGCGTCGTTGCCCGGCAGCACCCAACTTGTCGGATCCTATCTCGGGTCGCGTTCCGCATGTCTGCGGGACAGTGGTCAGTGAGACGGAAAAGGACTGATAGAGTTTGGACTCGCCGGAAAGGGAAACGCGGAAGCGGATTACCTGGAAAGCACCGAGGAAATCGGATACGGAAACGGTCTGATAGAGTCGGAAACGCAAGACCGAAGGGAAGCGCCCGGAGGAAAGCCCGAGAGGGTGAGTACAAAGGAAGCGTCCGTTCCTTGAGAACTCA
>NZ_JBIRQM010000012.1:313167-344125 GCF_044333225.1 Streptomyces sp. NPDC021080 | reverse complement strand
ATCCGAACGGATCCCACCGGCGTCGAGACATGGACGCGGGTTCCGATCCGTCCGGCCTGCGGGCATCTGATGTACCGGCACGGCCCCTCCCGCGCACTGCCGGCTGCGGGTGCATCGGGGTGGCCGGTCGGCCGCTTTCGCCGGATCCCGGCTGCGGGTGCGATTTTCAGGCCGGGGAAAGTTCAGCCCCGGCCGGGGAAAGTTCAGCCCCTCCGGCGTTTGAGGAGCGGGGTCCGGGGCGGAGCCCCGGGTACGGGACGGGTAGGGGCGGAGGGGGCGAAAGAAGGCTTGGGGTAGGGGTGTGAGCGACCCCGGGTTCCGGGGAGCGGGCCGGCCCCGGGAAAGAGGGGCGCCCCCGGCCCCGGGGCAAAAAACCCTCGGCCGCACCCGGGGCTGTACAGCCGCTACGCGCGTAGATATGCTCGTCTGGTGACCATGCCCACCTCTGCACCAGCACACGCACTCGGCGACGTGACCGCGTCCGACAGCACGCTGCGCCGCTTCCTCCACGGGCTGCCCGGCGTCGACGCGGTCGGCCTGGAGGCGCGCGCCGCCTCGCTCGGCACCCGTTCCATCAAGACCACCGCGAAGGCGTACGCCATCGACCTCGCCATCTCGATGGTCGACCTGACGACGCTGGAAGGCGCGGACACCCCGGGCAAGGTCCGGGCGCTCGGCGCCAAGGCGGTCCTCCCGGACCCGACCGACCGCACGACGCCCACCACGGCGGCGGTCTGCGTCTATCCCGACATGGTGGCCGTCGCGAAGGAGGCCGTCGCCGGCTCCGGGGTGAAGGTCGCCTCGGTCGCGACCGCGTTCCCGGCCGGCCGCGCCGCGCTCGACGTGAAGCTGGCCGACGTGCGCGACGCCGTCGCCGCGGGCGCCGACGAGATCGACATGGTCATCGACCGCGGGGCGTTCCTCGCGGGCAGATACTTGAAGGTGTACGACGAGATCGTCGCCGTGAAGGAGGCCTCGGGCGCCGCCCGCCTGAAGGTCATCTTCGAGACCGGCGAACTGTCGACGTACGACAACATCCGGCGGGCGAGCTGGCTCGGCATGCTGGCCGGGGCCGACTTCATCAAGACGTCCACCGGCAAGGTGGCCGTGAACGCGACGCCCGCGAACACGCTGCTGATGCTGGAGGCCGTCCGCGACTTCCGCGCGCAGACCGGCGTGCAGGTCGGCGTGAAGCCGGCAGGCGGCATCCGCACGACCAAGGACGCCATCAAGTTCCTGGTCCTGGTGAACGAGACCGCGGGCGCGGACTGGCTGGACAACCACTGGTTCCGCTTCGGCGCCTCCTCGCTCCTGAACGACCTGCTGATGCAGCGTCAGAAGCTGGCCACCGGCCGCTACTCCGGCCCCGACTACGTGACGGTGGACTGATCCATCATGGCTTCCGCATTCGAATACGCACCGGCGCCCGAGTCCCGCTCCGTCGTCGACATCGCCCCCTCCTACGGCCTGTTCATCGACGGTGAGTTCACCGAGGCAGCCGAGGGCAAGGTCTTCAAGACCGTCTCCCCCTCCACGGAGGAGGTCCTCTCCGAGATCGCCCAGGCGGGCGAGGCGGACGTCGACCGCGCGGTGAAGGCCGCCCGCAAGGCGTTCGTGAAGTGGTCCGCGCTGCCGGGCTCCGAGCGCGCCAAGTACCTGTTCCGCATCGCGCGGATCATCCAGGAGCGCAGCCGCGAGCTGGCGGTCCTGGAGACGCTGGACAACGGCAAGCCGATCAAGGAGACCCGCGACGCGGACCTCCCGCTGGTCGCCGCGCACTTCTTCTACTACGCGGGCTGGGCCGACAAGCTCGACCACGCCGGTTTCGGCGCGAACCCGCGTCCGCTGGGCGTCGCGGGCCAGGTCATCCCGTGGAACTTCCCGCTGCTGATGCTGGCGTGGAAGATCGCCCCGGCTCTCGCGACCGGCAACACGGTCGTCCTGAAGCCCGCCGAGACCACGCCCCTGACGGCGCTGTTCTTCGCGGACATCTGCCGCCAGGCGGGCCTGCCCAAGGGCGTCGTCAACATCCTTCCCGGGTACGGGGACGCGGGCGCGGCCCTCGTCGAGCACCCGGACGTGGACAAGGTGGCCTTCACCGGTTCCACCGCCGTCGGCAAGGCGATCGCCCGCCAGATCGCGGGCTCGCACAAGAAGGTGACGCTCGAACTGGGCGGCAAGGGCGCGAACATCGTCTTCGACGACGCCCCCATCGACCAGGCCGTCGAGGGCATCGTCAGCGGCATCTTCTTCAACCAGGGCCAGGTCTGCTGCGCGGGTTCGCGGCTGCTGGTCCAGGAGTCGATCCACGACGAGCTGCTCGACTCGCTCAAGCGCCGGCTGTCGACGCTGCGCCTCGGCGACCCGCTCGACAAGAACACGGACATCGGCGCGATCAACTCCGCCGAGCAGCTCTCGCGCATCACCACGCTCGTCGAGCAGGGTGAGGCGGAGGGCGCCGAGCGCTGGTCCGCGGCCTGCGAACTCCCGTCCGCCGGTTACTGGTTCGCCCCGACGCTCTTCACGAACGTCACCCAGGCGCACACCATCGCCCGGGACGAGATCTTCGGTCCGGTGCTGTCCGTCCTGACGTTCCGCACCCCGGACGAGGCGGTCGCCAAGGCCAACAACTCCCCGTACGGCCTCTCGGCGGGCATCTGGACCGAGAAAGGCTCCCGCATCCTCGCCGTGGCGAACAAGCTCCGCGCGGGTGTCGTCTGGTCCAACACGTTCAACAAGTTCGACCCGACCTCGCCGTTCGGCGGGTACAAGGAGTCGGGCTTCGGCCGCGAGGGCGGCCGTCACGGTCTGGAGGCGTACCTCGCCCCGTCTAGCCCGGAGGGCGAGCGATAAATGAGTGCAGCCGAGAAGTCCGAGCAGCAGCGTCTGAGCGTCTTCAAGACCTACAAGCTGTACGTGGGCGGCAAGTTCCCGCGTTCCGAGAGCGGCCGGGTGTACGAGGTGAGCGACTCCAAGGGCAAGTGGCTGGCGAACGCTCCGCAGTCGAGCCGCAAGGACGCCCGTGACGCGGTCGTCGCGGCGCGCAAGGCGTTCGGCGGCTGGTCCGGCGCGACGGCGTACAACCGCGGGCAGATCCTGTACCGCGTCGCCGAGATGCTGGAGGGCCGCAAGGAGCAGTTCGTCCGCGAGGTGGCCGACGCGGAGGGTCTGTCGAAGGCGAAGGCGGCGGCCGTCGTCGACGCGACGATCGACCGCTGGGTCTGGTACGCGGGCTGGACCGACAAGATCGCCCAGGTCGTGGGCGGCGGCAACCCGGTCGCGGGCCCGTTCTTCAACCTGTCCTCCCCGGAGCCGACGGGTGTCGTCGTGGTGCTCGCGCCGCAGGAGTCGTCCTTCCTCGGGCTGGTGTCCGTGATCGCCCCGGTGATCGCCACCGGCAACACGGTGATCGTGATCGCCAGCGAGAAGGCCCCGCTCCCGGCGCTGTCGCTGGGCGAGGTGCTGGCCACCTCCGACCTGCCGGGCGGTGTGGTCAACGTCCTGTCCGGACGGACCGCGGAGATCGCGGCCCCGCTGGCCGCGCACCAGGACGTGAACGCGATCGACCTGGCCGGCGCCGACGAGGTGCTGGCGAAGGAGCTGGAGATCGCCGCCGCGGACAATCTGAAGCGCGTCGTTCGTCCACAGGCTGTGGATTACGCGCGGACTCCCGGGACCGAGCGCCTGACGGCCTTCCTGGAGACGAAGACGGTCTGGCACCCGACGGGCTCCCTGGGTGCCTCGGGCTCGTCCTACTGAGCCACCCGCACCGCCGCGCGCCGGCGCGCCGAGATGTCGGGACCCCGATCCGTGTCCCCGGGGTCCCGCGCACGAAGGAGCCGCGCTTCCCCTCCGTCCGGGGGGAGCGCGGCTCTCTCACGTCCGGGGCCGTCCACGGCCCGCGCGCGTTCGGCGTCAGTGGAGAAGTCCGGTCGCCCGGCCCAGTACCGGAACGTCGCCGACCGACTGCGCCTGCGCCACCGGCCCGGTGAGCGCCTTGGAGGACAGCGGCTTGAAGTCCGCGAGCTGGGTGCCCACGCCGTTGTCGAGCGGGTCCACACCGGTGCCGGCCAGCGGGTTGGGCTTGAGGCCCTCGACGGGACCGGTGGCGTACCCCACGGTCCCGGTCAGCCCCTTCAGTCCCGCCTGCGGGTCGACGTCGCCGAGCGCCGCGGGCCGGGTGCGCGCGGCGTCCGCGACGGAGGCCGTGTCCGCGAACGCCGGCGTGGCCGCGGCCGCGCCGGCGGCGGCCACGCCGACCATCGCGGCGACCCGCGCGGTCGTACGGGCCAGGGTGTTCCGGTGGGCTGCGTGTCGCGCCATCAGGTTGTCCTCTTCGACTGGCGGAGGGTGGAGAGCGGAGTGCAATGGATGCGACACGCACAGTAGTTGACCCGAGGTTCGCCCGGGCGGTCCTCGCGGCGGATTCGCTCCTGCGGGTCAACAGGCATATCAGCGCCACCCGTCGCACCCGAGCGACTCGTCACATCCGAGCGACATCCGTCCGCACATACGGCGAAGCCGGGGATAATGGCAGGGAGCCGCGCCGACGCGCGGCGCCGCCGGACCTGTCACAGAAGGTACAGACCATTGGGTTCCCCCCTCCCGATATCCGCCCGCGTCGTGCTGCTCTGCGGCCCCTCCGGCTCCGGGAAGTCCCTTCTCTCCGCCGCCTCCGGGCTCCCCGTGCTCCGCCTCGACGACTTCTACAAAGAGGCCACGGACCCGACGCTGCCCCAGGTCGAGGGCAGCGCGGACATCGACTGGGACCACCCGCAGTCGTGGGACGCGGACACCGCCGTCGCCGCGATCGAGGAACTGTGCCGTACGGGGCGTACGACCATCCCCGTCTACGACATCTCCCTGAGCGCCCGCACCGGGACGGAGGCCCTGGGCATCGACGGGGCACCGCTGTTCATCGCGGAGGGCATCTTCGCCGCCGAGATCGTCGGGCGCTGCCGCGAACTCGGCGTCCTCGCCGACGCGTTGTGCCTGTCCCGGGGCGCGGTCACCACGTTCCGGCGGCGTTTCGTGCGGGATCTGAAGGAGGGCCGCAAGTCGGTTCCCTTCCTGCTGCGGCGCGGCTGGCGGCTGATGCGCGCCGAGCGTTCCATCGTGGCCCGCCAGGCCGCCCTGGGCGCCCACCCCTGCGACCGGGACGAGGCACTCGGCCGGCTGACGGCCGCCTCGGCCGCACGGCAGGCGCCCGCCCCCACCACGGCGGCCTAGGCGGTTTCGTTTGGATCACCTGGCTGACCAGAGGAAGATGCTCGCAACGCGGAGTCCGGCCAGGCAGATGGCTGCTGTCTTCTCGTAGCGGGTGGCCCGCGACGAGTACGCCTTGTCCGCGAGGACTGCCGCCGGCCGGGTCCGGGACCGTCCACGCCGTCGGGGAACACGCAGCCGCGCCATCACGTCAGCGAAGACAGGCGCGTCACCGGCCTGTCCGGCGGTGAGATGGAAGGCCAGGGGCCGGCAGCCGCCATCGGCCGCGAGGGCTCAGCACCGTTGTCGACTGGGCATGCGGGCGTGATCGCGCACTATGCGCTCGCAACGCCCAGGAAGCGCAGCACCGCTAGGACGCGGCGGTGGTCGGCGTCGGCCTTGGGCAGGTCGAGCTTGGTGAAGATGCTGTTGATGTGCTTGGCGACCGCGCTCTCGCTCACGACCAGCTCGGCGGCGACGCCGGAGTTGGACCGGCCGCCCGCCATCAGCTCCAGCACCTCCCGCTCGCGCGGTGTCAGCCGGTCGAGCGGATCGCTGTGCCGGCGCACCAGCAGCTGCGCGACGACCTGCGGGTCGAGCGCGGTGCCGCCGGCCGCCACCCGGCGTACCGCCTCGGCGAACTCCTCGACGTCGGCGACCCGTTGCTTGAGCAGATAGCCGACGCCCGAGGTGTTGGCGGCGAGCAGATCGGCGGCGTACCGCTCCTCCACGTACTGCGACAACAGGAGCACGGCGGTACGCGGGTACTGGCGGCGGATCACCAGCGCGGCACGCACTCCCTCGTCGGTGAAGCCGGGCGGCATGCGCACGTCGACCACGGCGATGTCGGGACGGTGCTCCTCGACGGCTGCCAGCAGCCCTTCTGCGTCGGCGACCTGCGCGCACATCTCGAAGCCGGCCGCCTCCAGCACCTTGACCACGCCGATGCGCAGTAAGAGAGAATCCTCGGCGCGCACGGCAGCTCCACGGTGATGACGGTCGGGCCCCCGGCGGGGCTGCGGCAGGAGAACGTGCCGTCGACGGACGCGACGCGCTTGGCGAGCCCGGCGAGCCCGGTGCCACCGCCGGCCGCCGCGAGATCCGCGCCGCCCGCTCCGTCGTCCGCGACGACCACCAGCAGTGTCTCCCCGATCCGCTCCACGGTCACGTCCGCCCGGGTCGCCTGGGCGTGTTTGACCACGTTCGTCAGGGCTTCGGAGACCACGAAGTACGCGACGGCCTCGACCGTGGGTGAGGGGCGCTGCGGCAGGTCCACCGCCACGCGTACCGGGATCGGGAGCCGGGCGGCGGCCCCGGACAGCGCGGCGTCGAGGCCGCGGTCCTCGAGGACGGCCGGATGCAGGCCGCGCACCAGGTCGTTCAGTTCGGAGATCGCCTCCTTCGCCTCGCGGTGCGCCTCGTCGATCACCTTGCGGGCTTCCTCCGGCAGGTCACCGAGGGTGGCCTTGGCCAGGCCGAGGTTGACGGCGAGTGAGACGAGGCGCTGCTGCGCGCCGTCGTGCAGGTCGCGCTCGATCCGCCGCCGCTCGGCGTCGGCGGCGTCGAGCACGCCGGCCCGGCTCTCGGCGAGGTCGGCTACCCGGCGGGCCAGCTTCTCCGCGCGGCTGGGGCCGAGCAGGACCTCGGCCGCCCGGGTCTCCAGCCGCACCAGAGCGCCGGTCAGCCGGGGCCCGAGGAACAGCAGGGCGAGACCGCCGGCGGTGATGTACGCGGCCTGCGTGGTGTACCCGACGTCGGTGACCCGCCACTGCGGGGGCAGCGCCCAGATCCACACGTAGATGGAGGCGGCCACGAGAGCGACGGCCCAGACGGCGAGGACGGCGAGGTCCAGGACGGCGAGCAGTGGACCCGCCACGGCGTGGTAGCAGACCTGCCGCCACAAGGCCCGCGTGGTCAGCCGGCGTACCGCCGACTTCCAGTTGCGTCCCGGCCCGGGTACGGCGGGGCGCGGGAGGTCCTTGCCGACGAGCGCCCGGTAGCGCCGCCGCTGCCCGACGGTCAGCAGGGGTGTCACCACGAGCGTGAGCAGCACGGGCAGCGCCACGAGCGTGAGCAGCACGGACAGCGGAGTCGCGGCCGGCACCAACGCCGCCATCGTGCCGAGCAGCCAGAGCCACAGTGGCACCACGGCGAGGTGGAGCGGCAGGCCGGCGGCGACGAGCGCGGTCCGGTGTCCCGCCCTGCGGAACGGCCGGCCCAGCACCAGCTGCAGCCACGTCGTGAGTTGCATGCGTCAAACGGTAAAGCCGCAGGCCATCCCCATGCCATGACGCTGCCGCCCGGTTCGGGGGTGCACTTTTCTCCACCCCGGGTCGGAACCCTGCGTGACTGACGGCGCCCCCATGTGCGACGGAGGGTGGAGTACGCGAAGGGGAGAGTCGGCGAGGAGCGGGGGAAGACGATGCGTCAACTGGTTTTGTGCAATGACGAATTGGCCGGTGTTGAGGGCTTCGACCGCGCCGAGGTCATCCCGCTCCACGAAGAGGCGGAGGAGCCGCGTCCGGCGCGGGACATGCGGTGGGCCGGGTGGCTGCTGGTCGCCTGCGGGCTCGCCCTGCTGCCGTGGCTGTACGTGCTGGCCACCGGCCTGCCGGCCACCGCGACCGCGGCGCACTGGCCGGTCGCCTGGGTCGGGCTCGACGCGCTGGAGGCGCTCGGCCTGATCGCCACCGGCCTCCTCGCCGCCCGCGGCGACCGGCGGCACGCCCTGGCGGCCGCCTCGACCGCGACGCTGCTTGTGGTGGACGCCTGGTTCGACACCACGACCGCGGCCCCGGGCGGCGACTTCGCCACCGCGGTCGCCATGGCGCTCGGCGCCGAGCTGCCGCTCGCCGCGCTGTGCGGCCGGCTGGCGCTGCGGGCGCTGAGCCGGCACGCGTGACGCCGACCCCCCAGCCACATGCCACGGACCGAATCGATCCACCGGAGAACACCATGCACCGCATCACCACCACCCCCGTCACCCCGATCCCGGCCCGGACCCGCTGGGCGGTCGCCGCCGGCGCCGGCGCCGCGTTGGCCGCCGCCTGGTGGCTGGGCGACACGGCGCCCTATCCGTACGCCCAACGCGGCCTGCTCGACATGCCGTTGCCGTTCCTGACAGCCGACCGGATAGACGCCGTACTGCAACCGCGGCCGGGGGAGAGGATCCTGGAGATCGGCCCGGGGACCGGACTGCAGTCGCTACACGTCGCCCCGCAGCTCGGGCCGGAGGGACGGCTCGATGTGCTCGACATCCAGCAGGAGATGCTCGACCACGTGATGTGCCGCGCCGAGCGCGACGGCCTGGCGACGATCACGCCCACCCGCTCGGACGCACGTGAACTGCCCTACGCCGGCGGGACATTCGACGCCGTATACACCGTGACCGCGCTCGGCGAGATCCCCGAGCCGGATCGGGTACTGCGCGAGGCGGCACGGGTGCTGGCACCAGGCGGGCGGCTGGTGATCGGCGAGTTCTTCGACCGGCACTGGATTCCCTTCGGCCGGCTGCACCGGCTCGCCGACGCTGCCGGCCTCCACCTGACCGAGCGCCGCGGCCCAAGCCCGGCGTACCTCGCCCGCTTCCGACCCTGCGGAGCCCACGCGCCCGTTCGCCAGGGCGAGCGCCTCGCCGACGGCGACCGGGAAAGCGACGACGGGAAAGCGTGAGCACCACACGCAGGGACCGCGATCACCGAGCTGAACAACCTGGTGCACGGTAGGCCGCTCCAGGAGGCGAGGGGGCTCCGCCCCAACCGCGGCCAGCCACGAAAACTGCGGCGCCCCCGCAAGGTGAGAGGGGAGTCCTGCAGCTTCTGCTGCGTGATTCCGGTCTCCGATCATGTTGGGTCCTCTCCGGCAGCAAGCCCGGGCGGCGGCGATAAGGCGGGTGCGTCCAGCAGCCCCGCGGAGTTCTGCGAGCGGGCCTGTGGTGGTGCAGTGCCGACTGGCCCATTCCGCGCGGTTTTCGACGGTGCTACCCAGCCACAGGTGAGCGGGGCTGGTGTAGGCGGTTTCTTCTGGATCAAGGTGGGGGTGAGTGATGACGGCGGTTTTGGGATGGCACCCTGGAGCGATGCGACCTGGGACCGACGTCACCGACAACGGCCTGCGGCATCTGCTCAATGAGTGGGATCCGATCGGCGTCGCTGACGCGGTGCAGGACGAGTACGGCTGCATGCTCGTCCCTCTCCTTCAGTGGCTCCGGGGGGGCGCCGACCAGGCGGAGATCGGTGAGTTCCTGCGGCATGAGCTGGAAGACCACTTCGGCCTCACCCCTCTTCCGTCAGAGCCGGAAGCGATGGCTGCCCGGGTGATGTCCTGGTGGACAGCTGCCAGGAAAACCGATGGCACCGGCTGCGTGTAGTCGCTCCCTTCGGATCGTCTGCTCGTTTGTCCTGGTGTGCCGTTGACTGACGCTCGGTGGGCGCGGATCGAGCCGTTGCTTCCGGACCGAACGCCGAAGCGGGGTGGCCGGTGACGGGACCACCGAGAGGTGATCGACGCCATCGCCTGGAAGTTTCAGACCGGGGCACAGTGGGTGCAGCTGCCGGAGAAGTACGGCAACTGGCGGGGGGTCTACAACCGGCTGCGGATGTGGTCCGCCGATGGCACATGGGAGCGGGTGTTCACCGCGCTTGTGGCACAGGCCGACGCCGACGAGGAGCTGAACTGGGTCGTCTCGGTGGACTCCACGATCGTGCGAGCCCATCAGCATGCGGCCGGAGCCCGCAAAAAAGGTGCCCCGGCCGACGAGCCGTACGACCACGCCATCGGCCGGTCCCGTGGCGGACTGACCACGAAGATCCATCTCGCGGCCGATGGCGACTGCCGGCCCCTGGCCTTCCATCTCACCGCCGGACAGGCCGGTGACACGCCTGCCTTCGCTGACGTGATGGCGCGGCTGCGTGTTCCCCGACGGCGTGGACGGCCCCGGACCCGGCCGGCGGCAGTCCTCGCGGACAAGGCGTACTCGTCGCGGGCCACCCGTGAACACCTCAGGCGGCGCGGCATCCGGGCGGTCATCCCCGTGCCGACCGATCAACGCGGCCACCGTCTGCGACGCGGCAGCCGGGGTGGCAGGCCATCCGCCTTCGACCGCGATACCTACATGCAACGCGACACGGTCGAACGCTGCATCAACCGCTTGAAACAGTGGCGAGGCATCGCCACCCGCTACGAGAAGACAGCAGCCATCTGCCTGGCCGGACTCCACGTTGCGAGCATCTTCCTCTGGTCAGCCAGGCGATCCAAACGAAACCGCCTAGAGGACTCAGGCCGGGGCCGCGCCCGCCGGCTCCCGGAAACGACGAAGAAGGTCCAGGCGGACCCCCGACCGCCTGGACCTTCTTCGTTCTCCCCCGTGGTCCCCCGTGACACGGTTGGCTCCCCGTGACCTGTTTCCCCGTGACCCCGTTCGGCGTCGGCTCCCCCGAACCGACTCCCCCGTCACCGGCTCCCCCCGGAGCCGGCGGCCGTCTTTCCGTTACCGCTCCCCCGTGCCCTCAGGCGACAAGCTCCCCGAAGGACTCCTCCTCGTCACGGCCGAAGCTGAGGACCTCGTCCTCCCGCATCCGGCGGAGCGAGCGCCAGATGCTGGACTTCACCGTGCCGACGCTGATGCCGAGGATCTCCGCGATCTCCGGGTCGGTGCGGCCCTCGTAGTAGCGGAGGACCAGCATCGTGCGCTGGAGTTCGGGCAGCCGGGCCAGCGCCTGCCACAGGACCGCGCGCAGTTCGGTGCCGCGCATCGCGTCCGTGTCGCCGGGCGTCTCCGGCAGCTCCTCGGTCGGGTACTCGTTCAGCTTGCGGCGGCGCCACGCGCTGATGTGCAGATTGGTCATGGTGCGGCGGAGGTAGCCCCCGACCGCGGCCTTGTCACTGATCCGGTCCCAGGCCCGGTACGTCGAGAACAGCGCGCTCTGCAGCAGGTCCTCGGCCTCGAAGCGGTCACCGGTCAGGTGGTAGGCGGTTGCGTACAGGGAGGCGCGGCGCTCCTGGACGTAGGCGGTGAAGGCCTCTTCGGCCTCCACGCTCCCCGCCCCGGAACGACGCTCCCCCGAGCCCTCCCCGTACGCGGCTCCCCCGTGAGCCTTCCCCCCCGTCGTGCCCACGGCGGCCTGCGCCGTGGTGTTCTCCCCCGTGAAACCGTCAACCACCGTCATGTACGCGGTGTGCTGACGCCCGGCACCGCGAGCGCACCCCCGAGCGGTCACGTTGCCGGACTTCTCCGCGGCCCGGGTGACGTCGTGGAGCCGCGTGACAACTGCGCTAGTGCTGGTGCTGTGCAGCGTGTTCATCTCGCGCCCCCCGTCGTGGAGTCCCGGATCTTCGGTTCGTTCCGTCGTGCGTTCTTGCCTTGTGCCCAAAAGCTTGCCGGGTCCACTTCATGGCCGTGTCCGTCGACTGTCACAGACCTGTCACAGGGCCCGCCCCCAGGCGCGGCACAGCGCGATCACAGAGAAGAGCGGTACGACTACACAGATGACCACTTGGGCCCCGGCCGCCGCTCACGGGAGCCTCCGATGTGCCCGGGAGACGAGTGGGAGCGCTCCAACAGTCGATACCCGAGCATGACATGGGCCAGAATGACGTTCGTGCCTTCCCTGTTGCTGATCGAGGACGACGACGCCATCCGCACGGCCCTGGAGCTCTCTTTGACGCGCCAGGGACACCGTGTGGCCACCGCTGCCACCGGTGAGGACGGTCTGAAGCTGCTGCGCGAGCAGCGACCGGATCTGATCGTGCTGGATGTGATGCTGCCCGGCATCGACGGATTCGAGGTGTGCCGGCGCATCCGGCGCACCGACCAGCTGCCCATCATTCTGCTGACCGCGCGCAGTGACGACATCGACGTCGTGGTCGGACTGGAGTCCGGCGCCGACGACTACGTCGTCAAGCCCGTGCAGGGCCGGGTGCTCGACGCCCGGATCCGTGCCGTGCTGCGCCGCGGCGAGCGGGAGGCGAACGACTCGGCGTCGTTCGGCTCGCTGGTCATCGACCGTGCCGCGATGACGGTCACCAAGAACGGTGAGGATCTGCAACTGACGCCCACCGAGCTGCGGTTGCTCCTGGAGCTGAGCCGCAGGCCCGGACAGGCCCTGTCCCGGCAGCAGTTGCTGCGTCTGGTGTGGGAGCACGACTACCTGGGCGACTCGCGCCTGGTCGACGCCTGTGTGCAGCGGCTGCGCGCCAAGGTGGAGGACGTGCCCTCCTCGCCGACCCTGATCCGTACCGTGCGCGGCGTCGGCTATCGGCTGGACAACCCTCAGTGACCAAACCGCAGGACAAGCTCCGCGGCTGGGCCGCGGCGCGCAAGGCGTTGCTGTCCGGTCTGCGCTTCACCAGCCTGCGGCTGCGGCTGGTCGTGGTGTTCGGACTCGTCGCTCTCACCGCCGCGGTGTCCGCGTCGGGCATCGCGTACTGGCTCAACCGCGAGGCCGTGCTGACGCGTACCCAGGACGCGGTGCTGCGCGACTTCCAGCAGGAGATGCGCAACCACGCGAGCATGCTGCCCGTGCACCCGGCGCAGGACGAACTCCAGCGCACGGCCGGGCAGATGGCGAACAGCAGCCAGCGTTTCAGCGTGCTGCTGACCGCCGAGGACGTCGACGGCAAGATGATCACCGGCAATTCCGAGCTGGACACGTTCACCCTCGAGGACGTGCCCGCCTCGCTCCGGAAGGCGGTGAACAAGCAGCAGCCGCTGTCCTCGACCAACAAGTCCGCGTACCACCTGTACTGGCAGCGGATCACCGAGCACGACAAGTCGTACCTCGTGGGCGGGGCCCGGGTGATCGACGGCAGCACGACCGGCTACATGCTCAAGTCGCTGGAGCCGGAGGCCAAGGACCTCAACTCCCTGGCCTGGTCGCTGGGGATCGCGACGGGGCTCGCGCTGATCGGCTCGGCGCTGCTCGCCCAGGCGGCCGCGACCACCGTCCTCAAGCCGGTCCACCGGCTGGGCATCGCGGCCCGCCGGCTCGGCGAGGGCAAGCTGGACACCCGGCTGCGGGTCTCCGGCACGGACGAACTCGCCGATCTGTCACGGACGTTCAACCGGACGGCGGAGGCGCTGGAGAAGCGGGTCGCGGACATGAGCGCGCGGGACGAGGCGTCCCGCCGGTTCGTCGCCGACATGTCCCACGAACTGCGGACGCCGCTCACCGCGATCACCGCCGTCACCGAGATCCTCGAGGAGGAGCTGGACGCGGAGACCGGCAGCGTCGACCCGATGATCGAACCGGCCGTACGGCTGGTCGTCAGCGAGACCCGGCGCCTGGGCGATCTCGTCGAGAACCTGATGGAGGTGACCCGTTTCGACGCGGGCACCGCCCGGCTCATCCTCGACGACGTGGACATCGCGGACCAGATCACCGCGTGCATCGACGCGCGCGCCTGGCTGGACGCCGTCGAACTGGACGCCGAGCGCGGCATGATGGCGCAGCTGGACCCGCGCCGCCTCGACGTGATCCTGGCGAACCTGATCGGCAACGCGCTCAAGCACGGCGGTTCACCGGTGCGGGTGTCGGTGCGGGTGGAGGGCGGGGAACTGGTCATCAGGGTGCGCGACCACGGTCCCGGCATCCCCGAGGACGTCCTGCCGCACGTCTTCGACCGGTTCTACAAGGCCAGCGCGTCCCGTCCGCGGTCCGAGGGCAGCGGCCTGGGCCTGTCCATCGCCCTGGAGAACGCGCACATCCACGGCGGCGAGATCACCGCGGCGAACTCTCCCGAGGGCGGGGCCGTGTTCACGCTGCGTCTGCCCCAGGACGCCTCGGAACTGCTCGCCGGCGACCCGCGGGGCCGTGACGGCTCCGCGCCCGGGAACGGCACGGAAGGCACCGCCGGATGACCACCGCACACCCCGCCGGCCCGCGGGCAGGCGCCTCCTCCCGTCGGAAGGCGCTGCCCTGGCTGGCCGTTCCGCTGCTCGCCGTGCTGCTCACGGGGTGCGGCATCCGCCCCACCCAGGTGCCCACGGACTTCGGTCCGGCGCCCTCCCGGGTGCCCTGCGCCCTCTCCGGCCCCGACATCACCACCCAGTCCGCGCACGGGGTGCCGGTCCAGGTCTTCCTGCTCTGCTCGGAACAGCTCGTGACGGTCGACCGGTCGGTGCGCATCGCGGACGGTACGGCGGAGTCGGCGCGCCGGGTCCTGGTGGCGCAGGCGCTGCTGGACGAGCTCGCCGAGGCGCCGTCGACGCCCGAGGAGCAGGCCGGGTACACGACGGACGTACGCGGCGGCATGACGGTCGGCGGGCCCCGTGACGGGGACCCCGAGGACACGCTGCGGCTGAGCACCCCGCCGCAGAACCTGACCCGGACGGCCCTCGCCCAGATCGTCTGCACCTTCGCGGACTCGGCGGCGGCGCGGGACGACGGCAGCGTCGTCCTGGGCGGTCCCGCCCCCTCGGGCCTGCGCAGTTACGAGTGCACCCCGGAGATGCGCGCCGCCCCGGGCGACACGGCCCCGACGTCGACGGCGGTCCGGGGTTCGTAACGCTACGGGGCCGAAACCCATCGCAGCGGAACCGATCGTGCCGGACCCCGCGTCTTGGGGGGCGTGCAGCGTCATGGTTCAGAGGACGGCAGCGCCGTCACCCGCGTCCGTGTGGCAGGAGGTGTCCTCCTGGTCGCACACCTGGCGCTCGTCGCCTGGATCACGCTGCGCCCGCTGGACGTCCCCTGGGTGAGCGCCGCCAATCTGCGGCCCTTCGCGGGGATCAGAGCCGACCTCGCACTGGGCCCCGAGGCGGCGGCCCGTCGTATCGCCGCGGGCCTCGGTCTGCTCGCCCCGCTGGGTGTGCTGCTCCCGATGGCGGGGGGCAGGCTCTGCGTCTCCCCGATCGGCTCCCTTCTGCGCACGACCGCCGCCGGCGTCCTGCTGTCGCTGGGCATAGAGCTGCTGCAGACCGGGGTGCCGGGCCAGGTCGTCGACATCGACTCGATCATCCTGAACACCATCGGCGTGGCTCTCGCGCACCTCGCGATCGTGCCCGCCGCCAGGGCCCGGTTCCGCCGCAGGGCCGAGACGCGGCACCGCGCGGCCGTCCTGCGGGAGGACCACGTTCAGGGTCGGACCCCGACGATTCCCAGGGTCGGGATCGCTCCCTAGAGCGAGGCTTCGCGACGGTCGTCCTCGTAGCGTTGAGGACATCGGTGAAGGCACCGATGAGAACGACGAAGCCGGCCGTGCCGGCACTCGACGACGGTTCGCGAAGGAGCCACCATGACCGCCCTTGCCCGCCCCACGAACGGCCGCATGATCGGCGGAGTCTGTGCTGCGCTGGCACGGCGCTTCGGCACCTCGGCGACGACGATGCGCGTCGTCTTCCTCCTGTCCTGCCTGCTTCCCGGCCCGCAGTTCCTGCTCTACATAGCGCTGTGGATCCTCTTCCCGTCCGAGGACAAGGTCTCCCGCACCGCCTGGTGACCCGGTCGGGCACCCGGCGGCGACCGGGCGGACACATGGCGAACGCCGGTGGGGGGGGCCCCCGGGGGGGGGGCCCCCCCCGGCCGGGGGCCCCCCCACCGGCGTTCGTGCAGCCGGAACCGGCGCGGCCGGAACACCCGTGGCCGGTCCTCGTACGGCCGGAAGGCCCCGGGCCCGGACAGGCGGGGGACTCTCCGTCCGGCGGAGAACGGCGACGCGGAACGTCAGCCCAGCGGAATCCCGTTGACCGGCAGACCGTGCGTGGGCATCCCCTGCAGCGGCATCCCCCCGAGCAGTCCGGCCGCGGGCGTGGCGGGCCCGCCTGCGAGCAGACCCGCGGCGGCGGGCTTCGCGGCGACCACACCCGTGCCGAGGGCGCTCTGGCCCTGGGCGAGCGCCTGTCCGGCCCCGGGCAGCGCGGAGGCGACGTTCTCGGCGGGCAGCATCCTGGTGGCGGTGTCGAACGACGGGGAGGCGTCCGGCACGGCCGGGGCGGCGTTCGCGGCACCCGCGCCGACGGCGGCGAAAGCGGCGCCGAGAGCGGCGACACCGAGAGTCTTGGCGGCAGACTGCTTCATCGTGAATGCGTCCTTGGGGTGGGTGAGACGGTATGTGAGCGGTCCAGAACCGTAAACACGCGATCCCGCCCTCCGCAAACATCGAAAAGCGGCCGAATCATGGAGGAGAAGTGAAGATCCGGCCGCTTTCCGTCTGCCCGAATCAGGCCTGCTCTCCCGAAGAACCACTGGTGGAGGCCGTCTGCTGGAACAGCCATTCGGACTTCAATTCTGCATATCCGGGCTTGATCACGTCATTGATCATGGCCAGCCGTTCATCGAAAGGAATGAATGCTGACTTCATAGCATTGACCGAGAACCACTGCATGTCGTCGAGCGAGTAACCGAATGCCTCGACCAGGTGCTCGAATTCCTGGCTCATGCTCGTCCCCGACATCAGACGGTTGTCGGTATTGACCGTGGCACGGAAATGCAGCCGCCGCAGCAGACCGATGGGGTGGGCCGCGTACGAGTCCGCGGCGCCGGTCTGGAGGTTGGAACTGGGGCACAGCTCCAGCGGGATGCGCTTGTCCCGGACGTACGACGCGAGCCGTCCGAGCTCCACCGTGCCGTCCTCGCGGACCTGGATGTCGTCGATGATGCGGACGCCGTGCCCGAGCCGGTCGGCGCCGCACCACTGGAGCGCCTGCCAGATGGACGGCAGGCCGAAGGCCTCACCGGCGTGGATCGTGAAGTGGTTGTTCTCCCGCTTCAGGTACTCGAACGCGTCGAGGTGCCGGGTGGGCGGGAAGCCGGCCTCGGCGCCCGCGATGTCGAAGCCGACCACGCCCGAGTCGCGGTAGCGGTTCGCCAGTTCGGCGATCTCCAGGGCGCGGGCCGCGTGCCGCATCGCGGTCAGCAGGGCGCCGACCCGGATGCGGTGGCCGCTCTCCCGGGCCAGCCGTTCCCCTTGCCGGAAGCCCTCGTTGACCGCCTCGACGACCTCTTCGAGGCTGAGCCCGCCCTCCAGGTGCTGCTCGGGCGCGTAGCGCACCTCGGCGTAGACGACCCCGTCCTCGGCGAGGTCCTCGGCGCACTCGGCGGCGACCCGCACCAGGGCCTCACGGGTCTGCATGACGGCGCAGGTGTGGGCGAAGGTCTCCAGATACCGCTCCAGCGAACCGGAGTCGGCGGCCTCGCGGAACCAGAGCCCGAGCTTGCCGGGATCGGTCTCGGGGAGATTCGAGTAGCCGGTGTCGCGGGCGAGTTCGACGATCGTGCCGGGGCGCAGGCCCCCGTCGAGGTGATCGTGCAGCAGGACTTTGGGCGCCCGGCGGATCTGCTCCGAGCTCGGGGTGTTCCGGATCTGGCTCGTCATTTCGGCACTGTAGCCCCTACGCGCGTAGATCTCCTGTTGGACGCATCCGTCGATATGTAACGGTGACCGTGCGGACGGGTGGTGTACACCCTTGCTTCTGACACTGTTCTGTCATGGCACAGCAAGCGACGCCGGTTCGCACGGCCCGGCTGGGGAGGGCGCTCGGCCCTGAGCCGACGGCGGTCAGCGGAGTTGTTCTCCTGCTTCCGGGCGGGGACGAGACCTCGGACCGAAGACCCTCACCGATGATGGCGACCGCCTCCGTACGGGCGCTCGGGCGTCGACTGAGCCGCGCGGGACGCGCGGAAGGCCTGGTCACGCACGTGGTGCACTACCGGGTCCGCGGCTGGAACGGCAGCGAGGCGCATCTCGCGGCCGACGCGTCCTGGGCGGCGGACGAGGTCGTCCGCCGCTACGGCGACGTGCCCGTGTGTCTGGCCGGCATCGACATGGGCGGCCGGGCGGCACTGCGCTCGGGTGGGCACCCGGCCGTCAACTCCGTTCTGGCACTGGCGCCCTGGCTGCCCGAGGACGATGTCGCCGCGCCACCCGAACCGGTGAAACAGCTGGCCGGGCGGCGGGTGCTGATCGTGCACGGCACCAACGACGCCCGTACCGACCCGGAGTTGTCCTTCCGGCTCGCGGCCCGCGCGAAGAAGGCCAACCGCGGCATCTGCCGCTTCGAGGTCCACTCGGACGGGCACGCGCTGCACCAGCACCGGCACGAAGTCCTCGCCCTCGCGGAGGACTTCGTACTGGGCTCGCTGTTCGGCCACGCCTACTCCCGCCCGGTCGAGGACGCCTTCGCCGCACCACCGCCGCTGGGCCTGCGGATGCCGCTCGCGGCGGGCTTCGGGCAGTCGCTGCGCCGTTAGACCCCGGACCGGCTCAGTCGGGCAGCAGGTGGCCGCGGCGCGAGAGCAGGAACTTCTTGAAGGCGGCCACCGGCGGGGTGTCCGGGTGGCCGTCCAGCCAGGCGACGCCGATCTCGCGCACGGCGCGCGGGGCGGTGACCGTGAGTTCGGCGACTCCCGGACGGGCGACGGCCGGTGGCGGCAGCAGGGCGACCCCGAGGCCGGCCGCGACGAGGCCCCGGAGCGTCTCCGCCTCCTCCCCCTCGAAGGCGATGCGCGGCCGGAACCCGGCCTCCTGGCACAGGTCGTCGGTGATGCGGCGCATCCCGTAGCCGGGTTCCAGGGTCACGAAGGTCTCGTCGGCCGCCTCGGCGAGACGGATGCGTCTGCGCGCGGCGAGCGGATGGTCGGCGGGCACGACCAGGCGGAGCTTCTGCTCGTCGAGCCGGCGGCCCACCAGATCGGGCGCGTCCGGCACGGGCGAGGTCAGACACAGGTCCAGCTCGCCCGACCGCAGCCGCTCCAGCATGGCCTCCCCGTAGTTCTGCACGAGGCTGAAGCGGACGCCGGGATGATCGGCCCGGAACGCGCGGATCAGCCCCGGCACCGTCTCCGATCCCATCGTGTGCAGAAAGCCGAAGGCGACCTTGCCGGTGGCCGGATCGGCGTCCGCGCGCACCTCCTCGGCGGCGCGCTCGACCTCGGCGAGGGCCCGTTCCACGGAGGAGAGGAAGGTGCGGCCGGCCGGGGTCAGCGACACCGTCCGGCCGTGGCGGGCGAACAGGTCGACGCCCAGGTCCTGTTCGAGTCGGACCATGGCCCGGGACAGGGTCGACTGCGGGACCCCCATCTGCTCCGCGGCCCGGGTGACGTGCTCGGTGCGGGCGACGCCGGCGAAGTACGCCAGGCGCGGGGCGAGCAGTCTCGCGAAGTGCGCGCCGTCTTCTGTGTCACTGAACGGTGACAGGTGAGCCTGTGACCTCTGCTGATGCGCCATGGGAACGATTATGGCGATTCCATGCATTGGACGGATGAAGGACGGGTCCCTACGTTCGGAGTATGCCTTCCGCCAGTACCGGGGCGCCCGTCACGACGGGCGCCGCCGCCACCGCCTCCGCTCCCGCCGCCGTCTCCGCTCCGGCCGCCGTCTCCGTCCCCGCGTCCCCCGACTCCCGCATGGCCCCCGGCGGGCCCGGCTACCGCCGGATGAGCTTCGCGCTCTTCCTCGCGGGCGTCGCGACCTTCGCGCTCCTCTACTCCACCCAGGCCCTGCTCCCGCTGCTCTCCTCGGACTTCGGGGTGAGCGCGGGCGAGGCGAGCTGGACGGTGTCGGCCGCGACGGGCGGGCTCGCCCTGTTCGTCCTGCCGATGAGCGCCCTGTCGGAGCGCTTCGGGCGGCGCACGGTGATGACGGCGTCCCTGGTGGTGGCGGTCACCGTCGGCCTCCTGGTCCCCTTCGCGCCGTCGATCGGGGCGCTGGTGGCCCTGCGGGCGGTCCAGGGCGCGGCGCTCGCGGGCCTTCCGGCGTCGGCGACGGCGTATCTGGCGGAGGAGGTCCGCCCCAAGGCGCTGATCACCGCGATCGGTCTGTTCGTCGCGGGCAACAGCGTCGGCGGGATGAGCGGCCGGATCGTCACCGGCTGGGTGGCGCAGGAATGGGGCTGGCGGGTGGCCGTCGGCACGATCGGGCTGGTCGCCGTGGTCTGCGCGGTGGCGTTCCGGCTGCTGCTCCCCGCGCCGCGGCACTTCGCTCCGGGTTCGCTGCGGCCCCGGGTGCTGGCCCGCACGGTCCGTGACCATCTGGCGAACCCGCTGCTGTGCCGGCTGTATGCGATCGGCGCGCTGTTCATGACGGTGTTCGGCGGGGTCTACACGGTCATCGGCTACCGCCTCGGCGAGGCGCCCTTCTCGCTCCCGCAGGGCCTCGTCGGTTCGGTCTTCCTGGTCTATCTGGTCGGTACGGTGTCGGCGTCGACGGCGGGCCGGCTGGCCGGCCGCCTGGGCCGCCGCGGCTCCCTCTACCTGGCGGGCGCCACCACGACCGCAGGCCTGCTCCTGTCCCTCGCCGACTCCCTGGCGCTGGTCCTGCTCGGCCTGGTCCTGATCACCGCGGGCTTCTTCGCGGGCCACGCGGTGGCGTCCTCGTCGGTGAGCCACACCGCGAAGCAGGGGCGGGCGCAGGCCTCGGCCCTCTACCAGTCCGCGTACTACATCGGCTCCAGCGCGGGCAGCACGCTGGGCGCGGTCGCCTTCCACGCGGGGGGCTGGGCGGGCACGGTGACCATGGGGCTGTTCGCGGTGCTGGGAGTCGTCTCGATCACCCTGTTCGGCTCCCGCGCGGCCCGCACCGCGGCGCGCCGGGTGCCCGCGACCGCGACCGCCCGCTGAGAAGCCTCCGCCGGGGACCGTTCCGGGTGCCGACGGGAATCCCCCGCCGGCACCCGGAACGGCCCGCCGGGGAATCCGCCGCCGAGGGCCCGGGACGACCCACCGGGCCCTCGCCGCTCCCCGGAACACCCCCGCGACCTGCCGTTCCGTCCGCTCTGGGGGCCATTGTCAGTGGGCTGCGATAGCTTCCGAAGTGCCGACGCGATGACGCGCGACACGGGAAGCTGCCACAGGGGTGGGTAGGCATGATCGAGGGCACGGCGACGACGGCGGACCTGGACGTCCGGCTGGAGAAGCACCGCACCGAGCTGACCGGGTACTGCTACCGCATGCTCGGCTCGTCCTTCGAGGCCGAGGACGCGGTGCAGGACACGATGGTCCGGGCCTGGCGCAGCTACGACAAGTTCGAGGGCCGCTCCTCGCTGCGCTCCTGGCTCTACCGGATCGCGACGAACGTATGCCTGGACATGCTCAACGCGGGCAACCGAAGGGCTCGTCCGATGGATCTCACTGCTCCCTCCCCGCTCGCCCAGGCCGCGCTCACCCCGCGTCCGGACAACACCTGGCTGGAGCCGGTGCCGGACGCCCGTGTACTGCCGACGACCGATGACCCTGCGGAGGCCGCGGTGGCCAAGGAATCGGTGCGGCTGGCCTTCATGGCCGCCCTGCAGCAGCTTCCGCCCAAGCAGCGGGCGGTCCTCATCCTGCGCGAGGTCCTCGCGTGGCGGGCGAGCGAGGTCGCCGAGCTGCTCGGCACCACGGTCGCCTCGGTCAACAGCGCGCTCCAGCGGGCCCGCGCCACCCTCGCGGAGAACGACGGGGCGGGTGCGGACGCCGCGACCTCGGACCCGCTCGACGAGGAGCAGCAGAAGCTCCTGGAGCGCTACGTGGCGGCGTTCGAGGGGTACGACATGACGGCGCTGACGGCGCTCCTGCACGAGGACGCGGTCATGACGATGCCGCCGTTCGACCTGTGGCTGCGCGGCACGGACGACATCACCGGCTTCATGACGACGCTGGGCGCCGCCTGCGCGGGCTCACGGCTGATCCCGGTGGAGGTCAACGGCCTGCCCGGCTTCGCGCAGTACAAGCCGGACGAGGAAGCGGGCGGCCACACCCCCTGGTCGGTGCAGGTGCTGGAGATCTCAAAGGGCCGCATCTCCGGGTTCCACTTCTTCCTGGACACGGCCCGCTGGTTCCCGCTCTTCGGACTCCCCCTCCATCTCGACGGGCCCGAGGCTCCCGGCCCCCGGGGCGAGGGCGGACCCGCGGCCGTCGCAGGTCTCGAAGCGGAGGCCGACGAGATCGAGTAGGGCGCGCAGTGCCGGGTCCGGACCGTGCAGGCGTATGTGGCCTCCCGCCCGGCGGGCCGCCAGTTCCATGCGCGCCAGCGCGTCGACGGCGGTGAGGCCGGGCGGCCCGAGGCCGGTGACGTCGCAGACCACGACCCCGGTGCCGGTGGCCCCGAGGAGCGCCCGGACGGCCTCGCAGAGCCGGGGCACCTCGCCCGGGGCGAGAAGTCCTGGCAGCACGAGCACGGCCGGTTCCACAGAGTCCACGGTCAGTAGACCGGCCGGCGGCCGCGAACTCATCGCGGCCGGCCCGGAAGATCACATTGACCTGCGCCCGCTCCTGCCCCTTGGGTTGGATGCATGCCCCATGAACCGGTTCCGCCCGCGATACCCGACGGCCCTCTCCGTGCCGAGGGGGCTCCGTGCGAGGGGTGCTGACGGGCTTCATGGTCATCGCCGTCGTGATCGGCGCCGGGTACGTCATCGGGCGGCGCGGCAGTCTCGGGGACAACGGGCGGGAGGTGCTGACGAAGCTCGCCTTCCATGTGGCGTCGCCGGCGCTGCTGTTCACGACGCTCGCACAGGCCGACCTGTCGGTCGTCTTCTCCGGTCGGCTGCTGGTCACGGCGATGAGCACGGCCGCGGCGGCCGGGGTGTTCGTCGCGGTGGGGGCCGTACGCCGCTGGGGCCTGGGCCCCACGACGATCGGCGCGCTCTGCTCCAGTTACGTCAACTCCGGCAACCTCGGTATCCCGATCGCCGTGTACGTGCTGGGCGACGCCTCGCTGGTGGCACCCGTGCTGCTGTTCCAGCAGATCATGGTCACGCCGGTCGCCCTGACCGTCCTCGACCTGTCCGGGGCGGGCGAGAAGGGCCCGTCGTGGCGGCGGCTGATCACACCGCTGCGCAACCCCATCGCGGTCGGTTCGCTGAGCGGGGTCGCGGTGTCGGCGGCCGGTCTGACCGTGCCGGGCCCGGTGATGGAACCGCTCCGGCTGATCGGTGGCATGTCGGTGCCCGCGGTGCTGCTGGCGTTCGGGATCTCGCTGTGCGGCAGCAGCCTGCCGGGCCGCGGCTCGGACCGGTTCCCGGTGCTGCTGTCCGTCGTGCTGAAGTCGCTGGGCCAGCCGCTGGCCGCCTGGGCGCTGGCCGTGGGCGTGTTCGGCCTGCGCGGCGCGCAGCTGCTCGACGTCGTGGTCACCTCGGCCCTGCCCGCCGCGCAGAACCTGTTCACGTACGCCTCGCGCTACCGGGTCGGCGAGACCCTGGCCCGCGAGTCGATCCTGCTCTCGACGATCCTCGCCGTGCCGGTGCTCGTGGTGATCGCGGCCGTGCTCGGGTGAGAGGCGATCGGTGAGTGGCGAACGGCGAACGGCGAGGGCCGGGAAACGGCGGTGGACCGGCGCGTGAGCACCGGTCCACCGTCCTGGGCGTCCCGAAGGATCAGGCGATGCGGTCCAGCACGATCGGGGTCGGCTTGAAGTCCGTGCCGGCCGCGGCGATGTCGTACGAGCCCTCGACGGCCTGGAGCGCGTAGTCGAAGCGGTCCGGGGTGTCGGTGTGGAGGGTCAGCAGGGGCTGGCCCGCGGTGACCGTGTCGCCCGGCTTGGCGTGCAGCTCGACACCGGCACCGGCCTGCACCGGGTCCTCCTTGCGGGCACGTCCGGCGCCCAGGCGCCAGGCGGCGATGCCGATGTCGTACGCGTCGAGGCGGGTCAGCACGCCGGAGGCCGACGCGGTCACGACGTGCTGCTCGCGGGCGACGGGCAGCGCGGCGTCCGGGTCGCCGCCCTGCGCGGCGATCATGCGGCGCCACACGTCCATCGCGGAGCCGTCGGCGAGCGCCTTCGCCGGGTCGGCGTCCTTGATGCCGGCCGCGTCGAGCATCTCGCGGGCCAGGGCGATCGTGAGCTCGACGACGTCGGCGGGGCCGCCGCCGGCGAGGACCTCGACCGACTCGCGGACCTCCAGGGCGTTGCCCGCGGTCAGGCCGAGCGGCGTCGACATGTCGGTGAGCAGCGCGACCGTCTTCACGCCGTGGTCGGTACCGAGGCCCACCATGGTGGAGGCCAGCTCGCGGGCGTCCTCGATGGTCTTCATGAAGGCGCCGGTGCCGACCTTCACGTCGAGGACCAGGGAGCCGGTGCCCTCGGCGATCTTCTTGGACATGATGGAGGAGGCGATGAGCGGGATCGCCTCGACCGTGCCGGTGACGTCGCGGAGCGCGTAGAGCTTCTTGTCGGCCGGGGCGAGTCCGTCGCCGGCCGCGCAGATGACCGCGCCGGTGGTGTCGAGGACGTGCAGCATCTCCTCGTTGGACAGCAGCGCGCGCCAGCCCGGGATCGACTCCAGCTTGTCCAGGGTGCCGCCGGTGTGGCCGAGGCCGCGCCCGGACAGCTGGGGCACGGCGGCACCGCAGGCGGCGACGAGCGGGGCCAGCGGGAGGGTGATCTTGTCACCGACACCGCCGGTGGAGTGCTTGTCGGCGGTCGGGCGGGACAGGGAGGAGAACTCCATGCGCTCGCCCGAGGCGATCATCGCGGCCGTCCAGCGGGCGATCTCACGGCGGTTCATGCCGTTGAGCAGGATCGCCATGTTGAGGGCGGCCATCTGGTAGTCGGCGACCTCGCCGCGGGTGTACGCGTCGATGACCCAGTCGATCTGCTGGTCGCTGAGTTCGGCACGGTCCCGCTTGGTGCGGATGACGGAGACGGCGTCCATGGCCATGGCGTTTCCTTCCGGAAGATGAGCGGCCCCTGACCGGGATCAGCCGGTCGAAGGGGCCGCGGGGCATTACTTGGTGAAGCGGGGCATCACTTGGTGAGATGGCCCGGCCCGAAGGCCTGCGGGAGCATCTCGGAGAGGAGCACGAGCCCGCGCGGTGTCTCCAGGATCAGTTCCTCCCCGCCGAACTCGAACAGCAGCTGCCGGCAGCGTCCGCACGGGACGAGGATCTCGCCCTGGCCGTCGACGCACGTGAAGTGCGTCAGCCGGCCGCCTCCGGTGGCGCGCAGTTCGGAGACGAGACCGCACTCGGCGCACAGGCCGAGGCCGTAGGAGGCGTTCTCGACGTTGCAGCCGGAGACGATCCGGCCGTCGTCGACGCGGGCCGCGGCGCCGACCGGGTAGTTCGAGTAGGGGGCGTACGCACGGGTCATCGCCGTACGGGCCACCTCCCGCAACTCCTCCCAGTCGACGTCCGCGCACTCCGCGCCGGCGGCTGTCACTTGCCCTGTCCCTTCCGGTACGGCAGGCCGTCCGCCTTCGGCATGCGCAGGCGCTGCGCCGACAGCGAGAGGACGAGCAGGGTGATGACGTACGGCGTGGCGGAGACGATCTGGCTGGGCACCTCGTTGGTGTTGGCGTACCAGAGGAACACCAGGACGCCGATGACCAGGGTGATGACGGCCGAGACGTACTTCTTCTTGACCGCGAGCCAGATCGCGCCGATGGCGAGCAGGATGGCGCCGAGCAGCAGCAGGGCGTGGACGTTCTCGGAGCCGCCGCGCAGGTTGAGGCTGTCGGTGTAGCCGAACAGTCCGGCGCCGAGCGCGAGGCCGCCGGGCATCCAGTTGCCGAAGATCATCGCCGCGAGACCGATGTAGCCGCGGCCGGCGGTCTGGCCCTCCAGGTAGAAGGGGTTGGCGACGATGGAGAGGAAGACTCCGCCGAGGCCGGCCAGTCCGCCGGAGATGATCACGGCGATGTACTTGTACTTGTAGACGTTCACGCCGAGGGACTCGGACGCGATCGGGTTCTCGCCGCAGGAGCGCAGGCGCAGACCGAACGAGGTGCGCCACAGGATCCACCAGGTGGCGGGGATCAGCGCGATGGCGATCAGGGTCAGCCAGGAGACGTCGGTGACCAGGCCGCCGAGCAGACCCGCGATGTCCGAGACGAAGAACCAGCCCTTGGAGTTCAGGGTGGTGAGCCAGTCGGAGAGCCCCGGCACGGTGAACTGGCCGAGGGACTCGACCGGCGGGGACTGCTTGGCCGAGCCGCCCTGGTGGCCCACGAAGGCGATCGGGGAGAGGTAGCGGGTGACGCCGAGCGCCAGGATGTTGATGGCCACACCGGAGACGATGTGGTTGACGTTGAAGGTGACCGTGATGATCGCGTGCAGCAGACCGCCGACGGCGCCGCCGATGACACCGATCAGGACACCGGTCCACGGGCCCCACTGATAACCGGCCCAGGCGCCGAACCAGGTGCCGAGGATCATCATGCCCTCGAGGCCGATGTTGACGACGCCGGAGCGCTCGGACCACAGACCGCCGAGACCGGCCAGGCCGATCGGGACGGCCAGTTCGAGCGCGGTCGACATCTGGCTGACGTTGGTGATGCCGTCGGCACCGGTGATGATGCGGACGATCGAGGTCAGCGCCAGGGCGCCCGCGATGACCAGCAGGAGGACGGGGAGCGACATCCGGCGGCCGCCGGCGGCCGCGGGCTGCTGCGTGGGCTGGTTGACGTCGGTTGCGGTGGTCACTGGCCAGCCACCTCCTTCTCGGTGTTGTTGGGGCCGCCGAGGACGTTGCCCGCGGCGAGTTCGGCGCCGACGCGGCTCTGCTGGCGGCGCAGACCCCACTCGCGCACGGCCTCGTACGAGACCACGACCGCGATCACGATCAGGCCCTGCATGATGACCGCGATCTCCTTGTCGTACCCGTGGAAGTCGAGCTCGGGCGAGGCCTTGTCGAGCCAGGCCCACAGCAGGGACGCGAAGGCGATGCCGACGGGGCTGTTGCGGCCGAGCAGGGCGATGCCGATACCGAGGAAGCCGATGCCGGTCGGGAAGTTCAGGCTGTACGTGTGGGTGTCGCCGAGCAGGATCGGCAGACCCGCGAGACCGGCGATGCCGCCGGAGAGCAGCATCGCGGTGAGCACCATGCGCTTGGGGTCGACACCGCTGGCCGCGGCGGCGGACTCGGAGGCGCCGGAGGCGCGCAGGTCGAAGCCGAAGCGGGTGCGGTTGAGGACGATCCAGTAGCCGATGCCGAGGAGCACGGCGAGGATGACCAGGCCGTAGATCTCGCCCGCGTCGCCCATGTCGAAGCCGGGGATCCAGCCGGACTTGTGCATCTCGCCGGTGGTGTTGTTGTTGCCGAGCTTGACGCCGAAGACGTCGGGCAGCCACAGGTAGGCGATGACGGAGGTCGCGATCGCGTTCAGCATGATCGTCGCGACGACCTCGCTGACCCCGCGGGTGACCTTGAGGACACCGGCGATGCCGGCCCAGAACGCGCCGGTGCAGATCGCGGTCAGCATCAGCAGCGGGACCTGGAGCACGGGCGGCAGCGCGACGTGCGCACCGACGACCGCGGCCATCATGGCGGCGAGCTGGTACTGGCCGTCCACACCGATGTTGAACAGGTTCATCCGGAAGCCGATGGCCACCGCCAGCGCTGCGATGTAGTACAGCGAGGCCTGGTTGATGATCAGGACCTGGATGTCGGAGTACGTCGCCTGCTGGAACATGATCGTGTACGGCTCGATCGGGCTCTTGCCCGAGGCGAGCAGCACGATCGAGGTCAGCGCCACGGCGACGACGAGCGCGATGACCGGTCCGGCCACCGCGAGGAGCAGGCGCTCCTTGTCGAACTTCTTCATCAGCGGGCCTCGTCTTCCGGGGAGTCCGGCGCCGGGTTCTCGGCGGGCTCTTCGAGCTCTGCCGCTTCGGCGAGCTCCTCGTTCTCCAGGTGTCCGGAGGCGGCGCCGGTCATGGCCGAGCCGAGTTCCTCCGGGGTGATGGTGGCCGGGTCCGCGTCCGCGACCAGCTTGCCGTTGAAGATCACCCGGAGCGTGTCGGACAGGCCGATGAGCTCGTCCAGGTCCGCGGAGATCAGCAGGACGGCGAGTCCTTCGCGGCGCGCCTCGCGGATCTGGTCCCAGATCTGCGCCTGCGCGCCGACGTCCACACCGCGGGTGGGGTGGGCGGCGATCAGGAACTTCGGCTTGTGGCTCATCTCGCGGCCGACGATCAGCTTCTGCTGGTTGCCGCCGGACAGGGAGGCCGCGGTGACGTCGATGCCGGGGGTGCGCACGTCGTACTGCTCGACGATGCGGCGGGTGTCCTGCTGGGCGCCCTTGATGTCGATCCAGAAGCCCTTGGCGTTGGGCTTCTCGGTGACGTGGCCGAGGATGCGGTTCTCCCAGAGGGGGGCCTCCAGGAGCAGACCGTGGCGGTGGCGGTCCTCGGGGATGTAGCCGATGCCGTTCTCGCGGCGCTTGCGCGTGGACATCCCGGTGATGTCCTCGCCCATGAAGCGGACGGCACCGGAGTCGGCGGCCTTCAGGCCGATCAGCGCGTCGATGAGCTCGGTCTGGCCGTTGCCCTCGACACCCGCGATGCCCATCACCTCACCGGCGTGGATGGTGAAGGAGACGTGGTCGAGGACGAGCCGTACGGCGCCGCGCTCCACCTCGTCCATGAGCAGGGCCGCGGAGCCCTTGCCCATCGACACCGAGCCCTTGGCGAAGACGACCAGGTCGTCGACCTCGATGACGGCCTGGTCGGTGACCGTCGACTCGGAGGTCTCCGGCGTCGGCAGTTCGCTGCCGACCATCAGCTCGGCGAGCTGACGCGGGGTCGTCTCGGAGGGCACGGCGGTGCCGACCGTCGTACCGCGCCGGATGACCGTGATGTCGTCGGCGACCGAGAGCACCTCGCCCAGCTTGTGCGAGATGAAGATGACCGACAGGCCCTCGGCCTTGAGCTCGCGCAGGTTGTCGAAGAGCGCGTCGACCTCCTGCGGCACGAGGACGGCGGTCGGCTCGTCGAGGATCAGGATGCGGGCGCCGCGGAAGAGGACCTTGAGGATCTCCACGCGCTGCCGTTCGGCGACGCCGAGCTCCTCGACCAGGACGTCGGGGCGGACCCCGAGGCCGTAGCGGTCGGAGATCTCCACGATCTTGCGGCGGGCCCTGGCGCCGATCCCGTACAGCTTCTCGCTGCCGAGGGTGACGTTCTCCAGGACGGTGAGGTTGTCGGCCAGCATGAAGTGCTGGTGGACCATGCCGATACCGCGGGCGATGGCGTCGCCGGGCGACGAGAAGGTGACCTGTTCGCCGTCGACGGCGATGGTGCCCTCGTCCGGCTTCTGCATGCCGTAGAGAATCTTCATCAGCGTCGACTTGCCGGCGCCGTTCTCGCCGACGAGGGCGTGCACGGTGCCCTTGCGGACGCTGAGGTGGATGTCGTGGTTGGCCACGACGCCAGGGAATCGCTTGGTGATCCCGGCGAGTTCGACGGCGGTCGTCCGACCGTCGACCGCGCCGGCCGGAGGGCTGCTGGACGCGTTGATGGCGCACTCTCCTGAGGGAAAGGGGGTCGTCTACGCGCGTAGCGCCCCTACGGCAACGAAAGGGGCCACGGGCCGCGAGAACGGGACACGAGGAACAAGACTCCTCGTATCCCGTTGAGCGGACGTAACCCCGCGGTCACCAAGCGACTCCGGGGCAGAACAGGCGCCTCCCCGTGCCGGACGGCACTGGGACTTGCCCGAACTTCCCCGGGACCGCATTGGCTGCTCCTGAGGTAACTCTCGTCAGCTGGTCTTGACCTTGATCGCACCGCTGATGATCTTCTCCTGGGCGGCCTTGACGGCGTCCTGGATCGCGGTGTTGCTCTTGAAGGCCGGGTTGGAGTCGGCCAGGCCGACCTCACCGGACTTCAGATCGCCCCGAACGATACCGCTCTCGGGCTTGCCGTCCTCGACCGACTTCGCCAGGTTGAAGACCGCCTTGGAGACATCCTTGGTCGCGGAGGTCAGGATCGCGTCCTTGTACTTGGCCAGCGCCGCCTGCATGTACTGGTCGGAGTCGACACCGATGGCCAGGACCTTCGCGGCGGAGGCGGCCTCGATGACACCCTGACCGGACAGACCGGCTGCGGCGTAGACGACGTCGGCCTTCTTCTCGATCTGGCCCTCGGCGGCCGTCTTGCCCTTGTCGGGGCTGGAGAAGCCACCCTCCTGGGCCGTCTGGGTGAGGTACTGCGAGAGGACCTTGACGCCCGGCTTGGTGTCCTTGACGCCCTGCTCGAAGCCCGCCTCGAACTTGTGGATCAGCGGAACGTCCACGCCGCCGATGAAGCCGACGGTGTTGGTCTTGGTGGCCTTGGCGGCGGTGACGCCGGCCAGGTAGGAGGCCTCCTGCTCGGAGAAGACCAGGTCCGCCACGTTCTTCGCCACGACGGTGGAGTCGTCGACGATGCCGAAGGTGGTGTTCGGGAGCTTCGCCGCGGCGGCCTTGACGGCCGGGCCGTAGGAGTAACCGATGCCGATGACCGGGTTGTAGCCCTGCTTGGCCAGCGAGACCAGACGCTGCGTCTTGTCCGCGTCCGTCTCGCCGTCGGTGGGCTCGAGGTCGGCGGTGTCGTACTTGAACTCGCCCTTCGCCTTCTTCAGACCCTCGTACGCGGCGTCGTTGAAGGACTGGTCGCCCTTGCCACCGACGTCGTACGCGAGGGCGAGGCCCTTGTGACCGCCCTTGGAGTCCGCGGAGGACGAGGAGGTCGAGGTGCCGCCACAGGCGGACAGAGCGAGGGCGAGAGAGGCGGTCGCAGTGCCTGCGAGCGCGATGCGGGTAACCCGGCGCATTACGTGTGCTCCTGTCGTTCAGCGCCTGACGGTTCAGCTTCGGCGCTGGCTTCGCCGCAGATTAACGCGCGTAGACCAACTAGAAAACCCCTTCTGTCCACCTTGTTATCCGGCTGTGCTCGACGCCACTCGTCCGCGGGCCCGGGACGCGCCGGTCGCAAGGGAGAGACGGCTCGGGGTGACCTCGTGAGCGGACGACGGACAGCGGGACCGGGGGGGCCCCCCCCGGGCCCCCCCCCCCCCGGGGGGGGGGGGGGGGCCCCCCGCGGGGGGGGGGGGGGGGGGGGGCCCCCCCGGGAGGCGGGGC
>NZ_JBIRQM010000012.1:139421-313157 GCF_044333225.1 Streptomyces sp. NPDC021080 | reverse complement strand
CCCCGCGCTGCCTACCCCCGGGGCCGCGCGGGCCCCCGGGGAGCGCGGGCGGGGGGTGCCCCGGGGCGCGGCCGCGGCACCGGGCCCGGGGGGGCCCCCCCGGGGCCCCCCCCGTTCCGCTGTCCGTCGATCGTGCCCGCCTTCGGGCGTGGCGACGGCGGGCCCGGCCCGCCGCTCACGTCACTAGGAGGTCTTGACCTTGATGTCACCGGCGATGATGGCCGCCTTGGCCTTGGCCACGGCGTCGGTCAGACCGGCGATCTGCGCCATCTTCGGGTTGCTGTCGGCGAGGCCGACACCGTTGACCTTGAGGTCGAAGGTCTGCGTACCCGTCAGCGGCTTTCCGTCGTGGACCGAGCTGGCCATGCTGTAGACCGCGCCGCCGACGTCCTTGAGCGCGGAGGTCAGGATCTTGTCCTTGTACGCGGACAGCGCCGCCTGCTTGTACTGGTCGGAGTCGACGCCGATCGCCCACACGCCCGCCTTGGAGGCGGCCTCGATGACACCCTGACCGGAGAGACCGGCCGCGGCGTAGAGGACGTCGGCACCCTTCTCGATCTGGCCCTCGGCGGCGGCCTTGCCCTTGTCGGGGCTGGAGAAGCCACCCTCGGCGGCGGTCTGCGTCAGGTACTGCGAGAGGACCTTGACGCCGGGCTTGGTGTCCTTGACGCCCTGCGTGTAACCGGCCTCGAACTTGTGGATCAGCGGAACGTCCACACCGCCGATGAAGCCGACCGTGTTGCTCTTGGTGGCCTTGGCCGCCGCGACACCGGCGAGGTACGAGGACTCCTGCTCGGCGAAGACCAGGGAGGCCACGTTCTTGCCCGGGACGACCGAGTCCACGATGCCGAAGCTGGTCTTCGGGAACTTCGCGGAGGCTTTCTCCAGCGCGGGGCCGTAGGCGAAGCCGATGCCGATGACCGGGTTGTAGCCCTGCTTGGCGAGGGACTCCAGGCGCTGTTCCTTGTCGGCGTCCGTCTCGTTGTCGGTGGGCTCGATGTCGGCCGTCTTGTAGCCGAACTCCTTCTGCGCCTTCTGGAGGCCCTCGTACGCGGCGTCGTTGAAGGACTGGTCGCCCTTGCCGCCGACGTCGTACGCGATCGCGAGGCCCTTGGCACCACCGCTCGAACTGTTGCTGCTGCTGTTGTTGTCGCTGCTGGTGCCGCCGCAGGCCGTGGCCGCGAGTGCGAGCGACGCGACCCCCACCGCGACGCGGGTCAGGCTGGCTATCCGACGCATCTGAAGCTCCCCATTCTCCAAAGCCCCGCAGTGGGTGCTGAGTTCGGCGCACATTAACGCGCGTAGACCGTCCAGGGAACGGGATTCCGCCTGGCCGTTATCCATTCGTGCCGATGGCCGGTTACGTCCTTGTGAACCATGCGGCCGAAAGGCGTGTTCGGGGACGCAGTGCCCACCGCGGCGTCACGCGGCGATTCCGGGGGACGGACCCCACATGACGGAACGGGTGGTTCCTGCTCCACGGAGTGACAGGTGCCGAAGAACTGCCGACCACGCTACTGCCGGGTGCCAGAAGGCGCGACCGGAGTCACCCGGCCGTGCTCACACCCGCCGACGGCCCCTGGGCGGACGGGGGATGGCCGGGGGCCGGGGCGGCCGGGAGGCCAAGGGGCCGACGGCTTACGCCTGTCGTCCCAGTGCGCGGATCGCGAGCCACGCGCACAGCGCGGCCAGCGGCAGTTCGGCGCCCAGCGCCATCGCCGCCGCCGTGGCGAGGTCGCTCCCCCCGGCCGCGGTCGTGGTGTCGAACCAGGCGTCGACCACCAGCAGCGTGGCGGTCGCGGTGGCCGCCAGGGCGTGCCGCAGGTGGCCGCGGGCAGCGAGGAGGCCGGTGGCGATCAGGCCGGCCGCCTCCAGCGCGTCGAGGCCCACCCAGGCGACGGGCCAGTGCGCCGCCGTCGCGGTGTCCGGCAGCCCTGTCGCCAGCGCGTACAGCCAGGGCAGCAGAGCGAGCCCGCACACGACCAGCAGCCGTCCGACCCGGCCGACCAGCCGCGAGCCCGGTTCGGCCCCGGCCTCCTCCCGCTCCGACGGCTCCGACGGCTCCGACGGCTCCGACGGCTCCGGCCGAGCCTGGTCGTGCAGGGGAAATCCTTCCGCGCACGCGCCGCCTTCGGCCGCGAACTCCTCCGTGTGTGAGGCCGGTCGTCGCATGCTCTCGTTCCCCTTCCCTCGGGCGCTCCCCTTCACGATCTCCAGCCTCCGCCGCGCACCCGGGCGCCGTCAGTCACGCAGATGCCCGACCCGGGGTGGAGAAAAGTGCACCCCGGCCCCGGGCGAAAACGTCATGGCCCGGCGGCGGCCGCGGTCCTACCGTTCGGACATGCACTTCAAGACGTGGCAACCGGACTTACTGCGGCGGCCGTTCGAAGGCGCGGGCCGCGCCACCGCGTTCCACTGCGCCGGCATCGCGATCCAGTTCGGAGTCCTGTCGGTCCTGGCGCTGCCGTGGATCTACTTCGTGCCGGCTGCGCTCTGGGCCGTGACCGTGGCGGTCGTGGTGCCGTCAGCCGCTCTGGTGCTCGCCGGTCCGCTGCTCACCCGGATGCAACGGGCCCGCTTCCGCGACCGGCTCGGCGTGCTCGTGACAGCACCCGCGGGCCTGGCGGAGCGGCCCGGACGGCAAGGCCTCCGGCAGTGGCTGCGCTCGGCCCCGGGCCGCCGTCAGCTGCGCTACCACCTGCTCGCCGGCCCTCTGTGCGCGCTCGGCGGTCTGCTGGTGACGGTGCTGTGGGCGGCAGGAACCGCTGCGGCTTCGGTCTACGTATGGCTGTGGGTGACCCCGTTGCAGTGGCGGACGGAGCACGCGGGTTACTCGGTGAAGGCGGCGTACGTGACCGCCGCCGGCGTCGCCCTGCTCTACGCGGCCGCCTGGTCGGCGAAGGCGCTCGCCCGCCGCGACACCCGCGCCGCGCACACACTGCTCGGGCCGAGCCGCGAGGAGGAACTGACCCGACGGGTGGCGGACCTCGCCGAGAGCCGGGCCGGCGTGGTCGACGCCGCCGACGCCGAGCGGCGGCGGATCGAGCGCGACCTGCACGACGGCGCGCAGCAGCGCCTGGTGGCACTCGCCGTCAACCTCGGCCTGGCCAAGGCCACCCTCGGTGACCTGCCGGAGGAAGCCCGCAAGGTGATCGACGAGGCGCACCGCGAGGCGAAGGAGGCGATCTCCGAACTGAACGACCTGGTGCGCGGCCTGCATCCGGCGGTCCTGGAGGACCGCGGGCTCGACGCCGCCCTCTCCGGCGTCGCCGCGCGCCTGCCCGTGCCGGTGCGTCTGTCGGTGAACCTGGAGCGGCGCCCGTCACCCACCGTCGAGGCGGTCGCGTACTTCGTGGTCTCCGAGACCCTGACGAACGTGGTCAAGCACGCACGGGCTTCGAAGGCCGACGTGACCGTCGAGCAGACGAGGGGGACACTGTCGATCACCGTCACGGACGACGGCGTGGGCGGCGCGGACCTCTCGGGCGGCTCGGGCACCGGGCTCGCGGGCCTCGCCAAGCGCGTCGCGTCCGTCGACGGCACGTTCTCCTGCCACAGCCCCCTCGGGGGCCCGACTGCCATAGCCGTGGAGCTGCCGTGCGCGCCGTGATCGCCGAGGATTCCGTCCTGCTGCGGATCGGGGTGGTCAAGGTGCTGGAGACGGCCGGCTTCGAGGTGTGCGCCGAGACGGCCGACGCGGAAGGGCTGCTGGCGGCGGTCGACAAGCACCGGCCGGACCTTGCCGTGGTCGATGTCCGTATGCCGCCCGGCTTCACCGACGAGGGCGTACGGGCCGCCCTCATGATCCGCCGGCAGTGGCCGGACACCTCCGTGCTGTTGCTGTCGCAGTACGTGGAGGAGCGGTACGCGGCCGATCTCCTCGCCACCAACACGTCCGGCGTCGGCTACCTGCTCAAGCAGCGGATCGCCGACGTCGAGGAGTTCGCGGAGTCGGCCCGCCGGGTGGCGGCCGGCGGCACCGCGCTGGACCCCCAGGTCGTCGCACAGCTGCTGGTGCGTCGCCACAGCGATCCGCTCGACCGGCTGACGCCGCGCGAGCGCGAGGTACTGGAGCTGATGGCGGGCGGCCGGTCCAACTCCGGGATCGCGGCCGAACTCGTGGTCAGCGACAGCGCGGTCGCCAAGCACATCAACAGCATCTTCACCAAGCTCGATCTGCCCAGGGCGGATGCCGACCACCGCCGGGTACTGGCCGTCCTCCGTCTGCTCGGCGTGGCGGACGCCTAGAGGCGTGTCCGGGCGGTCGCGGTGGAGGATGCCGACGGCCCCTGGTGGGCACCGGCCGCGCGCTGGTGCCGACCGGCGGGAGCGGCCGCGGCCGCTCCCGCCGGTCGGCGTCCGTCGAGTCACCCGCCCCATGCCTGCGCGACGAGCCGACAGGGAGCCCCCCGCTCCCGGATCGGGCGGACAGGTCCCGGCTAGACGGCCGGAGGGGCGGCCGGGGGCTGGTCCAGGAGGGCGGCGGCGGTGAACATCTCGACGCCGACCGTGATCGCGTGCTCGTCGGCGTCGAAGTCGCCCCGGTGCAGATCGCGGGTGGCGCGGTCGCCGGGGCGTCGCACCCCGAGCCGGGCCATGGCGCCGGGCACGTGCTCCAGATACCAGGAGAAGTCCTCGCCGCCGAGGCTCTGCTCGGTGTCCTCGATGGACTGCGGGCCGCGCCGGGCGGTCATGGCGTCGCGCAGCAGCTCGGTGACGGCCGGGTCGTTGACGACCGGCGGGACGCCCCGGATGTAGTTGATCTCGGACTTGGCGCGGTAGAGGTTCGCGATCTCGTCGATGGCCGCGTGGACGAGGTCGGGGGCGGCCCGCCAGGCGTCGAGGTCCAGGCAGCGGATCGTTCCGGACAGTTCGGCGTGCTGCGGGATCACGTTGCAGGCGTGACCCGACTCGATGCGTCCCCAGGTCACCGCGAGCCCGCTGCGGGCGTCCACGCGCCGGGCGACGAGGGCCGGCACGTCGGTCACGACGCGCGCGGCGGCGGTGACGAGGTCGGTGGTGAGATGGGGGCGCGCGGTGTGGCCACCCGCGCCGTCGAGTGCGACTTCGAGCCGGTCGCACGCCGAGGTGATGGCTCCGTGCCGCAGTCCGATGCGCCCCGCGTCGACCCTCGGGTCGCAGTGGACACCGACGATCCGTCCGACGCCTTCGAGCACGCCCGACTCGATCGCGTCCGGGGCACCGCCGGGCAGGACCTCCTCCGCGGGCTGGAAGATGAGTCGCACCCGTCGGGGCAGCAGGCCCTGGGCGTGCAGGTCGGCGAGGACGAGACCGGCGCCGAGCACGACCGTCGTGTGGACGTCGTGGCCGCAGGCGTGGGCGCGGTCGGGCACGGTCGAGCGGTACGCGCAGTCACTCTTCGTGTCCGGGATGGGCAGCGCGTCGATGTCGGCGCGCAGCGCCAGCATGGGGCGTACGTCGTCCGCGTCCCCGATGTCACAGATGAGGCCGGTGCCGATGGAGAGGACCCGCGGCTTCAGGCCCGCCTGCTCCAGGCGCGCCTTGATCGCCGCGGTGGTGCGGAACTCCTGGTTGCCGAGCTCCGGGTGCATGTGCAAGTCGCGACGGAACGCAACGAGTTCGGCGCGCAGTGCCTCGGGCAGCGCGCCCGGGAGCAGCGGCTCCCCGGGGAGATCGGCCTCGGACTCTCGGGACATCAGTTGGTTCACCCTCTGAAGGGTAGGACGATCGGGCGGCCAACTAACCCACGATCAACAAAAGTTCAGCCCGTTAGGGGAAGAAAATCTGGCCGCGCGGCGCATGGTCGGCTACGGGGATGGGTAAACTGGCCCGGCTCTTCGGGCGTTTGGATCTTGCACGGGTGAGGGTGACCGGCCGTGATCCGACTCGGCGGGCGGTGTCCGCCGATGTGCACCAGGGAACGCCCGGGGTGCCCGGGCCCATTCCCCTTCATGGTCCCCACGGTCTCACACCACCGCGACCGGATCCCGGAACGGTCACCGGTTCCGGTCCCTGGTGTCACTTTCCGTGATGCGCGGGCCCGGGACGCCGGTGCCCGGCGGACGCGGGGCGGGTCCCGGCCGGGCGTGGCCGTTCCCGCCCCGGCGCCGCCGGGTACGGCTCAGCCGAAGCGGCCCGCCACGTAGTCCGCCGTGCGCCGGTCCCTGGGGGTGCCGAAGATGTCGGTGGTGGGGCCGTGCTCGACGATTCCGCCCGGGGTGCCCTGCTCGGCGAGGAAGAAGGCGCACCGGTGGGAGACGCGGGCCGCCTGCTGCATGTTGTGGGTGACGATGACGACGGTCACCTGGCCGGCGAGTTCGTGGATGGTCTCCTCGACGCGGCGGGTCGAGGTCGGGTCGAGCGCGGAGCAGGGCTCGTCCATCAGCAGTACCCGGGGCCGCACGGCGAGGGCGCGGGCGATGCACAGCCGCTGCTGCTGGCCTCCGGAGAGCGCGCCGCCGGGCTGCCGCAGCCGGTCCCGGACCTCCTTCCACAGACCCGCCCGGGTCAGGCTCTCCTCGACCAGCTCGTCCTTCTCCCTGCGGCCCGTGCGCGTGCCGGTCAGGCGCAGGCCGGCGACCACGTTGTCGTAGATCGACATGGCCGGGAACGGGTTCGGCTTCTGGAAGACCATGCCGATCCTGCGCCGGGCCTCGGTCAGCCGCCGCTCGGGGGCGTAGATGTCCTCGCCGTCGAAGAGCACCTCGCCTGCCATCCGGGCGGAGGGGATCAGCTCGTGCATCCGGTTGAGGGTGCGCAGGAAGGTCGACTTGCCGCAGCCGGACGGTCCGATCAGGGCGGTGACCTGGCCGGCGGGCATGGTGAGCGAGACGCGCTCCAGCACCAGATGGCTGCCGAACCAGGCCGACACCTCGTGCGCGTCGAGCTCGGCGGGTACCGCCGCCGGGCGGGCCGGGAGGGTCCCGTCCGACGGGACGGGCGGCAGGGCGACGGTGCGGGCCGCGGCGGCCCCCGGGTCGATGAGGGCGGTGGCGGTGGGCCCGCGGCCGGTCCCGGCGGTGGCGGCCGGAACGCTGTCGGTCGGGGCGGTCTCGGTCGCGGCGCTGTCACGCGCGGCGGTCGCATCGGTCACGTCGGACACCTCGGAGCGGAATCGGACCGGGCCCGACAGGGTCCGGCGGTGGGTCGGGGCAGGCTCGGCAGGGGGCACATGGGGCCGGGACGGGCTGGGCAGCTCGCGGGGATCGGGTCGGCCCGGCAAGGGCGCGGTGATCGGGCCGGGCGGACACGGTCACGCGGGTCGGGCGGGCTCGGCGGAGGGCGGGGGCAGGTCGCGTCAGGTCAGGTTGGGGAGGAGTTCCGTCGCGCGGGTCGCGACCTGGAGACCGAGGACCGCGACGACCGGGGCGAAGACGATCCAGGTCTGGTGGCGGCCCCAGCGGTGCCAGGCCCACACCGCGGCGACGGCCGCGGCCACCAGCGCCTGGAGCCACATCACCAGCGGCCACGGCACCCCGCCGGGCCGGGCCAGCGGCTGTTCGTCCCCGGGAAGCGTGCCGGAGCGGATGACCGCGGCCGGGGTCTGCGCCGGCGTGGAGACCAGTTCGGCGTCGACGCGCAGCACCCCGCCGGGCATGAAGTCCGCCCCGGTGGCCGTCAGGAGGACCATGCGGCCCTTGCCCGCGTCGAGCGGGGCGGGCGCGGGGTCACCGGCGCGCCGGACGCCGAAGACGCGGTACTTCGCCTTGCCCTGGCCGGTGGTCACGCTGAACGTGTCGCCGGCGGCGAGGTCGCCGAGGCGCCCGAAGGGACCGCCGTACGCGGCGGCGCGGCCCATGAGCACGCTGGTGCCCGCCTGCCCCGGCATCGGGGTGTCCCGGCGGTGGCCGGGGCCGTCGGCCATGACGCCGGAGTCGGTGCCCTCCAGGACCACCTGGCGGACGTGGAGGGCGGGGATGTCGACGATCGCGAGGGGGGTGCCCGGGGCGAGCAGGGCGCCCTGCTGGTCGGTCTGGGCCACCGGGGCGGTACCGAGGGCGAGTTGGGCGCGCAGGGAGTCGTACGCGGCGTGCTGGGCCGCCCGTTCCTGGAAGCCGCTGAGGAACAGCAGCTGCGCGGTGAGGCCGAGCAGCAGGGCCGCGAGGGTGAGCAGGCCGCCGCGGGCGAGATGCCGGACGGCGGTGACACCGCGAACGCCCGTCCGCGGCAAGGGCGTTGCGAGCGTGGTCTGTACGGCGACCGTCACGGCGGCACGTCTCCTTCACTCGGGTCGAGGAATGGAAGGGGAAGGGAAGGGGTGGGGCGGTCGGGCCTCGCCGGGGGCGTCCAGCGGAACGCTCCCGGCGAGAGGTGGTTCGAGGGGCCGCGGATCAGGTGGACTTGATCTTGAAGTTGGCGCCGTTCTTCGAGCTCACCGTGGTGGAGCCGACGTACCAGGCGTGCAGGGTGTGCGTGCCGCGGGACAGCTTCGGCAGCTTGATCGTCACCTTGCCGCCGCTCAGGGTGCCGGTGGCGATGACACGGGAGCCCTCGTAGATGCGGACCGTGCCGGTCGGCGTGGTGCCGGTCGCGGTGACCTTGGCGGTGACCTTGGCCTGCGAGAGGTGGCTGATCGAGGCCGGCGCCGTGGTGGTGACGCTCGCGGAGGCCTTCGAGACGGTCAGCGAGGCGGTCCCGCCGGACGTCAGGAGCTTGCTGTTGCCGACGTACGACACGGTGAGGCTGTGCGTGGCGACCTTCAGGTGGCTGGACAGGCTGACGGAGACCTTGCCCGTGCTGTCCAGGGTGCCCGTGCCGAGGGTGGTGGTGCCCTCCTTCACGGTGACCGTGCCGCTGGGGACGACGCCGTGCGTGCCGGTGACGGTGACGCCGATCTTCGGCGTCTTGCCGTACGCGGTCGTGACGGCGGTCGCCTTCGTGGTGGTCGTGTACTTGATGTCGCCGGTCCAGGAGGCGGCGGCACCGGTGCCGTTGAGGTTGGCGGCGGAGACCGTGGCCGTGTAGTGGCCGAGGGCCAGAGAGCCGAAGGTGTACGAGGTGGTGGTGGCCGGAAGGTCCTTGACGGCGACGACGGCGCCGTCCGAACCGGTCAGCGTCACGCGGTAGTCGGTGACCGGGAGGGCGGTGGCGGCCGGGGCGGTCCAGTTCAGCTTGACGCTGCTGTCACCGCGGGTCCCGCTCAGGGCGGGCGCGGCCGGGGTCGAGGCGTCGACGCCGGACTCCTCCAGGCCGCCGAGCTTGGCGTGCTTGGCGAGGTTGACCGAGCCGTTGTAGGACTCGTTCACGAAGCCGAACTTGGCGATGACACCCTCGGCCGCGTCGGAGGCCAGGGCGGCCTCGTGGGAGCCGCTGGTGACGAAGACGTCGTAGAGGTCCTTGTCGAAGAAGATGCCGGTCGGGTCGATCGCCCGGGTCGGGACGACGTTGTAGACGTCGCGGCCGAAGGTGGCGTTCTCGTAGTAGGCGCCGACCGGGGCGAGTTTGCCGTTGACGGTGGCGACCGGGGTGGTGGCGCCGCTGTCGCCGGGCAGCTGCACGGCGGCCAGGTGGGCGCCGGCGGCGGCCGCGGTGGTGCTGAAGTCCGGGGAGACGCCGTTGTTCTGGGCGATCCAGCTGCCGACCGAGAACGGGACGAGCGCGCCGTCCGCGTCGAGGGCGCCGTCGGCCTGGTTCTCCTGGACGGTCGCGACGGTCGGGGAGAGCGTGGCGTCGGTGAGGCCGATGGCGCCGAGGAAGAACTTGCGGGTGCCGGAGCCGCTCTGCGGGATCTTCGGGTGCACGGTCTGGCCGTTCACCTCGGTCAGCGTGCCCGAGTAGATGTCGTGCAGCTGGTCGACGGTGAGCGTGTTCAGGGCCGAGCCACGGACCGCCACGCCGACCGCGTCACGGGCGAACGGGATGTAGGTGAAGGCGGTCCCGGAGGAGCTCGGGCCGCTGGAGGAGCGGGCGAAGTCGACCTGGCCCTTGATGGAGACGCCCGAGCTGTCGGGGAACTTGTCGCCGGTCAGCGCCATGCTCAGGGCGAGGCGGCCCTTGCCGGAGCCGTTGGGGCGCAGGAAGGACGGGCCGCCGCCGCGGGTCTGGATGTTCGAGGTGGTGGAGCCGGTGCCGGGCTCGATCGCGTCGTAGGAGGCGACGCCCGCGCCGCTCGCCGACTTCACGGCGGTGGCCGTGTAGGAGTTGCCGTTGACGGTGTCGCCGGCGAGGGCGTTGAGCACGTCCTGGGTGGTGTCCGAGCCCACGCCGACCAGCTTGCGGAAGGTTCCGGCGGGGGTGGGGTCGGCGGACGCCGGGCTCGCCAGAGCCAGCGTGCCGGACACCACGGCGGCGGCGACCATGGCCGCCGAAAGGCGCGTCGTGCGCATTGAGAGTCTCCAGAGGGTGTGCGAGGTGACGTCGGGTGGATCTGGCAGGGTGGTACGGGCCGTCCGCCCCGACTGCCTTTCGGGGCGGGCGGCCGTCTGTGGGGAGCGGGGCCCGGCGGGCCCGCGCTCCGGTGGCTCAGCTCCGGCCGGAGGGCAGCCGTCTGCGCAGCCACTCGGGCAGGGTGAACGCGGGGACGGTCACCGCACGGCCGCCGGGCAGCGGGATGCGCAGCGGGAGCCTGGAGCCGCCCGCGAACGGCGCCCCGATGCCGGCGAAGGCGCCGAGTGCGGCTCCGACCGGGACGGCGTACCGCAGGGAGTTGTCCGGGTCGTCGGGCGTGGTGCCCAGCGCGGTGGTCTGCAGGGCCTTGCCGCCGTCGTAGGACGGTGCGGCGCTCGGCTTCGGGCTCGCGGTGGCACCGGGCGTGGCACTGCTGCCGCCGCTGCCCGCGCCCGTGGGGCCGCCGTCGCCGCCGCCCGTGGAGCCGTCGGCGCCGCTGCCGCCCGATCCGCCGCCGGAGCTGTCGGAGCCGCCGCCCGTGGAGCCGCCGCTCGACGACCCGCCCGTGGAGCCCGGGCCGCCGGTGGGCGTCGAGCTGGGGCCTGTGTAGTGGACGAGGGCGTCGGCGGCCGTGGTCGCCCTGGTGCGCAGGGCGGCGGGGAGCGGGGCGTAACCGGCCGGGAGCAGGCCCGGGTCGGCGCCGCTGGTCTGTCCGTCACCGGCGGCGTAGCGCAGCAGGGCCGCGTAGTCCTTGCGGGCGGCCGCGTCGATCCCGGCCGGCCGGACGGCCGCGTAGACGAGCTGGGCGAGCGGGTAGGCGCCCTCGGCGTCGGCGCCGGCCGGGGTGATCTCGGGGGCTCCGGTGCCGGAGACACCGGTGGCCGCCGCGGTCAGCGAGGTGGTGGCGGGGCCCACGAACTTACCGGCGGTGTTGCGCAGCCGGGCGGTCTGCAGGCCGTAGCGGGCGGCGGAGGCCGCGTCGGTGACGGTGATCACGAACCGGGAGCCGACCGTCTGGGGGCCGGGGCTCTTGAAGGCCGGCGGGTTGGCGAGCGCGTCCCAGCTGGACTTCCAGAGGGTGTCGGCGCGCCGGGTGTGCAGGGCGCCGGAGTGCATGTCCTCGACGTAGGGGTGGAAGTCGGTCATGCACTGCTTGACGGTGGCGTCGGTGCCCGGCGGGATCGTGCACCAGGGGTCGCTCTTGGGGTAGTCGTCGGCGCCCGCGGGGTCGAAGGCGATGCCGGTCGGGTTACGGGACGCGGTGGTGCTGTAGTACGGGTTGACCTGGGTGCCCCAGCCGTCGGCGTCACCGGCGAGGAAGGCGCGGGCGTCCTTGTCGGAGAGGATCCACTGCCACAGCGCACGGGCGGAGTCGCTGTGCCCGAGCGAGGTGATCAGGTCGGTGTCGGTGGACGGGGTCTCGGAGACCGACAGGTCCGCGAACTCGGGGTTCAGGGAGATGAATTCGGGGTCGCTCGCCAGTCCCGCGGGGTTGTTCCTCGCCCAGTCGTAACCGGACGCGGCCGAGTCGCCGAGGACGGCTCCCCAGGGCGAGTTGCGGTACGACTCGGTGAGCAGCTTGGCGACCAGGCGCGGGGTGAGGTCGACGGACTCGACCTTGGTGCCCGCGAGTCTGCGGACGGAGTCCGGCGCTCCCGCCTTGGGTCTGCGTTCGACGGTGAAGCCGATGACGGTTCCGGACAGGGCGACGGGCGCGTACACGGCCGGGTCGGAGGGTGCCGTGGTCCCCGGGTCGGCTCCGAGGGCCCGGGTGGTGAACGCGAGTCCGGAGGAGCCGTCGTTGATGAGCCGGGCGCGGGTGTCCGGCTCGCCCAGCTCGGTGTAGCCGTACACCGTGCCGGTCGGGCACAGGGCCGCCTGCCAGCTGGTCATGGCGTCGGCGGCGAGCTCGCTGCCGGTGGTGGCGCGCTCCTTGGCGCCGAGCGCGCAGTTGGTGCCGACCGGGTTGAAGCCGAGCGGGATCGCCACCCGGTTCTTCCAGTTGGTGGAGGAGACCGGGGATCCGGCGTTGACCTGGCTGTGGTCGGCGTACGGGTTTCCGTCCAGGTCGAGGTGGCCCTGCGGGACGATGACCAGCCAGCAGGAGCGCGGCCTGGTCCCCCCGTTCACGGTGACCGGCACGCCGCAGCCCAGGTGCGGGGCCTCGTTGGCGGTCTGGACCTCGAAGTACTCCTTGCCGGTGCCGTCGGCGCCGGTGCGGGCGAAGTCGACCTCGTTGGTGGTGTTGCGGTTGAAGAAGGCGTTGTTCTGGGTGCCGGAGGTGATCACCGTGCCGTCGACGGACCTGAAGGGAACCTCGCCCGGGGCGTTGGGGTTGCCGGCCCCGTACCGGTCGTCCTGGCCGTAGTTGGCGGGGTCGGCGCTGTAGAAGACCTTGCGGGTGTCGTCGTAGTCGTTGCCGGGCCAGCTGCCCCGGTCGGTGGTCGGGGAGGCGCCGTACTGGCACTGGGTGCGGGAGGGGCCCGGGTCGGAGGGCACCGTGCCGTCGTCGTCGCCCCAGCACTGCATGATCTGCACGAAGTCGGTGTTGAACGCCGTACCGGCGAACGTGGTCGGGGTGCCGCCGGACCAGGAGACCGTGACGGCCTGGCTGGTCAGGTGGGCGGTCCGGTCGACGGTGAACCTCATGTCCTTGAACTCGCCGCGCCCGGAGACGGTGACGGCCGAGGAGGCGGTGGCCGCGGTGCCGGTCGCGGCGGCCGGGGCGGCCGCCTGGGCCACGCCGAGTCCGGCGAGGGCGCCGACGGCGGTTCCGGCGACCAGACGCAGGAACAGCCGCCGTACGCCTGTGCCGCGAGGTGTCGCGGTGCGAGGTCCTGCGCTGTGAGGTCCTGTGCCGGGGAGGTTCATCGCCGCGGCCCCTCTCCGGAGTTCTTTCCGGCGCCGCGTCCGGTGATCGCCCGGGACACCAGGGAGGGCAGCAGGACGAGGCCGAGCACCAGGAAGGCCGCGATCAGCATCAGTGTCTGGGTGCTGGTCCAGCCCTGGCTGCCGGCCACGGAGACCGGTTGGGCGAGCGCGATGGTGTCGCTCGCCGCGCCGCTGCCGCCGCCACTGCCGCTGCCGCTGCCGCCCGAGGAACCGCCGGTCCCCGAGCCGCCGCCCGAGCCGGGCGAGAGCGTCTGGCCGGTGTCCGGGTCGACGACCGGTTCGGAACTGCCGCCGGTTCCGCCTCCCGCGGCGCTGCCGCCGCTGCCCGAACTCCCTCCGGAGGTACCGCCGTCGGAGCCTCCGCCGGTGGAACCGCCCGAGGCGGAGCCGCCGCCGGTGCCGCCCGTGGAGCCCGAACCGCCGGAACTGCCGCCCGCCTTGGCGCCACCGCTGCCGGTGGTGCAGGGCGGGGCGCCCTTCTTGTCGCACGCGGCCGGGTAGGGGGCGGTGTCGGCGAGCTTGTTGTGCCCGTCGCCGGAGAAGGTCGGGTTGTTGCAGCCCCTGATGTTGATGCTCTGGGCCTGGACGCCCGGGATGCGGCGGATCTGGTCGAAGCCCGCCTTCACCAGGTTGATCGGCAGAGGCGAGTAGCCGAGCGAGGGAGCCTGTTGCTGGCCCTGGCACATGAAGTAGTACGAGAACGCGCCGAGCGTCTTGCCCTTGGCCTTGGTGAAGGTGCCCTGCACCTTCAGGGGCAGGATCATGTACGAGTAGCTGGACAGCGGGTAGTTGCGCCTGTCGGAGTCGTTGTAGACGCCGTCGAGCTTCTGCGTGAGGTAGTCCGCGGAGTTCCTGTCGTTGTTGATCTGCGCCTTGAGCAGCGAGACCGCGACGTTCTGCGGGGTCGGCTCGGTGTAGTAGCCCGCGTGGTTGAGGACCTTGGCGACCGGATAGTGCGCGTTCAGGGCGTACGAGTAGTTGACGTACCCGATCGCGCCCTCGCCGTAGTTCTGGGCGACGTAACCCGCGACGCCCAGGTCGCCGGACTGGGCGATCATGCCGGAGACGGTCGGGTAGTACGAGGTCTGCCCGCAGGCTCCGGAGCGGCCGACCCTGTTGCAGTAGGCCTGCCACAGCGCCTTGTGCTGGTTGGCCATCCACATCGTGAACTGGGCGGTGGATCCCGAGCCGTCGGAGCGTACGACGGGGACGATCGTGCGGTGCGGGAGCTGGACGCCCGGGTTGTCGGCCTTGATGACCGGGTCGTCCCAGGTCTTGACGGCCCCGGTGAAGATCTTGGTGACCACGTCGCCGGACAGGCGCAGGTTGGTGAGCCGCTTGCCGTTGACGGTCAGGTGGTACATGAAGACGGTGCCGCCGGCCACGATCGGCATGTAGGCGTAACTGCCGGACGCGGGCCGCTCGGCGGCCGAGCCGTCGGTCGGGTGCGTCTGGAACGGGATGTCCGAGACGGCGAAGTCGACGGTGCCGCTGAGGAACTGACGGCGGCCGTCGGAGGATCCGGTGCCGGCGTAGCTGATCCGCATGCCGTACTGGTTGACGGCGCGCCGCCATTCGTCGACGGCGTTCTCGGCCCAGGTGGAACCGGCGCCGGATATCGGCGTGTAGCTCTCCGCGGCGGCCGGGGCCGCCAGCGGACCGGCCAGCAGCCCGGCGATCACGCCGAGCAGCGCGCCGAGCGTCCCGAGCGCCCGCAGGCGCCCGAGGGCGGTGTGGAGGTGGCTGCGCATCAGTCGGTCTCTCCGGTGGCGGGGGCGGACAGGGCGTCTCCCCCGGGGTGCGGTTCCCCGGGGCTCTCGAACAGGGACAGGCCGGGCGCGTGCAGGTCCTCGAAGCGCCGCACGTCCGCTCGCGAGGCGCGGGCGGTGCGGCGGGCCTGGCGCTTGGTCCGGTGGCCGGGGCCGCGCCCGCCGATCACCCGGGCGATCACGAACAGCACCAGGACGAGGGCCATCAGGACGGCGGCGGCGCCGAAGCCGCGGGCGATCATCGTGGGCTCGGGCGACTTGACGAAGTTGAAGACCGCGAGCGGCAGCGAGACCATCGGCCCGCTGGTCGCGTCCGCGTTGAGCGCGGCCGTGAAGCCGGCGGTGAGCAGGACGGGCGAGGTCTCGCCGATCCCGCGGGCGGTGCCCAGGATGACGGCGGTGGCGAGGCCGGAGCGGGCGGTGGGCAGCACGACGTGCCACACCGTGCGCCAGCGCGGCGCGCCGAGCGCCTCCGCCGCCTCGGTGAGGTTGCCGGGCACCAGGCGCAGCACCACGTCGGAGGCCCGGATCACGATCGGCAGCATCATGACGCTGATCGCGAAGCCGGCCGCGAGGCCCGACTTCTGCATGCCGAGGCCGAGGATCCAGGTGGCGTACACCATCAGGCCGGCGACGATCGAGGGCAGCGCGGTCATCGCCTCGACGATGGTGCGGACGAACCGGGAGAACCGGCCCGGGATCTGGTTCAGATAGACGGCGCAGGCCAGGCCCAGCGGCACGGTGATCGCCAGCGCGATGGTGATCATGGTGAGGGTGCCGAGCATCGCGTGGGCGATGCCGCCGTGGGTGAGCGGGTCGAGGGGGCCGGCGGCCTGCATGTCCTGGGTGAAGAAGTTGCCGTGCGGCAGCGCCTCCCGGCCGCGCCAGGCGGTGAAGCCGACGACCATGAACAGGCCCGAGAACAGCAGCGTGGCCGCCGTCCACAGCACGACCGTCATCACCCGGTCGCGTACGGCCTGCCCGTCCTCGTCGAGCCCGGTCAGCACCGCGTAGACCGCCAGGAAGGCGACGTAGGCGGTGACCGTGAAGCCCAGCGCGCCCGAGAACGGGGCGAGCCGGCCGAACAGCAGGACGGTGACGCAGATCCCGGAGGCGGCGGCACCGCACAGGGACAGCACCCCGGTGCGGGTGACACCGCCGATGCGGCGCGGCTGGAGCGGCTCGGGCGCGTGCTCCACCGCGGCGTCCGCGGGAGCCTCGTCCCGCACTCCGTACAGGGGGGTCTTCTCGATGACGGTCATCTCATGCCTCGCTCTGCGCGCCGGAGCGGCTGCGGGCCACCACGGAGGAGGCGGTGAAGTTGACCGCCAGGGTGAGCAGGAACAGCGCCAGGCCCGCGGCCATCAGCGCCGACATGCCGAAGTCGGAGGCGTCGCCGTAGTGCAGGGCGATCAGCGAGGACACCGAGTTGGAGCCGGTCTGCAGGATGTGCGGCTGGATGACGAAGACCGGCGAGATGATCAGGTAGACGGCGATGGTCTCGCCGAGCGCCCGGCCGAGCCCGAGCATGGTGCCGCCGATCATGCCGCCCTTGCCGTACGGCAGGACGACCGAGCGGATCATGCCCCAGCGGGTGGCGCCGAGCGCGTAGGCGCCCTCGCGTTCGCCGGCCGGGGCCTGCGAGAAGACCTCGCGCATCACCGAGCACTGGATCGGCGCGACCATCAGGGCGACGACGATCCCGGCGACGAAGGTGGAGGCGGTGAACACGCTCTCGGTGGCGAGCGGTTCGCCCGGCTGGGTGCCGTCCACCTTGAACAGGGGGATCCAGCCCAGCCATTCGGACAGCCACCGCGACAGGCCGATGACGTGCTGCTGGAGGAAGAACAGCCCCCACAGTCCGTAGACCACCGAGGGGACGGCCGCCATCAGGTCGACCATGGTCACCAGGGTGCGGCGCAGTCTGCGCGGGGCGATGTCGGAGATGAACAGCGCGGTCCCGACGGCCAGCGGCATGGAGATCGTCACCGCGACGAGCGCGACCAGGACGGTGCCGGTGAGGACGGCCGCGATGCCGAAGTTGTGGACGTCCGGCTGCCATGCGGCGGTGGTGAGGAAGGCGAAGCCCCGGGCGCGCAGCGCCTGGGCGGCCCGCAGGAAGAGGAAGAGTCCGACTCCCGCCATGACGGCGAGGACGGTGACGCCGGTGGCGGTGAGCTGGAACCGGAAGAGGCGGTCACCGAGACCGCGGGCCGCGTTGAGCCGCCGGGGAGTGGGGGGCCGGGTCTCCGGCCGGCCGGAGGCAACGGAACCGTCGCCCCACTCCGGGCCGCCCGGCCCACCGGACTCCTGGCTACCGGACTCTGGGCTACCGGGCTCCGGGCCGCCGAACTCCACGGTGGCGGGTTCGGGGCCGCCGAACCCAGGGCTGCCGGACTCCGGGCCGTCGAACTCCGGGCTGCCGGACTCCGGTCTGTCCGACCCGGGTCTCTGCGACTCCGGTCTGTCGGACCCTGGTCTGTCGAACCCTGGTCTCTCCGGCTCCGGTCTGTCGGACCCCGGTCTCTCCGGCTCCGGTCTCTCCGGCTCCGGTCTGCCGGAGGCCGATTCGGCGGAGGCCGATTCGCCGGAGGCCGATTCGCCGGACTCGGGTCTTCCGGACCCGGGTCTTCCCGACTCCGGTCTGCCGGACTCCTCTTGCGCGGACGCCACGTGCTGCCCCCATTCCGGAACGGAACCCCCCGCGCGGCCGACGGCCGGTACCGCGCGCAGCGATTCAATGGCCGGATCGTGTCGGTCCAACGCGTGACTCATGGAGAACCGGTGAACAGCGCACGACCGTTCGGTGCGTTCGCCGTGGAGGATGCGCGGAGGCGGCCCGGACGATGCGCGTAGATCATGGGGCGGACGGACGGCGGAGCCCGGCGCACCGCGCCGGGCTCCGAAACGCCGAGAACGCTTGTGGCTCGAACTAGACGATGGAGATCGCCGAGAGCCGGTGGACGTCCCGGGCGGTCCCGGTGACCCCGGACAGGAAGCCCTGCGCCCTCGGCGAGGCGTTCTCCGTCAGCCAGGCGGGGTCGATGTCGCAGACCGCGACGCGCACCTCGGTGCCGGCCAGGGCGAGCGGCAGGGTGTGCACGACGGTCGACGGGAAGCTCAGGATGGTGCGGCCTATGGGGCCGCGCCGGGCGATCAGTTCGAGCGGCAGGTCGGGGCGGACGATCTCCAGGCCCGTCTCGGCGGCCAGCCGGTGGAGCTTGTCGACGCTCTCGCGGCGGTGCGCGAAGTAGCGGGTCGCGCCGTGGGCCCTGGCGAGCCCGCGGACCGCGTCCAGATAGCGGTCCGGGTCGACCACGCCCGTCTCGACGAGCGAGGTGCCGACCAGGTCCGCGCTCTTGGTGATGCGCGGCGGGCCGAACCGGGCCCGGGTCCAGGAGAAGTCGTTGGCGGTGATCGTGACACCGTCGGGCGCCGATTCGATCGGCATCGAGGAGAAGACCTCGACCCTGCGGCGGTCGCTGGGCGTCAGCCGTCGGCGGGCCGAGGCGGACACGGGCGCGAAGAGCACGTCCCGGGGGCCGGGGCGGCCACCGCGCCGGTGCCAGCGGACCAGGCGTTCACCGCGGGCGAGCTGGGCGACGAACTCCATCGTCGCCGTGCCGTCGTCGACCACGACCAGGTCGCGCGCCCGGGTGATGGTCAGCAGCAGCTGCACATAGCGGGAGAACGGGTCCCCCATGACGATCCGCCGGGCCCGGCGCAGCAGCGGGGCCAGTCCCCCGATGGTGTGGAAAGGGGCCGTGGTGCCGCCGCGCGCCTCCTCCCAGCGGACCGCGTGGCCCTCGTCGCGGGCCAGTTCCGCCATCCGGCGCAGCTGGCCGCGGGTCATCGGGTCGTTGGGGGACAGGACGACGAGGGTGAGCCCCGCGCCGGGCGCCGCGCCGTCGTGGGCATGTGCGTGCGCCCATTCCAGCACGTTCAGGAGCTGTACCGGGCTCTCGACGAAGGCGAGAGTGGAAGAGCCGGCGGAACCGGCGCGGGGGCTCATCGAGGAACGACCGTCCCGTCGTAAGGAATTCAGGGCGTTCAGACCGAGACGGGCTCGCCCGCGGCCGCGGCGATCTCGGCCTCGGCGACGACGCCCGGGACGCGGCGCAGCTTCTTCATCGGGCCGAGCTCGGAGTCGTAGACCTTCTTGACGCCGTCGCCGAGGGAGGCCTCGATGGTGCGGATGTCGCGGACGAGGCGGGTCAGGCCCTGCGGCTCGACGGAGGCGGCCTGGTCGGAGCCCCACATCGCGCGGTCGAGGGTGATGTGACGCTCGACGAAGGCGGCGCCGAGGGCGACCGCGGCGAGCGTGGTCTGCAGGCCGGTCTCGTGGCCGGAGTAGCCGATCGGGACGTTCGGGTACTCGGCCTGCAGCGTGTTGATGACCCGGAGGTTGAGCTCCTCCGCCTGCGCCGGGTAGGTGGACGTGGCGTGGCACATGAGGATGTTGTCGCTGCCGAGGACCTCGACCGCGTGGCGGATCTGCTTCGGCGTCGACATGCCGGTGGAGAGGATGACCGTGCGGCCGGTGGCGCGCAGGGCGCGCAGCAGCTCGTCGTCGGTGAGGGAGGCGGAGGCGACCTTGTGGGCCGGGACGTCGAACTTCTCCAGGAAGGCGACGGCCTCGGTGTCCCACGGGGAGGCGAACCAGTCGATGCCCTTCTCCTTGGAGTACTCGTCGATCTGGCGGTACTCGTCCTCGCCGAACTCCACGCGGTGGCGGTAGTCGATGTAGGTCATGCGGCCCCAGGGGGTGTCGCGCTCGATGTCCCACTGGTCGCGCGGGGTGCAGATCTCCGGGGTGCGCTTCTGGAACTTGACGGCGTCGCAGCCGGCCTCGGCGGCGGCGTCGATCAGCTTGAAGGCGTTCTCGAGCTCGCCGTTGTGGTTGATGCCGATCTCGCCGACGACGTAGACGGGGTGGCCGGGGCCGGCGGTCTTCGAACCGAACTGGCGCAGACGGGAGTTGGTGCTCATGGTGGAGAAGTTCCTTACTTGTCGAGGGAGTCGAGAGAAGGGCCGAGGATCCAGCTGGCGATCTCTCGGATCGCGCCGTCGCCACCGGGGACGGTGGTGACCGCGCGTGCGGCGCCGCGCACGACGTCGTGGGCGCTCGCGACCGCGACCGGCCAGCCCACGAGGGCGAAGCACGGGAGGTCGTTGACGTCGTTGCCGACGTAGAGCACGCGCTCGGGCGCGATGCCCTGTTCCTCGCACCACTGCTTCAGCGCGAGGTCTTTCCGGTCGATGCCGTGCAGGACCGGGAGCTTGAGCTTCCGGGCCCGGGCGGCGACGACCGGGTTCTGTTCCGAGGACAGGATCAGCATCGTCAGCCCGCTCTTGCGCAGGGCGGCGATACCGAGTCCGTCCCCGCGGTGCACGGAGACGAACTCCCGTCCGTCGGAGTCGATCAGCACCCTGTCGTCGGTCTGGGTGCCGTCGAAGTCGAGGACGACCGCGTCGATGTCGTCGGCGGTCGGGAGGGAACCGGGCCTCGTCGCGTCGAAGAGCGGCGCGAGGGCCCGGGCGCGGGCGAGGTCGTGCGGGTCGTCGATCTCCAGCACGCGGGCCGGGTCGGTGCGCACGAGTTCGGTGCGGCCGAAGAAGCGGTGCCTCGCCTCGCGGAAGCCGGTGGCCTCCATGGCGTAGACCGCTCCGGTCTCCAGGAGGTCCTGGGGGCGGTCCTGGCGGCGCGGGCGGAAGGACTTGTCGTGGTTGACGCCGTAGCCGCCGCTGGTGGCGGTGTCGGCGACCAGGACGCCGGTGCGGCCGTCGACGGCCGCGTGCCCGGTCCCGGCGGCGACCGCGGCGGCGGGCTCGTCGTCCCCGTCACGCCACACGAAGCCGTGGAAGGGGGCCACGGTCAGCGCCGTGTCCGCGCCGTTCGCGACGATCGCGTCCACGACACCGTCCACGTCCTCGCGGATGATGAAGGGGCTGGTGCACTGCACGAGCAGCACCACGTCGACCGGGGAGCCGTGCAGCGCCTCGTGGGTGTCCATGGCGTGCAGGACGGCGGCCTCGGAGGTGGCGGTGTCGCCGGCGATGGCGGCGGGGCGCAGCACGACCTCGGCGCCGGCCTGGCGGGCGGCCGCCGCGATGGCCTGGTCGTCGGTGGAGACGACGACGTCCGTCACGAGGCGGGCGGCGCGGCACTCGCGCACCGCGCGGGCCACCAGCGGCACACCGCCGACGGGCAGGAGGTTCTTGGCGGGCACGCCCTTGGAGCCGCCGCGCGCGGGGATCACCGCGAGTACGCGGCGCACCGGCACGGCCTGGCCGGCTTCCGGGTTGGTCATGCGCTGTTCTCCTTGACGAGGGAGGCGAGGAAGGCGTGGGGGGCGAGGGACGGCGGGGCCGCCCGCTGCCGGGGCGTTCACAGTTCGCCCATCCGCCGGATCACCGGTGCCACGCGCTGGACGCCGTGGCGGTAGGCGCCGCGGGCGGCCTTGCGCACGAACTGCCGTACGGGGCTGGGTTCGCGGTCTGCCGCCGGGGCACCGGGCAGCGGGCTGCCGTCCGGGCCGAGGTGGTGGCGGGCGAGGATGCCGGGCAGATAGCCGGGCGCGGTGACGGGGGTGTAGTAGGGGGCGAGGGGCGGCAGTCCGTCCGCGGCCAGCAGTCCGGTGATGCGTGTCCGGGCGGTGTCGAAGGCGGTCTCGTACGCGCCTCCCTCGGCCGCGACACCCTGCCGGGCCACCCACCGCGCGTCGGGCACCGGACGGTGTCCGGCGTCGAGCTGGTCCCAGGAGGCGAGGCAGCCGGAGCCCACGAAGTGGTGGTTGCCGAGGGCCTCGCGCACCCCGAGGTCGCTGAGGACGACGGTGGGGATGCGGCGGTGCAGGGACTCCAGGGCGGCGGTGGAGCTGATGGTGACGAGCAGGTCGGTGCGGTCGAGAACCTCACCCATGTGCCCGTACACCAGGCGGAAGTTGGCCGGCGGGTCCGCCTTCTGCACCAGTTTCTGGTACGGCAACTCCTCGATGTGCGTGGTGTGTTCGCCCGGCCTGGAGCGCAGCTTGAGCAGGACCTCGCGGTCCGGGTGCAGCCGCGCGTGGCCGATCAGCCGGTCCAGCAGGTACGTACGGTCCTTGCGGCTCTCCGGTACGGAGGGCTGGGCGGCGAAGACGACCGTGTACGGCCTGCCCGCCTGCCGCGCGGACGGGTCGTTCTCCGTGTACGCGGCCCCGCCGAGGAAGGGCAGCGCTACCTCGGTCACCGATCCGGCGTCCGCGCCGACCCCTTCGTACACGGCCCGGAAACGGTCCGCGTCCTGGCGGGAGTTGGCGAGGACGAGGTCCGCGCCGTGTCGCAGGAGCAGCCCGTCGGCGAGCTTCTCGTAGACGACGCCGACATAGCCGGTGACGACCAGGGGCCGCTTCGCCCGTCCCTCCCAGGCACGGGAGAGGCCGTGCAGGACCGCCTGGACGGCACCGCCGACGAGGGCGAGGACGACCACGTCGTAGACGCTGTCCTCCTTGCCCAGCTCGCGCAGGAACTCGACGGCGGTGACCTCGCGGAGGGAGTCCGCTCGGACGCCGACCTCTTCGAGCTGGCGGGGGGTCGGGGTGGCTCGGCCGCGCAGGAGGAATCCGTCGAGGCGGATGTCCGATTCGGCCGGGGAGATGCGGTTCGCGGTGAGCGAGCCCCATTTCCACCTGGTGTCGGAATCCGCGAGGACGGCAACCCGCAGCGACTTCGTGGTACTTGCTGGCACGTCCTAGACGCTAGGAAGCCATTTCGAGGAGCGGCCCAACCCGAATACAACAAACGGTTAACAGCGCGTCGACGAATGGGGAATCAGCCCGGGATCGGCTGAGAAAACGACGTGGTTCACGGTACCGCCACGCGTCGTTCACCTTGCATCTCACCAACGGTAAAGACGAATGCCGGGCTTCCCCCTAACGTCACAGGCGTGGTCAAGCTCTCCGTCATCGTGCCGTTCTACAACGTGCAGCAATATGCGCCCGACACCCTGAAGAGCCTGCGTGCGAACGCACGGCAGGATTTCGAATTCATTCTCGTCGACGACTGCTCGCGCGACGAGACACCGGACATCCTCGCGCGCGCGGAGCGCGAGCTCCCGGGTGCGGTGTATGTCAGACACGAGAAGAACGGAGGACTGGCCACCGCGCGCAACACCGGGATCGACAAGGCGCGGGGCGAGTACCTCACGTTCCTCGACGGGGACGACTGGCTCGCCCCCGGATACTACGAACAACTCGTCTCCTCCATCGAGGACCTGGGCTGCGACTTCGTCCGCACGGACCATGTCCAGTGCACCGCGCGCGCCCGCACCATCCACCGTGTCCCGCACGGCCGCCGCGGAGTCGTCCTCAGTCCCCGCGACGCCATCCTTCCCTCCGACCGTTCCACCTCCGTCGACTACGCGTACGCCTGGGCGGGCATCTACCACCGCCGGCTGGTCGACCGGGGGCTGCTCCACTTCACCGACGGGCTGCGCACGGCCGAGGACCGGCCGTGGATCTGGAAGCTGCACCGGGAGGCGGAATCCTTCGCCACGGTGGGGCTGCTCGGCGTGTACTACCGGCGCGGTGTCGCCTCCTCCCTCACCCAGATCGGGGACGTGCGCCAACTCGATTTCATTCGGGCGTTCGACCAGGTCGTGGCGGAAACCGCCGAGGACCGGGACGCGGAAAAACTCCTTCCCAAAGCCGTGCGCACGTATTGCGCGATTATTTCCCATCACCTGGGATCCATCGAAAGGTTCGAGCCGGCAGTGGCACGGAAACTGAAGTCCATGAGTGCCGTGGCACTGCGCCGTATGCCCCAGGGCGTGCTCGACGAGGCCCTCGACTCGATGGACGTCCAGCGCGCCACCCGGCTGCGCCGGCTGCGCCGACGGCCCGCGCCCGCCGCGGGGGTGGCCGCGTGACCACCCAGATCTTCATGGCGTCCACGCTGTACGGCACGGCCACGCTCGCCGCGGCCCTCGACACCGACGCCTTCGGACCCGCCGACCGGCGCATCCTGCTCGTCTCCAACAACGCGGCGACGCCCGAGACGACGTCCGGCGTGGACGAGATGCCCGGCTTCGAGAAGCTGCGCGGCCGCTTCGACGAGGTCATCTCGTGGAACGGGACCATCTCCCCCTTCCACCCGGGCGGCTGGGCCCCGCGGCCGGACGACGTCCCGCTGTGGGAGCGGCACCTGCGGCTCGCCTGGAACCTCGGCGACGACGACGTCGAACTGGCCGTGGAGTCGATCCAGGTCAACCCGGCGCTCGGCGTCTGCCAGATCTTCATGGGCGCGCCCGTCACGGTGTACGCCGACGGCCTGATGAGCTACGGACCCACCCGCAACAAGATCGACCCGCTGGTCGGCACCCGGGTGACCCGGCTGCTCCATCTGGACCTGGTCCCGGGCCTGAAGCCGCTGCTGCTCACCGAGTTCGGCGTCGAGCCGGAGATCGTGCCCACGGACGCGTTCGTGAAGGTGCTCGCGGAACTCGTCGACACCGGGGACGAACTGCCGTCGGTGGACGAGCCGGCGCTGCTGCTCGGCCAGTACCTCTCGGCGCTGGAGATCCTCACCGCCGAGGAGGAGGAGCAGCTCCACGTACGGATGCTGAAGGGGGCCCTCGCGCTCGGGCACACCCGAGTGGTGTTCAAGCCGCACCCCTCGGCCCCGGCGCGCTGGTCGCGGATGCTGGAACGGGAGGCCGAGAAGCTGGGCGCCGACCTCACCGTCCTCGACACCCCGGTCCTCGCCGAGGTGCTCTACCAGCGGATGCGCCCCGCGCTGGTCGTCGGCTGCTTCTCCACGGCGCTGTTCACGGCGTCCGCGCTGTACGGCCTGCCGGTCGCCCGCGTCGGCACCGGCTCGCTGCTGGACCGGCTCACCCCGTACGAGAACAGCAACCGCGTCCCGGTGACCATCGTCGACGCGCTGCTGCCCGACCTGGCGGACGGCGCCGCGGTCACCGAGCAGCGCCCCGGCATGGACGTGACGGACCTGACGAGACTCCTCAGAGCCGTCGGCTTCGCGATGCAGCCGAAGATCTACCCGGACCTGCGCCCGGCGGCCGAGAGCTATCTGACGGACCGGCTGACCCAGCAGACCTGGCGCTACTTCAAGCGCAAGCGCCTGACCTCGCTGGCCCTGCCCGGGGCGGTCCCGGCCCAGCTGGCCTTCATCCCGCGCAACGCGACCGTGCGCCGGGTCGCCCGCAGGGCGCGCTCGCTGAAGCGGGCGGTGGGCCGCTGAGGGGCGCTCACCGCGCGGGACACCAGGAAGCGGGGCCAGGTCGACCACGACCGGGCCCCGCTCCCTTGCCTGCACCCCCGCCTCAGCGCAAGCCCCTGATCCCCGGAACCGGCGCTCCCACCGCCCCCGGCACGGGGTGCCGGCCCCACCTTCCTCGCCCCCTCCGCCCCTACCCAACCCGTACCTGGGGCTCCGCCCCAGACCCCGCTCCTCAAACGCCGGAGGGGCTGAAACTGGCCCCACGCCTGAAAAGCGGGCTGGACGGGGTGGACGGGCTGGAAAATCCCACCCGCACCCGGGATCCGGCGTGAGGGGCCGTGCCGGTACATCGATGCCCGTCGCCACCGACGTTCACCTCTCGTCCGACGGCGACGGGCTGATGCACCGGCACGGCCCCGACCCACCCACCGCCGGCCGAGTCTTCAACGCGACGGCAACCCACAGATGAACTCCCGTGGGCAAGACGGGGAACCGGCCTCGCCAGGCCGTAAGCATCCCCGACTATCGGACTAACGTGCTGTGGGCCAGCTGAGTCCCATCGAGGGGAACCTTGTGATCGACACGCCCGAGGAGGCCCGCGGGACGTCGACCGGCACCGTGGTCCGTACCGTCCTGCCACCCGCCGAGACGTCCGCCGCCGCCCCCCGACCCGTGGTGCGCCGGGAGAACCGGCTGCGCGCCCTCGACGGACTGCGGCTCGTCGCGGCCCTGATGGTGGCGGGGTACCACTACGGCGGCCGGGACGGCGAGGTCGTCCAGGCCTGGGGCAGTTCGCCGAAGCACCAGTTCCCCACCCTGCACCATCTGTTCGCCTACGGCTGTCTGGGCGTGCAGGTCTTCTTCGTGATCAGCGGCTTCGTCATCTGCATGAGCGGGTGGGGCCGGCCGCTGCGCTCCTTCTTCGCCTCCCGCGCCTCGCGGCTGCTGCCCGCGTACTGGGCCGCGATCATCCTCGTGACGGCCGTGTTCGCGCTGCCCTTCGTCGCGTACAGGACGGTCTCCCCGAGCGACGCCCTGGTCAACCTCACGATGCTCCAGCAGCCGCTGGGCGTCGACCGGGTGCTCGGCGTGTGCTGGACCCTGTGGGCGGAGGTCCGCTTCTACGCCCTCTTCGCGCTGTGCATCGTGCTGCCGGGGGCGAACCGGCAGCGCGTGATCCTGTTCTGCGCGGGCTGGACCCTGGCCGCGGCCATCGCGCAGGGCGTGAACGAACCCCTGCTCACCATGGTCCTGATGCCCGAGTACGCGCCGTACTTCATCGGCGGTGTCGGCCTCTACCTCGTCCATCGCAACCGCCGTGACGCGTACGCCTGGGGCATCGTCGGCGTGAGCTGGCTGATAGGCCAGCACTACGCGGTGCAGCGCCTGTGGCACGCCCCGAACCCGGAGTTCTTCTCCGACCGCTCGTCCCTCGCCATCGTCCTCGTCGTCACCTTCGGCTACGCCGCCGTCGCCGCGATCGCGCTGGGCTGGCTGCACTGGGCGAACTGGCGCTGGCTGACGGTCGCGGGCGCGCTGACGTACCCCTTCTACCTGGTCCACGAACACCTGGGCTGGGTCGTCATCAAGGCCTACCACCGGACCCTGCACATCCCGTCGTACGGCACCTTCCCGGCCACGGTCGCCACGATGCTGCTGCTCGCCTGGCTGCTCAACCGCTTCGTCGAGAACCGGCTCACCCCGAAACTGCGCACGGCCCTGTCGAGGCCGCGCCCGTAGCCTCCCTCCCGGACACCGCAGGGGCTGAGCCGAACCGCTCAGCCCCTGCGGCGTTCCGAGCCCCGGCGAGGTCGATCCCCGCGGGGCTGGAGGAGCGCGGCTCCAGAGGCAGGGTGCAGGGCCCTGACCGGTGGCCGAAAAGCGGCCCTTCTGCGAACGCGCCGCCCGCGGGCCACCAAGCACCGGACGCGGCCGACGCGGCCGCGGAAGGGAAGGTCCGGTGGACACGGACGAAGAACTGCTCATCCGCTCGCTGCGGGATCCCGTGGCGTTCGAACCTCTGGTCACGCGCCATTCCTCGGCCCTGCACGGCTTTCTCGCCCGACGGGCCCCGGCCGCGGCGGACGACCTCCTCTCGGAGACCTGGCTCCACGCGTTCCGCAGCCGCACGACCTTCGACCCCGGCCGCGGCACCGCGCGCGGCTGGCTGTTCGGAGTGGCTCGCGTCGTGGTGGCCGGCCACTGGCGCGGCGCGGCGCGGGACCAGGGGATCGCGTCACGGACCGAGCGGAGCACCGACCCCTGGCACGCCGTCGACCAGCGGCTCGACGCCGCGGCCGTGGCCCCGCTGATCCGCCGGGTACTCGCCGCGATGCCGGAGGCCGAGCGCCAACTGCTGCTGCTCGTCGTATGGGACGAGCTCACCCCGGCCGAGGCCGCGACCGCCGTCGGCGTCCCTCCGGGCACGGCCCGCTCCCGGCTGTACCGGGCCCGCCAGAGGCTGCGGGAGGCCCTGGGAGCCGCGCAGGGAACGGACATCACGACAGACTTCTTGGCGGGAGACCTGACATGACCCAGCACGACGAACGGTACGACGACGACACGTTCGCGCCGGACTTCGCCGGCGCCGGACGGCTGGTCGCCGCCGGACGTGTCCCGCCACCGGAACCCGCCGTGGTCCGAGCCGCGCTGACCGCGGTGCGGGTGGCCGCGACGGAGGAGACGAGGACGGCGCGCGCGGCTACGGCGGAGGACACGAGGACGGCGCGCGCGATCGCCGAGGAGGAGGGCAGGGCCCGGTCGACGGCCGCGGTCCAGGGACCGGTGCGGACCCCGGAGCCGCGTCCGGTGCTGAACCGGCGTCGCATGCTGCTGGCCGCAGGCGGGGTGGCCGCCGCGGCAGCCGGGGCGGTGCTGCTGCCGCGGGCCGGCTCCGGTGAGCGTCGTGAACACACCACGACCGCGCCGGAGTTCCTTCAGCAGGTCGCCTACGTCGCGGCGGGCGGGGCCGGTTCCACGGCTCCCTACTGGAGGGTCGACGCCATGATGACGTCGGGCCCTCCGCCCAAGGCCGCGAGGCTGCACTCGCAGCACCCCGACGGTGAGACGCGGCATTCCGTGACCTGGCTGAGCCGCACCGGAATGATCCTGAAGACCGCGGCCGGCGGGGTCAGCGAGTACCCGACCGACATGATGAGCTGGGACATCGCGGAGAAGGACATCACCTGGGACGACCTGCGCACCCTGCCCACCACCCCGGCCGCCCTCAGGACCCGCCTCCTCGGCAGCAGGCCGAAGCGATCCACCTGGGTGGCGCTCTTCAACGGCGCCGACTCCCTGCTCGCCGGCGCTCCGTCCGGACCGGGGGTGCGGGCCGCGCTGTACGAACTGCTCGCCGAGATCCCCGGCATCCGGCTGCACGGCATGACCAGGGACAGCATCGGGCGCGCCGGAACGGCCGTCGAGCTGAACGACCACGAACGGCGCAGCCGTCTCGTCATCGACCCGAAGTCGGCGCTCCTGCTGGAAGGCGCGGTCTACCAGCGTGGTGGCAAGGAGGACGGCAGGATCGTCAGTCGCGTGACGTATCTGTCGGTGGGCGCGGCACGGACGGCACCCGAAGGGACCGGCACACCGCAACGGCACGCCTGACGTACGGGAAGGCGCCGCCGGACCCCGGTCCGGCGGCGCCGCTCCTTCCGCCGCAGCGTTCAGCCGATCCCGTAGCGCGCCTCGATGCCCGCGACGATCAGGCCGAGTCCTTCCTCGAAGTGCTGTTCGTAGTCCTCGAAGATCTCCGCGCCCGCCGCGGCCGACAGGGGGAAGTCGGCCATGCGGCGGGCGCGTTCCTCCATGTCGTACCCCTCGCGGCGCTCGCCCGGCAGCGGCTGGACGCCCTGCTCCTCGGTGACGAAGCCGATCGTGTACGCGTACGCGGTGGAGGTCGCGCGCACCGCCTGCGTCAGGGTGAATCCCGCCCGGGTGAAGAGCGTCAGCGTCCGCTCCATCTCGACGGCGTGCAGGGTGCCCGTGAAGCGTGAACCGCTGAAGACCTTGGCGCCGTCGCGGTAGCTCAGCAGGGCGGTGCGCAGTCCGCGGTTGGCCGCGAGCAGCCGCTCCCGCCAGCCGGTTCCCCCTGCCGATCCGGGGACGTCGACCATCCGGCGGTACATCTCCGTGGCCATCTCGTCGAGCAGTTCCTGCTTGTTCTTGAAATGCCAGTAGAGCGCCGGCGCCTGGACGTTCAGCTCCTTGGCGATGGCCCGCAGGGTGAGGCCGTCGAGGCCGGTCTCGTTGAGGAGCCGCAGCGCGGTCTCGACGACCTGCTTCTTGTCCAGCCGGGGGGACCGCTGGGGTCTCTGGGTAGCCACGCTTGACAGTTTAACGCCGTTAAGGGCATGCTCGCGACATGGAACTTAACAGCGTTAAGGAGAGGGCTGTGGGCATGACTTCGGAAGCCGGTGCGAACGTGGACGTGGACGTACTCGTCGTCGGCGCGGGTCCGACCGGTCTCGCCCTCGGCGTCGATCTCGCGCGGCGGGGCGTGGACGCGCTCGTCGTGGAGCGGGGCGAGGAGCTCGCGCCGGGGTCGCGCGGCAAGGGGCTCCAGCCGCGCACCATGGAGGTCTTCGACGACCTCGGCGTCCTCGACGCGATCCGCGCGGCGGGCGGCGACTACCCGGTCGGGATGATCTGGCAGGACGGCCGACGGGTCGGCGAACACCAGATGTTCGACCCGGCCGAGCCGACCGAGGACTCGCCGTACAACGCGCCGTGGATGGTGCCGCAGTGGCGTACGCAGGAGATCCTGTACGCGCGGCTGACCGAGCTCGGGGGCCGGGTCGCCTTCGGCCGCGAGGTGGTCGCGGCCGCCCAGGACGAGGACGGGGCGACCGTGGAGTTCGCTTCCGGCCCGCCGGTCCGTGCCCGGTACGTCGTCGCCGCCGACGGCGGCCGTTCCGCGGTGCGGCGCGCGCTCGGGATCGCCATGACCGGCGAGACAGTCGACCCGGACCCGGTCCTCGTCTCGGACGTGCGGATCACCGGGCTGGACCGCGACAACTGGCACGTCTTCCCGCCGCGCGAGGACACCGGAGGCGGCTTCATGGCGATCTGCCCGCTCGCGGGCACCGAGGATTTCCAGGTCGTCGCCCAGTTCCCGGACGGGACGCCGGTCGACGCCTCCCCCGACGGCGTGCGCAAGACCGTCGCCGCCCGCTCGCACCTGACCGCCGACGCGGTGACCGAGGTGCGCTGGGTCTCGGAGTTCCGGCCGCGCGCGGCACTGGCGGACCGCTTCCGCGCCGGGCGGGTGTTCCTCGCCGGGGACGCGGCGCACATCCACTCCCCGGCCGGCGGCCAAGGGCTCAACACCAGCGTCCAGGACGCCTACAACCTGGGCTGGAAGCTCGGCGCGGTCCTCGGCGGCGAGGCTCCCGAGTCCCTCCTCGACACCTACGAGGAGGAACGCCTCCCCATCGCCGCCGCCATGCTCGGCCTGTCCACGAAGATCCACCGCGGCGAGGCCCGTCGCGGCGGGGAGACCCGTCAGCTCGGCCTCGGCTACCGCGGCTCCTCCCTCGCGGTGGAGACACGTACGGACCTGCCGGACGAGGCGCTGCGCGCGGGCGACCGCGCCCCCGACGGAACCGTGGACGGCGTACGCCTCTTCGACGAGTTCCGGGGAGCGCACTGGACGCTGCTCAGCGTCGGCACGGTCACGGAACTACCGGTGCTCCCCGGCGTCCCGACCGCGCGGATCGGATCGTACGAGCGGTACGGGACCGGGGTCTTCCTCGTCCGTCCCGACGGGTACGTGGGATGGGCGGGCTCCGACGCGCGGGACCTGCGGGAGTACGCGGCCCGGGTGGGCCTGGGCGCCGGCTGACCGTGCGCCGGACGACTACGCGCTGGCGAGCGTGAGCTTGACCGCGAAACCGAGGAAGAGGGCGCCCGCGGCGGTGGTGGCGCCCGCGGACAGGCGCTTGCGGCGGCGGAAGGCCGCCGCGAGACGCGTACCGCTGAAGATCAGCGCGGTCAGATAGAGGACGCTCGCGAGCTGGGCGAAGGCACCGAGCACGACGAACGAGAGCGCCGGGTAGGCATAGCCAGGGTCGACGAACTGGACGAAGAAGGCGACGAAGAACAGGATCGCCTTCGGGTTGAACAGGCTGATCACCAGTGCCCGCCGGAACGGCCGCTCCCCCGCCACCGTCTCGGGCTCCGCGCTCTCGGCGACCGGATCCCGCCGGGCCCGCCACATGGCGTGCGCGGCACGCAGCATCCCGATCGCCAGCCAGGTCAGATAGCCCGCACCGGCGTACTTCACGATGCCGAACAGCACGGCGTTCGCCTGGAGCAACGACGCCACACCGGCGGCCGACAGGGTCATCAGCACGGTGTCCCCGCACCACACGCCCGCGGCGGCGGTATATCCCGTGCGAACACCCTTGCGGGCGGCGACGGACAGCACGTACAGCGAGTTCGGTCCCGGCAGCAGGACGATCAGGACGAGGCCCGCGAGATAGGTGGGGAGATCGATGACACCAAGCATGAGAGCGAGTGTCGCACGGGGCTACGACATCGTCTCCGGGCGTCCCATCACAGGTCAGTCACCGTCGAGGAGGGTGTCCACCGGCAGGTCGAGGCCGATACCGACGGACGCGGGGACCGGGACGCTCTGGCCGCGCTTGTGGCGCTCGGGCGCCGGGTACTTGCCGTTGACCGGGTCCCGGTACAGCAGGACCTCGTCGTGCTTGCGGTCGACGACGACGTAGACGGGGACACCGGCCTCGGCGTAGCACTCGACCTTGGGGCCGAGGTCGTCGGACCAGTTCGACGAGGTCACCTCGACGACCAGCCGGAAGACGTTCGGGGCGTAGCAGTTCTTCTGGACGAGGGCGTCACGGAAGTCCTCGTCGACGATCGAGAAGTCGGGGATGGCGAAGTCGTCGGGCAGCGTGGGCAGCCAGAGGCCGACGCCCTGGACGTACCTGAGTCCGGCCTCACGGGCCCCCGCCCTGTCGAACGCCACGACCAGCCACGACAACGACAGCGCATGCGAGCCGTCCGGCGGTGGTGTCACGGTGAGCCTCCCCTGCAGAATCTCCACGCGGTACCCGGGCAGTGCGCGGAAGAGCAGGTCGGCGGCTTCGCCCAACGTCAGCTCGTGTTGCAGTACGGCCACGGCGTCCTCCTTTGCAGGGGTGACTCTCCCTGAGCGTAGCCGGGGGCGCACGGCATTCACCCATGATCATCCGAACGGGTGAACCGCCCGGCTCAGAACGCGTCCGACGGTACGTACGTCCCCCAGATCTCGCGCAGCGCGTTGCAGACCTCGCCGACCGTCGCGCGGGCGCGCAGGGCGTCCTTCATCGGGTACAGGACGTTGTCCGTGCCCTCGGCGGCCTTCTTCAGGGCGGCGAGCGCGGTGTCGACGGCCTCCTGGTCGCGCTCGGCGCGGAGCCGGGCGAGGCGTTCGGCCTGCTGGGCCTCGATGGCCGGGTCGACCCGCAGCGGCTCGTACGGCTCCTCCGCGTCGAGCCGGAAGCGGTTGACGCCGACCACCACCCGCTCGCCGGAGTCGGTCTCCTGGGCGACCCGGTAGGCGGACCGCTCGATCTCGCCCTTCTGGAAGCCCTGCTCGATGGCCTCGACGGCGCCGCCGAGGTCCTCGACCCGCGTCATGAGGGCGACGGCCGCCGCCTCGACGTCGTCGGTCATCCGCTCGACGACGTACGAGCCGGCGAAGGGGTCGACCGTCGCCGTCACGTCCGTCTCGTAGGCGAGGACCTGCTGGGTGCGCAGGGCCAGCCGGGCGGATTTGTCGGTGGGCAGCGCGATGGCCTCGTCGAAGGAGTTGGTGTGCAGCGACTGGGTGCCGCCGAGGACCGCGGCGAGCCCCTGGACCGCGACCCGGACGAGGTTCACCTCCGGCTGCTGGGCGGTGAGCTGGACGCCCGCCGTCTGGGTGTGGAAGCGCAGCATCAGCGACTTGGGGTTCCTCGCGCCGAACTCGTCCCGCATCACCCGGGCCCAGATGCGCCTGGCGGCACGGAACTTGGCGACCTCCTCCAGGAGCGTCGTCCGGGCGACGAAGAAGAAGGAGAGGCGGGGCGCGAAGTCGTCGACGTCCATACCGGCGGCGACGGCGGTGCGGACGTACTCGATGCCGTCGGCGAGCGTGAACGCGATCTCCTGCGCGGGAGAGGCGCCCGCCTCGGCCATGTGGTAGCCCGAGATCGAGATCGTGTTCCACTTCGGGATCTCGGCCCCGCAGTACTTGAAGATGTCCGCGATCAGCCGCAGGGACGGCTTGGGCGGGAAGATGTACGTCCCGCGGGCGATGTACTCCTTGAGGACGTCGTTCTGGACGGTGCCGGTCAACCGGTCGGCGGACACGCCCTGTTCCTCGCCGACCAGCTGGTACATCAGCAGCAGCAGCGCGGCGGGCGCGTTGATGGTCATCGAGGTGGAGACCTTGTCCAGCGGGATCCCGCCGAACAGGACCCGCATGTCGTCGACCGAGTCGATCGCCACGCCGACCTTGCCGACCTCACCGTGCGCGAGCGGGGCGTCCGAGTCGTGGCCCATCTGGGTGGGCAGGTCGAAGGCGACCGACAGGCCCGTCGTGCCGTTGGCGATGAGCTGCCGGTAGCGGGCGTTGGACTCCACGGCCGTACCGAACCCCGCGTACTGCCGCATGGTCCACGGACGGCCCGTGTACATCGACGGGTACACACCACGGGTGAAGGGGTAGGCGCCCGGCGCGCCGAGCTTCTCGGCCGGGTCCCAGCCCTCCAGGGCCTCGGGGCCGTAGACCGGCTCGATGGGCAGTCCGGACTCGGATTCGCGCGCCATGGCTGTGCCTCCCGTGAAACGGTCCGATGTTTCCGTGGTTCTCTTCCACCATGCCGCCCCGTTCGCAACCGGTCACCCGCGGGGAGCATCTCAGGTGACACGACGGCAGGACGGGGGCCTGATGTGCACGACAGGACGGGTGGGACAGGGGTCCGGATGCGTACGACCGGCTTGAGGGGATCGCTGGCCGCGCTCGCGGTGTTCGCCGTGGTGAGCGGCTGCACGGTGAACACCGGGGACGCGCAGGGGAAGGAGTCGCGGATCGCCGGTTCGGCCGACCACGCCTCCGGCACGGACGGGAAGGGCGACGGCGGGTCCGGCGCCCCCTCGAAGGGCGGGGGAGGGGCGTCCGGCTCCGCGGGCACGGGGAAGGACGGGAGCGGGCCTGCCGCCGAGCCCGCCGAGGTTCTCTGGTCCAGGGGCGACCGGGGCGACGACGTCCGTAGGGCGCAGGCCCGGCTGCACCAGGTCGCCTGGCTGATCACCCCGCCGACGGGGACGTACGACGCCCGGACGGTCGCGGCCGTGAAGGGGTTCCAGGGCAAACGGGGACTGCCGCGCACCGGGGATCTGGACACCGTCACCTGGCAGCGGCTGCGGCGGATGACCCACGAGCCGGCGGACTGGGAACTGTACCCCTATGGCGGGCAGCCGGCCGCGAAGCCCGACCCGCGCTGCATGACGGGCCGCGTGCTGTGCGTCAGCAAGACGAGCCGCACCCTGCGCTGGATGATCGACGGCAGGACGGTCTCGGAGATGGACGTCCGGTTCGGCTCGCAGTACACGCCGACCCGCGAAGGTGTGTTCAGCGTCTACTTCAAGTCACGCCACCATGTGTCGACGATCTATCACACGTCGATGCCGTACGCGATGTTCTTCAGCGGCGGCCAAGCGGTGCACTATTCCTCGGACTTCGCGGCCCGCGGCTACTACGGCGCCTCGCACGGCTGCGTCAACGTACGGGACGAGGGCAAGGTCGCGGCGCTGTTCGCGCAGGTCCGCACGGGCGACAAGGTCGTCGTCTACTGGTGACGGACGGGGCGGGCCCCTGCGCGAAGGCGGGGCGGACGTGTGGGGCGCGGGCGGGACCGGGGGAACGTGTCCCGCCCGCGCCAGTTGCACGAAGCCGTGGGTACGGGGGGAACCCCGGCTCCGCGCTACGGCCGATGACCAGTCGGCTCATCACGTACTGCGTCGCGGCGGCCGAAAACGTCACACCCAGCCGATAAAAATTTCAACGAAATACAAAAGTGCAGGTCAGAGCGCTACCGGAGGACGGGAGTCAGGCGGCTGACGGCACGTCGGCCGACAGGCTCGGCGTCTCCCCCGGCGTCGGGCCCGTCGGCCGGGTCCAGGTCGGCGCGACCGGCAGGAGCGACGTCAGTCCCGGGCGCAGCACGGACGGGGTGCTGACACCGTTGCCACGAGGGTCGTTGCCGCCGGGACCTATGTGGTGGCCGTCGCCGTCACCGCCGCCCGAGTCCCCCTGATCGCCCTGGCCGGAGCCCTGACCCGTCCCCTGCTCGCCGCCGCCGTCGTTGCCGTCGCCCCGGCCCGGTCCGCGGCCGAGGACGCCCGAGCAGTACAGCCTCACCCGGGCCCCGCCGCCCGCCACATGCTCCAGGGCACGCCTGCGGTCCGCGTCGAGGTCCTTGCCGTCCAGGACGTCACGGCAGTACGACCGCGTACGGGCCCACCACTCGCGGGTGCGGTCGGCGTTCCCGGAGGAGTCGGGACGCGGCAGACCGCTCGCGTAGCCGGGGTCCGTGGGTGAGGCGGTGTCCGCGGAGGGTGTGCCCGACGGACCGTCAGGCGTCGGCACCACGGCGCCGTTGCCGCCGGAGACTCCGGGTGAGGGCGAGGGCGGCAGCGAGACGAGCGGACGGTCCGGGGTCCGTACCGCCGTGACCGTCGCGGCCGGGCCCGGGTGTTCACGGGTGAACGGGGTCGGCAGCACTCCGGTTCCGGCGGCGACGGCGACTCCGCCGACCATCCCGACGGCCAGGACCGCGGCCAGCCCGAACCGGGTGGGCCGTCCCCAGCGGGTCCGGCGTCCGTGTGCGGCGGGACGGCCGATCCGTACGAGACCGGCGTCCGCGGCATGCGCACCGGATCGCGTGCGACCGCGGTGGCCGAGCTGCGCGGCGACGCCGTCGCCATCCGCGCGCGCCTTGCGGAACGCGGCCAACGCGACGGCCTCGCCCGGGAGTTCGTCGCCGCTCGGCGCGGGTTCGGCGGCCAGTGCTCCGAGGGCCGCGGTGAGCCGGGCCACCTGGTCACGGCTGTTGGGGTCGACGGTTTCCAGCGGCTCCCCGTTCATCAGACGCTCCGCCGCGTCCCGGTCCAGCCACCTGTACTGCTCGTCGGCCATCACATGTCCTTCTGCGCCCGCGAACGCGTATGCGTCACACCGGCGGACGTCACCGCGCGGGCGCGCGAACCTCGTTGCGGGGGAACGGCGTCGAGCGCGCCGACCGATTCCGGATCGGTGCCGAGCAGTTCCGCGAGCCGTTTCAGACCCCGGTGGGCGGCCGTGCGGACGGCTCCGGGGCGCTTGCCGAGGGTCTCGGCGGCCGTCTTGGCGTCGAGACCGACGACGACCCGCAGGACGACGGCCTCCGCCTGGTCCTGCGGGAGCTGCGCGATCAGCGAGAGGGTGCTGCCGGTGGACAGCGCCTCCATGGCCTCGGTCGCGGTGTCCGACTCGGCGGCCTTGCCGGTCAGTTCGGTCTCGTCGCCGCCTATCGCGGGACGGCGCCCGCGCATGCGTATGTGGTCCAGCGCCCGGTTGCGGGCGATCCTCGCCGCCCAGCCGCGGAAACGGTCCGCGTCCCCGCTGAAGCGTTCCAGGTCACGGGCGATCTGGAGCCAGGCCTCGGACGTGACGTCCTCCGCGTCCGGCTCGCCCACCAGTGTCCGTACGTATCCGAGCAGGCGTGGATGCACCGCTCGGTACACAGTCCGGAACGCGGTCTCGTCCCCGTACTGTGCGGCATGTACCGCGGCGGTCAGCTCCGCGTCGTCCCCCAGCACCCCCGCGCCCCTCTTTGCGCCTCGGCCGGCGCCGCTCTCGCGGACCGGGTCATCGCCGTCGTGCGTTCCTCGATGGACGGTTCGGTCTCAGGTCCGCGTGATTCTGGTCTTCTGCGCCGCGCGGTTCGGTCGAGGCCCCACGTGGTCACGGTCCCAGGGTCCACACGGTCGTGGTCCCAGGTCCCCCGTGGTTGCGGTCGTCCTGTTCTCCGCACCGGCGCGAAAGGCACGTTACGGCCTGAAACAGCTCCCCGTCCATGTTCGTACAACGTGCAACCACGCGGTGACGGTGCGAGGTGTGACACAAAACGCAGTCGCGGCGCTGTAGGGAGTACGGGTCGCCGCGCGGCCCGTGCCGCGCGACGGTCGGGGCCTCTCCTGTGGGGGGTGGCGGCCCCGGCCGTTGCCATCGGCGAGGACGGCCGCCGTCATCGGCGGAGGCGCACCACCACCGGGGCCAGGACGTCCGCCGCCCCGGAGCCCGGCCGTCACGGCCGCCGACCGCCTACCGCCCGCTCTTGGACTTCGCCGGCTTCGGCGTCGCCGCCGGGCTTCCCGGAACCTGGGTCCCGGCCGCTTTCCCGGAATTCCCCGCGTCCGCCGCGCCCTTCGCACCCTTCGAGCCCTTCGCGCCCTTCGTCCCGTTGTCCGCGGCCAGTTGCCCGGCGCAGAACGCCTCGACCTTGTCCTCGCCGCCGGCGGCCGTGACGAGCCGCTGCCAGGCCCGCGAGTCCAGGGCGTCGCCCCGGCCGCGCACGGACGCGTACGCACGGCAGTGGGCCTCGGTGTCCTGGGCCCGCGGCGGACGGCCCACGGGGCCACCGGGCGCGGCGGCGGCACCGGGAGCACCGGGACCGACCGGCGGCGCGGACGCGGGGAACCGGTCCGGGACACCGGCGGACGGCCGGGCCACGGCTCTGTCCCGGCGGCCGGTGTCGTCGCCCGCTATCGGCCCGATGGCCGCGACGGCCACGCCGCCCAGCGTCAGACCGGCCAGCAGGACGGCGAGCACGGCCCTCAGCGAACGGCTCGGCCGCCTCTGCTCCTCGGGACGCCAGTCGTCCCGCCGCCGGGTGCGCGCGGTGTGCGCGCCGCCGTCGCGTGCGGCCCGGAAGGCGGCCACGGCCCGCGTCCGCGCCGCGGTGTCGTCCGCCCGGCCGCGCATCGCCGCGGCGAGGAGCGTCTCCAGAGCGGGCCGTCCGTCCCGGGGGTCCGCCGGACGCGCGGCGCGAGGGCCCGGGGCCGTGCCGTCGCCGGCACGGCGTTCAGCCGTGCCCGGCCGCGCGTCCGGTTCCCTGTGGGATTCCACGTCCGGTTCCCTGTGCGGTTCCACGTCCGGTTCCCTGTGGGATTCCACGTCCGGTTCCCTGTGCGGTTCCACGTCCGGTTCCATCTCCGCCTGTCGCTCCGCCCTGCAACCCCTCGCCGTACCAGGACTCCGCTTCGCGCTCCACGCCGTACAACGGTCTCGCCCCACGCGCCGGCCGGCGGCCGGGGGACGGCACTGCGCCGCCGGGCGCCCCGGCAGCGGGCGGCGGCCCACCGCCGCGGGGCAGCCACCCTCCGGGCCACGGCCGTCAGCCGTGCACCATCCGTACACCGGTCGACTTCCTTCCGCCGTACGACGATGCCGTTCCGGACGACGGCTCGGTGCCGGCCGTTCCGGACGTACTGCTCACCCCGACTCCCCCAGCGTCCGGGACTCCTCATCCGTCACACCCGCGACGCCGAGCTGGCGCGCGAGCCGCTTCAGCCCCCGGTGGGCGGAGGTCCGCACCGCGCCCGGACGCTTGCCGAGCACACGTGCCGCGGCCGGTCCGTCGAGGCCGACGACCACCCGCAGGAGCACGGCCTCGGCCTGGTCGCGCGGCAGCCCCGCGACCAGTTCCAGGGCGTACTCGGTGGACAGGCTCTCCAGCGCCTCGTCCTGCGTGCTGTGCCTGCCGGGCAGGTCCAGCGCGTCCTGTTCGAGGGCGGTTCCCCGGGGCCGTACCCGCAGCCGCCGCAGATGGTCCAGTGCCCGGTGCCTGGCGATGGTCGCGGTCCAGCCGCGGAACCCGGCGCCGTCTCCCCGGAACCGCCCCAGGTCCCGGGCGATCTCCAGCCAGGCGTCGGACGCCACGTCCTCGGCGTCGTCGCCGACGATGCCGCGCAGATAGCCCAGCAGTCCGGGCTGCACGATCCGGTACGCGGTCGCGAAAGCGGCCTCGTCCCCCTCCTGCGCCCGCGCCACGGCCACGCCCAGTTCGGCGTCGTACGGCTGCGCGCGGCGGGGTTCCCCTCCCTGGCCCAACACTGTCCTCGTTCGCACCGAGTCCGCCCGAATGTGCCCTGCCGACACGGCCGTCCGCGTCGACACCCCCATGGTCATCAGCGTCGGGTCCCACGGAAGTGTCACAGTGCGTCAGACACTCCGGCCCGAGGGCCCGGCGGGGCCTCGCGAAGCGCTCAACGGGTGGCCTCGCGGCACAGCAGGCGCAGGGACCCGTCGCCCGCGTAGCAGCGGCGGGCCTCTTCGATCGGGTCCCACAGCCGTCCGTCGGCCGTGCGCAGCCAGTGCTCGCCGCCGGTCTCCCACCACTCGGCGCCCGAGTGACGGGCGACGACCTCCCCCGCGTACGCCCCGAATCCGCGCAGCACGCTCTCGACGGCGGCGTACGGGGCACCGTCCCGGCGTATCTCGTCGATCACGCGGTCGACGCGCCACAGGCTCTGGGCCGAGTAGTCGAGGCGCAGCCGGGCGCCCTCGCGCATGGCCACGACCGTGTCGACCGCCCAGCGAACGGGCTTCGTCGCAGCCGAGGGCCGCGTTGCTTGAGTTGCGTTCACATCCGGTAGAGCGCGACGGCCGCCGGATTCGTCACGCGTCGGGGCTGGGGTTCGCGACACCGGCCCAGGACCGCCATCTCCGCCCCGGGACCATCACAGAAAACTCTCAGGAACAGGGTTTGGGGTGCGCCGGAGCCGGTACCGCCTCCGGCGCACCCTCGTGCCTCGCACGCTCGTCCTGGACTAGGCCCGTCCTCGTGCCCTGCGGGAGACCACCGCTCGCAGGACGCGCCGCCCCTCCGTCGACGCGTCCAGCGCGAGCCGCAGTCCGCCCTTGCCGTGCTCGTTGAGCAGTTCCAGGACGGAGACCTGGCGGCGCAGTTCGGCGGCGACGAGCGGCGACATGCCCTCCGTGCGCCCCTCACGGCGTGCCGTCACGCACGCCTCCGCGTCGTCGGCGTGGTCGAGGAACCGGTGCACCTGCAGGGCCGCCACCGAGCAGGCGTCCGACCAGGCACGCAGCTCCTCCTCGGAGGGCTTCGCGGGGACGGCCTGGAGCATGCCCCGGGCGAGCAGTGCCGCGTGGTCCTCGTCGGTCACGGCCGGCTCGGGGTCCTCCGCGTCCATCTTGGCGCGCGCCTCCTCGAGGCGTGCTCCCCACTCGGCCCAGGCGTCCGCCTCGGACAGGCTCGCCCACAAGGGGCGCAGGACGTCGTCGTCACCGCCGAGCAGCGGTACACACCGATCCAAACAAGCCAGACCACTCGCTGCCAGACCTCGCTCGTCGGCCTGAGCGATCAGTTCCACCAGACTCATCACGACTCCCTCGAAATGCCACGACAGGGCGCCCTTGCCTTACGGAGCCCGCACTTCCCCTTACTGCGTGCAACGGACCAGGAGTGTCACAGTGCAACCCCACCCTGCCGGTCGGGGAGCCGAATGAACAGGTTTTCGGCCAAAGACGCTCTTCGGGACCGGCCCGGATCCAGTGTGCTCCCGTACGTGTCCGCGCGTGGTCAGCCGCCGGCCGCGACCGGGTCCTCGCACGCCTTCCGCTCCTGCATCCGGGTCAGCCCGAGGACGACGGCGATGGCGAAGACGGCGGTCACGATGTCGAGGGCGTGGGTGAGCACGAGCCGGCCCGTGCCGGCTCGCATCTCCGCGAGGATGTCGGCCCCGAGCTTCGGGGTGGGGACGGACAACCTGGCCAGCATGTCGACGACCCAGAGGGTCCACCAGGTGTTGAGGAGCCCGTACCCGCTCCGGGCACCCTCCGGGCGGCTCGCGTCCCAGATCTCCTGCATGATCCGACGCGGGAACCACAGGTTCACCCCCGGGGCGATCCAGCCCCAGCGCGCCCAGGCGCGGGACATGGTGTGGCCGAACGGGTCGAAGACCTCGGCGTTGGCACGGACCCGCAGGAACCAGTTCAGGTAGATACCGACGGTCGTCAGAAACGCGGCCGTCTGCGCATACCCGGCGGCGGTGCGGTACGACTCCGCCGCTTCGACCCGCTGCCAGGCCGCACGGCCGGACGTGCCGTCCATGAAGGCCGCGATCGCGGCGTGCATCGAGAAGTCCGCCCAGATCGAGTAGAGGTCCACGGCGATCATCAGGCCGAGTGCCCCGGCGGCGGCCCGGCCGAGGGCCACCGGCGAGCGCAACCGGGCGAGCCCGTACGACGGCGCGAACGACGACAGCGGCACGGGAAGCCCCGAGGTCATCGCCCGCGCCCGGGGGCGCGGAGAGGCGGGCCCCTCCGGCACGGGTCGCGGCGACGGCGGCATGGTCATGAGACCCCCAGATGTGCGGCACCGCGATGGCGGCGCGGAAAGCCGGACGCGCCCCTCCCCAGGGTCACGCCCGGCATGCGAACAGGGCCGGAAGATACGGTTCCGCAGGTCACGGCGTCCAGTCCGTGCCGGCGGGCCGGGGCCGCTCAGCCCAGCCGGCTCGCCAGCGCCTTGAACTGCGTCCAGGACATGGACGGCGTGCGCGGGTCCCACAGTTTCTGGGTCAGGGCGCGCAGCGGCATGCGGATGCCGGCCGCGACCTGGTCCTGGGTCTGGGAGTTCGCGAGGTCGCACCAGACGGCGAAGGACCCGCCGAGGATCTGGGAGTCGTACCGCGCGGGAACCGGCGTGGTTCCGCGCAGGACGAGAGGGGTCCACTGCTCGTAGATGCGCTGCCCGGTCGGGTAGACGAAGGTCTGGGGTTCGCCGAGGACGTAGTACAGGTACTCGTCGTTGTAGTTGACGACCTTGCGGCCCGCGCTCAGGTACTCCACCGGCTGCCGGGCCCCGAACTCCTTGCCGGTCCAGTACCCCACCCGAAGGCTGCCGTCGGCCGGGACCGTGCTGCTGCGGAAGAAGCCGTCGTTCCAGGCCCGTGCCGTGCGGCCGTGCGCGTGGACCACCTTGGCCCGGTCGTTCAGCCAGCCGGTCGTCAGGTCGGCGACGCCGGCCCCCGCCCCGTACCTGTTCCTCGCCGCGGTGGCCAGCTGCGGGAAGGACGCCGCCGGGTTCGCCACCGTCAGGGCCTGGTACTCGTCGCCGCCCAGGTTCCAGTCGGTGCCGGGGAACAGATCCGCGTACTCGTTCAGCAGATCGTCGACGATCTTCGCCGCCGCGGGCTTGGAAATGTCCACGGCGCCGCGGACGGGGACCCCCGACACATTGCGCAGCTGGAGCTCGGGGTGGGCCGCGATGACCGCGCCGAGGTGTCCCGGCGAGTCGATCTCGGGTACGACGGTGATGTGCCGGCTCGCCGCGAGGGCGACGATCCGGCGCACCTCGTCCTTCGTCAGATGCTGCTGCGACACGATCTCGGGGTGCGTGTCGGACTCGATGCGGAAGCCCTGGTCGTCCGAGAAGTGCAGGCCGAGCTGGTTGTACTTCAGGTCGCCGAGCTCGCGCACCCGGTCCTCGATCCAGGCCGCCGTGAAGTGCTTGCGCGCGATGTCGAGCATGAACCCGCGGACCGGCTTCGCGGGCCGGTCGCGCACGACGCCCTCCGGGGCCGTACCGCCTCCGTGCACCTCCTGCTCGAGGGTGCGCGTGCCGTAGAAGACACCTGCCTCGGCGGGCCCGGTGACGGTGACCCGGCCGTTCTTGACCGTGAGGGTGTACGACTCCGGGCCCGCCTTGCTCTTGTCGAGGCCCAGTTCGACGTCGCCGGCCTTGGCGCCCGCCCGCCCCGCGTACGCCAGCTTCAGTTCGCCGGCGAGCAGTTTGCCCTCGTCGGCGAGGCCGTTGTCGTCCACGACCACCCGGGCGCCGGCGGCCGGGCGCCAGCCCGGACCGTGGGCCGCGGTGTGCTCGCGCACGGCGGGGATGGTGCGAGGCGCCACGGAGAGGGGATAGCTCCGGGTCGGCGAGGGACTGGCGACCGCCACGGCCCCCGACCGGTCCGCGGACGACGCCCGCGCCCCGGACGGCTCTCCGCCTCCGCCGGGCCAGACCGCCACCGCCACCGCGACGACACCCGCGACCGCCAGACCTCCCGCGACGAGCCCGGCCCGCCCGCTCCGCCTCGCCCGCCGCCGCGGCGCCCGCCGCCTGCCACTGCTCACTCCGCCACCCTCGTCTCACCGCGCCCTCTTCCGGACGCTCACTTCACCGCGCCCGCCTCCGGGCGCTCACTCCATCGTGCCGTCACCGGGCCGGTGCTCCGTTCAGGTGTACTCCCCCGCGAGACGTCCGCCTCTTCGGAACACCTCGCCGGTCCGACCCCCCACCCCACCGTGAACTCTGCCCCGGCCGTCACCACAACCGTCCACCACACGCTCCGAAACTCTCCCGTGCGGGTGAAATCCGGGCATCCGTCGGACAGGTCGCGACACAGCTCGATAGCGTGAGCAGCACAGCTTTCACTTCTCCCCCTGCCGAAACACACGTATCGCACGCACGTCACGCTCACCGGACGTCGCGCGTCCCACCCCACCCCCACGCCGAGGAACCACGCTGACGTCTCACCGTCTCCCACGCCTCCCCGGCCAGGTCGCCTTCCCCGAGCAGAAGAGCGCGGTACCGTCCCCGGTCCGCCTCGACGGGTTCAACTCCGCACCCGCCGGAGAGGTCACCCGCGCCCTGCTCACCTGCTGCCGCAGCCTGCGCTGGGTCCACCGTCTGGCCGACCACCGCCCCTACCCGGACCTCGGCGCCCTGCTGGCCGCGGCCGACGAGGCGGCGTACGACCTGACCCCCGCCGACCTGGCCGAAGCGCTGGCCGGCGAGTCGCTCACGCTGCTCCCGGACGGCGCGTACTCCGCCGCCCACACCGCGCTGAGCGCCGCACATGCCGCGTACGAGAGCAGATTCGGACATGTCTTCGTCATCTGTCTGGACGAATTCACGCCCGGGGAGGCTCTCGACCAGGTGCTCGTCGGAATCCGCTCGCGACTGGCGAACGATCCCGAGGAGGAGCGGGTCGTCACCGCCGACGAGCTGCGCCGACTGGCCCGCGGCCGGCTGACCCGCCTCGTCCGCCAGTTCGCCCACGAGCGCGAAACGCCGATATTCGGCGCCCGGAATAGCCCGAACGTGCCTGATTGATTGCCAGTTTGATCACATTGATAGGGCCGCTGTAAGCGTTCCGACAACACGTCGCTACGATGGCCGGGGCCGGTGGACCGTACCCGGCCGGGCCCGACCGACAGAGAAGCCGGCGCGGCCCCAATCCCCGCTCCCGGAGGGTTCTTCCGTGCCGGCTGGAACGCTGTACCGCGGCCGGGAAGGAATGTGGTCCTGGGTGGCTCATCGAGTCACCGGCGTCCTCATCTTCTTCTTCCTGTTCGTACACGTGCTGGACACCGCTCTCGTCCGTGTCTCCCCCGAGGACTACGACAAGGTCGTAGCCACGTACAAGACGCCGATCGTCGCGCTGTTGGAGTACGGCCTCGTGGCCGCCATTCTCTTCCACGCGCTCAACGGCCTGCGTGTCATCGCCGTCGACTTCTGGTCCAAGGGCCCGCGCTACCAGAAGCAGATGCTCTGGTCCGTCGTCGGTATCTGGGTCGTGCTGATGTTCGGGGCCCTTTACCCCGTCCTCGGTCACGCATTCCGCGAACAGTTCGGGAGCTGACGCAGATGTCCACTACTGACACTGCCGCTTCCGGCATCGGCCCCGTGGAGGGCGCCGGAGACCACTCGGCCTACAGCGTCGACAATCCGGCCCCGTTCATCGAGGCCCCGCGCAAGCGCACCAAGAAGACCCCGAAGTCCACCCGTGGCAACTTCGAGATGTACGGCTGGCTCTTCATGCGCCTGTCCGGCATCGTCCTGGTCGTCCTGGTCCTCGGCCACCTGCTGATCCAGCTCGTCCTCGACGGCGGCGTCTCCAAGATCGGCTTCGCCTTCGTGGCCGGCCGCTGGGCGAGCCCGTGGTGGCAGGCCTGGGACCTCGCGATGCTGTGGCTGGCCATGCTGCACGGCTCCAACGGCCTGCGTACCGTCATCAACGACTACGCGGAGCGCGCGAGCACGCGCCTGTGGCTGAAGGGCCTGCTGTACACCGCCACGGTGTTCACGATCCTGCTGGGCACGCTGGTGATCTTCACCTTCGACCCGAACATTCGCTAGGCACGGGGCTGAGGCAACCACTCATGAAGATCCACAAGTACGACACCGTCATCGTCGGCGCCGGCGGCGCCGGCATGCGCGCCGCCATCGAGGCGACGAAGCGCAGCCGCACCGCCGTGCTGACGAAGCTCTACCCCACCCGCTCCCACACGGGCGCCGCGCAGGGCGGCATGGCCGCCGCGCTCGCCAACGTGGAAGAGGACAACTGGGAGTGGCACACCTTCGACACGGTCAAGGGCGGTGACTACCTGGTCGACCAGGACGCCGCCGAGATCCTGGCGAAGGAGGCCATCGACTCGGTCCTCGACCTGGAGAAGATGGGCCTGCCGTTCAACCGGACGCCCGACGGGACGATCGACCAGCGCCGCTTCGGCGGTCACTCCCGCAACCACGGCGAGGCCCCGGTCCGCCGGTCCTGCTACGCCGCGGACCGCACCGGTCACATGATCCTCCAGACGCTGTACCAGAACTGCGTCAAGGAGGGCGTGGAGTTCTTCAACGAGTTCTACGTCCTCGACCAGCTCATCGTCGAGGTCGACGGGGTCAAGCACTCCGCGGGCGTCGTCGCCTACGAGCTCGCGACCGGCGAGATCCACGTCTTCCAGGCGAAGGCCGTGATCTACGCGTCCGGCGGCACCGGCAAGTTCTTCAAGGTGACCTCCAACGCGCACACCCTGACGGGTGACGGCCAGGCGGCCGTCTACCGTCGCGGGCTGCCGCTGGAGGACATGGAGTTCTTCCAGTTCCACCCGACCGGCATCTGGCGCATGGGCATCCTGCTGACGGAGGGCGCCCGCGGTGAGGGCGGCATCCTCCGCAACAAGGACGGCGAGCGCTTCATGGAGAAGTACGCGCCGGTCATGAAGGACCTCGCGTCCCGTGACGTCGTGTCCCGCTCCATCTACACGGAGATCCGCGAGGGCCGCGGCTGCGGTCCCGAGGGCGACCACGTCTACCTCGACCTCACCCACCTCCCGCCGGAGCAGCTGGACGCCAAGCTGCCCGACATCACGGAGTTCGCGCGGACCTACCTCGGCATCGAGCCCTACACGGACCCGATCCCGATCCAGCCCACCGCGCACTACGCCATGGGCGGCATCCCGACGAACGTCGAGGGTGAGGTCCTCTCGGACAACACCACCGTCGTCCCGGGCCTGTACGCCGCCGGTGAGGTCGCCTGTGTCTCCGTGCACGGCGCCAACCGTCTCGGCACGAACTCGCTGCTGGACATCAACGTCTTCGGGCGCCGGGCGGGCATCGCGGCCGCGGAGTACTCGGCCAAGGCCAGCTACGTGGAGCTGCCGGAGAACCCGGCCGAGCAGGTCGTCACCCAGGTCGAGCGCCTGCGCAACTCCACGGGCACCGAGCGGGTCGCCGCGATCCGCCTGGAGCTGCAGGAGTGCATGGACGCCAACGTGATGGTGTTCCGCACCGAGCAGACGATCAAGACGGCGGTCGAGAAGATCGCGGAGCTGCGCGAGCGCTACCTGAACGTCTCGGTCCAGGACAAGGGCAGGCGGTTCAACACCGACCTGCTGGAGGCCATCGAGCTGGGCAACCTGCTCGACCTGGCCGAGGTCATGGCCGTCTCCGCGCTCGCCCGCAAGGAGTCCCGCGGCGGCCACTACCGCGAGGACTACCCGAACCGCGACGACGTCAACTTCATGCGCCACACCATGGCGTACCGCGAGGTCGGCGAGGACGGCACCGAGTCCATCCGTCTCGACTACAAGCCGGTCGTCCAGACCCGCTACCAGCCGATGGAGCGTAAGTACTGATGGCTACTCCCACTCTGGACAAGGCGGACGCGGCCGGCGCACCCGAGCCCGGTTTCGCCGACTCCCCCTACATCACCGCCACGTTCCGCATCCGCCGGTTCAACCCGGAGGTCTCGGCGGAGTCGGTCTGGGAAGACTTCCAGCTGCAGATCGACCCCAAGGAGCGTGTCCTCGACGCGCTGCACAAGATCAAGTGGGACCAGGACGGCACGCTCACCTTCCGCCGCTCCTGCGCGCACGGCATCTGCGGGTCCGACGCCATGCGGATCAACGGCAAGAACCGTCTGGCCTGCAAGACGCTGATCAAGGACCTCAACCCCGAGAAGCCGATCACGGTCGAGGCCATCAAGGGCCTGACGGTGCTGAAGGACCTCGTGGTCGACATGGACCCGTTCTTCCAGGCGTACCGCGACGTGATGCCCTTCCTCATCACGAAGGACACCAACGAGCCGACGCGCGAGCGTCTGCAGTCGGCCGAGGACCGCGAGCGGTTCGACGACACGACCAAGTGCATCCTGTGCGCGGCGTGCACGTCGTCCTGCCCGGTGTTCTGGAACGACGGCCAGTACTTCGGTCCGGCCGCCATCGTGAACGCCCACCGCTTCATCTTCGACTCGCGTGACGAGGCCGGGGAGCAGCGCCTGGAGATCCTCAACGACAAGGACGGTGTGTGGCGCTGCCGCACGACGTTCAACTGCACGGACGCCTGCCCGCGCGGTATCGAGGTCACCAAGGCGATCCAGGAGGTCAAGCGCGCGCTGATCACGCGCCGCTTCTGAGGTCGGCCTGTACGTCGCGTGGGCCCCGCTTCCCTCCGGAAGCGGGGCCCACTCGCGTACGGGGCCACGAACGGGTGGAACGGACCGATCACGGCTCAGGGAGGTCGCCGGGCCTACGATGATGCTCTCGACACCAGCCCACAGGAGGCACGTGATGTCCGCAGCATCCGTCGAGCGGCCCCACGACGACCGTCCGCTGATCGCGGAGGCGAACCGTCTCATGGACCGCAACCCGGGCTACCGCGTCGAGATCATCGAAGGTCAGATCCTCGCGTCTCCGCCACACGACGGCCCACACGCCGAGGCCTTGACCAACCTCATGCTCCCCTTCCTGGCAGCCGGATCGCACGGTGCGGAGTCACAGGTACTCCAGGGCATCGGGCTCTGGCTGCCGTCCGGTGCGGAGGACTACGCCGTCCCCGATCTCGCTCTGGTGGACACCGACTTCCAAGAGCACCTCGTCGAGAACAACTGCTACGACCCCGTCTGCTTCCGTCTCGTCCTGGAAGTCACGTCGAGCAACTACCAGTCCGATCTGCGCACCAAGGTCTCGGCGTACGCCGGCGCCGACGTGCCCGTGTACGTCATCGTCGACCGCAGGCACCAGCGCCTCCACGTTCTCACCGACCCGGCCGGAGGCGCATACGGCAACCACCGCGTCCACGCTCCCGGCGAACTCGTCGCACTGCCCGACTCCATCGGCGCCAAGGTCACCCTCGACGTCGCCGAGATCCTCGCGTCGGGCGGCACCGAACCGGCAGCCTGATCAGAGGAACCGGCAGCCGATCAGAGCTGGCTCAGGATCGTCGGGTCCGTGATGTTCAGGTCGTCGGCCAGCAGCATCGCCTTGCTGAGGATCACCGCGAGCATCCGGTCGCCCTCGAACGGCAGGTAGCCCGGCTGGGGGCCTGTCGCGGCGGACTTCGGGACGATGCACAGGTACTGGTCGTTCGGGGTCATCAGGATGTTGCCCGAGCCGAGATGGATCTTGTACGTGTGCCGCTCGCCCTTCACGTGCAGGAAGCGGCCCTCCAGCGTGCAGCGGTCGGCCATCGCCAGCCGGGGGATCAGCCGGTCGAGCAGGGCGCGGCGGGTCTGCGCGGTCTCGGTCAGGTCGCCGAAGCCGTACGACGTCCAGTACTCCTGGAAGCGGCCGCCCGGACCGCCGTCCTGCCAGGTCGGGTCGTTGCCGACGCTGGAGACGCCGACGAACAGGTCGATGTCGCGCAGGACTTCGGACAGGACGAGCGGTGGGATCCCGGTGAGGGGCAGTGGCTCGACCGGGCCCCGGCCGTCGCGCAGCCGCATGCGGTACTCGCCGCCGTAGCAGTGCGCCGAGTTCTCGGGGGCGTCGAGGGGGTAGAAGCGCACCTGGTCGGTGCGCAGCCGCAGATAGCTGCCGGACTCGGTGGTGTCCTCGCCGTACTCGCCGTCGCCGGTGATCCAGTACTCGGCGCGCAGCCCCCACTGCGGCAGTTCCCGGGTGGCCGGGGGTGCCTCGTCGTCGACGCAGAGGCGGAGCTTGTTGCGCCAGCCCCTGACGGCGGCCAGGGAGTTGAACTGGTGCTGGCGCACGAAGTGGGCGGCGAAGCGGTTCGAGTAGGTGCCGGTCGCGCGCTCGGCGTCGGTGAGGAGGTACACCTCGCGGTGGGCCTGTTTGAAGGGCTGGGTGATCCCGTGCCGCTCCAGCCAGTCCCGCCAGGCGACGACCTCCGCGGGTTCGCGGTCGGCCGGGTGCCAGAGGGCGACTTCCCCGCCCGAGGTCACCGGGTCGCCGGTGAGGGTGGCCAGTTCGCCGTTCGCGAAGCCGACCGGGGTGCCGTCGACCGTCCACAGGAGCCGGCGGGCGAGGGTGCCGACGAGCGGGTGGTCGAGGTAGCTCTTGCGCCAGGCGTCGTACGCCCAGGTGCGCCGGCCGAGGAACTGCCGGTCCAGGCGCTCGCTCTGCGCCGAGAGCATCTTGTCGATGTCCTTGACGGCCGCCTTGAGCTCCTTGAGCTCCTCGGCGTGGTCGCGCCGCACGGCGGCGGGCACGCTCCTGACGGCCTTGCCGCTCGCGTTGCGCCAGCTCAGCACGGCGCGTGAGCCCTGGACCTCGAGAAGCGCGGTGGTGTCACCGAGTTCGTGACGTGCCTGTCCCACCTCGGTGAGCCCGTACGCCGGGACGGCCAGTTCCTCGATCTCCTCGCGGCTCAGGCCGAGGGCGGCGGCCTTCGCCTCCAGGAAGCCGTCGACCATCTTGGCCGTGGCCTTGTACGTCACCCGGGTGGCCAGCCGGGCCAGTTCGGCGAGGGCGGCCTCGCCGTCGATCCGGGACAGCGCGATCACACCGGCGTTGGCGACCTTCGGGTTGCGCGGGCCGAGTCCGGTGACCTTCTTCAGGGAGGTCTCGACGAGCGCGCCGAGGGCCCGGGCGGTGTCGGGGTGGGGCGGCAGCAGGGAGACCAGCCAGGCGAGGCCGCGCAGGGCGTCGGCGTTGTAGGGGTCGTAGGCGTTGTTGATGTCCGCCTCGTACCCCCGGATCTCCAGCGGGTGGGTGCGGGGGCGGCCGACGAGCACGAGCCAGGTGAGCGCGGCGGTACGGACCCGGTCGGTGCCGAGGGCTTCGACGAGGGCGAGGGCCTGCCGGTCCCACTTGGCGGAGGGCTTGGAGGCGGTGGCCGTCGTCAGATGGGTGAGCAGGGCCTGCCCGTCGGGGCTGGAGGAGTCCCTCATGGCCTGCTCGGCCCATTCCTCGCCGACGTTGAGGACGGGGCTCGTGAGTTTCTTCAGCAGGGCGGCGACGAACCCGCGGCGGTAGGTGTCCGTGCCGGTGCGCCGGAGGACCGCGACGACGGTCGGGTCCAGGTCGCGGCCGGCCGCCAGTTCCGCCTCGGCCAGGACGTCGACCCGTGTCGTCGACCAGAGGGTGTTCTGTCGGCCGAATTCCTCCAGTTGCCTCGCCCGCTCGTCGGCGAGCGGATCCTCCTGGAGGCCGTGGGAGACGGCGGCGAGCAGGGTCAGCACCTGGTTCCGGGGTTCCGATCGGCTGCCGACCGTGTGATAGCCCTCCGCGAGGGCGCCGGCCAGCCTCTCCCTCTCGTCGGCGGGGAGCGCGCCCAGCAGTTCGAGGATCTCGCCCCAACCGGGGCCCCATTGGACGGGGATGACCAGGGCGCCCCTGAGGAGGTCGGCGGCCAGGGCGCCCATGTTGCCCTCGGCCGCGTTCGTACGGATCCACCCCAGTTGCATCGTGGTGTCGGCCATCGTCATCCCCCCACCAGTGCGACGAGCTTGAGGAAGGTGACCTCGGTGCCGAGGGCCAGCTCGATCTCCTCGTCCGGGTCGGTCACCTGCCGGTCCCCCACGAGCACCAGGAAGCCGTTCCCCGCGAAGGCCCGGAGCGCCAGCTCGCTCTGGGCCTCCGGGTCGATCCGGCGGGGCGTGCGCAACGCGTAGCCGTTCAGCACGCGTTCGGTGTCCTCGGGCTGCACGAGCCCCTGGAAGACCGGCGGCATGCCCGCGTTGTACTCGGCGACCTCCTGGAAGACCCGCCGCCGGATCAGCTCGCGCACCGCGAGCCGCTCCTCGGCGATCTCGATCCCCCAGCCCGCTCCCCGCGTCCCACTGGTCGTCTCGTCGACGAACGTCACCATTCCCATGCCGACGACAGTACGAGCCCCCACTGACAACGGGTCATCGGGTCCCGCTTCGTTCCGGGACGGCCGCGCCCCCGGTGGCCGCCCCCGCCGTCCCACCGCCCCCGATCCGACTTGAACATGTTCAAAAGCAGGTCTACATTCATCTCCGACAGCGTTTTGAACGCGTTCAAGAAGGGGTGGGGACATGGACCTCACAGTCGTCGCGTACGTCATCTACCTGCTGGTCAGCATCGCGCTGACGGTCTGGGTGGCGCGCACGCTGAGCCACAACGGACGGATCTTCCTGGCGGACGTCCTGCACGGCGACGAGAAGCTCGCCGACGCCGTCAACCACCTGCTGGTGGTGGGCTTCTACCTCGTCAACCTGGGCTTCGTCGCGCTCTATCTGCACCAGAGCGACGAGATCACCGACGCCCGCGAGATCTTCGAGGCCCTGTCGACCAAGCTGGGCGTCGTCCTGCTGGTGCTCGGCGTCATGCACCTGGGGAACGTCTACGCGCTCAACAAGATCCGGCGGCGGGGCGTCATGGAGCGCGAGCAGGTCCCGCCGGTGCGGCCGACGGACTGGGCCGCGCCCACGGCCGGGGCGTGAGAGCGGTGACCGGCACACCGGCCACCAGGGACCGGGACGCCTCGCGCGTCCCGGTCCTCGGGCTCACCGTCCTGTACGACCCGCGTTGCCCGCTGTGCGTCTTCCTGAAGAAGTGGCTCGCCGCACAGGCCCAGCTCGTGCCGCTCCGGTTCGTTCCGGCCGGCTCCGAGGAGGCCGCCCGGCTCCATCCGCGGCTCGACCACCGCGCCACCCTGGACGAGATCACCGTCGTGGGGGACGCCGGGCAGGTCTACCAGGGAGCCGCCGCCTGGATCGTCACCCTGTGGGCGCTGCGCGAGTACCGCGCGCTGGCCCATCGGCTGAGCACGCCCGCGGGTGCCCGGCTGGCCAGGGGCGCGACCCTCGCCGCCGCCAAGTGGCGCGAGGCGCAGTCGTCCCGGCGATGGGGCGGCGGCGTGTACGACCGGGGCGACGGCTGGCGCTACGACCCGGCCGTCGGCTGGACCTTCGAGCCGCCCGCCTGTGACAGCGGCGCGTGTCCGGCCGTTCCCAGTCGTTAGGCTCGTCCCGTGCCAGCACCGACAGACAGCCCCGGCCCCATCAGGTCCTCCGCGGCCTCCGAGCCCGCCAAGTCCCCGGGCAAGGAAGCGAAGAGCCCGGCGAAGAGCGAACAGACCCGGACCCTGATCCTGGAGACCGCGATGCGGCTCTTCCAGGAACGGGGGTACGACAAGACGACGATGCGGGCCATCGCCCAGGAGGCGGGAGTCTCCGTCGGCAACGCGTACTACTACTTCGCCGGCAAGGAACACCTGATCCAGGGCTTCTACGACCGGATCGCCGCCGAACACCAGCAGGCGGTCCGGGACGTGCTGGACCGCGAGACGGACCTGGAGGCCCGGCTGGGCGGCGTGCTGAAGGTGTGGCTCGACATCGCCACGCCGTACCACGAGTTCGCCGTGCAGTTCTTCAAGAACGCCGCCGACCCGGACAGTCCGCTCAGCCCCTTCTCGCCCGAGTCGGAGCACGCGCGCCTGGAGGCGATCAGCGTGCACAAGGAGGTACTGGCCGGGGCGAAGACCAAGGTGCCGGAGGAACTGCGCGAGGTGCTGCCCGAGCTGATGTGGCTCTCGCAGATGGGGCTCGTCCTGTACTGGGTGTTCGACCGGACCGAGGGCCGCGAGCGCAGCTACCGGCTCGCCGAGCGCGGCGCGCGGCTGACGGCGCGCGGTGTCTCGCTGGCCCGCTTCCGTCTGCTGCGCCCCCTCGTCCACGAGGTGCACGAGCTGTTCACGGACTTCCTGCCGGGGATGACGAAGGCCCTGCCGGACCCGGCGAAGAAGACGGGACAAGAACCTTCCCGGCCGGCCGGGAAAGCGGACTGAGGGGCGCCCGCCGAGGCGGGCACCCCCGTTGTGCCGGAACGCTCCGGCCGCGAGCGGCCTCAGTTGACCGCGTCGGCGTCCACCTCTCCCGGCGCCAGCTCCACGTCGTGCACCAGCGGCTCGTCCGTGACGACGACGTGCTGGGCCCGCGCCCCGTACGAACGGGCCGTCGCCGACAGCAGGTACGTCCCCGGGGCCGGGACCGAGACGATGTAGGACCCGTCGGCCAGCGAGGTCACCCGGTCCAGCTGACGGCCCCCCTTGGACAGCAGCGTGAGGACCGCCCCGTCGACGGCCTCGCCCTCCGTGTCCCGGACGAACCCGTGCACGGCCGAGGCCCCGCCCCCGGCCGGAGCGGCGTCCGCGGACGGCTCCTCGGCGGGCTCCACCGCCAGGTGCGGCAGCCGCCGGTCCAGGGCCGCGGGCAGCCACCAGTTGGAGTTGCCGAGCAGGTGCATCGCGGCGGGCACCAGGGCCGTACGGAGGATGAAGGCGTCCAGGGCGACCGCGGCCGCGAGGCCCACCCCCGCCATCGCCGCCCCGGAGTCACCGCTCAGCACGAAGGCGAGGAAGACGCACACCATGATCAGGGCGGCCGAGTTGATGACCCGGCTGGTCTCCGCCAGCCCGACGCGCACCGCGCGCGCGTTGTCCTTCGTGTGCACCCACTCCTCGTGCATCCGGCTCACCAGGAACACCTGGTAGTCCATGGAGAGACCGAAGAGCAGCGAGAGCATGATGACGGGCAGGAAGGCGTTGATCGGCCCCTCCTTGCCGAGGCCCAGCACTCCCAGGCCCCAGCCCCACTGGAAGACCGCGACCAGGACGCCGAAGGACGCGGCGGCCGCGATCAGGTTCATCAGCGCGGCCGTCAGCGGGACCACCAGGGAGCGGAAGGCGATCAGCAGGAGCAGGAAACCGAGGCCGATGATCGTGGCGACGAACCAGGGCAGCCGGTCGCCGGTGATCGTGGCGAAGTCCTTCGACACGGCGGTCACCCCGCCGACGTGGGCGCTCACCCCGGCGTCCGGGATCACCCGGTCCCGCAGGGTGTCGATGAGGTGGTCGGTCCTCACCGACTGCGGTGAGGTCGTCGGCACCACCTGGATCACCGTCACCCCGTGCGCGGGCGGCAGCGCGGCGACCGCGGCGACCCCGGGCGTGCCGCCGATGCTCTTCGCCAGGGCGGCGGTGTCACCACGGGTCACGACGACCTGCAGGGGGCCGTTGAAGCCGGGCCCGAAGCCCTCGGCGAGCAGGTCGTAGGCCTGCCTGGTCGTCGTCTTGGCGTCGTTGTTGCCCTGGTCCGTGGCGCCGAGGTGCAGCGACAGGACGGGGACCGCGAGGACCGCCATCACGGCCAGCGCGAGGACGGCGATCGTCCGGGGCCGGCGCTGGACCGTCGTCGACCAGCGTGCCGCGGCCCCGCTCGCCCGCTCCGGCTCGGGCCCCTTCGCCGCCAGTTCGCGCCGCTGGCGGCGGCTGAGCACCCGGGTGCCGAGGACCCCCAGGAGCGCGGGCAGCAGCGTGGTGGCCGCGAGCACGCTGAACACCACGGTCAGGGAGGTGCCGATGACCACGCCGTCCAGGAAGCGCAGGTTCGTCACGAGCATGCCCGCGAGCGCGATGCACACCGTGCCGCCCGCGAACAGCACCGCCCGCCCGGAGGTGTTGAGGGCGACGACCGCCGACTCCTCGGGCGCCAGGCCCCGCAGCAGACCGCGCCGGTGCCGGGTGACGATGAACAGCGCGTAGTCGATGCCGACACCGAGGCCGATCAGGGTGGCCAGCAGCGGGGCCAGGTCCGGGATGTCCGTGGTGTGGCTGAGCAGTTGGGTGGAGAACAGGCCCGTACCCACCCCGAAGATCGCGATGCCGATCGGCAGCAGCATCGCGAAGAGCGAACCGAAGGCGAGGAAGAGGACGACGGCCGCGGCCAGGATGCCGACCATCTCGGCGAGCCCGGTGGGCGGCTCCTGCACCCGCTGGATCGCCTGTCCGCCCAACTCGACCTGGAGTCCGGCCCGTTCGGCACCCTGCGCGGTGTCGACGACCTTCTGCACCAGGTCCTTGGGCACGGCGTTCGCCTGCTCGGCGAAGGTGATCTGGGCGTAGGCGATCCGGCCGTCCTTGCTGATCTGCGCGGCGCCCCGCTCCCCCTGGTACGGCCCCGCGACCTGGCCGACACCCTTCATGCCGGCGATCTCGTCCAGCACCGGCTGGATCCGGGACCGCACGGAGGCGTCCTTCACCGTGCCGTCCGCGACCTTCCACACCACCGTGTCGGTGTCCCCCGCGCTGTTCGGGAAGGCCTTCTCCATCTGGTCGTACGCACGCTTGGAGTCCGTGTTCGGAAGGGAGAACACATTCGCGTAGTCCGTGCCCGCGGTGGTCGCCGCGAAGCCCAGACCGAACAGCACACCCACCCACAGCAACAGGACCACCAGCCGGTGCCGATAGCACCACCGTGCCAATACCGCCACGTTCAACGCTCCTTAGTCGGTCGGTCCCCCAGGTCCTGGTCACCAGCATTCGCGGCCCCGTACGCGCGTGGACACGACCCGCCCATGACTCTCAAGGAACTCCAAGGCACGAACGGACCCGGTCGCCGACAGCCCGGCCGATACTGGGGACATGACCGCTCACGAGGGAGCCACCGTCCTCGTCGTCGAGGACGAGCCGAGCATCGCGGACGTCCTCACCATCGCGCTGCGCTACCACCGCTTCGAGGTGATGGCCGCGGGAAGCGTCCGCGAGGCCCTCGCCCTCGCGGAGCGCACCCGCCCCGACGCGGCGCTGCTCGACGTGATGCTCCCGGACGGCGACGGCCGGGCCCTCGGCCGTGAACTGCGCCTGCGCCGGCCCGACCTGGCCGTCGTCTTCCTCACCGCGCGGGACGCGCCCGCCGAGATCGTCGGCGCGCTCGGCTTCGGCGACGACTACATCACCAAGCCGTTCAACATCGACGAGGTCGTCGCCCGGATCACCGCCGTCCTGCGCCGCACCCGGCAGGGCGACGTCCTGCCGCAGCGCCCGCCCCTGCGCTACGGAGATCTGGAGCTGGACGAGACGACGTACCAGGTCCACCGCGCGGGCACCACCGTCGAACTCACCCCCACCGAGTACGCCCTGCTGCGCTTCCTCGTCCGCAACGGCGGGCGGATCGTGCCCAAGGACCAACTCCTGCGCCACGTCTGGCAGTACGAGCACCCGGCCGAGTCGACGGTCGTCGAGACCTACATCAGCTATCTGCGGCGCAAGCTCGAACCGCTGGGCCCGCCGGTGATCCAGACCCGCCGGGGCGTCGGATACGGACTCGCGTGAACCTGCCTGTCCGGCCCGGCTGCCGCCCGCCCCCGCGCTCCCGGCACGGCGTCCATTCGCTGCGCGGCAAACTGACGATCGCCAACGTGGGACTGCTGGCCGTCGGCATCGTGGTGGCGACCGCCGTGAGCCTGATGGGCATGCGGCACTACCTGCTCGACCAGGTGGACGCCCAGCTCCTCAAGACCCGTGACTCGCTGGGCGGTTCACAGCTCACCATGCGCCAGATCGACTCGCTGAGCGCCCTCGCGTTCGTACACGACCGGATCGGTCCGGCGGCGGACGAGTCGCCGAAGCCGGACTCGATCTTCGCGGCCGTCGACCGGCACGGCGAGGCGATCGAGGTGGCGGGCTTCCAGCCCGGGGACACACAGCGCGCGTTCGCCGCCGCCGTCGACGACCCCGCCGCCCTCGCCCGCGCCGGCGAACCGCGTGACGTCACCGTGCACGGCGCCGCCTACCGGGCGACCGGCGCCCGGCTCTCCGACGGCACCTACGTCCTGTTCGCCGCCTCGACCGACGGACTGCACAAGGGCATCGCGAAGGCCCTCAGGCTCGATCTGGCCGTGGGCACCCTGCTGCTGGCACTCCTCGCGTGTCTGACGATGTTCAGCGTGCGCCGCCGGATGCTGCCGCTGGAGGCCATGGTGGAGACGTCGTCCGCCATCGCCGAGGGCGATCTGACCCGGCGCGTGCCCTCCAGCCATCATCCGACCCAGGAGGTCGAGCAGCTGCGGCTCGCCCTCAACTCCATGCTGCACCAGGTCGAGTCGGCCTACCGGACGCGCGAGGACAGCGCCGCCCAGCTGCGCCGGTTCGTCGGGGACGCCTCGCACGAGCTGCGCACCCCGCTCGCGGCGATACGCGGCTACCTGCAGCTGTACGAGAAGGGGATGCTGACCGATCCCGCCGAGCGCAGGCGGGCCTGGGACCGGATGAACGCGGAGGCCGACCGCATGGGCCGGCTCGTCGACGAACTGCTCACCCTGGCCCGCCTCGACCAGCGGCCCGAACTGCGCTTCAGGAACGTCGACCTGAGCCGGCTCGTGCGGGACGCGGCAGCGGATCTGCGTGCCCAGCAGCCCGGCCGCCCGGTGACCGTGGACGCCGACGGCACACTGCTCGTACGGGCCGACGAGTCGGGGCTGCGGCAGGTACTGGGCAATCTCGTGGGCAACGTACGCACCCACACCCCCGACGACGTGCCGGTGCGGCTCGGTCTGGAGCGCGCGGACGGGATCCTGCGGCTGTGCGTCGCGGACAAGGGGCCAGGGCTCGCGCAGGAGGACGCGGCGCGCGTCTTCGACCGCTTCTTCCGGGCCGGCGGCGGCGCGGGCAGCGGGCTCGGCCTGGCGATCGTGGAAGGCGTGGTGCGGGCCCACGGGGGGAGCGTCGCGGTGTGGACGGCACCCGGTGAGGGCCTGGCGGTGACGGTGACGCTGCCGGTGCGGTGAGGGCGCCACGGGACCGGTGAGGTTCTCTCCGTTCCCCGCGTGCCGCTCCTCCAGCCCCGCGTACGGCACCTCCAGTCGCCCGCGTGCCGCTCCGGAGACCCCCGTCCCGGGCGGGAAGCCCTCGCTCGCACCGCTGTGACCTGCGGAAACGGACTTGGGCAGAAGCTGACCGAGGCGGTTGAACACGGGCCGCCCAGGCCCCGTACACCACGATGAGGGCGAATCGGTCGCAACCGATCGGCCCGCCACGCCACCGCCGCGCATCGCACGGAAGGACCGCCGGGTTGTCGTCCAACACGAACTCTCGACAGCTGCCGAACACGGACGAGACGCCTCCGCGCGATGAGCCGGCACCGGAACCGCTCGCGGACACGGACACGAAGGGGGACGAGGACGCCGCCGCCTCGGGTGAGGGAGAGGCAGCGGCCGGGGCGGCCCCCGAGATCGCCATGACCGACGGGGCCGCCTCTTCGGCCTCCGGGGCCCCGGAGGAAACCCCGGCGGAAGCCCCCGCCGGCGAACCGGAGGACCCCGCCGAGGCCGACAGCGACACCCCGGACGCGGTGGTCGCGGCCGCCGCGACGGACGTCGACTCCCCAGGCAGCGCCTCGGAAGCGACCGCTTCCCCGGCCGGTGAGGCCCCCGCCGACGAGACCCCCGCCGGGGAAGCCCCGGAAGCAGTTGTCGGCGACGGGGCCGGTGACGGGGAGGAGCCCCCGGGGGACGAGCCGCCCGGGGACGGCCCGGGGCGGGGGTGGCGGGGCCGGTATCCCGTCGCCGCCCGCGTCCTCGCGTGGACCACCACCCTCGTCGCCGCCGCGCTCGTCCTGTTCGCGCTGCTCATGCCGAGCCAGTCGGACGAGTTCCAGCCGGCCGAATTCCTGCGCCTCCCGGTGGAGGCGATCTTCGGCGCCGCGCTGCTGATCGTTCTGCCCCGCCGCCCGCGGATCGCGCTGTCGGTGGCCGCCGGGCTGGCCCTGGGCGTGCTGACCGTCCTGAACATCCTCGACATCGAGTTCAACGAATACCTCGGGCGGGGCTTCAACGTCGTCCTCGACTGGTCGCTCTTCAGCGACGCGCAGGGCTACCTCCAGGACACGTTCGGCCACGGCGGCGCGCTCGGCATAGCGGCCCTGGCCGTGGCGCTCGTGATCGCGATAGTGGCCCTCATGACGATGTCGGTCGTCCGGCTGGGCAACCTGGTGTCCCGGAACACCGCCACGGCGACCCGTACGACGCTGGTCCTGGCCATGGCCTGGGTCACCTGCGCGACGCTCGGCCTGCAGTACACGGGGGTGCCGATCGCCTCCGAGCACGTCGCGCTGGTCGTCCAGCAGCGGGCGGCGCGGGTGCGGCAGACCCTGCGGGACGAGGCCGCGTTCGCCAAGATCTCCAAGAAGGACGCCTTCGCGAACACGCCGCCCGGCGAGATGCTCACCGATCTGCGCGGCAAGGACATGATCATCACGTTCATCGAGAGCTACGGCCGCAGCGCGATCGAGGACCCGCTCATGGCGCCGCGCGTCGACGCGACGCTGACCGCGGAGAACAAGAAGCTGACCCGGGCCGGTTTCGCGGCGAAGAGCGGCTGGCTCACCTCGGCGACGTACGGCGGCAGCAGCTGGCTCGGCCACTCGACGTTCCTGTCGGGCCTGTGGATCAACAACCAGCAGCGCTACCGCACGGTGACCGCCGGCGACCACCTCTCCCTGATCAGCGCCTTCAAGAAGACCGGCGACTACGACACCGTGGGCGTCATGCCGGGCATCCAGAAGGGCTGGCCCGAGCAGAAGTTCTACGGCATCGACAAGCTCTACGACGCCTTCCACCTCGGCTACAAGGGCCCGAAGTTCAGCTGGTCGACCATGCCCGACCAGTACGCCCTGACCGCGTTCGAGCGCCTGGTGCACAGCAAGAAGCACGACAAGCCGCTGATGTCGACGATCATCCTGACCTCCAGCCACCAGCCCTGGGCACCCATCCCCAAGACGGTCCCCCAGGACCAGGTCGGCGACGGCTCGGTCTACAACGCCATCGAGAAGGCCGGCAAGCGGCCCTCCGACATCATCACCAGCTCGCCGAAGTCGAAGGTGGAGTACGGCAAGGCGATCTCGTACTCGGTCACGAGCCTGATCAACTACCTGGTGAAGTACGGCAACAAGAACACCGTGCTGATCTACCTCGGCGACCACCAGCCGATCGCCCGGGTCAGCGGCGACCACGCCAGCCGCGACGTGCCCGTCTCGATCGTCGCCAAGGACCCGAAGGTGCTCGACAAGATCGCCGACTGGGGCTGGACGGACGGTCTGCAGCCCGAGCACGACGCCCCGGTGTGGAAGATGAGCTCCTTCCGCGACCGCTTCCTGACGGCGTACGGATCCACTCCGCACCCGTAGGTCCCGGCGGGAGCGGCTCCTCGTCCGCGGGCGGTGGTCACGGCCGGAGCCGTCGGCCGCCGCCCGCGGTCGTGATGCGGGCGGCGGCGGGAACCGGTGCCGTCGTCACAGCCAGGTCAGCCGCCAGAGGCGGAAGACGCCGGTCCCGTCGGACAGGTACTGGCCGCCGCTGACGTCCTCGCTGCTGACGACGTAGTCCTTGCGCTGCCACAGCGGGATCAGCGGGACGTCCCGGGCGACGTCCGTCTGGAGCCGCCGGAACGCGTCCGCCGTACGGCTCCGGTCGGCGTCCTTCCGGGTCTCCTTGATCAGCCGGTCGACGTCCTTGCTGCTGTAGCCGTTCTTCATGGTGTTGCCGGTGCCGACGAGCGGCGCCCCGAAGGTGTCCGCGTCGGGATAGTCGGCGACCCAGCCGACCGCCCAGGCGTCCAGTCCGCCCTCCGCGTACTTCTTCTGGAACTCGGTCCACTCGAACCCCTCGGTGGTCACCTTGAACAGCCCGTCCGCCTCCAGCTGCTGCTCGAGCTCGGCCGCCTCCTCACCCGCGGCACCCCGCCCCTCGGCGAACCCGTAGGTGAAGCGCACGGGCAGTTGGACCCCGGCCTCGGCCAGCAGGGCCCGCGCCTTCTTGGGGTCCGGCTGCGGATAGTCGTCGAAGAACGAGGTCGCGTGTCCCGTGATCCCCGCCGGGATCAGCCCGTACAGCGCCGCGGTGGTCCCCCGGTACGTCCGGGCGACCAGCTTCTCGCGGTCGATCAGCAGGGCGAGGGCCTGCCGCACGCGCCGGTCGTGCAGCGGCGAACTCCCGCGCACGTCGAGGACGAGGTTGCGGGTCTCGGCGCTGTCGGCCTCCGTGACGCGCTGCGCGGGGTCGCTCGGCGAAAGCGCGGCGAGCTCGGCGGACGGCAGCTGACGGGCCACGACGTCCAGTTCCTTCGCCCTCCATCCCACCAGCAGCGCCTGCGAGGTGGCGTAGTAGCGCAGGACGACCGGACTGCCGGGGCCGTCGACCGCGCCCTCGTAGCGGGGGTTGGGGGCGAGGACGGCCTTCACGCCCTGCGTGTACGTCTTCAGGACGTACGGCCCCGTGCCGTCGGCGCCGGTGTCGGTGCGCAGGCTGCGCCGGGGGTAGCTGGTTCTGTCGACGATCGACCCGGCGCCGGTCGCCAGTTTGAACGGGAAGGTCGCGTCGGGCGAGGACAGATGGAAGGTGACGGTCAGGCCGCGGGCGTCCACGCTGCCCAGGGTGGACAGCAGCGAGGCGGGTCCCACCTCGTCGTTGATGCGCTTGACCCGGTCCAAGGAGAACTTCACGTCCTCCGCGGTCACCTCGCGCCCGCTCGCGAACGTCAGGTCGTCACGAAGCGTGCAGCGATAGGTGCGCAGCCCCGCGTCGGTGAACGCGCAGCTCCTGGCAGCGTCCGGTTCGGGCTCGGCGCCGCCGGGCTCGAAGGTGAGCAGCGACTGGAAGACATTGCTGAACAGGGCCCAGGATCCGGCGTCGTAGGCACCGGCCGGGTCGAGCGATGTGACGGCGTCCGTGGTGCCCACCGTGATGGTGCGGTTGCTGTTCTCCCCCGCCGGCATCAGCTGCCGGCCGGCCACACCGACGCCCGCGACGACGAGCAGCGCAACCAGAATCCATAAGCGAACCGATCGCATCGGTGCCCTCCCCAGGCGCCCCGCACGTCACTCCCCTAGTGACGCGGATCACCTAACCACAGGAGTTTCAGCCGGGGAAGGGAATCGGGAAGAGTGCCCGGGAGCGGCGAAAACGATCTTTTCCGCCGCTCCTCACAGGGGATTCTCAGGCTTCGCGCGAGGCCAGTTCGACGACCGTGATGTCCGAGGGCGCGCCGACGCGGGTCGGCGGCCCCCAGGCTCCCGCGCCCCGGGAGACGTACAGCTGCGTGTCGCCGTAGCGCTCCAGGCCGGCGACCGTCGGGTTGGCGGCGGCCGCGACGAAGTTGCCCGGCCACAGCTGTCCGCCGTGGGTGTGTCCCGACAACTGGAGGTCGACCCCGTGGCGCACCGCTTCATGGATCTGCACCGGCTGATGGGCGAGCAGCACACAGGCCCGGGTCCGGTCGCGGTCCCCGAGCGCCTTGCCGAAGTCGGGCCCCTGTCCCTCGCTCTCGCCCTGGAGGTCGTTGACGCCGGCGAGGTCGAATCCCGCCAGCTCGGTCCGCGCGTTCTCCAGGGGATGGATCCCGAGCTCCCGCACCTCCCGGATCCACTGCTCGGCTCCGGAGAAGTACTCGTGGTTCCCGGTGACGAAGTAGGACCCGTGCCGGGCTCGCAGGCCGGCGAGCGGCGCGGCCGCGGGGCCGAGGTTCTTCACGCTGCCGTCGACCAGGTCGCCGACGACGGCGATCAGGTCGGGCTGCGTGGAGTTGATCGTGTCGACGACCTTCTGGGCGAAGCCGCGTCCGAGCACCGGTCCGAGGTGGATGTCGCTCACGACGGCGATCCGGAAGCCGTGGGCGGACCGGGGCAGCTTGGCGAGCGGCACGGTGACCCGCTTCACCCCGGGCCCGCGCAGGACGCCGTACGTCCCGTGGCCCACGGTCCCCACCGCGACGGCCGCGGCCGCGCCGCCCACGACCCGTGAGACGAACAGCCGCCGCGACGGCGCCCGGAGGGCCCCCGCCGGTTCCGCGGGCTCCGCCCCGGCCCCCGGTTCAGCCGATCGCGCCGGCTCCGCGGGTCCCGCCTCCCCCGTCGGTTCGGCCTGTCCCGCCGGTTCGGCCGGCCCCTCAGGTTCCGGCGACGCCGCCGGCTCCGCGGGTCCCGGCCGTTCCGTCCCCGCCGGTGCCGTGCCGGAGGCGGGGCGCACGCTCTCGCGCGGCTCCGCCTGTCCGGTCACGGCGGGGGACCCGGCCCCGCCCGTCTCCCGCCGTCCGGCGGCCCGGCGCTCCAGGGCCCACCGCAGGACCGGCCGTACGAACTCGCCGGCCAGCAGCGCCAGGACGAGGTAGAGGCCCAGCGGCATCCACAGGAACCCGGGCCAGGACAGCGTCCGCTGGAGCCAGAAGGGGGCGCCCGCCCGCTCGCTCGCGACGGCGCCGACCATCAGCAGCGGCCCGGCGACGAAGACGGCCGCGCCCAGCCGCCGGACCGGTCCGGGGCCGTTCGTGGTGTCCCGCACCAGCCGGCGGTAGGCGTACCAGTGCAGTCCGCCGAGCACGGCCAGCGCGGCCAGGCCCGCCGACACGAACAAGATGACCATGACGCCGTATCCCCCGTTATGACGTCTGGCGCAAAGCGCGTACGCCGCGCAACCCGATGACCCCGACGACCGTCCCAAGGACAAACGACACGACGGCGAGCGTCAGGTGCACCCAGAAATACGCGGTCGGATCACCCGCGTCGTCGAAGGCGAGCCCACTGGCGTCTTTCCAGAGATTCTTAGCGAAAGTGACCCAAATGACCCAGCTCCACACCCCGAAGGCGAGCAGGAACCAGGACACGGGGCGGCTGAGCTTCATGCGTTCAGTATCGCCGTCGCCCACCGTGATCCGGCGCCGGGGTGGAGCGGGCGGGACGGCTTCCCCGAACGGTGACGGGAATTCAGGTCACAACCCCTGTACGTTCTCGATCGTGCCCGCCTCGAAAATGACCATTCAGCGATCTCTACTGATCACTTCCGCCGCCTTGTTGACCCTTTCTCTTGCTGCGCCCGCGTTCGCCGACACCACCGACGCGAGCCCCACGGAGAGCCCCACCGCCTCCCCGTCGGCCACGCCCCCGGCGGCCATGTCGACCCTCGGCGGCGAACGGCTCGGCCGGCCCGGCAACCAGGTGAACCTCGGCGCCGGCGCCCCCGTCCTGCCCGCCGACGTCACCGCCCGCTCCTGGATCGTCGCCGACGCGGAGTCGGGCGACGTCCTGGCCGCCCACAACGCGCACTGGCGGCTGCCCCCGGCGAGCACCCTGAAGATGCTGTTCGCCGACACGGTGCTGCCCAAGTTCCCCAGCACCACCTCGCACAAGGTGGCCCCCTCCGACCTGGCGGGCATCGGCGCGGGCTCCAGCGTGGTGGGCATAAAGGAGAACCAGACGTACACCGTCCACGACCTGTGGCTCGGCGTCTTCCTGCGGTCCGGCAACGACGCCGTGCACGTGCTGTCCGCGATGAACGGCGGCGTCCCCGAGACGGTCAAGGACATGCAGGCGCACGCCGAGGACCTCCAGGCCCTCGACACGCACGTGGTGAGCCCGGACGGCTACGACGCCAGGGGGCAGGTGTCGTCGGCGTACGACCTGACGCTGTTCGCCCGTTCGGGGCTCCAGAAGAAGGACTTCCGGGAGTACTGCTCGACGGTGCGGGCCAAGTTCCCCGGCGTGACGGCCAAGAAGGGGAAGGGCGCGGCGGGCCGCTCGACCTTCGAGATCCAGAACACCAACCGGCTGCTGGCCGGTGACAGCGACGTGACCCCGTACCAGGGCATCGCGGGGGTGAAGAACGGCAACACCACCAACGCCGGCGCCACCTTCACGGGTGTCGCCGAGCGCGGCGGCAAGGTGCTGCTCGTCACGGTCATGAACCCGGAGAAGAAGGAGCACAACGAGGTCTACAAGGAGGCCGCGCAGCTGCTCGACTGGGGATTCCAGGCCGCGGACAAGGTCCAGCCGGTGGGCGAACTGGTCGCGCCCAAGGGAGTCGACACCACCGCGCAGCCGGGCGCGAACGCGTCGGACGGAACGAGCCCCGGCACGGGCACGGGTTCCGGTACGGGCACCGCGCACGCCTCCACGAAGCCGGTGGCGGCCTCCGCCTCCGCGGCGAAGGGCGGTGCGAGCGGCATCGGCGTCGCGCTCGGCCTGGCGGGCGGCTTCCTCGTGCTGCTCGCGGCCGGCGTCTTCCTGGTCAACCGCCGCTGGCCGCTGCCGGACCTGATGCGCCGCCGCCGCTGACCACCCGGGGCTCCGGAGCCTTCGCGTTCTTCGGAGCCCCCTCGGGTCCCTCAGGCCCTACGGGGTGGCCGGTTCCCGGGAGCCGGCGGGCTCGTCCGGAGCCTCGGGTCCGTCCGGAGCCGTCGTCTCCCGGTCCCGCCCCTCGCTGCGTGTCGCCGTCCAGGCGGCGGAGTACAGCAGCAGTTTCGAGGTGAAGTTGATCCACAGGAGCAGCGCGATCGGCACCCCGAAGGCGCCGTACATGCTCTTCGACGCCACGCCCCGCATATAGCCGCTGAGCAGCAGTTTGAGCAGCTCGAACCCGACGGCGCCGATCAGCGCCCCGACGATCAGCCGGTGGCGCGGCGGCTCGACGCCGGGCAGCAGCGTGAGGACGTACAGCAGGACCAGGAAGTCGGCGAGCACGGCCACCGCGAAGGCGATGACCTGGAGCAGCGTGCTCCCCCAGCCGTTCTCGTCGACGCCCACGTGCCGCGCCGACCAGCCCATCGCCGTCGACGCGAGGGTGGAGACGGCGATGGTCAGGAGCACCGCGCCGCCGAGACCGACGAGGACTCCCCCGTCCTTGAGCTTGCGCAGCAAGGGGTTCTCCTCGCTGTCGGGCAGCTCCCAGACCGCGCGCAGACACTCCCTCATCTGGCCGACCCAGCCGATGCCGGTGATCAGCAGCAGCACGCCCGCGACGAGCCCGATCGTGCCCGCGTTCTGGACGAGGGCGTGGATGTCGAGCTGGTCGGAGATGCCCGGCACCTGATCGGCGAGCTTGTCCTGGAGGTCCTTCTGCTGCTGGGGACTCAACGTGGCGGCGGCGATCGCGGCGGCCACGGTCAGCAGCGGGAACAGGGCCACGAAGCTGATGAAGGTCATCGCGGCGGCGAGCCGGGTCCACTTCACGCGGTCCAGCCGTTCGTACGACCGCCACGCGTGTGTGGTCATCAGACGCACGACCAGTGGCCCCACGCCGGGAATCTTTTTCAGCCAGTCCATGATCCGACTCCACCCTCACCTCGGAAAACCAGTGCACGGGTACCCCAGAAACGCAGGACAGTGGCGAGCGCCATGCCGGTTCCCGCACCGGAGACGGTGTCCGCGCGCGGCGAGGTGAACCCGAACCCGTAGTGGCCGACGGCGATGCACAGCAGCTGCACGAGCGCGCCCGCGGCGTTCACGGCGAGGAAGACCGGGTACGGGCGCGGCCGCGGGCCGCGGGCCGCGGGTGTGCCGGTAGGTGCCGTGCGCGTTCCCGGCGTAGGCCACCGAGCAGCCCGCGAGGAAGGACAGCGCCTTGGCGGTCAGCGGGTCCGGGCCCGCCGGACCGCGGAGCCGGACGAAGAGGCCGAGGTCGGTGGCCATGGTCGTCAAGCCGCCGATCCGTCGCGTCACGGTCGTCGAGGTCGTCCATGTGATGCCACTTTTCTAGGGAGTGACACCAGAACTATGGAGATCTTTAACGACATCCCATTAATCACCCATTTCGGTGAGGAGCCGGGAGTGCTGGGGAGATTGCCCCGTTGTGCCCCCTCGGCGGCGCTACGGTCACGGGCATGCCCGCCGACTCCGTCTCCGTCACGGGTCGGGGCCGCACCGCCCCGGCCACCGCCCGTCCGGTCCGCCCGCGCACCTGCGGGGAGGCGGCCGCCGTCCGGGAGTGCGGGGCGCGGGGAGGGGTCGCCCGGGGGCTCGGACGGGCGTACGGCGACGCCGCGCAGAACGCGGGCGGGGCGGTGCTCGACATGACGGGCCTGCCGGGCCTCGGTCCCTTCCTCTACGAGCTGGACGAGGAGGTGGCGGGCGCCGGGGGGCGCGTGTACCTCGCCAAGGACGCGCGGCTGCGGCCCGACCTGCCGGCCGCCATGTATCCGCGGCTCGGCGCGTTCCGGTCGCTGCGCCGGGAACTGGACCCGCGGGGCGTCTTCACCTCGGACCTGTCCCGCCGTCTCGGCCTGTAGCGCCCCTCGCCGCTCCCGCCCCGCGCCCCTTCCCGTCCCCGTCCGGTTCCCCGTCTGAAGGAGCTAGCTGTCATGAAGGACGCCTTCGGTATCCCCCGGTCCCTGCTGGTCCTCGGCGGCACGTCCGAGATCGCGCTGGCCACCGCGCGCCGGCTGATCACCCGGCGCACCCGCACGGTGTGGCTCGCCGGACGGCCGACGCCAGCCCTGGAGGAGGCCGCCGAGCGGCTGCGCGGGCTCGGCGCGGACGTCCGTACCGTCGCCTTCGACGCCCTCGACCCCGAGTCCCACGAGGCGGTGCTCGGCAAGGTCTTCGCCGAGGGCGACATCGACATGGTGCTGATGGCCTTCGGAGTGCTCGGCGACCAGGCCGTGGACGAGAAGGAACCGGTCGCGGCGGTCCGGGTCGCGCAGACGAACTACACGGGCGCGGTGTCCTCGGGCCTGGTGTGCGCACGGGCGCTGCAGACGCAGGGGCACGGCTCCCTGGTCGTGCTGTCCTCGGTCGCGGGCGAACGCGCCCGCCGCTCGAACTTCATCTACGGATCCAGCAAGGCGGGCCTGGACGCCTTCGCGCAGGGTCTGGGCGACGCCCTGCACGGCACCGGCGCGCACGTCATGGTCGTACGCCCCGGGTCGGTCCGCACGCGGATGACGGCCCATCTGCCTCGGGTGCCGCTGTCGACGACGCCCGAGGCGGTGGCCGCGGCGATCGAGCTGGGACTGCGGCGCCGTTCCGAGACGGTGTGGGTGCCGGGGGCGCTCCGGATGGTCATGGCCGCGCTGCGGCACACGCCTCGGACGCTGTTCAGGCGGCTGTCGCTCTGAGGTCCGGCGCCCGGCGCAGCGCCGGGACAGGCCCTAGAGCGCCGGCAGTGTGGTGTCCCGCTCGGGCGAGGAGGCCTGCGGGGGCACCACGGCACTGCCGAAGGCGAACTCGCGGAGCTTGCGCCACACACCGTCGGCGCCCTGTTCGTAGAGGGCGAATCCGGTGCAGGGCCACGCGGCCTCGTACCCGGAGAGCGCCTCGAAGGCGTGGTCCATGGCCTCTTCGCCGATGCCGTGGGCCACGGTGACGTGCGGGTGGTACGGGAACTGCAGCTCGCGGGCGACGGGGCCCGAGACGTCCCGGACCTGCTGCTGCAACCAGGTGCAGGCCTCGGCGCCCTCGGCCACCCGTACGTACACGACCGGTGACAGGGGGCGGAAGGTGCCCGTGCCGGACAGCCGCATCGGGAACGGGCGCCCGGCGGCCGCGACCTCCACGAGGTGCGCCTCGATCGCGGGCAGCGCCGAGTCCTCGACCTCGGTCGGCGGCAGCAGGGTGACGTGCGTGGGAATACAGCAAGCCGCGGGGTCGCCGAAGCCCGCGCGCCGCTCCTGGAGCAGGCTGCCGTGAGGCTCCGGGACCGCGATCGACACACCGATCGTTACGGTCCCCACGTCGTCTCCTGTCGTTGTCGGTGCTCAGGGCTGTTCGGTGGTGCTGCGCGGGCGGGGGCGACCGCTCGGCCTGCTCCGCTTTCGACTGTACGGCGGTACGACCCTCAATCGGCCGTCACAGGGGTGTCGCGCTCGTCTCGTACTGACTGCCGAAGGTGGTGTGGTAGGGGCCGTGGCGCCGCCGAGGCCGGGGCGCGCCCGGCTTCGGCGGCGGCCCCGGCCGTCAGTGCTTGGCAGGCAGGAATCCGACCCGGTCGTACGCCTGGGAGAGCGTCTCCGCGGCGACGGCGCGCGCCTTCTCGGCACCCTTGGCCAGGATCGAGTCGAGGGTCTCGGGGTCGTCCAGATACTGCTGGGTGCGCTCCTTGAACGGCGTCACGAAGTCGACCATGACCTCGGCGAGGTCCGTCTTGAGCGCGCCGTACATCTTGCCCTCGTACTCCTGCTCCAGCGCGGCAATCGAGGTGCCGGTGAGGGTGGAGTAGATGGTGAGGAGGTTGCTGACGCCCGGCTTGTCCACCGCGTCGTAGCGGATGACGGTGTCGGTGTCGGTGACGGCGCTCTTGACCTTCTTGGCGGTCACCTTCGGGTCGTCGAGCAGGTTGATGAGGCCCTTCGGCGTCGACGCCGACTTGCTCATCTTGATCGACGGGTCCTGGAGGTCGAAGATCTTCGCCGTCTCCTTGAGGATGTACGGCTTGGGGATCCTGAACGTCTCGCCGAAGCGGCCGTTGAAGCGCTCCGCGAGGTCACGCGTGAGTTCGATGTGCTGGCGCTGGTCCTCACCGACCGGGACCTCGTGGGCCTGGTACAGCAGGATGTCCGCCACCTGCAGGACCGGGTACGTGAAGAGGCCGACGCTCGCGCGGTCGGCGCCCTGCTTGGCGGACTTGTCCTTGAACTGGGTCATGCGGGAGGCCTCGCCGAAACCGGTGAGGCAGTTCATCACCCAGGCGAGCTGCGCGTGCTCGGGGACATGGCTCTGGACGAAGAGCGTGCAGCGCTCCGGGTCGAGGCCGGCGGCGAGCAGCTGCGCCGCCGCGAGCCGGGTGTTGGCGCGCAGGTCCGCGGGGTCCTGCGGGATCGTGATCGCGTGCAGGTCGACGACCATGTAGAACGCGTCGTGGGACTCCTGGAGCGCCACCCACTGGCGGACGGCGCCGAGGTAGTTGCCGAGGTGGAACGAGCCTGCCGTGGGCTGGATTCCGGAGAGCACGCGAGGACTGTCAGAGGCCATGTTCACCATTCTCTCAGGTACCGGGGCCCGCTCCGGAACTGGCCGGAAAGAGACGGGACCCGGGTGGGCCGCCGCCGCGGTCCCGGGAACCGGGCCCTCCGGACCTCCGGCCCGTCGGCACAGACGGTCACCATTTCGCTCAACTGAGCGTCTTTCCAGCACTCACCGTCAGGAAAGTGCAACGGTGAGGTGACATTCCTGCTGGAGGGGGTGTTTTTCGAGGTCACCGGCGCTTAAGAATGCCGAATCGCCCGGTACCGGATTCGGCAGGGCGGAGCGCTGCTCGGACGTCGCCGTCGAGGGGAACCCCCGGCGGGTCCGTCGGCGCACCCAGGAAGTGGCACAACGGTGTGCGGGCCGGCTCTGCGTCGGCCGTTTGGGGGTTCCATGCGCGGGCTTCGTGAACTGGTCACGGTGGTGGGGGCGTTGGGTGCGACCACCGCTGCGGTGGTGTCGGTGGCACCGTCCGCCCTGGCCGGCCCGACGGCGAGTGCGCCGGTGGTCTCCCAGGCCGTGCTGGAGAGCGCTGCGGAGCTCTCCTCGGTGGACAGCCCGGACGTCGCCCTGACCATCGCCGGTGACACGGGACGGACGACCACGCTGCACAACGAGGATCCGGACTTCGGACGGCTGTGGCGGCTGCTGTCGCCCCGGTACACGGGAACGGAGAAAGCGCCCGACGGGTGGAAGGACGGCCACCTCCCCGAACCGCAGGCCACGGTGATCTGGGGGGTCACGGGTCCCTCGGACGGGACGCGGACCGCCCATCGGACACCCGGCGGTGACGTCACCATCAGCCGCCAGGACCAGGTGTACCTCTCCGTGGACGGTACGCCGTGGGTGCGGTCGAACCTGTCGCCGGACTCGATGAACCACGACATCCGCTGGCATCCGGCGTCGCGCTCGGTGTTCGACGAGCTGGTGAAGGACGGCAGGCTCTTCGGCTCCGGGGTGACCGTGTCCGCCCCCGAGGTGGAGCTGGACCCGGCGGCGTGGGCGGTGCCCGGACTCGCGGCGGGCGTGGCGCTCGGCGCCGGGGCCGCGTGGTTCATCTCGCAGGCGGCGTTCCGGGCGCGGCGCGCGAACGCCGGACCGCTGCTGGGGCCCCGCCAGGAGCTGATCGAAGCCCAGTGACCGACCGCCCCACCGCCCCGGCCCGCCGTCCCGATCCCGGCCCCGCCCAGGGCCGGACGGCCCATGAGCCGGTACGGCGCCGGTGACGGCCCCGGCCCCGGCCCCGGTCCCGGTCCCGGTCCCGAGGCTGGAACCGGTCCCGGCGCCGGTGCGGTCCGGCGCCGGTGACGGGCGTCAGCCGAGGTCGATCTCCGGGTAGAGGGGGAAGCCGGTGAGCAGGTCGCTCGCGCGGTGGGCGATCTCGTCGGAGATCTTCGGGTCCAGGACGTGCTGCGCCTTGGACGGGGCGCCCTTGGCGGTGGTGCCGGGCTCGGCCGCGGTCAGGACCCGGTCGATCAGCGCGGCGATCTCGTCCATCTCGGTCGCGCCGAGACCACGGGTGGTGAGCGCGGGCGTGCCGATGCGGATGCCGGAGGTGTACCAGGCGCCGTTCGGGTCGGCGGGGATCGCGTTGCGGTTGGTGACGATGCCCGAGTCGAGCAGCGCGGACTCGGCCTGGCGGCCCGTCAGGCCGTAGGAGGAGGCGACGTCGATGAGGTTGAGGTGGTTGTCCGTGCCGCCGGTGACCAGGGTGGCGCCGCGGCGCATCAGGCCCTCGGCCAGGGCACGCGCGTTGTCGACGACGGCCTGGGCGTAGTCGCGGAACTCGGGGCGGCGGGCCTCGGCGAGCGCGACGGCCTTGGCGGCCATGACGTGGGGCAGCGGGCCGCCGAGGACCATCGGGCAGCCGCGGTCGACCTGCTCGGCGAGGCTCTCGTCGCACAGGACCATGCCGCCGCGCGGGCCGCGGAGCGACTTGTGCGTGGTGGTGGTGACGATCTGGGCGTGCGGGACCGGGTCGAAGTCGCCGGTGAGGACCTTGCCCGCGACCAGGCCGGCGAAGTGCGCCATGTCGACCATGAGGGTGGCGCCGACCTCGTCGGCGATCTCCCGCATGATCCGGAAGTTCACCAGACGGGGGTAGGCGGAGTAGCCGGCGACGATGATCAGCGGCTTGAACTCGCGGGCGGAGACGCGCAGGGCCTCGTAGTCGATGAGGCCGGTGGCGGGGTCGGTGCCGTAGGAGCGCTGGTCGAACATCTTTCCTGAGATGTTCGGGCGGAATCCGTGGGTGAGGTGACCGCCGGCGTCCAGGGACATGCCGAGCATGCGCTGGTTGCCGAAGGCCTGGCGCAGTTCGGCCCAGTCGGCCTCGGAGAGGTCGTTGACGTTGCGGACGCCGGCCTCGGCGAGGGCCGGGGCCTCCACGCGGGCGGCGAGGACGGCCCAGAAGGCGACGAGGTTGGCGTCGATGCCGGAGTGCGGCTGGGCGTAGGCGTGTTCGGCGCCGAACAGTTCACGGGCGTGCTCGGCGGCGAGGGCCTCGACGGTGTCCACGTTGCGGCAGCCGGCGTAGAAGCGGCGGCCGACAGTGCCCTCGGCGTACTTGTCGCTGAACCAGTTGCCCATGGCCAGGAGGGTGGCCGGGGAGGCGTAGTTCTCGGAGGCGATCAGCTTCAGCATGTCCCGCTGGTCGGCGATCTCCTGGCCGATGGCGTCGGCGACGCGGGGCTCGACGGCCCTGATCACGTCGAGGGCGCTGCGGAAGGCGGTGGACTCGGTGGAAAGGGGCTCTGGCATGACGGCCTCCGGACGTTGTCTTCAGCGTTCACGGGTCGGCCCAGGCGCACGGCACTCGGTTGCCGCGACTCCTCGCCCGGAACTCCGGGCCCCTCACGACGGCCTGCTTCTCCGTCCTGAGGTCCGGGATCGCCCCGGGGAAGCCACAGCGCGGGTGCCGCTCCCCGATGGTCGGTCCCATCCCAGCGCGCCAGTCACGGCCCCGCCGGTCAGCCTACCGGGCGCGCCGGATCACCGGGGTCCCCGGTCCACCATGCGAGCGACGATAGGAAAGAGGACACAAGCCCGCCCTCGCGCGAACGGAGATCCCGTGACCACCATGGATGCCAGGGAGACGACGCAGGCGTTCATCGCCTCGGCCGACGCGCACAGCGCGCACAACTACCACCCGCTGCCGGTCGTCGTGGCGACGGCGGACGGGGCCTGGATGACGGACGTCGAGGGGCGCCGTTTCCTCGACATGCTGGCCGGATACTCGGCGCTGAACTTCGGCCACGGCAACCGGCGGCTGATCGAGGCGGCCAAGGCGCAGCTGGACCGGGTGACGCTGACCTCCCGGGCGTTCCACCACGACCGGTTCGCGGACTTCTGCCGGGAGCTGGCCTCGCTGTGCGGCATGGAGACGGTGCTGCCGATGAACACCGGCGCGGAGGCGGTGGAGACGGCGGTGAAGACGGCCCGGAAGTGGGGGTACAAGGTCAAGGGCGTCCCCGCCGGGATGGCGAAGATCGTGGTCGCGGGCAACAACTTCCACGGGCGTACGACGACGGTCATCAGCTTCTCGACGGACCCCGAGGCCCGGGCCGACTTCGGCCCGTACACACCGGGGTTCGAGATCGTGCCGTACGGGGACCTGACGGCCCTGCGGGCGGCGGTCACGGAGAACACCGTGGCCGTGCTGCTGGAACCGATCCAGGGGGAGGCCGGGGTGCTGGTGCCGCCGACCGGTTACCTGCCGGCCGTGCGGGAGCTGACCCGGGAGCGGAACGTGCTGTTCGTCGCGGACGAGATCCAGTCGGGGCTGGGACGGACCGGCCGTACGTTCGCGTGCGAGCACGAGGGCGTGGTGCCGGACGTGTACGTCCTCGGGAAGGCGCTCGGCGGCGGGGTGGTGCCGGTGTCGGCGGTGGTGTCGAGCGCGGAGGTGCTGGGGGTGTTCCGGCCCGGGGAGCACGGGTCGACGTTCGGCGGGAATCCGCTGGCCTGCGCGGTGGCCCTGGAGGTGATCGCGATGCTGCGGTCGGGCGAGTACCAGGAGCGGGCGGCCCGGCTCGGGGAGCGTCTGCACCGGGAACTGGGCCTGTTGAAGGACTCCGGTCACGTCACGGCGGTGCGCGGGCGCGGCCTGTGGGCGGGCGTCGACATCGCTCCCGGGCACGGAAGCGGCCGGGAGGTCTCGGAGAAGCTGATGGAACGGGGCGTCCTCGTCAAGGACACCCACGGTGTCACGATCCGGATCGCCCCGCCGCTGGTCATCACCGAGGAGGACCTGGACTGGGGGCTGGCCCAGCTGAGGGCCGTCCTCGGGGCATAGGGCCCCTGGCCTCCCGCTCCGGCTCCGGCTCCGGCCCCGGCCCCGGCTCCGGCTCCGGCTCCGGCTCTACAGGATCACGTGGGGCAGGAAGCGGGCGTACTCGTCCGTGACGAGGCCGGAGGACTCCCGGATGCCGAGGCCCGCCGGCTCGTCCCCGACGACCCACGCCCCGAGGACGACCCGGTTGCCGTCGAAGGACGGGAGCGGCACCAACTCCTGGTAGCAGCAGTCCTCTTCGCGTACGACGGGGGCGGCACCGGGTTCGTGGATCGTCACACCGGCGCCCTCGCGGCCGAGCAGGGGCTTGGCGACGTAGCCGGTCGTACGGGCCAGTTCACGCGGGCCGTCGAGGTGGGCGGCGAGCAGGTTCGGGTGGCCCGGGTACAGCTCCCACAGGACGGCGAGGAGGGCCTTGTTGGACAGGAGCATCTTCCAGGCGGGCTCGATCCACAGGGTCGTGCCGGTGCCGCCGCCGTTGTCGAGGGTGTCCAGCACATGGCCGGCGAACGCGTCGGTGGTGAGCCATTCCCAGGGGTAGAGCTTGAAGCAGCTGCGGATGAAGCCGAGCCGGTTGTCGACGAACCGCCCGGAGAGGGGATCCCAGCCGATCTCCTCCATGGAGATCCAGTCCGTGTCGAGACCGGCCTGCTGCGCGGTCTCCTTCAGATAGGCGACCGTCATCAGGTCCTCGCCGAGCTCGTCCTCCGCGGAGTGCGCGAAGTAGAGCGGGCTGCCGGGCGGGAGCAGGGCGCCCTGCCTCTTCCAGGCCGCGACGAGGCGTTCGTGGAGGGAGTTCCACTGGTCGGCGCCGGGGAAGCGGTCCTCCATCCAGAACCACTGCGGGCTCGCGGCCTCGACCAGCGAGGTCGGTGTGTCGGCGTTGTACTCGAGGAGTTTCGCCGGGCCCGTTCCGTCGTAGCGGAGGTCGAAACGGCCGTAGACGGAGGGGAGTTCGGCGCGCCGGTGCCAGGACTCGGCGACGGCCGCCGCGACCCGGGGGTCGTCGATGCCGAGGTCGGCGAAGCGCTCCCGTTCGACGATGTGAGCGGCCGCCGTCAGGCACATGGCGTGCAGTTCCCCGACGACCTCCTCCAGCGCCTCCACCTCGGGCAGCGAGAAGGCGTAGTAGGCGCTCTCGTCCCAGTAGGGGCGCAGGGAGTCGTCGGGGTGGCGGGTGAGCGGGTAGACGAGCCCCTGCTCCTCGACGGTCTGCTGCCAGCCGGGGCGGGGGTCGATCGTGCGGCGTTCCATGGGGCGGGCGGGTTCTCCGTCTCGGCGGGCGGGGGTATTCCGTGTCTTGGCGGGCGGGCGGGTCGGGGCCGGAGCCCTCGCTCCGGCCCGCCGGGGCCGGGGATCAGCGGCCGGGGCCGCGGATCAGCCGCCGGAGCCGCCCTTGCCGCCGCCGAAGCCGCCGCGGTGGACGCCGCCGCCCGAACCGCCGGAGCCGCTGGGCCTGGTGAAGGAACCGCTGTCGATCCAGCCGCTCTTCTTGCTGCCGCCGTAGTACCAGGTCCCGCCGGACGAGGTCGTGGCGGACGTGCAGTTCTTGTCGGCGACGACCTTGTAGCCCTTGCCGGCGTTGTAGCTGTCGCGGTCGACGCAGCGCTTGTCCGGCTCCGAGGAGCAGGCGGTGAGCGCCACCGCGAGAAGTCCCATGCCGCCGAGGACGACCGTGCCCGAGCGCAGTTGACGCCGTACGTCCGCCATTTTCTTTCCCCCGCTTGCTCTCTTCGGATCAGTTCTTGAGCGAAAGAGACAGATTAGAGGCTGCATGGCGCGTTCACTACGGCCCCCGGCCGACACACCGTCCCCTAGAGTCACTTCGTGTTCTTTGGAATGGTGTGCGCCCTTGGTGCCTCGGTCTGTTTCGGTACGGCGACGGTTCTGCAGGCGATGGCCGCGCGGGCCGCGGGTGCGGGCGGGACGGGCGGCGGCGCCGCGGCCCTGCTGCTGCGGGCGCTGCGGCAGTGGCGCTATCTGGCGGGCCTCGGCCTCGACGGGGTCGGGTTCGTGCTGCAGATCGTCGCGCTGCGGTCGATCCCGATCTACGCGGTCGGCGCGGCCCTCGCGGCGAGCCTGGCCGTCACCGCGGTGGTCGCCTCACGGCTGCTGCGGGTGCGGCTGAGCCGGGTCGAGTGGAGCGCGGTGGCCGTGGTGTGCGCCGGGCTCGCGATGCTGGGGCTGGCGTCCGGGGCGGAGGGGGACCGGACGGGGTCCCTGGCGCTGAAGTACGCGATGCTGGGGACGTCCGTGGCCGTCCTGGTGCTGGGGCTCGTCGGCGGACGGCTGCCCGACCGGGGGCGGGCGCTCGCGCTGGGTCTCGGGGCGGGGTTCGGGTTCGGCGTGGTCGAGGTGGCGGTGCGGCTGATCGCCGACCTCGATCCGGGGACGCTGCTGGCCAATCCGGCGACGTACGCGCTGCTGATCGGCGGCGGTGCCGCGTTCCTGCTGCTCACCACGGCCCTGGAACGGGGTTCGGTGACGACGGCGACCGCCGGGCTGGTCATCGGGGAGACCATCGGGCCGGCGCTGGTGGGAGTGGTGTGGCTGGGCGACCGTACGCGCGAGGGACTGACCTGGCTGGCGGTTCTCGGTTTCGCCGTGGCGGTGGCGGGGGCGCTGGCGCTGGCGCGGTTCGGCGAGGCCCCGGAGACGGAGGAGCGGACGTCCGTGTCGGTGCCGTCGTGACGCCTCACGGACCCGCGTGCCGTCATGACACCTCACGGACCCGCGTGCCGTCATGACACCTCACGGACCCGCGCGGAGTCGTGACGCCTCACGCGTCTTCGTGAACCCGCTCGGGCAAGGTCCCCTCAGGGGAGCGCCCGGCACAGCGCGTCCAGGGCGCCCGACCAGGCGTGGTCCGGCGGGGTGCCGTAGCCGACGACCAGGGCGTCCTGGTGCGGGACGAGCGCGTCCGGGTGGCGGTGGTGGGAGAGGCCGTGGACGGCCAGACCCTGGAAGGCGGCGGCCTGGACGACCGGCCCCTCGGTGCCGGGCGGAAGCCGGAGCACGGCGTGCAGCCCGGCCGCGATGCCGGTGGCGTGCACGTCGGGGGCGCGGGCGGCGAGAGCCGCGACGAGGGCGTCCCGGCGGCGCCGGTAGCGCAGCCGGGCGGCGCGGACGTGCCGGTCGTAGGCACCGGAGGTGATGAACTCCGCCAGGGTCAGCTGGTCCAGTGCCCCGGTGGACCAGCCGCCCTCCCCCTTCAGGGAGACCACCTCGTCCACGAGCGAGGGCGGCAGGACCATCCAGCCGAGGCGCAGCGCGGGTGCCAGGGACTTGCTGGCGGTGCCCAGATGGACCACGTGGTCGGGGTCCAGACCCTGCAACGCGCCGACGGGCTGCCGGTCGTAGCGGAACTCGCCGTCGTAGTCGTCGTCCAGGACGAGTCCCCCGGTGCGGCGGGCCCAGGCGACGACGGCGGCCCGGCGGTCCGGGTGCAGCGGCACACCCATCGGGAACTGGTGGGCGGGGGTGAGGAGTACGGCCCGCACGCCCGCCATGTCCCGTGTGTCGGTGCCGAGTTCGTCGAACGGCAGGGGGGTCGTGCGCAGGCCCGACCGGTGCAGGAGGTTCCAGTGCACGTCGAGCCCGTACGACTCCACGGCGACCGAGCGCGGCCCCCGTCGGCGCAGGACCGTGCCGAGCAGGGTGAGGCCGTCCGAGAAGCCGGAGCAGATCACGATGCGCTCGGGGTCGGCGCGGACGCCCCGGGCGCGGGAGAGATAGCCCGCGAGGGCGGTGCGCAGTTCGGGACGGCCGCGGGGATCGCCGTAGCCGAGGGCTTCGTGCGGGGCGCGGGTCAGGGCGCGGCGGGCCGCCTTGAGCCAGGCGGCGCGCGGGAAGGACGCGAGGTCGGGACGCCCGGGAATGAGGTCGTAGGCGGGCCGGGCCGGTTCGCGGCGGCGTGGCGCGGCCTCCCGCGCCGGTCGTACGACGCTCCGCTCCGCCACCCGCGTGCCCGAGCCCTGGCGTGCGGTGAGCCAGCCCTCGGCGACGAGGTCGGCGTAGGACTCGGCGACCGTGTTGCGGGCGATGCCGAGGTCGGCGGCGAGCGAGCGGGAGGACGGGAGACGGGTCCCGGGGGCCAGCCGGCCGCTGCGGACGGCCTCGCGCAGCGCTTCCGTGAGCCCCTTGCGGATACCGGAGCCGGTCGGCTCGACATGGAGGTCGACACCCAGAGTGGCCCATGTTTTCCCCATGGGAATGGACCATACCCCTGGGCTACTCCCCTCGTAGGGTCGATCGCATGACGACGCAGGACATGACCACCCGGCACACCCCGACGACCCCCGCGGCCTCCGCCGCCGGCACCGGCACCGGCACCGGCACCGCGCCGTACGCGCCCGAGCACTCCCCCCGGCTGGCCTGGGCCGAGCTCGCCCCCGACGTCTACAAGGCGATGGTCAGGCTCGACGCGGCGGCCCGGCACGGGGTGGACCCCGTGCTCCTCGAGCTGGTGAAGATCCGTGCCTCGCAGCTCAACCACTGCGCGTTCTGCCTGGACATGCACACCAAGGACGCGCTCGCGGCGGGTGAGAGCGTGGAGCGGATCGTGCAGCTCGGCGCGTGGGAGGAGTCGCGGCACTTCTACACGGAGAAGGAGATCGCGGCGATCGAGCTGACCGAGGCCGTCACGGTGATCACGGAGGGCTTCGTGCCGGACGAGGTGTACAAGCGCGCGGCCCGGCACTTCGAGGAGGCCGACCTGGTCCGGCTGATCGCCTCGATCACGATGATCAACGCCTGGAACCGGTTCGCCGTGACCTGCCGCATGGTGCCCGGCCACTACCGGCCGGGCGGGCACAAGTGACGGCCGGGCGCCGGTGGGCGGGGGGGCACCCGGTGACGAGCGGGGCGGAGCGGTTCCGGGCACTGCACCACGGGCGGGTGCCGGGCGATCCGCTGGTGCTGCCCGGTCCCTGGGACGCGGTGAGCGCCCGGGTGTTCGCGGACGCGGGGTTCCCCGCGCTCGCCACGCCCAGCGCGGGGGTGGCCGCGTCGCTCGGGTACGCGGACGGGGACACGCCCGCCGACGAGATGTTCGCCGCGGTCGCGCGGATCGCCCGGGCGGTCGACGTGCCGGTGTCGGCGGACGTCGAGGGGGGTTACGGGCTGGCGCCCCGGGAGCTGGTGGAGCGGTTGCTGGAGGCCGGGGTCGTGGGCTGCAACCTGGAGGACTCCGAGGGCGGAGTACTCAAGGACGCGGCCCGGCACGCCGACTGGCTGGCCGAGGTGCGCGGCGCGGCGGCGGACCTGCTCTTCGTGAACGCCCGGGTCGACGTCTTCGCCCACGGGGACGGCGATCCGGGGCAGGCCATCGGGCGGGCCGCGCTGTACGTCGCCGCGGGGGCGGACTGCGTGTATCCGATCGGGGCTCCGGCGGAGGTGCTCCCGCTGCTGCGGTCGGGCGTCCGGGGACCCCTGAACGCGTTCGCCCGCCTCGACGGGACGTCCCCGGCCGAACTGGGTGAACTGGGCGCCACCCGGGTCACGTTCGGCCCCGGACTGCAGCGCCGGGCGGCCGAGGCGCTGGGGGACGTCGCGGCGAAGCTGCGGCCCTAGGGCGGTGGCGTCGGAACGGTCCGGGACCGGACCGCCCCGACGGCCTGCCCCGGCCGCGCGGGGTCCCGCGCGGCCGGGTGGCCGGGTCACGACGGCAGCCAGGCCCGCCAGGTCGACCGGTGGCGCTCCACCCACTTCTTCGCCGCCTCCTGGGGTGTCAGCCTGTCGTCGGCGATCATCAGGGAGACCTCGTTCTGGTCCGCGGTGGTCCACCTGAACCTCTTCAGGAACGCCGCCGCCTTGCCGCCGGTCTTCGCGAAGCCGGCGTTCAGGTACTTCTCGAGCGGGGTGTGCGGGTAGGCGCAGGCGACCTTCGCCGCGTCCGCGTCACAGCCCTCCTTGTGGGCGGGCAGCTTCACCTCGGTCATCGGGACCTTCTCGAAGAGCCACTGGGGTGAGTACCAGTACGTGAGGAAGGGCTTCCCCTCCTTGGCGAACTGCTTCATCTGCGTGATCTGCGCGGCCTCCGAACCGGCGAACACCACCTGGTAGTTCAGGTGCAGGTTGTCCACCAGTGCCTTGTCGTTGGTGACGTACGAGGGGGAGCCGTCGAGGAGCTGCCCCTTGCCGCCGCTCTCGGGGGTGCGGAGCCGGTCGGCGTACTTGTTCAGGTTCTTCCAGTCCGTGACGTCGGGATGCCGCTTCGCGAAGTACGTCGGCACGTACCAGCCGATGTGCCCGGTCACGCCCAGGTTCCCGCCGGGCACGATCGTCCTCTTGTCCCGGACGTACCGCTTCTCCTGGTCGGGGTGTCCCCAGTCCTCCAGGATGGCGTCGACGCGGCCCTGGCTGAGGGCGTCCCAGGCGGGTACCTCGTCGACCTGCACGGTGTCGACGCGATAGCCCATCTCGTGTTCGAGGAGGTACTGCGCGACGGCCACATTGGACTGGGCGCCGACCCACGACTGCACGGACAGGGTCACCGTCCGCGAGCCCCGGGCGTTCGCGAAGGGCGAGGCCTGCTTGGTCATGTCGGCGGCGCCGCAGCCGGTGAGCAGCAGCAGAGCCGACGCGCCGGCCACCGCGGATGTCGTACGAACACGCATGTCAGGCTCCCTTCTCGGCGCGGTGCCCGGTGGGCTGGGTCACCCGGTCGAGCATCAGCCCGAGGCAGACGATCGCGGCGCCCGCGACCAGTCCGGTGGCCAGGTCGCCCTGGGCGAGGCCGAACACGACGTCGTAGCCGAGCGCGCCTCCGCCCACCAGGCCGCCGATGATGACCACGGCGAGCACCAGGACGACGCCCTGGTTGACGGCCAGCAGCAGCGCGGGCCGCGCCAACGGCAGCTGGACCTGGCGCAGTTGCTGCCCCGCGGTCGCGCCGAGGGAACGGGCGGACTCCAGCGCGGCCGGGTCGACGGCCCGCAGCCCCTGGGTGGTGATGCGGACCACGGCGGGCAGCGCGTAGACGACCGCGGCGGCGACGGCGGGGGCGCGGCCGACACCGAACAGCGCGACCACGGGGATGAGGTAGACGAACTGCGGCATGGTCTGGAAGACGTCGAGGACGGGCCGGAGCAGGCGCTCGAAGCGTTCGCTGCGCGCGGCCGCGATCCCGGTGGCGAAGCCGAGCACCAGGGTCACGGCGACCGCCGCGAGCACCTGGGAGAGCGTGTCCAGGGACGGCTTCCACGCACCCAGCACGCCGATCGCGGCCATGGCGAGGACGGCGGTCAGGGCGGTGCGCCAGGTGCCGATCAGCCAGGCCAGGGCGGCGACCGTCAGCAGCACGGCCCACCAGGGCAGCCACTGGAGTCCGTCCCGGAGCGGGTCGAGGACCCAGGTGGTGAAGTGGCCCGCCCAGTCGGCGGTGCCGCCGATGTACGGGACGCCCGAGTACAGGTGGCCGGTCATCCAGTCGACGGCGCGGTTCACCGGTTCGGCGAGGTTCACGGCCCAGGCGTCGGGCCAGTCCGCCCGGCCCGCGAGACGGCCGGTGAGCGCGACGGCCACGACGGCGAGGACGGCGAGCGCCGTGTACAGCCGGGGCGGGTTCCCTCGGGCCGCTCCGATCCGTTCCCCGGCCGCGGCCGTGACCCGGTCGAGGACGACCGCGAGGAGCACGATCGGGATGCCGGCGGCGAGGGCGGCGCCCACGTCCACCGAGGCGAGGGCCTGGTAGACGCGGTCACCGAGACCGCCGGCGCCGATCACGGAGGCGATGACGGCCATGGACAGCGCCATCATGATCGTCTGGTTGAGGCCGAGGAGGAGTTCCTTGCGGGCCAGCGGGAGGCGGGCGGTGAACAGGCGCTGGCGGGCGGTGGCGCCGAGCGAGGCGACGGCCTCCATCACGCCCTCGTCCGCGTCGCGCAGGCCGAGCGCGGTGAGGCGGGCCATGGGCGGGGCGGCGTAGACGACGGTGGCGAGCACGGCCGCGGGGACGCCGATGCCGAAGACCAGCACGACGGGCAGCAGATACGCGAAGGCGGGAAGCACCTGCATGGTGTCGAGGACGGGGCGCAGCGCGCGGTGGGTGCGGTCGGAGAGCCCGGCGGCGAGGCCGAGCAGCAGGCCCAGGACGACGGAGGCGAGCACGGCGACCGCCATGACCGCCAGTGTCTGCATGGTGGGCACCCACATGCCGAGCAGTCCGCAGACGAGGAAGGCCGCGCCGGTGCCGAGGGCCTGCCTCGCTCCGGCGGCCCGCCAGGCCACGAGGGCGGCCAGGGCGGTCACTCCGGCCCAGCCGGCCGCGAGGAGCAGCAGGTAGACGGCGCGTACGGACAGGACGACGGCGTCACTGACGTAACCGAAGAAGTACAGGAACAGCGGGTGGCTGTCGCGGTTGTCGATGATCCAGTCGCCGGCTCTGCCGAGCGGTCCGGTCAGGTCGACGGTCAGGGCGTGCGGCCAGCTGCCGCCGGACCAGCGGGCCTCGGCGAGGGGCACGAGCACGGCCGCGACGGCGGCGAGCAGCACGAGCTTGGCGACGGCCGGATGCCTGAGGCGGCCGGGCAGGGCCGTGCGGGGAACGGACGCGGTGACCGCTGCCATCACGCCGCCTCCCCGATCGCGTCCGGGCCGGCGACGACCTGGAGCAGCCGCTCGTGGTCGACGACACCGAGGCAGCGGCCGTCGTGGACGACGCAGGCGGCCCGGCCGGTGCGGGCGACGGCCTTGATCGCGTCGGCGACCACGGTGTCGGGGGCGAGCGCGCCAGGGTGGTCCGGTCCGCCGCAGTCCCCGGCCCGCATGGCCGTGCGGACGGTCATGACCTGTTCGCGGGGCACGTCCCGGACGAACTCGCGGACGTAGGCGTCGGCCGGGTAGCCGACGATCTCCTCCGGGGTGCCGAGCTGGACGATCCGGCCGTCGCGCATCAGGGCGATGCGGTCGCCGAGGCGCAGGGCCTCGGTCAGGTCGTGGGTGATGAAGACCATCGTGCGGCCCTCCTCCCGGTGCAGCCGGACGACCTCGTCCTGCATGTCACGCCGGATCATCGGGTCGAGCGCGCTGAACGGCTCGTCGAAGAGCAGGACCTCGGGGTCGACGGCGAGCGCCCGGGCCAGCCCGACGCGCTGCTGCTGACCGCCGGACAGCTCGGCCGGCCGGCGCTGCTCCATGCCTTCGAGGCCGACCTTGGCGACGACCTCGGCGGCCCTCGCCCGGCGTTCCTCGCGCGGGACGCCCTGGATCTCCAGGCCGTAGGCGACGTTGTCGAGGACCGTGCGGTGCGGCAGCAGGCCGAAGTGCTGGAAGACCATGGCGGCGCGGTGGCGGCGCAGTTCGCGCAGCCGGCCCTTGTCCATCGCGAGGACGTCCTCGCCGTCGATCGCGATGCTGCCCGAGGTGGGTTCGATCAGCCGGGTCAGGCAGCGCACGAGGGTGGACTTGCCCGAGCCGGACAGGCCCATGACGACGAAGACCTCGCCCTTGTGCACATCGAAGCCGACGTCGCGGACGGCGGCGGTGCAGCCGGTCGCCTCACGCAGCCCGGCGGCGTCCAGGGAGGCGAGTTCCGGGTCGCCGGGGACCCGGTCGGCCTTCGGACCGAACACCTTCCACAGGCCGCGTACGGAGAAGACGGGGCCGGCGGGGGGCGTGGCGCTCCCGGCGCCGGTGGACGTGACGCTCCCGGCGTGGTCGGGCGTGGTGTTCCGGGTGCTGTCGGTGGGCGTGTTCATCGCGCGTCACCCCCGATCAGGTCGGCGGCCTTCTCGCCGACCATGAGCACCGCGACCATCGGGTTCACGGCGGGCATGGCCGGGAAGACGGAGGCGTCGGCGATCCGGATGCCGTCGAGGCCGTGGACCCGCAACTCGGGGTCCACCACGGCGCGTTCGTCCAGGAGCCCGCCGATGCGGCAGGTGCCCGCCGGGTGGTACACGGTGTGCGCGACCTGGCGTGCGTACGCGCTCAGCTCCTCGTCACCGGTGACGTCGGGCCCGGGGCACACCTCGCGCCTGAGCCAGCCGGCGAGCGGTTCGGCCGCGGCGATCTCCCTGGCGATCCTGATGCCGTCGACGAGCGTGCGGCCGTCGTAGTCCTCCTCGTCCGTGAAGTACCGGAAGTCGAGGGCGGGTTTGACGTCCGGGTCGGCACTGGTGAGGTAAAGACGGCCGCGGCTGCGCGGTTTGGGGATGTTGGGGGTCATCGAGACGCCGTGCGCGGGACGTTCGTAGCCGATGCGCTCCGGATTGTCCGTGAAGGGGATCTGGTAGAAGTGGAACATCAGGTCGGGGCCCGGCTGTTCGGGATCGCGGCGCACGAACAGGCCCGCGTCGGAGTCCATCGCGGAGTTCTCCGGGATCGGCCCGTGCGTCTCCCAGACGATCACCGACTCGGGGTGGTCGAGCAGGTTCTCGCCGACGCCCGGCAGATCGTGGACGACGGGGATGTCCAGCTCCTCCAGGTCACCGGCGGGCCCGATGCCGGAGTGCAGCAGCAGACGGGGCGAGTCGACGGCGCCCGCGCACAACAGGACCTCGTGGCGCGCGCGGACGAGCACCTCCTCGTCGTCCTTCGTGCGGACGTGCACGCCGGTGACGCGCTTCCCCTCGAGTTCCAGCCTGTACGCCCAGGTCTCCAGCAGAAGCGTCAGATTGGGCCGCGCGTCCATCACGGGGTGCAGGTACGCCACCGAGGCGCTCGACCTCTTGTTGTCCTCCGGGTGGTAGGCGAGGTCGAAGAAGCCGGCGCCCTCGGTGAACGGCTGCCGGTTGAAGCCCTCCACCAGCGGCACGTCGAGGGCGGTGCGGGCGGCGGCCACGAAGTCCCTCGCGACGGCGTTCCGGTCGTTCTCGTCGACGGGGACGATGTTGTTCAGGAGCCGCGCGTAGTACGCCTCCATCGACACCGCGCCCCAGCCCTTGGCGCCGGACGCCTCCCACTCGTCCCAGTCGGACGGCAGCGGCTTGAACGCGATCAGCGTGTTGTGCGACGAACAGCCGCCGAGCACCCGGGCACGGCTGTGGCGGATGTGCGAGTTGCCGCGCGGCTGCTCGGTGGTCGGGTAGTCGTAGTCGAGCTCCCCGCCGAGCAGGTCCGTCCAGCGGCGCAGGGTGAGGACGTCCTCGCGCCCCACGTCGCTGGGGCCGCCCTCGATGACGGCGACGCTGACATCCGGGTTCTCGGTGAGGCGGGACGCGATCACGGAGCCCGCCGTGCCGCCGCCGATGACGACGTAGTCGTACGTTTTCTCGTGCTGGGACATGAAGGGAGTGCTCCAAAAGGCCTTGAAAGGTGGGGTACTTGCCGGGTGCCGGAGTCAGCCGGCGAACCAGCGGACCGGCGCCGGCGCGAGGTTCTGGTAGATGTGCTTGGTCTCGCGGTACTCGGCGAGCCCGGAGGGGCCGAGTTCGCGCCCGGTGCCGCTGCGGCCGAAGCCGCCCCATTCCGCCTGCGGGAGATAGGGGTGGAAGTCGTTGATCCAGACGGTGCCGTGGCGCAGCCGCCCCGCGACCCGGCGGGCGCGGCCCGCGTCGGCGGTCCACACGGCGCCCGCGAGCCCGTACTCGGTGTCGTTGGCGAGCGCGACGGCCTCGCTCTCGGTGCTGAACGTCTCCACGGTCAGGACGGGCCCGAAGACCTCCTCGCGGACGACCCGCATCCCGCGGTGGCACCGGTCGAGCACGGTCGGCTCGTAGAAGTACCCGGTGGCGGGCCGGACTTCGGACGGCTCGGGCCGCCTGCCGCCGGCCCGCAGGACCGCGCCCTCGGCCAGCGCGGAGGCGACGTACTCCTCGGTCTTGGCGCGCTGCTGCCCGGAGACGAGCGGGCCGCACTCGACGCCGTCCTCGGTGCCGCGCCCGAGCCGGATCGCACCTGCCCTGCGGGCGAGTTCGGCGACGAACCGCTCGCGCACCGGCTCCTCGACGATGAGCCGCGAACCGGCGGAGCACACCTGACCGCTGTGGATGAAGGCGGCGTTGAGGGCCTGGTCCACGGCGGTGTCGAAGCCCTCCTCGGTGGCGCAGGCGTCGGCGAAGACGATGTTGGGGTTCTTGCCGCCGAGTTCGAGCGCGACCTTCTTGACCGTGTCGGCGGCGGCGCGCGCCACCTTCGTACCGCTGGCAAGGCCTCCGGTGAAGGAGACGAGGTCGACGTCGGGGTGCTCGGCGAGGCGGGCGCCGACGGTGTGCCCGGGGCCGGTGACGAGACCCGCGACACCGTCGGGCAGGCCCGCCTCGGCCAGCAGCCGGAGCAGGGCGACGGTCGTCAGCGGGGTGATCTCGCTCGGCTTGACCACGAAGGTGTTGCCGGCGGCGAGAGCCGGAGCGATCTTCCAACTGGCCTGCAGCAGCGGATAGTTCCAGGGGGTGATCAGCGCGCAGACACCGACGGGCTCATGCACGACGACGCTGTGGACGTCGGCCGAACCGGCGTCCACGACCCGCCCGCCGCCCTCCCCCACCACGAGGTCGGCGAAGTAACGGAAGGCGTCGGCGACGCAGTCGATGTCGACGCGCCCCTCCTCCAGTGTCTTGCCGGCGTCACGGCTCTCCAGCAGCCCGAGCTCCTCGCGGTCACGGACGAGCAGGCCGGCCACGCGGCGCAGCAGGGCGGCGCGTCCGGCGACGGGGGTGTGCGGCCAGGTGCCCTCGTCGAAGGCGCGGCGGGCGGCGGCGACCGCGAGGTCCGCGTCCTTCTCGTCCCCCTCCGCGACCACGGCGAACGGCTCGGCGTCGGCGGGGTCGAGGATCTCGCGCGTCGCACCGGAGAGCGCCGCGCGCCACTCGCCGCCCACGTGGATGGTCTGTTCTTCCTGCTGTCCGGCCATGGTCGGTGTTGCCTTCCGTTCCTGTTCGATCCCCCTGTGTCACGCGGGCGTCGCCCCCGTGAGCTGTGAGCGCCTGCCCCTCGACCCCGGCCGCATGCGCGATCCCGTACCCGAAGTGCGCCGGGTCACTGAAAAATCCCATGAAAAACACCGAGAACGGACACCCGGCAGTGATGGACAGCCGATTTTCCTTTGACTAAAGTCAAAGGACGAGATGCTTGCCGGGCGGAGAGCCGAAAGAAGATGGGGCCAGTGTCAGCGGACTCGGCGACCACGGACCAGGTGACGGCGCTGCGGCGGTTCAACCGCTACTTCACGCGGCGCATCGGAGCCCTCGACGACCACTACCTCGGCCAGGACCGCCCGCTCGGCGAGGCCCGGCTGCTGTTCGAGATCGGAACGGCGGGGGCCTCCCTGCGCGAACTGCGGGCCCGGCTCGGCCTGGACGCCGGGTACCTGAGCCGGATGGTGCGAGCCCTGGAGACTCAGGGCCTCGTCCGGGTGAGCGTCCATCCCGGGGACAGCAGACTGCGGGTCGCCGGTCTCACGGCCGCCGGGCAGGCCGAGATCAAGGAGCAGAACCGGCTGGCCGACGCACTCGCCGAGGGACTGCTCAGCGGCCTCGACGCGCACCGGCGGGCCGAACTCACCGCCGCCCTGGACACGGCACACCGGCTGCTCCGGCTCGCCGCGATCACCGTCGGGACGGTCGACGGCGCCTCTCCCGACGCCCGCGCCTGCCTCGCCGCGTACGCGGCCGACATCGACGAACGGTTCCCCGAGGGCTTCGACCCCGCCGCCCTCGTCCGGCCGCACGAGGTGTCGGGCGACGCGGGCGCCTTCCTCGTCGCCTACGAGGAGGGCCGCCCCGTGGGCTGCGGAGCGCTGCGCCGCCTCGGCCCCCGGGAGGGCGAGATCCGCCATGTGTGGGTGGATCCCGGGGCCCGCCGGCTCGGTCTCGGACGCCGCATCCTCGACGGCCTCGAACAGCGGGCCGCGGAGCGCGGGTTCACCGTCGTACGACTCGACACGCACGCCGTGCTCACCGAGGCCCAGGAGATGTACCGGGCGTGCGGCTACACGGAGACCGCGCGGTACGACGACAACGTGTACGCGGCGCACTGGTTCGAGAAGCGGCTGCCCGTCGACGCGCAGGAGCCGCCCGCCCGTTGAGCGTGCGTCAGGTGGGGTTCGCGCAGGCGTACCCGCTCGGGCAGAAGGAGTTCACGGCCGTCGCGAGCTGTTGGGTCATGTCCGTGCCCGGCGGGCTGCCGGCGACGATGGCGTACGGCGTACCGTCGGCGGCCTGGAAACGGTGGTCGATGTTCTGGGTGGGCCCGGTCTCCTTGCTGTCGTAGCGGTAGCTGAACTCCGTCCAGTCGGTGCCGCTGCGCCGGTCCAGGTACTGGTAGCCCCGGGCCCCCTCCGCGATGGACTGGGCCTGCGCCGAGGACTCCGACACGGAGTCCTCCTTGATCTCGAACACCAGGAGGCTGCGGACGCCGTCGGGTGCGGTGTACGTGACGACGGGCGCCAGCTTGCCCTGCTTCTCCTGACGCGCCCAGCCGGCCGGCACGTCCACGGTGTAGCCGACCGGATCGACCGAGCGGCTGTATCCCGGAGCCGGCGCCGGGGCGGTCGTCACCGCCGGAGCGGTGTACACGCCGTCGCCGCCGGAGGCGTTCGAGGTGTCCGGGGTGACACCGGGCTGTGTCGTCGTGACGGTGGCCGAGGGACCGGACGTGTGCGCCTGCGGATGCCGCGCCGAGTCGCCCCGGGTGACCGCCCACAGTCCGCCGCCCACACCGCCCGCCAGGACGGCCACGGCCACGATCACCAGGAGCAGCCGCCGCGCGTCACCGGAACCCGGCGGTCTGCCACCGCCCCCGGGCGGCACGACACCGCCGGGCCATGTGGGCGGCTGCGACTGCTGATGCGACCAGGCGGCCTGGGCCTGCTGCTGGGACTGGGCCCACTGCTGCTGGGGCGGCGGCTGAGGCGGCACGGAGCCCACCGGCGGAGGGGCATCAGGCCGCAGCGGCCCCGCCTGCGTGGCCGCCGCCCACCACTGCTCCCCGGTCGGCGGCGCCCCGCCGGCGTCCACACCGTCCTGAACTCCACCGTCCGGCAGGCCCGTTCCGTCGTCGACCCACTGCCGACGGTCCGCGTCCCATCGCTGCGCCATCCGTCGCCCCCGCTCCCCGTCGGCCCCACCCGACGGCCCGATCTCGGCACGTTTCCCGCCGAACCTCTGCCGCGCCTGTGCCCCCCGGCGGACCGTACGTAACGACGATAGTAAGGATTACGCCATCAGCACGCCTTTTTATGGCGACAAAGCACATACGTTCACTACGTACTTTCCGTACGCCCAACGTCCCCGAACACACCGATGCCCGGGTGGTGACAACCACCCGGGCATCGCAAGCACTGCGGCGGAACGAACGCCGCCGGACCGATCTGGACGAACCCCGCTCCAGTTCAGCCCGGTTGGCGTCGGATCAGATCAGGCCGAGGGCGCGGACCGCCTCGCGCTCCTCCTCGAGCTCCTTGACGGAGGCGTCGATGCGGGTGCGGGAGAACTCGTTGATGTCCAGGCCCTGGACGATCTCGTACCGGCCGTCCTTCGTGGTGACGGGGAAGGAGGAGATGAGACCCTCCGGCACACCGTACGAACCGTCCGACGGGATACCCATGGAGGTCCAGTCACCCTCGGCGGTGCCGTTGACCCACGTGTAGACGTGGTCGATGGCGGCGTTGGCGGCCGAGGCGGCGGAGGACGCGCCACGGGCCTCGATGATCGCCGCACCGCGCTTGGCGACGGTCGGGATGAAGTCCTCGGCCAGCCACTTCTCGTCGTTCACGACCTCGGCGGCGTTCTTGCCGGCGACCGAGGCGTGGAAGATGTCGGGGTACTGGGTGGCGGAGTGGTTGCCCCAGATGGTCAGCCGCTTGATGTCGGCGACCGTGGTGCCCGTCTTCTTCGCGAGCTGGGTCAGCGCGCGGTTGTGGTCCAGACGGGTCATGGCGGTGAAGCGCTCGGCGGGTACGTCCGGAGCGGCGGCCTGGGCGATCAGCGCATTGGTGTTCGCCGGGTTGCCGACGACCAGGATCTTGACGTCGTCCGCGGCGTTGTCGTTGATGGCCTTGCCCTGCGGCTTGAAGATGCCGCCGTTGGCGGAGAGCAGGTCACCGCGCTCCATGCCCTTGGTGCGGGGGCGGGCGCCGACGAGCAGACCGACGTTGGTGCCGTCGAAGGCGACGTTCGGGTCGTCCGTGATGTCGATGCCCTGAAGAAGCGGGAAGGCGCAGTCGTCGAGCTCCATGGCGGTGCCCTCGGCGGCCTTCAGCGCCGGCGTGATCTCCAGCAGGCGCAGCTTGACCGGCACGTCCGCGCCGAGCAACTGGCCGGAGGCGATGCGGAAGAGCAGGGCGTAACCGATCTGGCCGGCCGCGCCGGTGACGGTGACGTTCACGGGAGTGCGAGTCATGGCGTTCTCCGTATGACAGCTGGCGGTGGGGCGTCCCTGCCCCGGGTGCAGGATCGTCCCCTGCAACCACCGCAATGATCGATCAAAGGTTCCGATGATCGATCTCTCGGCGTCAAGAGAGATCCGCCGCCAGGCTATCGCGCATCCGGGACGCCGGACGTCAGGGTCCGTGTGGCCCACCCCACAGATACCCCCGTGCACCCCCGGGACAGGCGGTCGCCGGGCCCGGGAGAGGGTGAACTCGGCGACCGCCAAAGGGGTTACCAGGGACTCCGGGAAGGGATCTCCCCCCTTCCCGACGGCACCGGATCCCATGGGGGTACGGACCGCCTGCCCCCTCGGAACCACCTCAATCCCCCGAACCGGAAGTTTTCTCCGGCCCCCGAACTCCTTTCACCCCCTCCGCCCCTGCCCGCCCCCAAGGTCTCGGCTTCGCTCGACCAGGGGGGACCCCCATCACCCCTGGGGCTCCGCCCCGGACCCCGCTCCTCGAACGCCGGAGGGACTGAAACTCACGCAAGCCACGACGCACCCGCAGTCGGCCGCGCACGGAAGGGGCCGTGCCGGTACATCAGATGCCCGCAGGCCGGACGGATCGGAACCCACGCCCACTTCGAAACCCCGGTGGGATCCGTCCGGATGCGGGCGGATGTACCGGCACGGCCCCGACCCACCCACCGCACCGCACCGCACCCGACGAACGGCCCCGCCCTGCCCCGCACCCGAAGCGCGAACACCGCGCCGACGCCCCCACTACGAGGTGCACACCCGCTGCCCCGACTGCAACCCCAGGCAAGCCCTCACGGAACCAACGTCCTTCACCGCCACCATCGGCGTGTACGTATCCACATCCGTACCGACCACAGCCGTCTGCTTCGCCGCACCGCCCGACGACACCTCGACCCGGTCACCCACCGCCGCCCGCGTGACCCGGGCCCAGGCGACCCCGCACGTCTTGCTGTACCGCACCTCCACCAGCGCGGTCCCCACCGTCACGCTGGTCGTCGTCCCGGCCAGGCGACCGGCGCACCCCATGCTCTCGGGGTCCTTCCCGACGCACGAGGCCCCGGCGCACTTCACCCCCGGCGGCAGATCGGGCCGGGCACGCGCGGAGGCCGCCGGTGTCCTGGGCGTACCGCCCGCGCCCTTCTTCTCCCCGCCCCGGGTGAGCTGGACGGCGGCGACGACGAGGGCCGACACCACCACGACACCGGCGACGACCGTCGTCAGCCGGCGCGTCCTCAGTCGGCGCGTCCTCAGCGCGGCGTCCCCCTTCGGGCCGGCACCGACGGGCCGCGCGTCCTGGGGCTCCGGCATCCCGGCCGCACGGGCCGACCCCACCGGACCGGCGACGGAACCCCCCGCCTCCACGCCCCCCGGCACGGCCCTCGACCGGGCTATGCGCAGAGCCTCCATCGTCGTGTCGTGGCGCATCTCCGAACGGCTCCAGGCACGCTCGGCCAGCTCCCACATCGTCGCCAGATGGACGGGACTGGTCCCGGTGACCTCGGCGAGCGCGACGACCGCCCCCTTGGGCGCGAGCAGCCCGCCGTTCAGGTACCGCTCCCAGGACGTCCTGCTGTAACCCGTGCGGTCGGCGACGCCCGCGACACCCAACCCGCTCCGGTCGACGAGCAGTCGCACCTGCCCGACGAACTCCGCGACCTGCGGATCGAGTTCATCCGGCAGAGCCTTCCAACGAGGCATTCTCTCCCCCACTTTTCCCCCGGTACGGGCCCAACTGCCGCCGTACGCCCGCCGGTCCGTGGTCCAGTGTTCCACCGGCCCGCACGGGAGGGCAGGGGCGAAGGGCGAGGGGTGAGCGGACGGGAACGGCAACGACCGCCCGGGAGGCCGGAGTTGGGGCGGTTCCCGTCACACGGCGCGCACACCGTGCCGGAATGGTCACTTCCGTGCCACAGCGGACCGCGGGCTGTTGAACAGGCCGTTCTCGTGCACAAGGGTTGACCCCGGGCGGAACACTCGCCCGACCGCGGTCCGTCCTTGACTCGGGGGAGAGGACGGGCCGCCGTCGTTCCCGGACCCGGAGAACGACGGGGCCCGCCCTCCCCGAAGGAGAGGACGGGCCCCGGCACGCTCAGGCCTGCCGGCACGCACGCCGTCCGCGGTTCAGCGGACCGTGAAGTGCAAGGTGTCGTCGAGGAACGGGATCTCCAGCAACGGGCCGGGCTGGGCCATCAGCGCGAGCACCACGATGGCGCCGCCCAGGACGGTGTAGGTGAGCATGTCCGTGAAGCGGGAGCGGACCGCGAGCATGCCGACGCTGGGCAGCATCCATCGCATCACGGCACCCCCGAGCAGCGCGGCGCCGATCAGGATCGTGCCGACGCGGAACACGTCGAGCGCGGTGAGCAGCAGGCCGAGCGCGACGGTGGACAGCACCGCGAGGATGGGCCACTGACGCGCGGGCGCCGGGGCGTCCCCGGACGCCGCCCGGCCGCCGCCCTCGGGCCGTGCCGTGTCACGCGTGAACAGCGGGAAGCGCCGCGTGGTGCGCCGCGGCTTCCCCTGGGAGTCGGGGGCGCTGATCGCGTCCCGGACGGTCTCCTCCTCCACCCGATCACCCTCGGCCCCGGACGCGCCCCCTGCCCCAGCCCTCGCCCTGGACCCGGACGCGACCGCAGCCTCGGCCTCGGACGCGACCTCAGCCCCGACCGCAGCTTCGACCTCGGCCTCGGCACCAGCACCAGCCTGGCCCTCGCTCCGGCCCTCGGCCCGGTCCTCGGGCTCCGCCTCGGCCCCGGTGACGGCGTCGCGCAGCGCGCTCTCCGCCTCCCGCACGGCCGACTCGGCGCCGCCGCGCGCCGCGCCGGCCCCGGACTCGTGGGTGTTGCCGTCAGCCGACACTGCGCTCCGCCGCTTCCACCACGTTGACGAGCAGCTGGGCACGGGTCATCGGGCCGACACCCCCCGGGTTCGGGGAGATCCAGGCGGCGACCTCGGCGACGTCCGGGTGGACGTCGCCGACGATCTTGCCCTCGGCGCTGCGCGAGACACCGACGTCGAGGACGGCGGCGCCCGGCTTCACGTCCTCGGCCCTGATGAGGTGCGCGGAACCGGCGGCGGCGATGATGATGTCGGCGCGCTTGAGGTGCGCGGAGAGGTCACGGGTACCGGTGTGGCACTGGGTGACCGTGGCGTTCTCGCTGCGCCGTGTCAGCAGCAGCGGCATCGGACGCCCGATGGTCACGCCGCGGCCGACGACCACGACCTCGGCACCCTTGATCTCCACTCCGTAGCGGCGCAGGAGCGTGAGGACACCGTTCGGGGTGCAGGGCAGCGGGGCGGGCTCGTTGAGGACGAGACGCCCGAGGTTCATCGGGTGCAGGCCGTCCGCGTCCTTGTCCGGGTCCATCAGTTCCAGGATGCGGTTCTCGTCGATGCCCTTGGGGAGCGGCAGCTGGACGATGTAGCCGGTGCAGGCGGGGTCCTCGTTCAGTTCGCGGACCACCGCCTCGATCTCCTCCTGGGTGGCGGTCGCGGGCAGTTCGCGCTGGATGGAGGCGATGCCGACCTGGGCGCAGTCGCGGTGCTTGCCCGCGACGTACTTCTGGCTTCCGGGGTCGTCCCCGACCAGGACCGTCCCGAGGCCGGGCGTGACGCCCTTTTCCTTCAGGGCCGCCACGCGGACGGTCAGGTCGGACTTGATCGCGGCTGCGGTGGCCTTGCCATCGAGAATCTGGGCGGTCATGCCCCCCATCCTCCCGGATGACGCGGCCCAGGTTCCAATCCGGGTCCGCACCGGCTCCGTAACGGCCTTCCAGCCACCTCCCGGAGGCCGCCAAACGCCCGATTCACCCGTATCCGGCCATGATCACTCATTGCACTTGGACAACACATACGGAATCGCGCTGGACAAGTAAGAGACTGCTAAAGAACGATGAGCACACACAGTGTCGCGGGCAGTACCGGGGGGACGGACCGCTCTGTAGAAATTCCTCCGAACCGTGCCGCGCGTAGTCCCCGCACCAGGCAACGGAGGAAACCCGCCATGAGTTTCGGCGACCCGAACAACCCCTACGGCCCCCCGCCGCAGCAGCCTCCCGCCGCACCGCCGGCCGCTCCCGTCTACGGGTACCCGCAGGCCCCGCCGAGCGTGCCCCCACAGGGTTACGGCTACCCGCAGCAGCCCGCGTACCCCGGCTACCCGGGCGGCAACATGATGCCGCAGAGCATGCCCGGCCTGCTGATGACGGCCCGCGTCTTCCTGTTCATCATCTCCGCGGTCCAGATCCTGGGAGCGCTCGCCTGGTTCTACGTCGCCGCCTTCGTCAGCGACGTCGGGGACGCGGCGGACCGCTACAGCACGTCGTCCGACGACCCGTTCAACACGTTCAGTGACGGCGCCGGCGCCGCGTCGGGCCTCATCGTGCTGCTCGCCCTGATCGCGACGGGCCTGGCGGTCCTGTCGATCACCCTGGGCGTGAAGTTCAGCAAGGGCGGCCAGGGCGTCCGCATCACCACCGTCATCTACGGCGCGCTGGGCGGGATCGTCGGCCTGCTCGCGCTCTTCGCGGGCCTCGACTCCGGCCTGGCCTCCGCCATCCTCTTCCCCCTGATCTGGGTGGTGTTCGCGGCCATCATCACGGCTGCCCCGGTCGTGCCGAGCGGCACGGCCTGGTTCAACCGCCCCCGCTACTGAGGGTCCGTACACGCCGAGGGCCGTGTCCCACCCCGTGAAGGGGGGACACGGCCCTCGCGTTTCGTACCGGATCAGTGGAAGAAGTGCCGCGTCCCGGTGAAGTACATCGTGATGCCCGCCTTCTTCGCGGCCTCCACGACCAGCTCGTCGCGGACCGAGCCGCCGGGCTGGACCACGGCCTTGACGCCCGCGTCGGCGAGGATCTCCAGGCCGTCGGGGAACGGGAAGAACGCGTCCGAGGCGGCGTAGGAGCCGCGGGCGCGCTCGGCGCCGGCCCGCTCGACCGCGAGCTTCGCGGAGTCGACACGGTTGACCTGGCCCATGCCGACGCCGACCGAGGCGCCGTCCTTGGCGAGCAGGATCGCGTTGGACTTCACCGCGCGGCAGGCACGCCAGGCGAAGGCCAGCTCGTCGAGCTCGCCCTCGCTCAGGGCGTCACCGGTCGCCAGCGTCCAGCTCGCCGGGTTGTCGCCGGCGGCCTGGAGCCGGTCGGTGACCTGGAGCAGCGCGCCGCCGTCGACGGGCTTGATCTCGACCGGGTCGGCCGGAGCCCTGTGGGCCCGCAGCACGCGGATGTTCTTCTTCTTGGTGAGGGCCTCGAGGGCGCCGTCCTCGTACTCCGGCGCGACGATGACCTCGGTGAAGATCTCCGCGACCTGCTCGGCCATCTCCTTGGTGACCGGGCGGTTGACCGCGATCACACCGCCGAACGCGGACAGCGGGTCACAGGCGTGCGCCTTGCGGTGCGCCTCGGCGACGTTCGACGCGACGGCGATCCCGCACGGGTTGGCGTGCTTGATGATCGCGACGCAGGGGTCCTCGTGGTCGTACGCGGCACGGCGCGCGGCGTCCGTGTCCGTGTAGTTGTTGTACGACATCTCCTTGCCGTGCAGCTGCTCGGCCTCGGCGAGGCCGCCCGTGCCGGAGGTGTAGAGGGCGGCGGGCTGGTGCGGGTTCTCGCCGTAGCGCAGGGTGTGCGCGCGCTGCCAGGTGGCACCGAGGAAGTCGGGGAACTGCCCCGCGGCGGAGCCGCTGTCCGCCGCAGCGTCGACCGGCGCGTAGTCGGAGGCGAACCAGGAGGCGACGGCGACGTCGTACGCGGCCGTGTGCTGGAAGGCCTCGGCGGCGAGCCGCTTGCGGGTGCGCAGGTCAAAGCCGCCGCCCTGGACGGCGGCGAGGACGTCGCCGTAGCGGTCGGGGCTGGTGACGACGGCGACGGAGGGGTGGTTCTTGGCCGCCGCGCGGACCATCGAGGGGCCGCCGATGTCGATCTGCTCGACGCACTCGTCGGGGGTGGCCCCGGACGCGACGGTCTCCTTGAACGGGTAGAGGTTGACGACGACGAGGTCGAACGGCTCGACGCCGAGCTCGGCGAGCTGCTGGCGGTGGCTCTCCAGGCGCAGGTCGGCGAGGATCCCGGCGTGGACCTTGGGGTGCAGGGTCTTGACGCGGCCGTCCAGGCACTCGGGGAAGCCGGTCAGCTCCTCCACCTTGGTGACGGGCACGCCGGCCGCGGCGATCTTCGCGGCGGTGGAGCCGGTGGAGACGAGCTCGACACCGGCCGCGTGCAGCCCGCGGGCCAGCTCCTCGAGTCCGGTCTTGTCGTACACGCTGACGAGCGCGCGCCGGATGACCCGCTTGGTGCCCTCGGTGCTCTCGGCCGTGACTGTGCTGTCGGCGGTCACTGGATAACTACCTTTCGTCCCTCAATGCGATAGCCGTTGCGGGCGAGCCGCCCCACGACATCGACGAGCAGCCTTCGCTCGACTTCCTTGATGCGCTCGTGCAGAGCGCTCTCGTCGTCCTCGTTGCGGACCTCGACCACGCCCTGGGCGATGATCGGTCCGGTGTCGACGCCGTCGTCGACGAAGTGGACGGTGCAGCCGGTGACCCGGGCTCCGTACGCGAGCGCGTCACGGACGCCGTGGGCGCCGGGAAAACTGGGCAGCAGCGCGGGATGGGTGTTGACGAACCGTCCGCCGAACCGGGCGAGGAATTCCTTCCCCACGATCTTCATGAACCCGGCGGACACGACGAGGTCGGGCTCGTACGCGGCGGTCGCCTCGGCGAGCGCCTGGTCCCACTCGTCCCGGCTGCCGTGGTCCTTGACCTTGCACACGAAGGTCGGGAGCCCGGCACGCTCGGCCCGCGCGAGCCCCTCGATGCCGTCCCGGTCGGCACCGACGGCCACGATCTCGGCACCGTAGGCCGCCGGGCCCGCCTCCGCGACGGCGTCGAGCAGGGCCTGCAGATTCGTACCTGATCCGGAGACCAGCACGACGAGGCGCTTGGTCTTGGCCACGAGGGGGCCCTTTCTCGGGGGAGCGTTTGTACGGTCGTACGAATGCTTCGCGCCCCGGGATACGGGGAAGTCTACGAAGCGGCCGACCGTCAGCAACGATACCGGCACACCGGGCGGCCCCCACGGGACGGGGGCGAGGCCGGAAGGTAGCGTCTGGGGAGGATCCACCCGGGAACACCTCCGGCACGGGGAACGCCCTGTGCGCGCGGGACGTTGACCTGGGACGAGAACGAATGTCCGGGGCGTGATCCCGGCACCGCCTGCGGCACGGGCCCCGGAGACATCCGGAGCGCGTACCCGGGGGTACGAAACTCGGGACGCGAGTCCGGAGTGCGAAGCCGTGTGGACACGCCGCCTGCCAGAACCACCAAGGGGAAGACGCTCACCTGATGCCGGACCGCAGTCTCCGACTCCCTCCGCTCCTGCTGCGCGAGCGGCGCCCTTCGTCCACCCCGCCGAGGCCGGGCGGGGACGGCTCCACCGGCGGGCCCGGCTCCGCGGACGGGAACGGCGGCTCGGCGGGCACGAGCGGCTCGGACGGGCACGGACCCGACGCGCCCGGCACTCCCCCGACCGGCCCGTCCTCCTCCGGCCAGGACGACAACCCGTTCGCGCCGCCGCCGGAGGGGACACCCGACCGGCCCTGGCAGCCGCGCCGGCCCGGTCAGGGCTCCGGCGAGAACGGCGGGGACGGACAGCAGGGCCCGGGGCACTCCCCCTGGGGCAGCCAGTGGAGCGACCGGCAGCCCGGTCCCTCCAGCGGCGGCGGCTTCGGCGACCGGCCGCGCGCGCCGCAGGGACAGGGCGGCCCCGAGGGCCCCGGCGGCACGCCCGGCGGGGGCATGCGCTGGGACCCCACGGACCCGGCCCAGCGCCGCGCCCGTTACGCACTGCTCTCGGGCATGTGGGCGTTCTTCTTCGTCCTCTTCGGCTGGCCGTACGTGGCCCTGCTGCTGGGCGCGCTCGCCCTGTACTGGGGCGGCAGCGCGCTCCGTTCCAGGTCGCGCACGCCGGACCCGGACGCCCCGGCGCCCGATCCGAACATCCGCCCGCAGATGACGGCCGCGGTGAGCGGCATCATCACCGCGTCGCTGGCCATCGTGCTGGTCGCGGGAGTCTTCACCGCCCACCTCGTCTACAGCGACTACTACTCCTGCACGAACGACGCCCTGACGAACGCCGCGAAGAAGTCCTGCAACGACCTTCTTCCGAAGGATCTGCGCGGACTGCTGGGCACCCACGACTGACGCCCCTCCTCCTGCCCGGGGACCGTCACCGGGCAGGAGACCGGTCCACCGTGGGCTCCTGCCCGGAGTCCCGCCGGACCGTGCGCGCCCACCGGTCCCCGCCCGCCCCTGACCTGCGGGCCGCAACCGGTCCCGGGGCGCGGGGCAGAAGACCGGTCCGGTTCCGGCGGGCTCCCCGGCGGCTCCGGCGGACTCCCCGCGGCCCGGAGAGGTCACGGGGATGTTCAGGCCGGGCAGGCGCGCATCCGACGCACACGCGCCGGCCGGAACCCCGGAGGAACCTGCGGGGCCCGCCGGGACCCGCAGGACCTCACCCAGGCCCGCGAGAGCCGGTGCGGGTCAGCGGGGCGAGCTGCTTCCCGGCGCGTCCGGGCCCGGCCCCTCCGCGCCGCCCTCGGTTCGCGGCCCCCGCCCGTCGGGGTTCTCGGACATCTCCCGGTGCTCCGTGCCGTCCCGGTTCTCCGCACCGTCCTGGTGTTCCGGGTCCTCGGGATCCTTCCCGTCCGACGGGTGCTCCCGATCCTCCGGGTCTTCGGACCCGGGAGGAGCACCCGCCTTCCTCAGCGCCTCCCAGCGGGTCTCCCTCGACAGGTCCCCGTACCAGGCACCCGCGGGGGCCTCCCCCGGCAGCAGGTCGTACGGCTCGAAGGGGTCGTAGGAGTCGTCGGGGTCGTAGGCCTCGTACGGGTCGAAGCTCTCGACGACGGACTCCAGCACCGTGGGGCCGGTCCAGCCGGCAGTGGACGGCGACCCCTGGAGCGGGACCGGCATCGGCACCGAGGAGGTGCCCCGGCGCCACGGCGTCCAGGCGCGCATCCGCGACCGTGGAGTCACCCCGGTCCCGCGGGCGTCCGGGCGAGCCCCCGCGCCCCTGACCGCCGCGCGCCCCCGGTTCCTCCACTCGGCCGCGCCCACCGCGACGGGAATCCCGACGACCGCCGTCCACACCGCCGCCACGGGCCCCACCTGCCACCACACCGGACCGAAATGGCTCAGGGCGTGGACCCCCAGCGGCCCCCCGGCCAGCCCGGCGAGCACACCGAGCGCGGCACCGCACCCTCCGGCGGCGATCGAGACAACGGCCACCGTCCGCCCGAGCGGCCAGGACTCCTCCCGGCCCGCCGTTTCCGGCGCGGCCCCCGCCCGCACCGCGAACCACGCCACCGTCACCGCGGCGGCCAGCGGCACCAGCCCGCTCAGCCAGGCCGCCGGTGCTCCGGACCCCGCTCGCGGCAATGCCGCGAGCAGCGGAAACGCGGGGAGCAGATCGGCCACGGTGTGCGTCCCCGGCGCGGCCAGCGGACCGGCGACATGACCCGCGCTCAGGACGACCCCGGGCCCGAGCCCGTACGCCGCCCCCCACACGGCCGCGTTCGGCACCAGGACCAGACACAGCAGCAGTACGGCGAACCGGCCCGACCACACCCCGGTGAGCTGGACGAAGGAGGCGCGTGCGGTGTCCCCGTGCCACACGAGCGACGCCGCCACGAGCAGGGCCCCGCCGCCGACGAGGACCGCGACCCCGGCCGCGGCGGCCCGTGCGGCGGCGCCGAGCACCCGGTCGTCGGCGGCGACGAGACGGCGAACGGACGAGAGCGGACGCCCTCCGGCCGTTCCGGTCGAACGCCCCGCGGTCCGGCGCCCGCCGGGGAGCGGAAGCACCGTCGCGGCCCGCCTCCCCCGGAGTGGCCTCGGGCTCCAGGGGCGCCCGTGCGCCGTCCAGACCCCCGCCCCCGCGGCCGTCACCGCGAGCAGCGGCAGACAGATCGCCGCCCAGGCCCAGGAGGGGCGCAGCGTGCCGCCCGAGGCGTACAGCGCGGCGGCCCAGCCGACGGAAAGATAGCCGGCCACGACACCGGCCCACGCCGTACGCGGCGACGACTCCGACGTGACGTCGGCCGCCTCCCGTGCGGCCCGGTGCAGCAGCCACACGGGAAGGGCGAGCAGGAGAAGCGGCGTCACCCCCACCGGCATCGGCACGCCTGACAGGGTGTCGGTGCGGATCAGCTCCACACCGTGGGCGAGCAGCCAGAGCGCGGCGGCGGCATGCAGCGCCCCGCCCGGCCCGCTGTCCGGGTACGGCGAACTGATCCACAGCGCCATGACGAGGACGGCGAACGAGGCGAGGCCGAGCCCTGCGGCGAAGGCGCCGCCCAGGAGGCTCGCGGCCAGTCCGGGTGATCGGTCGCGCATCCGGGTGAGCAGGTGCGACAACGAGAGCCTGCGGTCGGTGATTTGGGTCACGACCCTCATGCTCCCAACGACACGCGCTTTCCCGTCGTAACAGGCGAACCCCGGATGTGTCGCTCAATATGCAGTTATGTACTTCTTCGTACGAAGGGGCAACCTGTGGAACCCGACCTGACACAGGGCCCCGCCTCCCCGCTGCCGGCGCCCAAGGAGCGCCGTCGTCTACGCGAGAACCGGTCGCTCACACAGGCCGACATGGCCGCCCGGCTCGGCGTCAGCCGGGCGACGGTGCGCTCGTGGGAGGCCGGCCGCTCGGCCCCGCGCGGCCCTGTGCGGGAGGCGTACACGAGGCTGCTCCTGGCCGATCCGGCCCTCCCCCGGGCGGAGGTGAACACCCCTCAGGAGGACGTCGCCCCCGAGCTGGTGGGCGCGGGGACGGGAACGAGGGCAGGGGCGGGGACGGGGACGGGGACGGGAAAGAAACCTTCCTCTCGAGTCGGGGAGCGGCCCGGGAGGAACCGGGTCGAGGCGCGGATCGCCGAGGAGCTGCTCGCCGGGGACGGGAACGAGGACTCCGGGCTCTCGGAGCCGTCGCTGACGCCCGCTCAGGCCTTCGACGCGCTCTACTCGTTCTGCGCCCCCGCCCTCGTACGACAGGCCTATCTGCTGACCGGGCGGCGCGAACTGGCCCGCGAGTCCGTGGAACGGGCGTTCCAGCAGGCCTGGTACCGCTGGCCCGAGGTGGCCGTGGACCCCGACCCGGCCGGATGGGTGCGCGCGACGGCGTACGAGTACGCGCTCTCCCCCTGGCACCGGCTGCGCCCCCGCTACCGTCACCCGGAGGCACCACCCGCCGACGCCGCCGACCGTGCCCTGCTCGACACGCTCCTCGACCTGCCGCCGGTGTACCGCCGCACCCTGGTGCTGTACGACGGCGTGGGGCTCGGGCTGCCGGAGACCGCGGCCGAGACGGAGGCGAGCACGCCCGCGGCGGCCAACCGGGTGCTGCACGCGCGCGAGGCCGTCACCGCGCGGCTGCCGGAGCTGACGTCGCCGGAGGATCTGCACCGGCGGCTCGCCGAACTCGCGAGCGCGGAGCAGCTGCGGGCCGCGAAGCCCCGCACGGTCCGCTGGTACGGCGAGCGCCGGGCCCAGCAGTGGACCCGGGCGGCCATCGCCTTCACCGCCCTGCTGATCGGGGTGACCGTCCTGACGCTGGGCACCGCCCCGGACCACTACGAGGCCCCCCTCGCGCCGCCGGAGACCATCCACGGCCTGCCGCCCCGGGCCGCTCCCGGGCCGCTCTCCGCGGCGGAGGTCAAGCTCCGCGCCCGGCTGAGGGCCCAGGAGATGAACGGCCCGGAGCGACTGATCCCGGAGAACCGCTGACGTCCGTGACGCGGAACGCCGGGAACGCGGAACGCCCGTGACACGGAACGCCGGTGGGCCCGCACCCCCGAAAAGGGTGCGGGCCCACCGGCGTTCGGTCGGGCGAGGACTCAGCCGGCGAGGATCTCGCGCGCCAGCTTGGCCGTCTCGGTCGGCGTCTTGCCGACCTTGACGCCCGCGGCCTCGAGGGCCTCCTTCTTCGCGGCGGCCGTGCCGGAGGAGCCGGAGACGATGGCGCCGGCGTGGCCCATGGTCTTGCCCTCGGGCGCGGTGAAGCCGGCGACGTAGCCGACGACCGGCTTCGTCACGTTGGCCTTGATGAAGTCGGCCGCGCGCTCCTCGGCGTCGCCGCCGATCTCGCCGATCATGACGATCAGGTCGGTGTCGGGGTCGGCCTCGAACGCGGCGAGCGCGTCGATGTGCGTCGTACCGATGACCGGGTCGCCACCGATGCCGACGGCGGAGGAGAAGCCGATGTCACGGAGCTCGTACATCATCTGGTACGTCAGCGTGCCGGACTTCGAGACCAGGCCGATGCGGCCCGGCTTCGTGATGTCGCCCGGGATGATGCCGGCGTTGGACTGGCCCGGGGTGATGAGACCGGGGCAGTTCGGGCCGATGATGCGGGTCTTGTTGCCCTTCGACTTCGCGTACGCCCAGAAGGCGGCGGAGTCGTGGACGGCGATGCCCTCGGTGATGACGACCGCGAGGGGGATCTCCGCGTCGATCGCCTCGACGACGGCGGCCTTGGCGAAGGCCGGCGGCACGAAGAGGACGGACACGTTGGCGCCGGTCTTCTCCATGGCCTCGGCGACCGTGCCGAAGACGGGGATCTCGTTGCCGTCGATGTCGACGGAGGTGCCCGCCTTGCGCGGGTTCACGCCACCGACGATGTTCGTCCCGTCCGCGAGCATGAGCTTGGTGTGCTTCATGCCCGTGGCACCGGTCATGCCCTGGACGATGACCTTGCTGTCCTTGTTGAGGAAGATAGCCATGGCTGTTTAGTCCCTCGTCCCTTACTTCGCAGCCGCGAGCTCGGCGGCCTTGTCGGCCGCGCCGTCCATGGTGTCCACGCGCTGGACCAGCGGGTGGTTGGCGTCCGACAGGATCTGGCGACCCAGCTCGGCGTTGTTGCCGTCCAGACGCACGACGAGCGGCTTGGTGACTTCCTCGCCCTTGTCGGCGAGCAGCTGGAGCGCTTGGACGATGCCGTTGGCGACCTCGTCACAGGCGGTGATGCCACCGAAGACGTTGACGAAGACGGACTTGACGTCCGGGTCGCCGAGGATGATCTCCAGGCCGTTCGCCATGACCGCGGCGGAGGCGCCGCCGCCGATGTCGAGGAAGTTGGCGGGCTTGACGCCACCGTGGTTCTCACCGGCGTACGCGACGACGTCGAGGGTGCTCATGACGAGACCCGCGCCGTTGCCGATGATGCCGACCTCACCGTCGAGCTTGACGTAGTTGAGGTTCTTGGCCTTGGCGGCGGCCTCGAGGGGGTTGGCGGCCGCGTGGTCGACCAGCGCCTCGTGGTCGGGCTGGCGGAACTCGGCGTTCTCGTCCAGCGACACCTTGCCGTCGAGGGCGATGACCTTGCCGGAGGCGACCTTGGCGAGCGGGTTCACCTCGACGAGGAGGGCGTCCTCCTTGATGAAGGTGTCCCACAGCGTCACCAGGATCTCGGCCACCTGGTCGGCGACCTCGGCCGGGAACTTCGCCTGGGCGACGATCTCGCGGGCCTTCTCGATCGACACGCCTTCGTTGGCGTCGACCGGCACCTTCGCGAGGGCGTCGGGGTTCTCCTCCGCGACGACCTCGATCTCCACGCCGCCCTGGACGGACGCCATGGCGAGGAAGGTGCGGTTCGTGCGGTCGAGGAGGTACGAGACGTAGTACTCCTCGACGATCTCGGGCGCGGTCTCGGCGATCATCACCTTGTGGACCGTGTGGCCCTTGATGTCCATGCCGAGGATGTCCGTCGCGCGGGCGACGGCCTCGTCCGGGGTGGCGGCGAGCTTGACGCCGCCGGCCTTGCCGCGGCCACCGACCTTCACCTGGGCCTTGACGACGGACTTGCCGCCAAGACGCTCGGTCGCCTCGCGGGCTGCCTCAGGCGTGTCGATGACTTCACCGGCCAGCACCGGTACACCGTGCTTGGCGAAGAGGTCCCTCGCCTGGTACTCGAACAGGTCCACGCGCGTCCGTCCCTATCAGTGATCTCGCGGTTCGTTGGATGCGTGGGCGTGCCGCGAAGGGCAACGTGACGTCCGCTGTCACAAGGGTGGCGCACACGGTGTCCGAGCGCGCGGCATGTCCGTCTCGCAGGTTATCGCCGCGGGGCACGGGACCCTAAATCGCAGATCACACCTCAGCGGTGATACCTGTCACAGATCGGGCCCGGACGGCCCCTCACCAGGCCCGGAATCACCTGGTGAGGCCCCTGTGAGCAGCTGCGGAGGGCCCGGCGCGGCCGGCCTCGCGGCTCGGGGGCCGGCCGCGCCGGGCGCTCAGGGGTCCGGTCGGGTGGATCCGCCGGCTTTCGGCCGTCCGGGTCCCCCGACCCGCCGGGAACGGGCCGCCCTCGGTGAGGACGGAGCCGCTCGCACCGCGTCCGGCCGGTCGGGACGGGCCCGCTCGCACCGCGTCCGGCCCGGTCGGGGCGGGGCCGCTCACGCCGTGTCCGGCACCGGCAGCGGCCGCTTCTCGATCGCCGCCGCCATCACCTCGGGGAACAGATCGGGTGTGCAGGCGAACGCCGGCGCGCCGAGCGCCGCGAGCGCCGCCGCGTGCTCGCGGTCGTACGCGGGCGCCCCCTCGTCGGACAGCGCCAGCAGCGCCACGAACTGCACCCCGGACGCCTTCATCGCCGCGACCCGCTTCAGCATCTCGTCACGGATCCCGCCCTCGTAGAGATCGCTGATGAGGACGACGACCGTGTCGGCCGGTCTGGTGATCTGCGACTGGCAGTAGGCGAGTGCCCGGTTGATGTCCGTGCCGCCGCCGAGCTGGGTGCCGAAGAGGACGTCGACCGGGTCGGCGAGCTGGTCGGTGAGGTCGACGACGGCCGTGTCGAAGACGACGAGCCGGGTGGCGATGGACCGCATCGACGCCAGCACGGCACCGAACACGGAGGCGTAGACGACCGACGCCGCCATCGACCCCGACTGGTCGATGCAGAGGACGACCTCCTTCTTCACGGACTGCGAGGCCCGCCCGTAGCCGATCAGCCGCTCGGGCACGACCGTGCGGTACTCGGGCAGGTAGTGCTTCAGGTTGGCCGCGATCGTGCGGTTCCAGTCGATGTCGTGGTGGCGGGGTCTGCTGATCCGGGCGCTGCGGTCGAGGGCGCCGGTGAGCGTGGCCCGGGTTCGGGTGGCGAGCTTCTTCTCCAGGTCCTCCACGACCTTGCGCACCACGGCCCGCGCGGTCTCCTTCGTCGTCTCCGGCATGGCCTTGTTGAGGGAGAGAAGGGTGCCCACCAGGTGCACGTCGGCCTCCACCGCCTCCAGCATCTCGGGCTCCAGGAGCAGGGCGGAGAGCCCGAGCCGGTCGATGGCGTCCCGTTGCATCACCTGGACGACGGAGGAGGGGAAGTAGGTCCGGATGTCGCCGAGCCAGCGCGCGACCGACGGCGCCGACGCCCCGAGCCCCGCCGAGCGGTCCCGCCCCGGCCGCCCGCCGCCCCCCTTCCCGTAGAGCGCGCCCAGCGCCCCGTCCATGGCGGCGTCCCGGCCGGAGAGCACGCATCCGGTGCCGTCCGCCTCGTCGCCGCCGAGCACCAGCCGCCATCGCCGCAGCCGCTCGTCTCCCGCGGTCACCGCCGCCTCGGTCATGGAGCCACCTTCACAAGATCGTTTTCGGTGCCGGTGTCTGCGTCGGTCTCGGTGCCGGTACCGGCGTCGCCGGGATCGCCCAGCCCCAGCAGCAGGCTCAGCAACGGCAGGACGGCGTCGGCGCGGCCGGTGTCGAGATCGGGGGCGAACCCGGGTATGCCCGAGCCGGTGGCCCCGGCGTTCGTCCGCGGGGCCGGGCCGCGCCGGACGAGCTCGCCCAGGGTCCTGCGCACCCCCGGCTCGTACGCCGAGAACGTCCGGCGCAGCAGCGGCAGCACGTCCGTGAACGCCTCCGCCGGCACCCCGGTGAGCCAGGTGTCCACCAGAGCGAGCAGCCGTTCGTCGTGCACGAGCAGCATGCCGCCGCCGGAGCCTCCCCCGACGAACCCCTCGATCCACGCGGCCCCGTCCGCGGGCTCCGTCCCCGGCGACAGCACGAGGCCCATGAGCCGTGCGGCCTCCTCCTGCGCCAGCTCCCCTTCGTCGAGGAGCAGCCGGACCGCCCGGCCTCTGACGACCCCCGGCACGGTTTCCCGCGCGGCGAGCACCCGCAGCACCGCGTGCCAGCGCCCTCGGACACCACCGGGCTCGACGGCCCCCGCGGTCGCCTCCCCCAGCAGTCCCACCGCTCCGTGCACGGCGTCGACGTGGCCGCGCATCTCCGCGGCGGCGTCGCCGTCGAGGGCGGCGCAGGCCGGGGGGAGACCGACGAAGACGCGTTCGGCGAGGCCGGCCGCGACGCCGGCGAGAGCACGGGTGTCCGTGCCGCGCACGTCGCCGTAGCGCAGGGAGCGGACGAGTGCGGGCAGGGCCTGCGCGAGATGGCCCACGTCCGCGTCGAGGGCGGCGCGGTCGGCGAGCACCCGCATCACCACGGGCAGCGCGTCCGGCAGCTCGGCGAGCAGGCAGCGCTCGGCGAGGGCCGTGACCTCCGCGAGCGAGGGCGCGCCGACGGCATCCGCCTCGGCCCTGGCCGTCGCGGCGGCCAGGACGGTCGTGCCCCACACCCCGGCCTCGGCGACCCGCACCGACAGCTCCGGCTCCCAGCGGAGCCGCCAGGTCTCCCGGAAGGTGCCCGTGCTGCCGCGGGACACCACGGGCTCGCCCCACGCGATGCCCAGGAGCCGCAGCCGGTGCAGCAGGGTGCTGCGCCCCGCGTCGGTGTCCTTGCGCAGATCCAGCTCGATCTCCCGCTCGAGCGGCTCCGGCTTGAGCCTCAGCCGCCGCTGCGCCCGGGCGAGGTCCCGCTGCAGCGGCACCGCCGGCGCGGACTCCGGCACCTCCCCGAGCACCTCGCCGACCACGAGCCGGTCGCGCACCAGGACCAGCGGGACGTCCGAGCCCTCGCACATCACGGCGCGGACGGCGTCGGTCGTCTCGGTCAGTCCCGGCAGCGGGCGACCGCGCATCGCGGCGAGCGTGCCGGCCAGTCGCACGGCCTCGATGACGTGGGCGGACGACACGCCCCGGTCCTCGTCGCGCAGCAGCCGGGCCACCTTGGTCATCCACCGCTCGACCGGCCGGTCGGGGGCGCTGAACAGATGTCCGTACCAGCCCGGCGAGTCGATGCCCGCCCCGTACCCGCTCGCGCGGGACAGCCGGCGGTGCGTCCAGGGCACCCACGTCAACTGGACCTTGGCCTTGGGCAGGCCCTTGAGGAGGGCCCGGTCGGCGCCGACCGTGGCCCGCTGCCGCAGCGCGGGCACGTGCCAGGCCCCGCACACCACGGCCACGCCGTCCGTGAACTCCCTCTGCGCCGCCCGGATCTGGAGCCGCATGTACGCCTCGCGCACCAGGTCCCGGTCGTGTCCTCCGGCCCCGTACGCCTCGCGCAGCGACGTCATGGCCTCCTCCAGGACGGCGAACGGCGCGAACGGGTCGTCCGCCGCACCGGCCCGGTGCTCGACGACGTCCTCCCACCAGCGTTCGGGATCGTCGTAACCGGCCGTCTCGGCGAGCACCGCGAGGGGGTCGATCCGCACGGCGCCGGTGTCGCGGGGACGTCCGGGACCCTCGGCCGCGGCCGGCCCTCCGGGACCGCCCGCGAAGCCGCGATCGTGCGAGAGGCCGGGGTCGTCCCCGGGCCCGGCCTCTCCTCCGGGGCCGACGGCGTCGGCGTTCCCGGCCGGGAGCGTGCCCTCGGAAGGCGCGGCCCCCGGCCCGTCCCGGTCGGGGTCCGTCTCCTCCCTCTCCCAAGCCAGGGTGTGGGCGGCCGGCAGGTCGATGAAGCGGGCCTCCACCCCGTGCTCCAGGGCCCACTGGATCGCCACCCACTCCGGTGAGAACTCGGCCAGCGGCCAGAAGGCCGAGTGGCCGGGCTCGTCCGTGACATGGGCGAGCAGCGCCACGGGGGGCCGCATGTCCTTGTCGGCGGCCAGCGGGACGAGGGCGTCCGCCTCGGGCGGCCCCTCGATCAGCACGACCCGGGGAGCCGCCGCCTGAAGCGCCGCCCGTACGGCCCGCGCCGACCCGGGCCCGTGATGCCGCACCCCGAGCAGCAGGGGCCCCGGGTCCCGGACCCCCGCTCCACCCTCCGGCGCGGGCGGCCCGGCGTCCCGCCCGGCCCTCATACGCTCACCTCGCGGCAGGCGCGGTAGAAGTCCTTCCAGCCGTCCCGCTCGCGGACGACCGCTTCCAGGTACTCCTGCCAGACGACACGGTCGGCCGCCGGGTCGCGCACGACGGCGCCGAGGATGCCGGCGGCGACGTCGCTCGCCCGCAGGACGCCGTCGCCGAAGTGGGCGGCCAGGGCCAGGCCGTTGGTGACGACGGAGATCGCCTCGGCCGTGGACAGCGTGCCGCTGGGCGACTTCAGCTTCGTCCGGCCGTCGGAGGTGATCCCGTCGCGCAGCTCCCGGAAGACGGTGACGACACGGCGGATCTCGTCCACGCCGTCGGGCACGGCGGGCAGGTCCAGGGAGCGGCCGATCTGGTCGACGCGGCGCGAGACGATGTCGACCTCGGCCTCGGCGCTCTCCGGCAGCGGCAGCACCACCGTGTTGAAGCGGCGGCGCAGGGCGCTGGAGAGTTCGTTGACCCCGCGGTCGCGGTCGTTGGCCGTGGCGATCAGGTTGAACCCGCGCACGGCCTGCACTTCCTGGCCCAATTCCGGTATCGGCAAGGTCTTTTCGGAGAGGATCGTGATCAGGCTGTCCTGTACGTCCGCGGGCACCCGCGTGAGTTCCTCGACGCGGGCCGTCATGCCCTCGGCCATGGCCCGCATGACGGGGCTCGGCACGAGCGCGTCCCGGCTGGGCCCGTGCGCGAGCAGCTGCGCGTAGTTCCAGCCGTACCGGATGGCCTCCTCCGGGGTGCCGGCCGTGCCCTGCACGAGCAGTGTCGAGTCGCCGCTGACCGCGGCCGCCAGGTGCTCGGACACCCAGGTCTTCGCGGTGCCGGGCACCCCGAGCAGGAGCAGGGCCCGATCGGTGGCGAGGGTGGTGACGGCGACCTCGACGATGCGGCGCGGCCCCACGTACTTGGGGGTGATCACGGTGCCGTCCGGCAGGGTGCCGCCCAGCAGATACGTGGCCACGGCCCAGGGCGACAGCAGCCAGCGTTCCGGGCGGGGCCGGTCGTCCTGAGCGGCGAGCGCGGCGAGTTCGGCGGCGAAGGCGTGCTCGGCGTGCGGTCGCAGCGCCTCGCCCGGCCGGCTCTCTCCCCTCTCTCCCGCGGGTGTGTCAACGGACGTCGGTTCAACGGACACGGACATGCCTCGGTCCCCCTCCAGCTCGGCCGGTTCGGATCTGGTTCCACCGTGCACCACGCCACTGACAGTGCACTCCGACCTGCGCAAATGTGCTCGCGAAGGTCGATTGTCAGTGGCGGGATCTACCTTCGATGGCATGACACAGCAGGCGGTGCGCTGGACGGCGGATCAGGTGCTGGCACTGGCGCCTGACGCCGCGTCGCGCAAGGCGGGGAGCAAGCTCGGCGCGGCCGGACCGTGGTCGGAGGCGGGCACCACCGAGGAGGGGACGGTATGGGGACTGTGCAGGGGAAGTGGCAGCAAGCCGTATCAGACGGTCGTCGACATCGCGGACTCGGCGGGTCCCGCTTACAAGTGCAGCTGCCCGAGCCGGAAGTTCCCGTGCAAGCACGCGCTGGGGCTGCTGCTGCTCTGGGCGGGGGCCGACGGAGCGGTGCCGTCCGGGCAGGCACCGGACTGGGCCGCCCAGTGGCTGGAGGGAAGACGCAGGCGCGCCGAGGACAGGCCCGCGGCGGGCGCGGGATCTGGAGCCTCCTCGACGGCTGATCCCGAGGCGGCGCGGCGCAGGGCCGAGCGGCGGGCCGAGCGGATCACGGCGGGGGCGGCCGAGCTGGAGCAGCGGCTGGCGGACCTGCTGCGCGGCGGCCTCGCCTCCGCCGAGCGGGCGGGGTACGGGATGTGGGAGGAGACGGCGGCCCGGATGGTCGACGCGCAGGCCCCCGGTCTGGCGTCGCGCGTACGGGAGTTGGGGGCGATCCCGTCGTCGGGACCGGGCTGGCCCGTGCGGCTGCTGGAGGAGTGCGCGCTGCTCCATCTCCTCGACCAGGGCTGGCTGCGGCGCGAGCGGCTGCCGGACGACCTGGCCGCGACGGTCCGCTCCCGCGTCGGACTGCCCGGCTCCGCGGACGGCCCGCCGGTGCGCGACCGCTGGTTGGTCCTCGCGCAGTACGACGTGGCGGACGCCCGGCTCACGACGCGCAGGATCTGGCTGTACGGCGCCGAGTCCGGCCGTACGGCGCTGCTCCTCTCGTACGGCGCGGCGGGCCGGGCACCCGAGCTGGCGCTTCCGGTGGGGCTGGCCTTCGAGGCGGAGCTGTCCGGGTACCCGGGAGCCGGCCAGGTGCGGGCGGCGCTGGGCGAGCGGTTCACCGCCCCGGCACCCGCGGCGATACGGCCGGCGGGGCTGACCACGCACCGGGCCGCCGCCCGGTACGGAGAGGCCCTGCGCTCCGACCCCTGGCTGGACTCCTGCCCGGTCACCCTGGAGCGGGTCGTCCCGGTCCCGGACGGCGACTCCTGGCAACTCGCCGACGCGGACGGCGAGTCGGCCCTTCCGCTCAGCCCCGCCTCACGGTCCCGCCCCGAACTGTGGCGCCTGGTCGCCCTGTCCGGCGGCGCACCGGTCACGGTCTTCGGCGAGTGCGGCCACCGCGGCTTCACTCCGCTGACGGCCTGGCCGCAGGGCGAGGGCGCGGCGGTGCCGCTGTGCTGACCGCGCTCGCCGCCTCCGCCGCCGCCCTGACCACCCTCATCGCACTCGCCACCCTCGCCACCCCGGCCGGCGGCCCGGTGACCGGCTCCCGCTGACGCGCTCCGTACGGAAAGGACAGGACGCTCATGAACACGACCCCGGCTTCGGCGGGCGCGCCCGCCGGCGGTTCCTGGGAGGAACTCGTCACCGTGGCGCTGCTCGGCACCGAGCGGCGCGCGCTCGGGGGACGACACCCCGGGCAGCAGGCTCCTGTGGCGCTGCTGGACGCGGCGGCCGTGGAGACCGTGCGGCGGCGGGCCGGAGTGCGGCCGGCCCGGGCGGCGGCCCGTCCGGAGCCGGCGGCGCCGGACCCGAGAACCGCGCTGCCGCCCGCCGCGGCCCGAAGGCTGGCGACGCTGCTGGCGGACCGCCCCGGCGCGGGCGGCGGGGGCCGCAGGGGCGCGGCGCCCGACCTCATGGAACTGCTGCCCCAGTGGCTGGCCCTGGCGAACGCGCGCGGATTCGCCGCACCCCCGCAGACCCTTCCGGCGCTCCTCGACGCGGCCCGGGGGCGCACGGACCTGCGGCCCGCGGCCCTCGCCTTCGCCGGGCCGCGGGCGCTGTGGCTGGCCCGGCTGAACCCGGAGTGGCGGTTCGCGCTGCGTTCCTCGTCAGGAGGCGCCGCCGCACCGCCGGAGGAGCCCGACCGCATACAACGGCTTTGGGAGGAGGGCCTGTTCGCGGAACGGGTCGCGCTCCTGGCGGCGGTGCGGGCCAAGGACCCTTCCGCCGGACGCGAGTTGCTCGCCGCGACCTGGGCGACGGAACGGGCCGAGGACCGGCTGATGTTCCTCGACTCGCTCCGGTCCGGGCTGTGCGCCGAGGACGAGGCGTTCCTCGAACGGGCCCTGGCCGACCGCAGCCGCAATGTGAGAGCGACGGCGGCCGAGCTGCTGTCCGCCCTGCCGGGGTCCGCGCTCGCCGCGAGGATGGCGGCCAGGGCGGTCTCCTGCGTGGCCGTCGACCGCACCGGGGGGACACCGGTGATCGCGGTCGAGGCGCCGCACGAGTGCGACGCGGCGATGGAGCGGGACGGGGTGGTGCCGAAGCCTCCGACCGGCCGAGGTGAACGGTCCTGGTGGCTCGGCCAGTTGGTCGAGGCGGCACCTCTCGCCACCTGGCGGGAGCGGCTCGGCGGGCGTTCTCCGGAGGAGGTGGTGGCCCTGCCCGTGGCGGACGGCTGGCAGGGGGAGCTGCATGCCGCGTGGTGCCGGGCGGCGGTGCGCCAGCGTGATCCCGCGTGGTCGCGGGCGCTCCTCGGGGCACCCTCCGCTCCGGAGGCCGGGGGGCCGGGGGCGGTGTCACTGGCCGAGCGGGCCAAGCTGCTCGCCACGCTGAGCGCCGGGGAGCGGGCGGAGTGGGTGGCCGGATTCATCGGTACGCACGGGCTGTCCGAGGCATTCCAGCTGCTCGGGGTGTGCGCGGTGCCCTGGGCGGGGGGCCTCGGGCAGGCGGTGATCGACGCGCTCGACATCGCACGGGACGCGGGGAGTTTTCCGTGGAGCTTCAGCGGGGTGATGGGGCTCGCCGAGCGCTGCCTCGACCCCGCGGAGGCCGGGCGGCTCGAAGGTCTCACCTCGGTCCCCGGCGAGTCGGAGCGCGCGGCACCGGGGGCCGGTGACTACTGGGCCGAGGCCTTCCAGCGGCTTGTGACGACCCTGCGGCTGAGAGCGGTCATGTCCGCCGAACTCACGGTGCCCTGACCGCCCCCTTCCGCCACCTCGCCTCGCTCGGGCGACGGCTGCCGGTCCGGTCCGGGTCCCGACCCGGACCGGACCGGCAGCCTGCCGCACGTGCCGGCCGCGATGCCGGCCGGCCCCGCACCCCGGCCGACGCCGGGTACCGGCCCGACCGCACGGCCCGTCGCCCGCTCCCCGGGCACCAGGCACCAGGCACCAGGCACCAGGCACCGGAGAACGGTGTCCGGGTGACGGCGAGGGACCTGCGGCGCACGGGACGGCGGAGGCACCTGGGAGTCACACGGGCGCGGCGAGGGCACCCGGCGGTCGCCCGGACCAGCGCAGGCCCAGGCGGTCACACGGCGTGGCGCGGGCGCCCGGTCAGGCGCCGGCCGGCTGCCGGACGTTCGCCCGTACCCAGTCCACGATGGACACCGTCGTCGCGCCCGGGGTGAAGATCTCCGCGACACCCTTCTCCTTGAGCGGGGCGATGTCCGCCTCGGGGATGATGCCGCCGCCGAAGACCTTGATGTCCTCGGCCTCGCGCTCCTTGAGGAGGGCGATGACCGCCGCGAAGAGCGTGTTGTGGGCACCGGACAGGATGGACAGACCGATCGCGTCGGCGTCCTCCTGGATCGCGGTGTCGACGATCTGCTCCGGGGTCTGGTGAAGCCCGGTGTAGATGACCTCCATACCGGCGTCGCGCAGCGCCCGCGCGATCACCTTGGCCCCGCGATCGTGGCCGTCGAGCCCCGGCTTGGCCACCACCACGCGGATCGGACCCGCTGCCACACCCATCACTGCCTCCATGAACGGACTACTTCAACCTGCAACCGACGAAAGCTGCCGACACATGCCTGCGACGACCACCGCGGACGACGGCCGACGACCGATCGATCGTTCACCGACTGACCAGTATTGACTACCTGTTGTCACCAACGGGTGCCCGTCGACCGCGCCGACTACTGACCATCGACACATATCGCTCAGTTTTCCGCTCGCCACACCGGATCACTCCCGATCACCGATCGCACCAAGCGGCACAGGCGTCCCGGGCCCTTTCGGCCCGGGAAGTGAACGAACGTTATCGCCAGCATCCCGCAACCGGCAGTTTCGCGGTGGAGAGCGAGGGGGAAATCACACACTGGGACAAGTTCGCCGCGCACGGTTCCGTATCGCGGCACTGGCGCCGCAGCGACCTGCGGCGTACGGGCCACGGCCGGAGCGGGCGCAAGAAGAGCCGCGACCAGGTGGCCGCACCATCGCGTCGTCAGCGGGACGGCGTGGTGCTGGGGCACATCGGGGACGGCACGACAACGGGGAGCGAGGCCGGACACAGGAGGATCACGGGAACACGAGGACGACTCCACGCCACGACGCGAAGCCGGCGCATCCAGCACGGCGGATCGTCGGGGAGCCGGGGTCGGCGTCGTATTCCGCGCTCTTCGGCCGAGCACTCCACAGCGTCACCGGTCTCGCACGCCGCGGACGCGCCGTCGGCCGCCTCCGTCGCCGACGTCACGGCTTTCCACTAGGGCACACGGGGGACGGAGTGGTCCTCCCGCGTGCCGACTGGAGGTCGGCCATGAAGGTCACCGAGGCTGCGTCGCCCTTTCTGCCCCTGTGCCAGCGCCTGTTTCCGACGAAACTGGCGGGGCTCTCGGTGGCCCTGTTGAAGGCCACGGCCCTGGAACTGGCGATCCTCGCCGGGCACCTCCTCCTCTATCCCTCCGGCATCACCCAGGAACGCCGCACCGGACACCCGCTCCCCTCGCCCGACGTGGCAGCCCCGCTGCCCACGGAGGCCAAGCCGCCGGTCGTCCTGCTGCACGGCTTCATCGACAACCGCTCCGTCTTCGTCCTGCTGCGCCGCAACCTCGCCCAGCACGGCAGGCAGCACGTCGAGTCCCTCAACTACTCCCCGCTGACGTGCGACATCCGTACGGCGGCGGAGCTGCTGGGCCGGCACATCGAGGAGATCTGCGAGCGCACCGGCCACGACCGGGTGGACATCGTCGGACACAGCCTCGGCGGGCTGATCGCGCGCTACTACGTGCAGTGCCTCGGCGGCGACATCCACGTCCGCACCCTCGTCACGCTCGGCACCCCGCACTCGGGCACCCGCGTGGCGCCCTTGATGAACGCGCACCCGATCGTGCGCCAGATGCGTCCCGGTTCCCCGGTGATCGAGGAACTGACCGGTCCCGCTCCGGGCTGCCGGACGCAGTTCGTCAGCTTCTGGAGCGATCTCGACCATCTGATGGACCCGCTGGAGACGGCCTGCGTCGAGCATCCCGACCTGCTCGCCCAGAACGTCCGCGTGAGCGGTGTCGGCCATCTCGCGCTTCCCGTGCATCCGGCCGTCGCGACCGGAATCCGGCAGGCACTCGACATCGAGATGCCGGGCTCCCGCGCCGCGGCCCGGAGGGGCGGCCTCACGGTGGCGTGAGAGCGGCACGGAGCGACTCAAGGGTGGCCCGAGGGCGGCCGTCGGGAGGGCTGACGGCCGCCCGACGGCGCTCCCGGCACCCGAAAAACTCGAACGTTTATCGAACGCCAGGCCAAGGCCTTGTCCGCCCGCCCCCGAAACACGGCTGAATGCCCGTTTCCCGTGAAGGGGAAACCTGCCGAAGATTGTCGCGCCCGCATACCGCCGGGTACAGTCGCCGCACTGCTCTGCCAGCCAATGTTGTCTAGGCGAAAGAGAAGTTGGTGAACGACCGTCACCCGTCGGGGATCGCGACTCCCCCGGCTCCGGCTTCCGACGCCGCCTCGGCGCTCTACGCGCCCTATGGCGCGCAAGAAGCCCAGTACGGCGACTTCACCGCGTACGGCGACCACTCCGCCACGGCTTTCGACCCGGGCGCGAACGCGGCCTTCGCGGGCACGGACTTCGGCGGCGACCCGCTCTTCGGCACCATGCCGGGCGGGGCCGGCACCGGCTCGTACGACGCCACGCAGTGGGGCGCGGGATACCAGCAGCCGCTGGGCTACGACCCGTACGCCGCGCAGCACACCGGCTACGACACCGGCGCCCACGACACGACGGCCTGGACCAACGGCTACCAGCAGCTCACCGACATCCCCGCGCAGCACCCCGGCCCCGACTCCTCGGGCCAGTGGGACGCGAACGCCTGGATCCAGCCCGAGCAGCCGCTCGACGGCACCCAGCAGTGGACCGTGCCGGCGCAGCAGACGGGCTCGTACGACGCCACGCAGTGGAACAGTGCCGGCGGCCAGGACGCGTACCAGGGGTACGAACACCCGCGGACCGAGATGTACGAACAGCCGCAGGGCGAGTCGTACGAGCAGTCGCAGGCGGAGTCGGCGTCGTACGGCCATGAGCTCACGCAGCTCGACATGACGTACGAGGGACCGTCCGGCCCGGCGGAACCGGTTCCCTTCGACCAGCAGGCGACCGCGACCTTCGACCGGGCGGTCCACGACCCGCTCACCTCCGACGAGGACGAGGACGAGTCCGAGGCGGCCGAGGACTTCGCGGACACGGACGGCCCCGACGACGACTACGACCCGTACGACGAGTCGCACGAGAGGCCGCTGCTCGACGGCGTGGAAGAGGTCACCCCGGTCCGGCGTCCCGCGCCGCGGAAGGCGTCCCGCTCCCGGCGCCGCAGCCCCGCGAAACGTTCCGCACTGCTGACCGTCGCGGTGCCCTCGGCCTGTGTGATGGGGGTCGCGGGGATCGCCGCCGCCTCCGTGGGCGGTGTCGGCGGCCTCGGCGGGAACGACTCGAAGGACACGACGGCCAGCGCCTCCGACGCGACCGCGGTGAAGCCGTCGGCCGCCAACATCAAGCTGGACTCCCAGCTCCAGAGTCTGTCCGCGGGCGCGAACGACTTCGCCGACCGGGCGAGCCGCACGCAGGAACGTATCGACCTCAAGACCCAGCAGGCGACGGAGAAGAAGAAGGCGGCGGAGGAGGCGGCCCGCAAGGAGCGGCTGCGTCCGAAGTTCGTCCTCCCCGTGATGCAGCGGGGCCTGAGCGCCTACTTCGGCCAGGCCGGCATCAACTGGATGTCCGTGCACACGGGCATCGACTTCCCCGTCTCCTACGGGACGCCGGTGATGGCCGCGACCGACGGGACCGTCCGGACGCAGTGGAACAGCGCGTACGGCAACATGCTGATCCTGACCGCGATGGACGGCACCGAGACGTGGTACTGCCACCTCTCGACGTACAAGGTCCCCTCCGGCACCGTCGTCAAGGCCGGTGACCAGATCGCCTTCTCCGGGAACTCCGGCAACTCGACCGGCCCGCACCTGCACTTCGAGGTCCGCCCGGCCGGCGGCGCGGCGATCGACCCGCTGCCGTGGCTGCGCAGCCACGGCCTGGACCCGACGTAACCGACCGGGCCGAACGACGGCCGCCGGAACCCCGGCCGTTCTCGGACGGCCCGGGGTCCCCGCGATCCGGTCCCGCGACGGCGAGCGCTCCCGCGGACTACAGCTTCTCCACCGGCGCGTACCGCAGCAGCAGCCGCTTCGGCTTGGGCTCTCCGAAGTCGACCGTCGCCTCGGCGTTCGCGCCCGTCCCCTTCACACCGACGACGGTGCCGAGGCCGAACTGGTCGTGCGTGACCCGGTCCCCGACGGCCAGCGAGACCACCGGCTTCTCGGTGGCACCGCGCCGGGTGGCGAACCCGGAGGCACCCGAGGCCGCGGACCGTGAACGCGAGGACGACAGGGAGGCGGCGACACCGGAGACGGGACCGGCGGGCCTGGACGCCGTCGCTCCCGTGCGCTTCCAGTCCAGATGGGCCGCCGGGATCTCCTCCAGGAAGCGGGAGGGCGGGTTGTACGAGGGCTGCCCCCACGCACTGCGCATCGAGGACCGGGTGAGGTAGAGCCGCTCCCGCGCGCGCGTGATGCCGACGTACGCCAGGCGCCGCTCCTCCTCCAGCTCCTTGACCTGTCCGAGCGCGCGCATGTGCGGGAAGACGCCGTCCTCCATGCCGGTCAGGAAGACCACGGGGAACTCGAGGCCCTTGGCGGTGTGCAGGGTCATCAGGGTGATGACGCCGTTGCCGTCCTCCTCGTCCGGGATCTGGTCGGAGTCGGCGACGAGCGCGACCCGCTCCAGGAACGCGGAGAGTCCGGCCGGGGTCTCGCCCTCGCCGGTCTCCTGCTCGAACTCCAGGGCCACGGCGGCGAGTTCCTGGAGGTTCTCGATCCGGGTCTCGTCCTGCGGGTCGGTCGAGGCCTGCAACTCGGCGAGATAGCCGGTGCGTTCGAGGACGGCCTCCAGGATGGTGGCCGGGCCCGCGCCGGACTCGACGATCGTGCGGAGGTCCTCCATGAGCGTGTTGAACCGCTTGACCGCGTTGGTGGACCGCGCGGCCATGCCGTAGGCCTCGTCGACACGGCGCAGCGCCTGCGGGAAGCTGATCTTCTCGCGCTGCGACAGGGCGTCGATCATCGCCTCGGCGCGGTCGCCGATGCCGCGCTTGGGCACGTTCAGGATGCGGCGCATCGGGACCGAGTCCTCGGGGTTGGCCAGCACCCTGAGGTACGCCAGGACGTCCCGGACCTCCTTGCGCTCGTAGAAGCGGACGCCGCCGACGACCTTGTACGGCAGGCCGACGCGGATGAAGACCTCTTCGAAGACGCGGGACTGCGCGTTCGTGCGGTAGAAGACCGCGACGTCGCCGGCCCTGGCCTCGCCCGCGTCCGTGAGCCGGTCTATCTCGTCGGCGACGAACTGCGCCTCGTCGTGCTCGGTGTCCGCGACGTAGCCCGTGATGTTCGAGCCCGCGCCCGCGTTGGTCCACAGGTTCTTGGGGCGGCGGGACTCGTTGCGCTCGATGACCGCGTTGGCGGCGGACAGGATCGTCTGGGTGGAGCGGTAGTTCTGCTCCAGCAGGATCGTCGTCGCGTTCGGGTAGTCCTCCTCGAACTGGAGGATGTTGCGGATGGTCGCGCCGCGGAAGGCGTAGATCGACTGGTCCGCGTCACCCACGACGCACAGTTCGGCAGGCGCCAGGTCGTACGCGCCGGGCGATCCGTCCGCGGGGTGCCCGGAGGTCCCCACGAGTTCCCGGACGAGCGCGTACTGCGCGTGGTTGGTGTCCTGGTACTCGTCGACCAGGACGTGCCGGAAGCGGCGGCGGTAGTGCTCGGCCACGTCCGGAAAGGCGCGCAGGAGGTTGACCGTGGTCATGATCAGGTCGTCGAAGTCGAGCGCGTTGGCCTCGCGCAGCCGCGACTGGTACATCGCGTACGCCTGGGCGAGGGTCTTCTCGAAGCCGTCGGCGGCCTGCGCCGCGAAGTCCTCCTCGTCGATCAGCTCGTTCTTCAGGTTCGAGATCTTGGCGCTGAAGGACTTCGGCGGGAAACGCTTGGGGTCGAGGTCGAGATCACGGCAGACGAGCGCCATCAGACGCTTGGAGTCGGCGGCGTCGTAGATCGAGAACGACGAGGTGAAGCCGAGCGACTTGCTCTCGCGGCGCAGGATGCGCACGCAGGCACTGTGGAAGGTCATCACCCACATCGCGTTGGCGCGCGGGCCCACGAGCGCCTCGACGCGCTCCTTCATCTCGCCCGCGGCCTTGTTCGTGAAGGTGATCGCGAGGATCTGGCCGGGGTGGACGTCGCGCTCGCCGAGCAGGTGCGCGATCCGGTGGGTGAGCACGCGGGTCTTGCCGGAACCGGCGCCGGCCACGATGAGCAGCGGGGAGCCGGAGTGCACCACGGCCGCGCGCTGGTTCTCGTTCAGTCCGTCCAGCAGGGCCGCCGGGTCCACGGCGGGCCTGGGCGCGCCGTCGCGGTAGTACGCGTCCCGGTTCGGCGGCAGGTCGAACTTCCCGCCGAACAGATCGTCCGGAACCTGCTCCGGTACGTGCTCGTCCTCGGGCGGTGGCGGGGGTTCGTCCTCGTGGGCCGCGGAGGGCTGGAGGGCCGCCAGGAAGCTGTCGTCAAAAAGGCTGCTCATCGCTCTCCGAGTCTAGGCCGCCCCACCGACAGCCCGCCGCCACCTCGAGAACTCGGCCCGAAGTCGTGACGAGGCGCCCGGCGGACACCAGGGGGACTACCGGCAGACACCAGGGACGCCCCCTGCCTCCGCCGACAGCCCACCCCGCAACAGTGCGCGACCGTACGGGCACCTGACGTGAGGGGGCCGACCGACCCGCGGGCGGGCCATGCACCCCGGCACCCTCGGCACCCCGGCACCCTCGGCCGCACCTGCCGCACCTGCCGCACCTGCCGCACCTGCCGCACCTGCCGCACCTGCCGCACCTGCCGCAATGGTCACGAAAACGTATCGGACGTATCGGGCATCAACCTTCACACGGGCCACACCGGTTGGCTAGCGTGCTCGAAGGCCGCTCGACCGCATCCGGCGAACACCGCCGGGCCGGGCGGCCTCCGCCGAGTCCGGTGCGCCGCGAGGCCCTGGAGCCGGGGACCCACCGATCTGGGGTGAATCGGTCCAACCGCCTTGTGGGGCACGGACCGTAGGGCAGCCTTCCGGAACCTCCCGCCCGAACCCGACAGCTAACTCGGTAGGCGGATGACGGAAGGAGTCGCCTCTCTTGGCGTCACATCGCAAGGCGCGTCCCACCGGTGCGCGCATCGCAGGCATACGGACCCCCGCCCTCGCCACCGCGGCCCTCACCTCCGTGGCCCTGCTCTCCCAGACCGCCAACGCCGCCCCCTCGGCCGAGCCCCGGCCCAGCATCGAAGAGGTCTCGAAGAAGGTCGACGGCCTCTACCACCAGGCCGAGACCGCCACCGACAAGTACAACGCGACCCGGGAGAAGACCGCCGAGCAGCGCAAGCGCGTCGACACCCTGCTCGACGACGTCGCACAGCGCACCGAGAAACTCAACACCGCGCGCGCGGAACTGGGATCGTTCGCCGCGGCGCAGTACCGCACCGGGGCCGCAGCGCCCGACACCGCGACCCTGCTGCTCGCGGACAACCCCCAGGACTACTTCGACCAGACTCAGCTGATGAGCCGTCTGACGACCCGCCAGAAGGCGGCCGTGGACGACTACATCACGGAGCAGGCCGCCACCGCCAAGAAGCGGACGGAGGCCACCGAGAGCCTGGAGTCGCTGACCGCGTCGCAGAAGGCGCTCAAGACGTCCAAGGCGGATGTGCAGCGCAAGCTCTCCGAGGCCCGTGACCTGCTCTCGAAGCTGAACTCCGAGGAAAAGGCGCGGCTGGCGGCGATCGAGAAGAAGAAGCAGGAACAGGCCGCGGTCAAGGCGGCGGAGCTGGCACGGCAGCAGGCCGCCGCCGAGAAGACCGCGCAGGCGCAGTCGTCGTCGGACGGCACCGCCGACTCGACCACCGGGTCGCCGGCCGGGTCGTCGGCCGGGTCGTCGTCGGGATCGACGCCCGCGGGCTCCTCGTCGAAGGCGGCCGAGGCGCTCGCGTTCGCCCGCGCGCAGATCGGCAAGCCGTACGTCTGGGGCGCCACCGGCCCGGACTCCTACGACTGCTCGGGACTGACCCAGGCCGCCTGGAAGGCCGCGGGCGTCAGCCTCCCGCGCGTCACCTACGACCAGGTGAACGCCGGCACGACGGTCTCCCTCGCCGACGCCCGGCCCGGCGACCTGGTCTTCTTCTACGACGACATCAGCCACGTCGGCATCTACATCGGCGACGGCATGATGATCCACGCGCCGAAGCCGGGAGCGTACGTCCGCGAGGAGTCGATCTACTACGACGGCACCTCGGCGATCCACAGCGTGGTGCGCCCGGCGTAGCCCGGGACGTAAAAGCCCCTCTCGCGGGGCACGCGCGCGGGGATCCGCGGATCCTCTCGCGCGTGCCCCGCGTTTTCGCCCCCGCCCGAGCGTGCCCCACCCGCAAACCGTCGCGGAGGTCCCTAGCATCGGGCGCATGCCAGACACACCGGACATGCCGGACGCCATCCCGCTTCGCGCCTGGTGGACCGGGTGGGCACCCGCCGCCGGGGCCGCCGTCATGGCCACCGGCATCCTCTCGATCGGGCTGCACCTGACCGGCCACGAGACCCTCTCCCGGATCGCGCTGGTTCTCGCGTCGCTCGCCTGGATCGGGCTCGCCTCGGACTTCCTCGCCCGGCTGGTGGGCGACCGGGAGCACTGGGTGCGACGGGCCGGCACCCCCGCCGGGCTCGACGCGGTCGCGGCGACCACCGTGCTCGGCACCCGGTTCTCGGCGCTGGGGTGGCGGGGGCTCGCCGAAGTCCTGCTCGCGCTGTCGGCCGTGCTCTGGCCGGTCCTGCTCCTGGCCGTCCTGCGGCACTGGCGGCGCCGTATGGCCGGAGAGGTGTTCCTCGTCTGCGTGGCCACGCAGGGGCTCTCGGTCCTCGGGTCGGCGATCGCCGTCGAGGCGGGCTCGGACTGGCTCGCGCATGCCGCGATGACGCTGTTCTGGGTAGGGACCGCGCTCTACGTGCTCTCGTTCGCGTCCTTCGACCTGTGGGAGGTGAGGAAGGGGGCCGGGGACCACTGGGTGGCGGCCGGCGCGCTGGGCATCTCGGCGCTGGCCGGGGCGGGACTCGTCGCGGCGCACGACGTCGATCCGTACCTGTGGAACAACGACGACCAGGGCGTCCTGCGCGCCACGACCGGCGCGCTGCTCGCGCTCGACCTCGCCTGCTACGTCCTGCTGGCCGTCGCGGAGGTGGTGTGGCCGCGGCCGCGGTACGACGTACGGCGCTGGTCGACCGTCTTCCCGATGGGGATGACGGCGGTGGCGACGCTCGCGGTCGCGGTGGTCCTCGACGTCTTCCGGCTCAGGGGGCCGGGACAGGTGCTGCTGTGGATCGCGGTGGCGGCGTGGCTCGCGGCGGTCGTGGGCACCGCTCTCGCCTTCAGGTCCGCCGTGCGGGAGCGAGGGCGCTGATCAGGTACGGAGGGCGTCGATCAGATACGGAGGTCGCCGATCAGGTCCACAGGACGGCGATGAAGATGTTCGTGACGGTCAGCAGGCCGACCAGGCCGAAGAGGCGCTTGTCGACCGTCTCGTCGTCCCGCTTCACATAGACGAGCCCGAGGATCACGATCAGCAGGGCCAGCTTCACGCCGATCTTGACGGCGTTGACCGTGTTGCCCTCGGCCTGGTTGAGCCCGACCAGGGCGACGCCGGTCACCAGCATGGTCAGCGCGCCGTGCAGCATCGCCGGGACGAAGCGGGCGGTGCCCTGGCCCATCGCCTTCATCTGGGTGAAGAAGCCGCCGAGGAGCGCGGCGATGCCGATGATGTGCAGGCCGACGAAGAGATGGATGAGTACGTCCATGGGGCCGGAGCCTAACCGCACCCCCTGACGCCCCTCCCGACCGGGCCACCCCGTCCGACCGGCCACCTCTCCCGCCGGGCCGTCTCCGCCCGCCGGGCCACCCCGGCCCACCGGCCTCCGTCGCCACTCTCTCTCCACCGGACCATCGCGTGTCACACATAGCACCGGCATCGCGCGTGCCGTCCGGGATTCACCGCATCGGTCATCACCCTGCGTGAAGTCGACCCGGCACCGCCAGGAACCCTGCCACATACGGTCACCCGGCGATCCAATCCAGATAGTTCCGTACATAGCGTTACCAACCGCGCGTTCTCAGGTTTAGCGTCCTCCACCAGGTGACCGGCTCCCCACCACCGTCCGGGCCAGGGACGGCAGTCGGACACCACCGCCGAGAAGGTCCGGCGGCGGCCGCTCCCCCTGTGTGAGCCGCCGCCGGACGTGTCACCGCTTGACCGCACCCGCAAGGGCGGTCGCACGGAAGGATGTGGGCCCTCGTGGCAGCGCACCGCAAGGCCAGACAGCGCTCGATCGGCGGAAACACAGCCCGCACAGCGGTCACCATCGCCCTCGCGGGCGCGGCGACGGCCACCGGCTTCGACGGCGTCGGACACGCCGACCCCCAGCTGACCCCGGCACAGGTGAAGGCCCGGGTCGACAAGCTGTACGAGGAGGCGGAGGCCGCCACCCAGAAGTACGACGGCGCCAAGGAGAAGGCCGGCCAGGCGGAGGCGAACCTGAGCAAGCTCCGCGACGAGGCGGCCCGCCGCGAGGACAAACTCAACTCGGCGCGGGACGCGCTGGGTTCGATGGCGGCGGCGCAGTACCGCAGCGGTGGACTCGACCCCGTGGTGCAGCTAGCCCTCTCCGACCACCCCGATCAGTACCTGGAGGGAGCCGCGTTCGCCGAGCGGGTCGGCACCCGGCAGTCGGCGGAGATCACCGGGGTGCGCAAGCAACTGCGCGAACTGGAGCAGTTGCGCGGTGCGGCGCACATCGAACTGGCCGCGCTCAAGTCGCGGCAGGCCGAGCTGAAGCAGCAGAAGAAGACGATCAACGAAAAGCTCGGCGCGGCACGCCGGTTGCTCGACCGGCTCACTCCGCAGCAGCGCACGCAGTACGCGAAGCGGGGCGGCGCGGACGACCAGCAGCACGTCTCGCGCGACGCGGCCCGCGACCCCGCGCCGGTCGCGTCGTCCGGTACCGCCGGAGTCGGCTCCGGTGCCGCGGCGCCCAACTCCCGCGCGGCGGCCGCCGTCGCCTACGCGTACTCGAAGCTCGGCAGCCCCTACGTGTGGGGCGCCACCGGCCCCGACGCCTTCGACTGCTCCGGGCTCGCCCAGGCCGCGTACCGTTCCGCGGGCATCTCCCTGCCCCGCACGACCTATTCCCAGATCAACGCGGGCCGGCGGGTCACCCTCTCCGAACTGCAGCCCGGCGACCTGGTGTTCTTCTACGCGGGCATCACCCACGTGGGCATCTACATCGGCAACGGCCAGATGATCCACGCGCCGAATCCGTCGGCGCCCGTGCGGGTGGCCCCGATCAGCGAGATGCCCTTCGCGGGAGCCACCCGGGTCGCCTGACCACCGGGTCCCGCCGGGTCAGACCAGTCGTCGCGCCGTCGCCCAGCGGGTCAGCTCGTGGCGGTTGGAGAGCTGGAGTTTGCGCAGGACCGCCGAGACGTGCGACTCGACCGTCTTGACGGAGATGAACAGCTGCTTGGCGATCTCCTTGTACGCGTACCCCCGGGCGATGAGGCGCAGGACCTCGCGTTCGCGCTGGGTGAGGCGGTCCATGTCCTCGTCGACGGGCGGGGCGTCGGTGGAGGCGAAGGCGTCGAGGACGAATCCGGCGAGGCGCGGGGAGAAGACCGCGTCGCCGTCCTGGACGCGGAAGACCGAGTCCACGAGGTCCGTACCGGTGATCGTCTTGGTGACGTATCCCCGGGCGCCGCCGCGGATCACGCCGATCACGTCCTCCGCGGCGTCCGACACGGACAACGCGAGGAAACGGACCGGCTGCTCGGCGTCGGCCATCAACGGAGCGCAGCGGCGCAGCACTTCGACGCCGCCGCCGCCGGGAAGGTGGACGTCGAGGAGGACGACCTCGGGGCGGGTGGCCGTGATGACCGTGACCGCCTGGTCGACGTCCGCGGCCTCGCCGACCACCTCGACGCCGGTCCGCGCGGTCTCCCCGATCTCGGCCTGGACTCCCGTACGGAACATGCGGTGGTCGTCGACGAGCACGACGCGCACCCGGCGCCCGCCCTCGGAGCCGGCCGCGGACGTAGCACCCGCGGACGCGTCCGCACCGGGGGCCTCCGCGGCCGAACCGCCGGACTTCACAGGCTCGTTCGTGTCGCTCATGACGTTTTCTCCGCCCTCTCCATCTCCAGCTCGACCTCCGTGCCGCCGTCCGGCACGGCGCGCAGCCGCGCCGTTCCGCCGTTGCGCTCCATGCGGCCGATGATCGATTCTCTGACGCCCATGCGGTCGGCGGGTATCGCGTCGAGGTCGAAGCCCGGACCGCGGTCGCGGACGGACACGAAGACCGTCCTTTCCTCGACCTCGGCGTAGACCTGCACGGCGCCGCCCTCGCCACCGTACTTGGCCGCGTTCACCATCGCTTCCCTCGCCGCCTGCATCTGCGCGGTCAGGCGGTCGTCGAGCGGGCAGTCGCCCACGACGACGACCTCGATGGGAACGCCGTGCTTGTCCTCGACCTCGGCGGCGTGGCCGCGGACCGCCTCCGCGACGGTGTCCGGCTCCTCGGCCTCTTCCTTGCCGCTGCCGTCCGGTTTGTAGAGCCAGGCCCGCAGATCGCGCTCCTGGGCGCGGGCGAGGCGCCGCACCTCGTTCGCGTTCTCCGCGTTGCGCTGGATCAGGGTCAGGGTGTGCAGCACCGAGTCGTGGACGTGGGCGGCGACTTCGGCCCGCTCCTGCGCGCGGATGCGCATCAGGCGCTCCTCGGAGAGGTCCTGGGTCATCCGGATCAGATAGGGGCCGGCGAGCAGCGCGATACCGACGAGGACCGCGAGCGCCGCCTGCAGCACCGAGCCGAGATGGGCCGCGGAGCCCTGCAGGACGAAGATCCCGGAGACCCCGGCGGTGACGAGCAGCACGCCCGCCGCGGACCGCAGGAGCGTGAGCGTGCGGCGCCTGCGGCCGACCTCCGCCCAGCGGGCCCGCCGCGCGTTGTCCGCCTGGCGCCAGACCAGGGCGACGCCCGCGCCGACGAGGACCGTCGGCCACAGGTACGCCTTCGTGCCGCCGCCGAGATTCACGTTTCCGACGAAGACCATGGCCACGACGACCATGAGGAGAAGGGCGACGATCTGGCCCTTGTCCGGCTTGCGGGCCACGAGTCTGCGCCGGCCGTCGGGCGAGGTCTCGGTGGTGAACGCCGATGTGCGGCCGGAGCCGACGCCGCCGACGCCGAGCGGCACGAAGAACCAGAACGCGGCGTACAGCAGCGCGCCCAGCCCGTCCGCCATGAACAGCCCGGCGAACACCAGCCGCACCCAGACCACGGGCAGCCCGAGATGCCCGGCGAGCCCGCGCGCCACGCCACCGAGCCAGCGTCCGTCGCTGCTTCGGTAGAGCTTGCGCGGGGGCCTCGGGTCGTCGGCGGGCATGACTGCGGCTTCCGGCATGCCATCGATGTTCACACGCCCGGCAGGCCGGAGCATCAGGGTCGGCCCCCGATACTCCCCTGATCTTCGGGAACCGGCGTTCGAACGGTCCCCGCCCTCCCCTCCGGGCGGATATCAGGGTTCGGCCAGGGTCATCCCGACTGCCGCCGTGCCGCCCCGCCCGTCACCATGGACGCATGACAGATCAGCAGCACGCGGCGGCGGCGCCGGACCCGGACACCGCTCCGGGCGATGAGCCGCGCGCTCACCGGGAGGCGGCCACGGCAGGGCCGGCGGACGCCGATGCCGTCCCCTCCTCCGGGGTGCCGCGCAGGTTCCGGCGCGACCGCCGGCAGAAGATGCTCGGCGGGGTGTGCGCCGGGCTCGGCCGGCAGTGCGACATGGACCCGGTGATCTTCCGGATCGTGCTCGCGGTGCTCGCCGCGACCGGCGGCATCGGCCTCATCTTCTACGGCTTCGCCTGGCTCTTCGTCCCGTACGACGACGAGGAGGAGAACGAGGTCCGCAAGCTGCTCACCGGCCGTGTCGACGGTCCCGCGCTGACCGCCGTGCTGTTCGCGCTGGTCGGCTGCGGGGTGTTCCTGTCCATGCTGAAGAACGGCAGCGTGCTGACGTTCGCCGTCGTCCTGTCCCTGCTGCTGGCGGGCGCGGGCTACTGGTCGCAGAACCGCGGCGCCGCGGACCCGGACCCCCTGGCCGCGCAGGCCGCCGCCGACGCCCCGCCGGAGGCGAAGGCCCCGCCCGTCCCCGACTCCTATCCCTCCTGGTGGCGGGACCCGATCGTCAAGGACGGTTCGCACGTCGGCGGCACCGGCTACATGTGGGGCCCGACGGAGACCCGGGACCGCGACGTGGCGGCCGCGCTCAACATCGCCCGCGGCACCTCCCGCCCCAGCCCGCGGACGGAACGGGAACCCGGACAGCGCGGCCCCCGTCCCATAGGGGGCCGGATCTTCCTGCTCGCCCTCCTGGCGGGCGGCCTGACCACGGGCCTGAACTGGCACGACCGGGCGCTCGGCACCAGCCTCCAGGCCGGACTGGCCGCCGCGCTCATCGTGTTCGGCCTGGGCATCACCGTGAGCTCCTTCCGCGGTCGCACCGGGGCGGGAACGGTCTTCCTGGCGGTGATCACGGCCGGCCTCCTCGCGGCGTCCGCGGCCCTGCCGAAGGACATCGGCACGCACTGGGTCCGGACGAACTGGACCCCGGCGACCGCGGCCGACGTGAAGCCGGCGTACGACCTGGGCACCGGAGTGGGGACGCTCGACCTCAGCCGGGTCGACCTCGCCCGGGGACAGACGGTGAAGACGAACGCCGAGGTCGGCGCGGGCCGCCTGAAGGTGATCGTCCCCAAGGACGTGACCGTGCGGCTGACCGTCGAGGTGGGCATCGGAGACATCCAGCTGCCGGGTGACGACAAGAAGGACGTGGACGTGGAACCGGGCAAGCACAAGCAGGTGACCCTGCCGCCGGCGGCGGGCGCCAAGAAAACAGGCACCCTGGATCTCGACCTCCAGGTCGGCGTCGGCCAGGCGGAGGTGGCCCGTGCCGCGTCATGAGTTCCAGCCCGGAAAGCTGGTGGCGGGTCTGTTCCTCACCGCCGGGGGCATCGCCTACGCCGGGGACGCGGGCGGCTGGTGGGAGACCCGGTGGTTCGCCATCATCCCCGTCGTGGTCGTCGGCCTGTGCCTCGCGGGCGCGGCGGCGACCGTGAACCGCGCCGCCCGCAGACGCCGCGCGAGCCGGAAGCCCCGGGGCGTGAACTCCTAGGAAGCGGTGGCGCGGAGCGTCAGTAGGCGCTCCGTTGCCGGCGCCGTCGGCTGATCACGGAGTCCAGCGACCAGTAGGACGCCCCGGCCAGCACGAGGGGGGTCCAGCAGAACAGGTACGGGAGGTCGTTGCCGTAGTAGTACGGGTCGGAGGCCCAGCTCACGGTCAGCCACAGGCTGAGCGAGATCAGCGCGCCGCCGAGGGCGGCGAGGCGGGCCAGCAGCCCTATCAGCGTGCCGATCCCGACGGCGAGTTCACCGAACGCGATGGCATAGCCGAAGCCGACGGGGTTCTTCAGGGACAGATCGACGAGGGCCGGTATGGCGGAGGAGTCGCGCACCGTGCGCATCATGTCGCCGATCGAGCCCGAACCGGAGGCCTTCATGAAGGCACTGTTCGTGAGTTTGTCGAGGCCGGCGTAGATGAAGGTGACGCCCAGGAAGATCCGCAGCGGCAACAGGGAGTACCGCGTGGCGGTCTCCCGCCAGCTCCGTCGCTCCTCCAGATACTGGGTGTGAGTATCCGTCCGCGTACCGTGAGTCATCGTTCTCCGCCACCTCTCACCCGCGTGCCGTTGACCACTCAACAGACCATACGTACGAATCGGTTCCCCTACTCAGTCCCCGGAACCCTTTTCCGCCCCCGACTTCCCGGATCCCCCGAGCACAAGCCTTCTTCGCCCCCTCCGCCCCTACCCTTCCCACCCCTGGGGCTCCGCCCCAGACCCCGCTCCTCAAACGCCGGAGGGGCTGAACTTTCCCCGGCCGGGGATGAAATGCGGACCGGCCGGGCTGGAATGCGGACCGGCCACCCCGACGCACCCGCAGCCGGGAACGCGCAGAAGGGACCGTGCCCAAGCCACTGCGCACCCGCAGTCGGGTACGCGCGGGGGGCCGTGCCCAAGCCACGACGCACCCGCAGCCGGGTACGCGCGGGAGGGGCCGTGCCGGTACATCAGATGCCCGCAGGCCGGACGGATCGGAACCCGCGTCCATGTCTCGACGCCGGTGGGATCCGTCCGGATGCGGGCGGATGTACCGGCGCGGCCCCGACCCACCCACCGGCCGGCACCGCCCCTGGTGACGCCAGCGCCAGCGACCCCTCAGTCCGTCACGTCGATCTCGTACCGGTTCGTCTCGACCCCCGCCGCCGTGACCACCTGCACCTCCACCCGCCCCGGCTCCACATCCACCGGCACCGGCACCGTCAGCACCGCGTCCGTCGGATTGCTGAACCCCCCGGACACCGGCACCAACGGCACATGCACATGCACCGCCCCTATCCGCACGACCATCCGCGACAGCCGGTCCGCGGTCTGCGCTCCCGGCGGCACGAACCCGGCACCCCGGATCTCGATGTCGTCCCCGGTGCGGATCGGCGCGTCCAGATCGCCCGCCTCACGGGAGCGGACCACGGAGAGGATCACCGGCCGCCCGCCCTCGGCGTACTTCCCGGCGAGATAGGTCGCGGCCGACACCAGCACCAGCAGGGCCAGCCCCCACGGAAGATCGGGCAGGGCCGAGGGCCGCCGGCCCAGCCGGACCACGGCGAAGACGAGAGCGACCCCGCTGATCACGACGTACTGGATGTCGGCGAAGGCGCCCCGCCCGGAGTCGTCGGTCAGCAGGTCCGCGGCCCGCGGCCGGTCCGCGCGGACCTTCTGCAGCCGCTGCCCCAGCACCCTCAGCCCGACCACCCGCCGGACCAGCACCGCGACCCCGCAGACCACGGCGACGACGGTCACGACACCGGCGGCCCGGGCGAGTTCGAGTCCGGCGATGAGGTCGTCCCGGCGGCCGTGCTCCGAGGCCACCGCCAGCTGCCCCACGAGCACGAGCACCGCGTACACCACGAGCAGCACCCAGCCGCCGGCCACCGCGCGGGAGGTGGAGAGCCGGTTGTCCTCGCCGATGACCGGCGCGAGGGCCCCGCCCCGCGCCCGGTGCAGCCGGGCCGCCCCGGTCAGCAGTCCGGCCAGGACGACCGCGGCCAGCAGCCCCGCCGTCCGCGCCGCCGTCCAGCCGGCCCCGATGGCGGTGAGCGCCTGCACGAGCAGGAGGACGACGACGGCGGCCCAGACGGTCTGCGCGGTGTACCGCCACAGCCGGCCCAGCCACGCCTCGCCCTCCAGGCGGCCGCGTTCGGCGACGAGGTCCGCGGACTGGGTGAGCTCGTCGGACACCCACTGCCGGGACGCGGAGGCGGAGTGCGCGACACCGGCGGGCAGCCCCTGCCCGGCCGCCAGCGCGTCACGTTTGGCGAGGAACGCGGCGACGGCCCGCCGGTGCCCCGTACGCGCCCCGTGCGGACAGTCCCCGCACGTGCAGCCGCCCTCGTGCCCGCCCGGTCCCCCGCCGGGCTCTCCGCCCGGACCACCGCTCCGCCCGGTGCCCGAACCGGCCCCCGGCCCGGCACCGTGCCCCGCACCGTGTCTCGCCTCCTGCACCGCCACGCCCACTGCCGCCTTCCCGCGCCGGAAAAAATCCCGTAAAGCCGTTTATGTCACGAACATCCGGCTGCCGCGCCCCCACCCGACAACTCTCCTGTGATGAATGCGAATTGTGCCGTACGAAGCACCATGCGCATGCGCCAGGTCGGCTCTGCGCGGGTGAAGCGAGCACCCCTTCGTTGACCCGGCTGCGACAATTCGTCCATGGCCGAGATCATCCAGCGCGACGGGGCCTGGGCCTTCGACGGCAGCACGGTCAGGATCACGCCGGGACTGCATCGCAGCGTGCCGCTGTTCCGGCAGACGTACGGGGAGATCTCCGTTCCGCTGGAGGCGGTGTCGGGTGTCGTGCACGAGCCCGAACGCAGGGGCGGCCGACTGCGTCTGCGGCTGCGCGAGGGCGCCGACCCGCTGCTCCAGGCGACCGGCGGCCGGCTGCCCGACACGGCGGACCCCTACAGCCTGTCGGTCGGCACCGACCGTTCCGGAGTGGCCGAGTACGTGGCCGAGGAGATCCGCCGCGCGCTGCTCCTCGACCGGATCCCCAAGGAACCCGCGACGGCGTACCTGCTCACGGGGCCGCCCGTGCCGGTGTCCGTCCGGTCCAGCGACGGCACGGTCTCCTTCGACGGGACGCAGGTGCGCATCGACTGGGCGGACACCTCCGACCGGGTCAAGCGGGCGACGGGCCCGCGGATCATCGGCCTGGGCGATCTGGTCCAGGTCGAATGGCTGCCCAGCTCCGGTTACGGGGACGGTTTCCTGCGCTTCGTGACGGGCGAGGCGGTGTTCTCCAAACTGCCGCCGGAAAAGGACCCGTACGCCCTCGACCTGTGGGGCAGCACCCGCCGCGACCTGCTCACCGCGCTGGTCGCCACCGCGGTCACCGCCCGGCTGCCGCACCCCTCCACGCGCGCCGGAGCGTTCGCGGAGCGGCCCCGGCCGGTCCCGGTGGTGCCGCCGCAGTCCGAGCATCACGACGTCCTGCTGCGCCGGCTGCGGGAGCTGGGCGAGCTGCACCGTGACGGCGTCCTGACGGACGAGGAGTTCGCCCTGACGAAGGCGGCGGTCCTCCGGGGTTTCTGAAGCCCGGCCGGCAGGACCCGATGCCGCGGGACTAGCTGAGCAGATCCGGTTCGCTGCGGCTGATGTCCTGCCACAGCGGCTGGTAGTTGATCCATGCCACCAGGTCGCCGCCCAGCTGTTCGCGGGTGGCGGCCGCCTGCTTGTGGCCGATGAGGACGGGCCGGCCCGCGGCCTTCGCGGTGAGCTGGACCTGGCTGGACCGTTCCATGGACAGGAACCACCAGGCCGCCGCGTCCACGGAGTCCCCGACGGTCAGCAGCCCGTGGTTGCGCAGCACCAGCGCCTTGCGGCTGCCCAGCGCGGAGGCGATCCTGCGCCCCTCCTCGGCGTCGACGGCGACCCCGGAGTAGGCGTCGTACAGGGCGTGATCCTCGTAGAAGGCACAGCTCTCCTGGGTGATCGGGTCGAGCAGGTCGCCGAGGGCCGCGAGGGCGCGGCCGTGCACGGAGTGGCAGTGGGCGACGGCGACGACGTCGGGGCGGGCCGCGTGGACCTGGGAGTGCACGGTGAACGCGGCCTGGTTCACGTGGTAGCGGCCCTCGATCACCTGGCCGTCCTGGTTGGCCATGACGAGATCGCTCACGGTGACGTGCTTGAACGGCATGCCGAACGGATTGACCCAGAAGCAGTCGCTGTACTCCGGGTCGCGTGCCGTGATGTGTCCGGAGACGCCGTCCTCGAAGCCGAGCCGTCCGAACAGCCGCAGCGCGCCGGCCAGCCGTTCCTTGCGGTGCCGCCGTTCGTCGTCCGTGGACTCGTGCATCGGCGGCATGGCGAAGCGCAGCTGGTCGGTGGGGCGGGGCAGCGGCGGAGTGGGCCCGTGCATATGTCCTCCAGCACTGGCGTGTTCGGTACGAGCGGAAGTTACCCGGGGTCAGCGCAGGAGAACAGGGGTGTTCCATGAGAGAAAAATCAGGACGGCGGAGAGACGCATCCGGATACGAAAGAGAGACACAGCCGAATCCCGACAGGAGATGTCGGGTATGAACGCCAGACTCGCTGCCATGAACTGGGCAGCTCTCTCCACCGCCGAACCGGCCCTCGCCGACACCGTCGAACAGCGCTTCGGCGCCTTCACCCATCACGTCCTCGCGACCCTCCGCAAGGACGGCTCGCCCCGCACCTCCGGCATCGAGGTGCGCTTCCTCGGCGGCGAGCTGTGGCTCGGCATGATGCCGGACTCCCTCAAGGCGCTCGACCTGCGCCGCGACCCGCGCTTCGCGCTCCAGGCGAATCCGGGTGCCGGTACGGACATGGGCGGCGGCGACGTACGGATCAGCGGACGGGCGATCGAGGTGGGCGACGGCGTCCCCGCCAAGGCCGCGTACGTGAAAGAGGTGGAACCGCCGGAGCCGTTCCACCTCTTCCGCACCGAGCTGACGGAGGTCACGCGGACCTACGTGGAGGACGACACGTATCTGGTCGTCCAGGTCTGGAAGCCCGGCGCGCCGGTGCGCACGCTCAAGCGGACCTGAGGGGGGAGGGTCACTCCCCCGGGGGCGGGAGGACTACTCCCACTCGATGGTGCCCGGGGGCTTGCTCGTCACGTCGAGCACGACGCGGTTGACGTCCGCGACCTCGTTCGTGATGCGGGTCGAGATCTTCGCCAGGACCTCGTAGGGCAGCCGCGACCAGTCGGCCGTCATGGCGTCCTCGCTGGACACCGGACGGAGCACGATCGGGTGGCCGTAGGTCCGGCCGTCGCCCTGGACGCCGACGCTGCGCACGTCCGCGAGCAGGACCACCGGGCACTGCCAGATGTCCCGGTCGAGACCGGCGGCGGTGAGCTCCTCGCGGGCGATGGCGTCGGCCTGGCGGAGCAGGTCCAGACGCTCCTTGGTCACCTCGCCGACGATGCGGATGCCGAGACCGGGGCCGGGGAACGGCTGGCGCTGGACGATCTCCTCCGGCAGGCCGAGCTCCTGGCCGACCATCCGGACCTCGTCCTTGAACAGCTTGCGCAGCGGCTCGACGAGCTCGAACTCCAGGTCCTCGGGGAGGCCGCCCACGTTGTGGTGGGACTTGATGTTGGCGGTGCCGGTGCCGCCGCCGGACTCGACGACGTCCGGGTAGAGCGTGCCCTGGACCAGGAACGCGACGTCCTCGCCCTCGGCGGCCTCGGCGATGATCTCCGCCTGGGCCTGCTCGAAGACGCGGATGAACTCGCGTCCGATGATCTTCCGCTTCTCCTCGGGGTCCGAAACGCCCTTGAGCGCGGTGAGGAAGCGCTCCTCCGCGTCCACGACCTTCAGCTGCACGCCGGTCGCGGCGACGAAGTCCTTCTCGACCTGCTCGGTCTCGCCCTGGCGCATCAGACCGTGGTCGACGTACACACAGGTGAGCTGGGAGCCGATGGCCTTCTGCACGAGGGCCGCGGCGACCGCGGAGTCCACGCCGCCGGACAGACCGCAGATCGCGCGCTTGGTGCCGACCTGCTCGCGGATCAGGGCGACCTGCTCGTCGATGACGTTGCCGGTGGTCCAGGACGGGGTGAGACCCGCGCCGCGGTACAGGAAGTGCTCCAGGACCTGCTGGCCGTGCGTGGAGTGCATGACCTCGGGGTGGTACTGGACGCCGTAGAGCTTCTTCTCGTCGTTCTCGAAGGCGGCGACCGGGACGACGTCCGTGGAGGCCGTGACGGTGAAGCCCTCGGGAGCGGCGGAGCAGGCGTCGCCGTGCGACATCCACACCGGCTGCTCGTCCGGGGTGCCCTCGAACAGGGTGGAGCCGGACTTCGAGACGTGCAGCGGGGTGCGGCCGTACTCGCGGGCGCCGGTGTTGTCGACCGTGCCGCCGAGGGTGGTGGCCATCAGCTGGAAGCCGTAGCACATGCCGAAGACGGGGACGCCCGCCTCGAAGATCTCACGGTCCAGGCGCGGCGCGCCCTCCGCGTAGACCGACGAGGGACCGCCGGAGAGGATGATCGCGGCGGGGTTCTTGGCGAGCATCTCCTGGACCGGCATGGTGCTCGGCACGATCTCGCTGTAGACCCGGGCCTCACGGACTCGACGGGCGATGAGCTGGGCGTACTGCGCACCGAAGTCGACGACCAGGACGGTGTCGGGGGCGGCGGGGGACGCTTCTGGCACGGTCTGCCTTCCGGCGGTGAGCAAAAGGGTGTGTACGGCCGATTCTACCGGGGGCCGCGGCGGGCCTGGCGCCGGTGGGGTTCCGGGCCCCCGGTCTCACCATCCGAACCGGCTTGGCCGGCTCCGCCGCGGGCGTGCATACTGCCGTCATGCTCACGCACACGACCTTCCTGTTTACCTATGGCAACCGGCCCACCGGCTGCCATGGTCGTGCTGCTTGAGCAACTGACAAGCGACTTCCCAGGCGCCCCGGGCCGACAAGGCCCGGGGCGTCTGCCGTTTCCGGGCCCTGCCGCCCCGGGGCACCCCTTCCACCGAGGAGCCCCACCATGGCCGACGTACTCGACAAGACCGGCGCCCGCACCGACGAGGCCGCCGATGTGATCACCGGTGCCCGTGAGCGCATCGACGCCCTCGACGACCGGATCATCGGTCTCGTGCAGGAACGGATGGCCGTCTCGGCGGTGATCCAGGAGGCCCGGATCACCTCCGGCGGACGCCGGGTGAACCTCTCCCGCGAGATGGAGGTCCTCGGCCACTACCGGGACGCGCTCGGCAAGCCGGGCACCTCGCTGGCCATGACCCTGCTCGAACTGTGCCGCGGCCGGATCTGAGAAGCGGCCGGATCCGGGCCGCGCCGCGGGGGTCCGACCCGCGTACCCGGCGCACGCACGTACGCATTCGCTCTCACCCGTACGGCGCGTGACCGGGGTGCCGCGGGCATCGTTTCTTCAGGTGTCCGTGTCAGCCAGGGGCGGGCCCGAAAGAACCACGCGTGGCTTCACTGGAGCGATGAGACGTACGGATCGTGCCGTACGTCGTGGGACCTCGCTCCAGGTCGTGCGACCGGACGGCAGGGGACAGCAGCCCGGTCGCTCAAGGAAACGGTCGGCCCCGGGGACGCCCGGGGCCGTCCGACGGAATCTGCCCGGGCCGTCGTCGGACGCGCGCCCCCGTGTGCCGCCGCGCACGACCGACGGCCCCTCCCGTGATCCGGCGGCGCTTCCCCCGACGCCGCTTCGAGGCACCGGCCCGCCCTGACGCCGGTGCCGTCGGAAGAAGGGCCCCGCGGACACGCGTCCCGCGGGGCCCTTCACCGTGCACCGGACGCGGACGCCGGGGCACGGAGACCGGGACACGGGCGCGGTCAGGTGCGGGACAGCGTGCCGCAGCCCTTCTCGGGCGAGTTCGACAGGTCATGGCTGCGGTCGTACGGGTCGATCGCCGGGCCCGTCGGCGTCGCGCCGGCGGGCGCCGCCGAGTCGAACTGCGGGTGCAGGAAGCCGTCGTGGACGTCGCAGGCGGAGTTGCCTATCTCCTGGGTGTAGTAACTGATCGTCACCTTGCCCGGTGTCACCCGGTACTTCCTCGGGTCGAGGAACGCGACGTCGAGGACGCGGCGCACGATGGTGCGCGTCACCTCGTCCGCGTTCCCGTCGGCCGGGGACACCGGGTAGACGAAGGTGTAGTCGGCGTGGATCGCGACGGACCCGTTCTTGCCCTCCTTGAACGTCATCCGGCCCCGCGCCTTGACCACGTGCCCGACCAGGCGCACCTCGTGCGGGTCGAAGCGGCTGAACAGGGTCACCGGATCGTGCTTCTCGTCCGGCGCGCGCAGCATGCGGTCGACGTCGTCGGCCATCCGGGGCTGCTGGGGGTCGAGGACGGCGATGGCCGCCGCGGGGCGCTCGCCGCGCAGGGTCGCCGGGTCGAGGTTGGCCCCGACGAGCAGGTTCTTGGCGTCCCGCAGCGCGGTGGCCACCTGTTCCTTCGTCAGGGCCCCGACCGGGGTGGCCTTCGGCACGATGATCGCGGCGGCGCCGTCGGCCCAGCGTTCGGCCGGTGATCCGGCGAACGGCCGTTCCCTGGTGGGGGTTCGAGAGGACGCGGCGGAGGGCGGCGCGGTCGGGGCGGCCGTCTCGGCGGGCAGTTCGGGGCCGGCCGACGCGGACGCGGCCGAGCCGCCGAAGAGGTCGTCGGGCAGCAGGGACGGCTTCATCGCGACGACGGCGACGGCCACGGCGAGCGGGACCCCGAGGATCGCCCACACCTTGCGGCGCCGGGCGGCCCGTTCGTCCGTCTCGCTCCGGGCGGGGCCCGTGCGCCAGCCCTCGGGCTGCGCGGCCGGCCGCGCCCCCTTCTTCTTCCAGGTACTCCGGCGGGCGGCCTGCTCGGCCTCCCGCTCGTCCTGCAGGCGCAGCCGTTCCGTCACCATGCGCGCCCGGGCGGAGGGCTCCTTGGGAGCCGAGGCACGGATGTCGCGTTCGCTGTCGCGTGCGAACTGTTCCCACACGTCGTCAGGAACCGTCGGTTCACCGGTTTCCCCGGGCTGCTGATCAGACACGAGGACCATTTCTAAGCGTCTCGAACGGACGTGCGCAAGCCGGACATCGATGTGACCCAGCCCACATAAGAATTCCGTGAGGGACAGGACAACCATTACCGGACTCCGCGGGTCTCCTCTGCAGAACCAACGGTCACATCCGCGCCGACACGCGGGGCTCCACCCACAAACAACATAATCGCGCCGCGAGTTCACGGCGCACTGGACTACCGAGGTCTTCATGAAGCTTCGCCGTGCCATGGCCACTGCGGCCGCGACGGCTGTCATAGCCCCGCTCGCGTTGCTGTCGGTCGCGCCGGCCGCGTTCGCGGAAGAAAGCCCGTCCCCGAGTGCGAGCGTGTCCGAGTCCGCAACCGAGTCGCCGTCGCCGAGCGTGTCCGAGTCGGCCCCCGAGCCGGGCAACTCGGAGTCGGCGTCGGCCTCCGCGTCCGTCTCCGCCCCCTCCTCCGCGTCCGCGTCCGCGCCGGCCCCGAGCGGCTCCGCCTCGGCGTCGTCGCCCGCGCCGAGCGCCTCCGCGTCGGAGTCGGAGTCCCCCGAGCCCGAGCCCTCCGAGTGCTCGGACTCCAAGGTCGACGTCTCCATCACGGGCCTGCCCGGCAAGATCGCGGCGGGCAGCGGGTGGCACAAGTTCTCCCTGAACGTCCTGAACAACTCCGACTCCACCCTGAGCGACCTCGGCTTCTTCGCCGGCGCGTCCTCGGACAAGGCCGGCGAGGACCTGTTCGAGAGCAAGCAGGTCCAGCTCCAGGCGTACAACCCGGACGACAAGGTCTGGGAGAACGTCGACGAGGGCGGGCAGGCGGTCGGCTTCGTCGGCTACACCGACGAGCTCAAGCCCGACTACGAGGTCGACATCCCGCTGCGCATCAACGTGCACTCCAGCGCCCCGGTCGGCGCCGGCTTCTCCCTCGGCGCCAGCATCTACGGCGACGCCGACTCGGAGTGCACCGGCTACGGCGAGGTCGCCTACAAGTTCCAGATCGTCAAGGCCGGTACGGACACCGACGGCACCAAGCCGCAGGAAGGCGGCAAGGCCCCGGTCTCGGACAAGCCGGCCGACAAGAGCAACACGCCTCAGGTCGACGGCAGCCTCGCCGAGACGGGCTCCAGCTCCGCGCTGCCGATGATCGGCCTCGCCGGCGGTATCGCCGTGGTCGCCGGTGCCGGTGCGCTGGTCGTCGTCCGCCGCCGCAAGTCCGGCGCGAGCGCGTAACACCGCGGTACGACGGGACCGGCGCGGGCGTCGGTCCCGTACGAGGACGAAGAGAAGGACCTGCGCTCGGAGGGGGGCGCAGGTCCTTCTCGCGTCGGGGCCCGGCTACTGCTTCGGCGGCACCGCCGGCATGCCCAGGAACGGCAGCCGCAGCGCTCCGAAGGCGTCCGCGGGGACGACGGGGCGGTGCGGCTCGACCGCCCCGAGACGCTCGTACGAGGCTCCCGGCGCCGGACGCGGATCGGCCTCGCCCTTGTTGGGCCAGAACGACATGGCCCGCTCGGCCTGCGCGGTGATGGTGAGCGACGGGTTGACGCCGAGGTTCGCGGAGACGGCGGCACCGTCGACGACGGAGATGCCCGGGTGGCCGTAGAGCCGGTGGTACGGGTCGATGACGCCCTCCTCCGCACCGGCGCCGATCGGACAGCCGCCGAGGAAGTGCGCGGTGAGCGGGGTGCCCATCAGCTCGCCGACGTTGCTGCCCGGGAAGCCGTTGATCTCCTCGGCGAGGACGGAGGCGGCCCGTGAAGCGGCCTCGATCTGCTTGGGGTTGGGGGCACCGTGCCCCTGACGCGCCGTCAGCAGCCCCTTGCCCGCGCCCTTCGGCTTGAGGTAGGTCGTCAGGGAGTTGTCGAGGGACTGCATCACCAGCCCGATGATGGTGCGTTCGGACCAGCGGCGGTTGGAGAGCGACCGGAGCACGAGCAGCGGATGCCGGGCCGCGTTGACGAACCACCCGGCCACCCTCGACGAGCCCTCGGCGTAGGGGACTTGAAGGATGGACATGCCGCCCATCGCATTGGATCCCTTGCCGTAGCGGACGGGTTCGATGTGGGTGTCCGTGTCCGGGTGGATCGAGGACGTGATGGCCACGCCCCGGGTGAAGTCGGCCTTCGCCCCGTGCGCCTTGCGGTAGCGGCGGTCGTCGGTCTGCGCGCCCACCAGTGCCTCGGAGTTGGTGCGGGTCAGCTCGCCCAGCCGCTGCGACAGGTACGGCAGTTGACCGCCGGCCTTCATGCGGTGCAGCAGCGTCTGGGTGCCGTAGGTGCCGGCCGCGAGAACGACCCGGTGCGCGGTGAACGTCCGCCCTTCCCCCTTGCGGCGGTTGTCCGTGGGCAGGGTCTGGACGGCGTAGCCGCCCCGCGAGTCGTCGGTGAGGGACACGACGGTCGTCATGGGGTGGACGACGGCGCCCGCCTTCTCGGCGAGGTGGAGATAGTTCTCGTTGAGGGTGTTCTTGGCGCCGTGACGGCAGCCGGTCATGCACTCGCCGCACTCGGTGCAGGCCTTGCGCGAGGGCCCGGCGCCACCGAAGTACGGGTCGGCGACCTCCTCGCCGGGCTTCGCCCCGGCCGAGCCGTCCGCGTCCCGTCCGTCGCCGAAGAAGACGCCGACGGGCGCCATGTGGAAGGTGTCGCCGACGCCCATCCGCTCGGCCGCCGCCTTGAGGTGCACGTCCGACGGGGTCATGGTCGGGTTGAGCCGCACGCCCAGCATCCGCCGGGCCTGGTCGTAGTACGGCTTCAGCTCCTCCTCCCAGTCGGTGATGTCCTTCCACTGCGGGTCCTCGAAGAACGGCTTCGGCGGTACGTAGAGGGTGTTGGCGTAGTTGAGCGAGCCGCCGCCGACACCCGCCCCGGCGAGCACCATCACATTGCCCAGCAGATGGATGCGCTGGATGCCGTACATGCCGAGCCGCGGGGCCCAGAGGTAGTTCTTGATGTCCCAGGAGTTCTTGGGGAGCGTGTCGCGGGTGAAGCGCCGGCCGGCTTCGAGGACACCGACCCGGTACCCCTTCTCCGTCAGGCGCAGGGCGGTGACGGAGCCGCCGAAGCCGGATCCGACGACGATGACGTCGTAGTCGTACGTCTCCTCGCCCGTCTCCTCGTACCTCTCCTCGTCCGGCTGTTTCTGGACAGAGCTCTCCTGTGACACGTGCCGCTCTCCTCGTCGAGAACCGGTTGGGATGCGTGGACCGTGGGCGGGGGCCCGCGAAGGGACGGCACCCCTAGCGCAGCCGGAACGCCTTCATGAGCTTCAGGCTCCGGCTCATGAGCGCCGCATACTTCTCGTCGTCCATGCCGAGGGACGGCGCCATCGGCAGCAGCCTCTGGTGGGCGACGGTCTGCGCCTCGGTGTACTTGAGGATGCCCTCGGAGCCGTGCCGGCGGCCGAGGCCGGAATCCTTCATGCCGCCCATCGGCGACTGGACGCTGCCGTACGCGGGCGCGTACCCCTCGTTGACGTTGACCGTGCCGGTCCGCAGCCGGGCCGCGATCGCACGGCCGCGCCGCCCGTCCTTCGTCCAGACGGAGGAATTGAGGCCGTACGCGGTGGAGTTGGCGCGCTCGACGACCTCGTCCTCGGTCGTGAAGCGGTAGATCGAGACGACGGGCCCGAAGGTCTCCTCGGCGCAGACGGCCATCGGGGCCTCCACTCCGTCGAGGATGGTGGGCTCGTAGAAGTAGGGGCCGATGTCGGGCCGGGCGACACCGCCGGCGACGACCCTGGCCCCCTTGGCGACGGCTTCCTCGACATGCCGCGTCACGGTCTCCAGCTGCCGCTCCCCGACCAGCGAGCCCATGTCCGCCCCGTACGCGAGGGACGTGCCGAGCCGCATGGCCCGGGTCTTGGCCGCGAACCGCTCGACGAAGGCGTCGGCGACCGACTCGTGGACGTACAGCCGCTCGATGGAGATGCAGAGCTGACCGGCGGAGGAGAAGCAGGCGCGGACGGCGCCGGTGGCGGCCTTCTCGAGGTCGGCGTCCTCCAGGACCACCATGGCGTTCTTGCCGCCGAGTTCGAGGGAGACGCCGACGAGACGGGCGGCCGCGCCCTGGGCGACCTCACGGCCGGTCCGGGTCGACCCCGTGAAGGAGACGTAGTCGGCGCGGCGGACGACCTCCGGTCCGACGACCGGGCCCTCGCCGATGACGACCTGGAAGACCTCGGCGGGCAGTCCGGCCTCGATCAGCAGGTCACGCGCCCACAGGGCGGTCAGGCAGGTCTCGGTGTCGGGTTTCATGACGACCGCGTTGCCCGCGACGAAGGCCGGCAGCGCGTCGCCGACCGACAGCTCCAGCGGGTAGTTCCAGGGCGCGATCTGGCCGACGACACCGCGCGGGTGGCGCAGTTCGGTGACCTTGGTGAGGGTGGGCATGGCGCCCGCGTGGCGCTTGGGGCGCAGGTAGGAGGGTGCCTTGAGTCCGTAGTGCCGCGCGGCGATGAGGACGGCCTGGACCTCTTCGTGGGCGTGCAGCCGGGTCTTGCCGGTCTCCAGCTGGATGAGGTCGAGCACCTCGGCCTGCCGGGCGAGCACGAGGTCGTGGAAGCGGAGCAGGACGGCGGCGCGGCGCCGTACCGGAGTCGCCGCCCAGGCGCCCTGGGCGGCACGGGCCCGTTCGAAGGCCTTCTCGACGTCCTCCGGGGTGGATTCGGGCACGTCGGCGAGCTTCTCGCCGGTGAACGGCGTGTGGTTGACGGTCCGCCCGGACCCGGCCACCCCCTTGGTGAGCTGTGCGACGAGCTCGGGGGTGACCACATCGGCGGCGGTACGGGCGCCGGCCGGGGCGGGGGCGAGGGGGTTGGTGCCGAGGGGGGCGGGGGCGGTGGCGGCGGTCGCGTCGGCCGCCGGGGCCTCGTCCACGGCGGCGGGCTCCGCGGCGGCGGGCGTCTCACCGGCACTCGCCTCGGCGTCCGCGGCGGCCGCTGCGGCGGTCCCGTCGGCCGGTGCGGCGGTCCCGTCGGCCGGTGCGGCGGTCCCGTCGGCCGGTGCGGCGATCTCGTCGGCCGACGTGCCGGGCGCGGTGTCCGCGTCCGCGGCGGACGTCAGGTCCGTGTCGGTCGCGGCGGCCACGCCGACCGCTGCATCGGTACCGGCCGTCTCATCGGCGCCGGTGCTGTCCGTGGCCTGCTCCGCGGCCTGCGAGTCCGTCATGAGCCGCAGGGTATGCCTCCTCGCCCCCTTTGGGTACCCGTCGGTAATGGCCTTTCACGGAGCACTCACATACCGCCAGTGATCACTGGCAGTAAACGTGCTGATCAGGGCGTTGTCGGTCCGACGATCACCGGTGGACCGGTTCTCACGGTTTGTCGACGTCCAGGTTCGCGATCGCCGCCTCCGCGACCTCTCGGCCCCGCGCGGTGAAGTCGCCCTTGCCCGGATAGCCGACCGTGAGCCGGTACATGTCGCCGGCCTTCGACCGGTAGTAGAAGAGCCTGACCTCGCGGGGGCGGGGATTCTGGCTGTCGTCGGTCCTGTACGTCACCGTGTTCTCGGCGGACTCCCTGCCCCGGTACGTCGTCCTGGCGTCCGGCGTCGTCCGTGGGCCCGCCGGCATGTTCAGTTTGTAGGCGCCGCTCGCCTTGAACTCGCCGTCCTCCGCGTACATCTCGGCCCGCGCCGAGTCCTTGATCGCCTTGCTCGCGTCCTCGGACCTCCTGGCGAGGCTCAGCCCGATCGAGATGCTCCCGCTCGGGTCGGTGAACGTGACCCAGTGCTCCTTGTCCGACGTCCGGTCCGGCGTTCCCTCCTCGTACCCGGCGGGCACCGCCAGCGTCGCGGCGACGTCCGCCACGTGCCGCTTGCGCCAGCCGTCCGGCAGCGGCCCGGCGAACGGGTCCGCGATCACCAGGTACGCCGCCACCGCGGCCGTGACGACCACGGCGGCGATCGATGCCGCGAGGCCGATCAGGGTCCTGCGGCCGATCCGGATGCCCCCGCCGCCGGACGCCGGGATCCCGTCCGGGCCCCCGGCGGGCCCGACGCCCTCGATCCGCGTGACCGGCGTCGGCGCCGGGGCGGGCGGCCGCGCGGCCTCCTCCAGGAGACGCCGGACCTCGGCCGCCGCGGGGCGCTGCGACGGTTCCTTGGCGAGCAGGCCGTTGATCGCCCGCGTGAGCGGCGCACCCGCCGAGGCGGGCGCGGCCGGGATCGCGTTGAGGACCGACTGGAGCGTGGCGGGGGTGTTGCTGCGCCGGAACGGCGAGACGCCTTCCGTGGCGGCGTAGAGCACCACGCCGAGCGACCAGAGGTCGGAGGCGGGACCGGGGCGCACTCCGAGCACGCGCTCCGGGGCGATGTACTCGGGTGAGCCGACGAAGCCTCCGGTGTCCGTCAGGCTCGTCTCGCCCTCGGTCCGGGCGATCCCGAAGTCGGTGAGCACGACGCGGCCGTGCGGGCCGAGGAGCACGTTGTCGGGCTTGACGTCCCGGTGCAGGACGCCCGCCGCGTGCGCCGCCTCCAGGGCGCCGAGGACCTCCAGGCCGACGCGCGCGGCCTCGCGGCTGCCGAGGGTGCCCTCCCTGAGGGCGTCGCCGAGCGAGCGGCCCCGCACCAGCTCCATGACGATCCAGGGCTGTCCGTCCACGACGGCGACATCGTGGACGTTCACGACGGCGGGATGGTCGAGCCGCGCGGCCGCACGGGCCTCGCGCCGCATCCGCTCGTGCGCGTCGGCCCGTTCGCGCTCGGGAAGGCAGTCCGGGACACGGGGTTCCTTGACGGCCACCTCACGGTCCATGATCTCGTCCCTGGCCCGCCACACCGTGCCCATGCCGCCGTGTCCCAGCTTGGCGAGCAGGCGGTAGCGCCCGGCTACGAGCCGGCCCGTCCCCGGCTCCTCCGAGGGTCCCGGCGCGGGGGCCCGGGTCCGTTCGGGGGCGGTGGCGCCGGGCGTGCCGGAGGAGTTGTTCGGGTACGGGACGGCGACCGGGATCTGCGGCTGCCGGTCCGGCACGGTGGTCCCCGGCGGCCGGACCGGTCCCTGGCCCTCCGCCAGCTGCCCGGGCTGCCGGAGGGACTCGTGGTCCTCCGCCGGCCATCCCGGCACCACGGCCCCCGGTTGCCGCTCCCGCGTCGCGGGTCTCGGCGGTTGCAGACTGAAACTCGTCGGCTCGTCGCCCCGGTGAGGGACTCCCCCGTCGTCGCTCATGCGTCCATCTGTATCGCGGTGGACGCTCCGTCATCCAGCCCCTGCGCCGACCGGTCACAGACCCGTGACGCGGGCATCCCTTATCTCCCGTTTGCGGGTTCCCCCGTCACGGGACCGCGAACGTGTCCACCGCGACGTCGAAGTACTCCTTCGCCTCGGTCACCCGGCCCACCGGCGCCGAGACCCAGACGTCGTACATCCGGCCGCCCTCCTCCCAGCACAGGTCGTAGGTGTGCCGGGGGCCCTCGGCCGTGGTGAAGCCGTTCCAGGTGAACTCCCAGAGGGCGGCGGTGTGTCCGTCGTGCACCGTCCGGGCGACCGTGCCGTTTCGGTAGCCGGGGTTGCTGGAGGGTCCGGAGGCGTCCGCACGCTGCATCACGCCCAGCGGACCGCCCGACGCGGGATCGGCCGTCTTGATGCCGATGCGGAAGGTGTCCCCCGACGACATGTAGAAGATCCGCTCTCCCTGCGGGTCGCGGGTGAAGCCGTCGGGCACGGCGAGCGAGAAGCCGTTCGGATCGGAGGCGATGCGGTAGCCCGAGGGTGCGGTGCGGGCGGTGGTGGACGAAGTCCGGTGGCCGGTCGCCGTGCCGGTGGGCCCGGCCTCGGTGGGCGGGGCCGACCGCGGACCGGACGTCGGGGAGGCGGTGGAGGAGGTGCCCGGGGCGCGGGGCGTGCCCGGCGCGCTCGACGAGGCGGGTTTGCCGTCCCCGCCGCCGCCCATCAGCAGCGCGGCGGCGGACACCCCCGCCCCGGCCATCGCGGCGACCAGCGCGGCGACGACGAGGAGGCTGCGCGTGGACTGCCGGGGCGGGGAGTCGGCCACGGTGGCGGCGGAGCCCGGCGACGGCTCGGGGGGCGCGGGTCTGCGCAGGGACACCTTGGGTACGTCCCGCCGCGTCGGCGTGTACGGGACCAGCAGCCGCGGGGTGCGGCCGGTGTCGCGGAAGGCGCGCAGCATCCGCTCCGCCTCCGCCGCGTCGAGCCGCCGCTCCGGATCGCGCTCCAGCAGCCCTCGTACGACCGGCAGGAGCGGGGCGGCCTGGGCCGGCGGACGGATCTCGTCGACGACGACGGCGTGCAGGATGCCGCCGAGCGAGTCGCGCCGGAAGGGCGACGCCCCGCTCAGCACCGCGCACAGCAGCACGCCGAGCGACCACAGGTCGGACTCGGGGCCGGTCCGTGCCCCGGCCATCCGTTCGGGCGCGGTGTACTCGGGCGAGCCGACGAAGGATCCGGTCTCGGTGAGCGTCGTGGCGCCCGCGACCTGGGCGATCCCGAAGTCGGTGAGCACGATGCGGCCGGTGCCCGCCTCGACGAGGACGTTGGCGGGCTTGAGGTCGCGGTGCAGGACGCCCGCGTCGTGCGCGCGGCGCAGCGCTCCGAGCAGGTCGATGGCGATACGGGCGGCCTCGCGCGCGTCGACCGGTCCGTCCGCGGAGATCCGTTCGGCGAGCGAGCCGCCGTCGATCAGCTCCATGACGATGTACGGGCGTTCGTCGTCCTCGACGACGTCGTGGACGACGATGATGTGCGGGTGGTGCAGCTGCGCCACGGCCCGTGCCTCGCGCAGGGTGCGGTCGCGCTGGAGCCGGGACTCCTCGGCCGAGAGCGAGTCGTCGAGTGTCAGCTCCTTCACCGCGACCCTGCGGCCGAGCAGTTGGTCGGTGGCACGCCAGACGACGCCCATGCCGCCCCGGCCGATTCTGGTCTCCAGCCGGTAACGGCCCGCGATCACACGGGCGTTCTCCCCCTCGGTCCCCATGCGCCCCATCATGCCTCACCGGACGGATCCCCTCCGTGGCGGCGACCGGCCAAGCATGCCGCCGCCCCGGGACAGCCGGTGGCGCGCTCCAGGCAGCTCGAGCTCGGATCAGCCCTCCTGGAAGCTCCGCAGGATCCGGCCGAACTGCTCTTTGGTGGTGGTCCATTCGCCGGCCGGCGAGGACTCGTAGACGGCGTACTCGGTGCCGTCACTCTTCATGTACCCGACGTCGATCGCATGGTAGGGCCCCGGGAAGTAGTGCGGCGGGTCCTTGGCCAGGGCGTCCCACGTGTACTCCCAGCGGGCACCCGGCTGGTCCCGGAAAAGCTCCTCCTTGAGGAGCAGTTGCCGGTAGTCCCGCAACCGCCCCGAGAGGTTCTCGTCCAGGTCGCTCATGTGCTTGTACGAGGAGCCGAAGTCCGGATCGGTGTCGACGGCGACCCGGACGAGGTGCTTGCCCTTGTCGGGTGAGTAGTCGACCTGCCGGAGGCCGTCCTGGTCGATGGAGACGGACGGCTTCCACCCCTTGGGCAGGGAGATGCTGAAGCCCACCTCGTCGTGCCGCTCCCAATCGGCGGGAACCACCCCCTGACCGGCCTTGCCGCTCGGCTTGGCGCTCGGCTTGGCGTCGGCACTCCGGGTCGACGGCGCGGAGGCGGAACCGCCGGGGCTGCCCGTGCCGAAGTGCTGCAGCCCGACCGCGACACCCCCGCCGACGACCGCCGCGAGGGCGACGACCAGGGTGAACGTACGCAGACGGTGCCGCTTCACCGGCGCGGGCACGATCGTCACCGGCGGATACGGCGTGGTGGCGGCCGTCTGCACGCGGGTACCGGTGCCGGTCCCCGTCTCCGCCGTGTCGTACCCCGCCGGCCCCATCGGCGCATACGACCGCGTCGCACTCGACAGTCGCCCCTCCGCCGCCTCGGCGAGCATCTGCTCGGCCTGTGCCGCGTCGGGCCGCTCGGCCGGATCCTTGCGCAGCAGCGCGGCGAGGACGGGTCCCAGCACACCCGCGCCGACCGGTTCGGCGGGTTCCTCCTCGACCACGGCCTGCATGGTGCTGATGGGCGAGGTGCGCCGGAACGGCGACCTGCCCTCCACGGCCGTGTACAGCGTGGCCCCGAGGGCCCAGAGGTCGGAGGCCGGACCGGGGTCGTGGCCGCGCACCCGCTCGGGCGCCAGGTAGTCGACGGAACCGACGATCTCGCCGGTGCGCGTGATCGTCGTGTCCCCCTCGACCTGGGCGATCCCGAAGTCGGTGAGCAGGACACGGCGGTCGGACGACAGCAGGACGTTGCCCGGCTTCACGTCCCGGTGCAGCACACCGGCGGCGTGCGCGGCGCGCAGCGCGCGCAGCACCCACAGACCGATCCGTGCCACCTCGGTGGGTTCGAGGCGTCCCTGCTCCTTGACCTCGTCGGCCAGCGAGTTGCCCTCCACCAGCTCCATGACGATCCACGGCCGGCTGTCGTGCTCCAGCACGTCGTGGATGGTGACGACGGCCGAGTGGTTGATCCGGGCCGCGGCGCGTGCCTCGGCGTGGGTCCGGGCGAGCAGCCGGGCCAGGTCGCTCTCGGCGACGTACAGCGCGGCTGTCAGCTCCTTGACCGCGACGGCGCGGTGCAGCACCTCATCGTGGGCGCGCCAAACCCGGCCCATGCCACCGCTGCCGATGGATTCGACAAGCCGGTAGCGGCCCGCGAGGAGCAGGCCCTGCATCTGATTCACGTTTCCCCGCAATGGTCTTGACAGGGTCAGACTAAAGAGCGGTACCCACCCTGGGAACAAGCGGGGTCGTACGGAGACCTCACTGTGACGGTTGTCGCTTCCTTGTACGGAAGGGAACCGTTTGGTGTTCAACCACCCCCGCCTGCCCAAACACGGCGCTCAGCGCCCAAAAGGGGTGCTCAGCGGGTGACTTGGTACGTCGACGACGCCTGTTCGTACAGCCGTGTCACCTCGTCGCGCTCGGCGTCCGGGCCGCGCACCTGCACCACGTGGTAGTGCCCGGCGACGAGGATCGCGAGGTTGCGCACGTAGAGCGAATGCCCCGCGGAGTCCTGCCAGGTGAACTGCCCCTCGGCCATGACCTTGCCGCCCACGTCGATGCGCCGCATCCCGCTGGAGGTGGCCCAGGTCGAGTCCCGGAAGGGCTGCAACTCCTTCTCGCTCTCGCGCTGGTAGGTCATCGGGTCGCTGCCGTACGTGGCCGTGCCGTCCCGTCCGGGGACGACGATGAGCTCGAAGTCCCCCTGGGAGTAGACGACCTGGCCGCTGCCGTTCCTCGGCGAGCGGGTCCAGCCGCTCGCCACGGCGACCTGGAATCCCTCGGGGTCCTTGCGGAGGGTGAATCCCCGGGCGACGCCGGGATCGGAGGCGGTGTGCGAGGAGTCCGAACTCGATTTCCCCGAAGGGCTCCTGCCGGGGTCCGGCGAGGCCTGGTCGGAGGTGGGCGCGCTGCTCGCCGTCGGGTCGCCGCCGGACCGCGTGGCGGGGCCGGCCTGTCCCGCGTTGCCGGTCCGTCCGTCGGCGGCGCCGCTCCGGTCCGCCTTGGGCATGAAGGCGACCGCGTACGCGACCGCCGCGGCCAGCAGGAGCAGGACCAGCAGGAGCAGGTTCCGGCCCAGCCGGCGGGGCGCCGCGTTCTCCTGTCTGGCCCGCTTGTGGCGGGCGTGCGGGCCGGTCGCGGGCAGCCCGGCACGGCGCCTGCGGACGAGCTCTCCCCGGCGCCTGACGATCGGCAGCCGGCTCGGGTCGACGGGGGGCACGGGCACGACGTGCGTCCCGGCCTCGGGCTCCGGCGCGGACCGCACCAACGAACGCAGCCAGCCGCGCAGTTCCTCGAAGTCGAGCCGCTCGGTGGGGTCCTGGCGCAGCAGCGACTCGACGACGGGCCGCAGCGGCCCGCACTCCTCGGCGAAGGCCGGCGGCTCCGCGCACACCAGCTGGACCAGCTCGGCGGTGTTCTCCTCCGGGTAGGGGGCGTGTCCCTGCACGGCGCGGAAGAGCAGCGCGCCGAGCGCCCACAGGTCGGTCGCCGGTCCGATCGGGGCCGCCAACTGCCAGTTCTCGTGCACCGGTCCGGCCTGCTCCGGCGCCCAGCGTTCGGTGACCGGCCCGACCACGGTCATGCGCGCCTGCCGGGCCCGCTCGGCCGCGAGCGCGGTGGCCGGCCCCCGGCGCGGCGGCGTCCCGGCGACCGGGTCGCCCCAGCCGCCGGTGCGCCCGGAGTCGTGCGGGGCGGGGACGGGGCTCTGCGGGGTGCCCGGCGTCCAGGTGTGTCCGGGTGTCGTGAATCCCCCCGGGGGCACGGGCACTCGGGTGCCGCCGGGTGCCTGGAATCCGCCGGTGGGCCGGCCGTCGTCCGCGGTCCCGCCGTCGCCGAGCGGTCCTCCGGGTGCCGGGGCGCCGGGACGGGGGCCGTGTCCCGTGGCGTAGGGGGTCCGGCCGGACGCGGGCGCGGAGTGGCCGTACGCCGTGCCACCGGGCGCGGGCCCCCCGCCCGGTCCCGGGGGGAGGGTGGGGCGCGCCCGGCCGTCGCCCCCGCCGAGGGCTCCGGCGGGGCGCGGCTGCGTTCCGTACCTGCCGCCGCCGACTCCGTACGGGTCGGCTATCTGGCCCGGGGGCGCGCTGTTCGGGTGCTGTCGGCCGGCCTGGCCGGGCAGCTGCGGCGGGGTGGGGACCTCGGTCCCCGGGGAGGTGTCGTACCGGCCGTCCTGGCCGGTACGACCGCCGGGCGCCGGGGGCCGGGGTGCCGGAAGGGCGAGCGGGTCGCCCCGCCGCTCCCCCTGCACGCGGGCGGCGGCACGCGCTCCGGCGCGGTACGCGGCGATGGCTCCGGCGCGCGCGGCACGGACGTCGTCCCCGGCGTCCTCGCCGCCGCCGTGCGGTCGCGGTCCGCCGTCCGGCCCGGCCGCTCCCCCGGGACCGCCCGGACCCGCCGGACCGCTCGCTTCGAGCGCGCGCGGGCCACGGCCCGCCACGGGGGCTCCGGGGACCGGTGCCCCGGGGACCGGCGTTCCCTGCTCGGCGCGGGCCTCGATCGCCGCCCGCCGGGCCGCCTCGGCGTCGGCGCCGCTCGTGGCCGCCACGGCGACACCGTGCGCGGCCCCGCCCGATCCGCCGACGGGGCCTCGTCCGCCGGCGGCACCCCGGAGAGTGCCCGCCCCGGCCGGGCCGCCGTCACCGGGCTGCCCGGCACGGGGGCCGGAGCCGCGGCCGGCGGTGAAGTCGTCCTCGGGCGCCGGCACCGGGTCGTATCCGCACAGCGCCTCTTCGGCGGCCCCGGCCGCCAGCCCGGTGAGCAGGACGCGTCCGTCGTCGCAGATGAGCACCGTGCGCGCGGTGATGTTCCGGTGCACCCAGCCGTGCGCGTGCAGGACCCGCAGCGCGGTCAGGACGTCGGCTGCGACCTCGGCGGCGCGGTAGGGGCTGAGCGGCTTCTCGGCGAGCAGCGCGGCCAGCGGCCTCGCGGGCACCAGCTCGCTGACGATCCACAGCGAACCGCCCTCGGCGAACACGTCGAAGACCTGGTCGAGCCGGGGGTGGTCGGGAATCCGCGCGGCCGCCTGCGCCGCGTCGATCGCGCGCAGCACCGCCGGTTCGGCGGGCCGCCGGGTGGTGCGGGCCGACGCCCTCCGCACGCCGCCGTCCCGGGCCACGAACCCGTCGGGCAGCCCGTCCGCGTCGAGCACCTCGGCCTCGACGACCTCGGGCAACGGCACCTGCCGGACCAGGACTTCCTGCCCGCTGTAGGTGTCGAAGGCCCGGCTCTCGGCGAGTTCGTACTCGTCGGACGGCGGCCGGGGCAGGCGGTAGCGGTCGGCGAGTACCCGTCCCGCGTAGTCGTCCACGATGCTCCCCCAGCCGACCGGTTGGTCAATTCCGTTCGCCGTGCGTTCCGTTGTGGCTTCGTTCGGTCCGCAACCACTCACGATACGTGCCCGAGGCAACCCGCAGAGCGGGGATGCCGGATCTCGGGGCCGGTTCGTCGCGGAACGTCACCTGGGGGTGCCGTCCGGATCGGTCCGGATATCGGTCCGGACGGCACCCCAGGCGAGCGGCGCGTCACTTCTTCGGCTGGAAGGTCCCGGTCAGCGTCGCCCATGTGCTCTTGCGCAGCGCGCTGCCCCAGGCGGAGTCCTTCGCCGTGTACATCAGCGCGTACCCCTGATGCGCGTTCACCACGAACCCGCGGTCGATCGTGTGGAACTTGGTGCCGCCGTCCACGGAGGTGAACTCCCAGTCGGCCGTGTTCCAGTTCCGGTAGTCCACGCTCTCTATGCGGATCCTCGAGTACTGGGAGCGCGTCATGTAGCGCTCCTGGTTCTTCCAGTCCGCGACCGGGTCGTCCTTGGGCGTCGACGTCCAGCCGACGAGGAGCTTCTGCCCGTCGGGGCCGGTGAACCGGGCTCCCGCGGCGTCCTGCGACACGTACTCCCACCCCTTCGGCAGCCCGATGGAGAAGCCCTGGCCGCTCTTGTACGTCGACACGGCGGTGGATCCCGAGCCCGGCTCCTTGCCGCCGGATCCCGAATCGTCCGACGAGCTCGTGTCCGAGTCCGAGGACGTGTTCGCGGTGTCGTCCGAACCGGAGCCCGACGTGGAACCGGACGTGGAGCCGGACTTGTCGCCGCTGTCGGTGTGCGCGGCGTCGCTCTTGCCCTTGCCGCCGCTCTTGCCGCCGCCGCTCTTGTCGCCGCCGGAGCCCGTTCCGCTGGAGGCCGTGGCCTTCGCGCCGCCGCCCGTGCCGCCCTTGGCGCCGTTGTCGTCCCCGCCGCCGATCGTGATGGCCAGCACGGTGCCGACCACGGCCAGCGCCACGACGACCGCGAGGATCACCAGCGTCCGCAGCGGCACGACGTCGGTCAGCGAGGCCTTCGGCACCGGGCGTGCCGGGCGCTCGGGCGCCACCGGCCAGCCGGACCCCGAACCGCCGCGCCGGCCGGCCGCGCCCGCGGCACCGGTGGCCGCGCCGGAGTTCACCGGCTTGCCGTCGGAGCCGCCCGTCTGTCCCGGCACGGACGCGTTCACCGCGGTGGTCGGCGCGGAGGTGCCGCCGGCCGGGCCGGCCTCCGCACCGGTTCCTGAACCGGTCTGCGGGGAGGCCGTCTTGGCGGCTCCCTCCGCCCCGGCGGAAGCCGAACCGCCGGCCGCCTTGGCGCGGGCCGTCGCCGCCGAGGTGGCAGCCCCGGCCGAGGTCGCGGCCTTGCGCACCGACCGCAGGGCCCCGCGCAGCCGCTCCGAGGGCTCCTCGCCCTTCTTGGCGCCGGAGGCCGAGCCGCCCGCACCCCGCCGCGACGTCTTCTCCGGCAGCGGCGGCATGGCCACGACCTTCGTCGCGTCCTGCGGCTCCGGCACGCTCTTCTCGGGCGCGGGCGCGCTCAGCACCTCGTTGAGCATGGCCCGTGCGCCCGCGTCGTCCAGCCGCTGCTCGGGATCCTTGGCGAGCAGGCCGTAGATCACGTTCTCCAGCGGGCCCGCGTTCTTGGGCTTTTCGACCGGCTCGGTCATCACCGCGGTGAGCGTCGCGATCGCGGAGCCCTTGTCGTACGGCGGCACGCCTTCCACCGACGCGTACAGCAGACCGCCCAGCGACCACAGGTCGGCGGCGGGTCCGGGCTTGTGACCGCGGGCCCGCTCCGGCGAGATGTAGGAGGGCGCGCCGACGAGCATCCCGGTCGAGGTGATGGACGGGTCGCCCTCCACCTGGGCGATGCCGAAGTCGGTGAGCACGACCCGGCCGTCATGGTCGATCAGCACGTTCGACGGCTTCACGTCCCGGTGCAGGATGCCCTCGCGGTGCGCCGCCTGCAGCACGTCGAGGATGGCCAGACCCACCTCGGCGGCACGCCTGGGCGTGAGCAGTCCGTCCTCGCGGATGACCTCGGCGAGGGACTTGCCCCCGATGAGCTCCATCACGATCCACGGCCGGTTGTCCTCGTCGACCACGTCGAAGACCGTCACCGCGCCGTTGCTGCGGATCCGCGCGATGGCCTTGGCCTCCCGCAGCGTGCGCGTGATCAGCCGGCGCTTCTCGTCCTCGTCGATGGCCGACGGGAACCGCAGCTCCTTCACGGCGACCGTACGGCCCAGGGTCTCGTCCTCGGCGCGCCACACCGTGCCCATGCCGCCGCGGCCGAGAACATCCCCCAGCCGGTACCGCCCGGCGAGGAGACGTTCGCTCTTGTCCTGACGGGATGCTCCCGCCCGCTCCGCCTCCGACATGCGTCCCCTCATGCAACCCGCCCTGACAGAGCCTCCATTGTCCCTCACCCGACAAGTGCCCAGCGCCCTGGGGGCCCCTGGAACCGCAACAGCTCGGCCGGCGGGACGTCCGGACCCCGCCGACGGCTCGCCCACGACCGCGTCCCGGACACCCCGACCACCCTGCGACCACGCCCGCGCGGGTCCGCCGCGCCCGGCCCGAAAACCGGCCCCCGCCAGGGTCCCGGGCACAGAAACGTGTCCCATGATGGGCCGCGACAAGGAAGGACCCAGCGATGCCACTGCCCCGGACACCTCGGACACTTCTGGCCATACCCGTGTCCCTGGCACTGCTCGCCGTGGTCCAGAGCGGCCTGCGAGAGCAGTCCCCGGTCGCCGCGCGGACGCCCGTCGCCCGGACCGTGGACGCCGCGCTGACCCGCCTCGTGACCCGTGGCGGCGCCCCCGCCGCCGCCCTGCTCGTGGGCGACGCGTCCGGTTCACGCTTCGCGAGCACCGGGAACGGAATGGCTCGTTCCGATCATTTCCGTGCCGGGAGCATCACCAAGTCGTTCATCGCGACGGTCGTCCTGCAGCTCGCCGCCGAACACCGGCTGTCCCTGTCCGACTCCGTCGACGGCCATCTGCCCGGCCTGGTGCGCGGCGCGGGCAACGACGGCCGCCGCCTCACGCTGCGCGCGCTGCTCCACCACACCAGCGGCCTCTACGACTTCACCCGGACGACCCGGGGCGCCGTCCCCGTGACTCCGCTTCAAGCCCTGCGCATCGCACTCACCCATCCCCCCGTCGGCCGTGGCCGCTACGCCTACTCGAACACCAACTACGTGCTGCTCGGCATGATCATCGAAAAGGTCACCGGCCACTCGTACGCCACCGAGGCCGAGCGGCGCATCATCACCCCCCTCCACCTGACCGGCACTTCGTTCCCGGGCGGCCGCACGTCGCTTCCCGCGCCGCACGGCCGCGCGTACGCCGCCGACGGCTCCGACGTCACCGAGCTCGACCCGCGCGTGGCCGGCGCGGCGGGTGAGCTGGTGAGCACGCTGGCCGATCTGAACCGCTTCTACGCGGCCCTGCTCGGCGGCCGACTGCTGCCCCCGCGCCGACTGCGCGAGATGCTCGACACCCGCGCCGCACACGGCTCGTACGGCATGGGGCTGTTCCCGGTGAAACTGCCGTGCGGGACCACGGTGTGGGGGCACAACGGCCGGATCACCGGCAGCTACGTGCGCAGCGCGGCCACCGTGGACGGTCGTCACGTCCTCACCTTCCGGGTGAACACGGGCGGGGTCACGGACCCGACGCTCGAACCGGCCCTGCTCGCCGCCGAGTTCTGTCCCCGCACCCCGTAGAACGGACGGGCCCCGGGCAAAGGTCCCGGCTCGCCACACCCGTTCGAGTGACATCGGCGGACTCCGACGGGCTCCGGCGGACTCCGGCGGACTCCGGCGGACTCCGGCGGGGAGCGGCGGGGAGCGGCGGGGAGCGGCGGTCAGAACGGCACGATGTCCGGAGCCCCCAGCCGGGCCGCGTCCGCCGTCAGGTCGTCCGGCTGGCGCTGGGACTCCCGCTCGGCCTCGACCCGCTTCTCGTAGTGCTCCACCTCGCGCTCGATCTGGCCCTTGTCCCAGCCGAGGACCGGCGCCATCAGCTCGGCGGCCTCGCGGGCGCTGCGGGTGCCCCGGTCGAAGGTCTCGATGGAGATGCGGGTGCGCCGGGTCAGGACGTCGTCCAGGTGGCGGGCGCCCTCGTGCGAGGCGGCGTAGACGATCTCCGCCCGGAGGTAGTCCTCGGCGGCCGGCAGGGGTTCGCCGAGGGACGGGTCCGCCGCGATGAGGTCGAGGAGTTCCTCGGCGAGCGACCCGTACCGGTTCAACAGGTGCTCCACCCGCACCACATGGATGCCGGTGCGGGCGGCGATCCGCGCCCGCGCGTTCCACAGCGCCCGGTACCCCTCGGCGCCGATCAGCGGAACGTCCTCGGTGACGCATTCGGCGACGCGCTGGTCGAGGCCGTGCACCGCCTCGTCCACCGCGTCCTTGGCCATCACCCGGTACGTCGTGTACTTGCCGCCGGCCACGACCACTAGTCCGGGCACCGGGTGGGCCACGGTGTGCTCGCGCGACAGCTTGCTGGTGGCGTCCGACTCCCCGGCCAGCAGCGGGCGCAGCCCCGCGTACACCCCTTCGACGTCGTCACGGGAGAGCGGCAGGGAGAGCACCGAGTTCACGTGCTCCAGCAGATAGTCGATGTCCGCGCTGGAGGCCGCCGGGTGCGCCTTGTCCAGGTCCCAGTCGGTGTCGGTGGTGCCGATGATCCAGTGGCGGCCCCACGGGATCACGAACAGCACGGACTTCTCGGTGCGCAGGATCAGTCCCGTCGAGGAGTTGATCCGGTCCTTCGGCACGACCAGGTGGATGCCCTTGGAGGCGCGGACGTGGAACTGGCCCCGCTCCCCGACCATGGCCTGGGTGTCGTCGGTCCACACGCCCGTGGCGTTGACGATCTGCCGGGCGCGGACCGCGTACTCGGCGCCGCCCTCGACGTCGCGCACCCTGGCCCCGACCACCCGCTCGCCCTCGCGCAGGAATCCGGTGACCCGCGCGCGGTTGGCGACCTTCGCTCCGTACGAAGCGGCCGTGCGCACCAGGGTCGCCACATAGCGGGCGTCGTCCATCTGGGCGTCGTAGTACTGCAGGGCGCCGATCAGCGCGTCCTTCTTCAAGGCCGGTGCGACGCGCAGGGCGTGGCGGCGGGTCAGATGGCGGTGGCCGGGCAGGCCCCGGCCGTGGCCGCGGGCCATCGACATGGCGTCGTACAGCGCGACGCCCGAGCCCGCGTACAGCCGCTCCCAGCCCTTGTGCTGCAGGGGGTAGAGGAACGGGACGGGCTTGACCAGATGGGGTGCGAGCCGTTCGAGAAGCAGGCCGCGCTCCTTCAGCGCCTCGCGGACGAGCGCGAAGTCGAGCATCTCCAGATACCGCAGGCCGCCATGGATCAGCTTGCTGGATCTGCTCGACGTGCCCGACGCCCAGTCGCGCGCCTCGACCAGACCGGTGGACAGGCCGCGCGTGACGGCGTCCAGCGCGGTGCCCGCGCCGACCACGCCCGCGCCCACGACCAGCACGTCCAGCTCACGCTCGGCCATTCCCGCCAGTGACTCGGCACGCTCGGCCGGCCCCAGTGTCGCTGTCCTCACCGCTGCCTCCCGCTGTAGGTCGCGCTGGCCGCACCTGTCCGGCGACGCCCGGCTCACATCCCCCTGCCCAAAGTCTGACCGTCTCTCCCCTCATCGGCCACCGTCCGCCCGCAGCGTGTGGACAACTCTCGGCGACGCGCAAGGAATCTTGATCGATAAATCCCGCAAATCGGTCATATTTACTCCTAGTCTGACATTGCTCTCGCCCATCCTGTCCACAGGGCTTGCGCACCTGTCCCACATCGGTTACAGGGAAGGACGGCCCACTCCATGCCCGCAGACCTCGCCGTCATCGGACTCGGTCACCTCGGCCTGCCCCTGGCCCAGGCCGCCGTCGCCGCCGGCATTTCCACCCTCGGCTACAGAACGGGGCCGGAGGGCGGCTCCCTCAGCCCCGCGGAACTGCGCCGGATGCTCTCGGGGGGCTTCCGGCCCACCACGAACCCGGCCGAGCTGGGCCGCGTACGCACCGCCGTCATCTGCGCACCGACCCCTCGGGGCGCGGACGGCGACCTGGACCTCGGCCAGGTGGAGTCGGCGGCCCGCGCCCTGGCCGCCCGGCTGCGCCCTCACACCACGGTGATCCTGGAATCGCCCGTGCACCCCGGCACCACCGAGGGCTTCCTGCTCCCGCTGCTCGAAACCGGCTCCGGACTGCGCGCGGGGCGCGATTTCCACCTCGCCTACTCGCCCAGCCGGGTCGACCCCGGCAACCGCGACTTCACCCCCGCCGGAACGCCGAAGGTCATCGGTGGCCTCACCCCCGCGTGCACCGAGTCGGCCGCCGCCTTCTACGGACGGCTCACCGACAAGGTCGTCCGCGCGCGCGGCCCCCGCGAGGCGGAGACCGTGCAGGTCCTGGAGACCAATTTCCGGCACGTCAACATCGCGCTCGTCAACGAGATGGCCGTGCTCTGCCACGACCTGGGCGTCGACCTGTGGGACGTGATCCGCTGCGCGGAGACCAAGCCGTTCGGGTTCCAGGCGTTCCGGCCCGGCCCGGGAGTCGGCGGACACGGGATCGCCCAGGACCTCGGCGACTCCTCCGGACGCCCCCTGCGCATGGTCGAACTGGCCCGGCAGGTCAACGACCACATGCCCCGGTACGTCGTCCAGCGCGCCGCCGCGCTGCTCAACGAGCACGGGAAGTCCGCCCGCGCCGCGCGGGTGCTCCTGCTCGGCGTCACCTACAAGGCGGACATCGCCGACCAGCAGGGCACCCCCGCCCACGAGATCGCCGTACGGCTGATGGAACTCGGCGCCTCCGTCAGCTACCACGACCCGCACGTGCCGGCCTGGAGCGTCCTCGGGCGGCCCGTACCGCGCGCGGACTCCCTCTACGAGGCCGCGGCCGACGCCGACCTGACGATCCTGCTCCAGCAGCACCGCACCTACGACCTGCAAGGACTGTCCGTGAAGGCCCAACTCCTCCTGGACACACGGGGAGCGACCCCGACGGGAGCGGCACACCGGCTCTGACCTCAGGAAATCACCTCACCGATTGTCACTCCCCCCTGCTAATCTGCGGCAGCTCTCGCACACGCGTGCGCCCTGCCCCGGGCGCCGACAGGCGTGCGCGACGTCCCTGGCACACGCCCTGTGCGCCAACATCCCTGGGGGGGAACCACATGAGTGAGTCGACGCCGCCGTCCGGTCCACCGGTCGACGCCAACCCGTACGCGGACGCGCCCGCCGCGCCCGCCGCGCCCGCCGACCAGCCGCCCGTCCCGCAGCCGGGTGACCCGCAGCAGGCCGCGCCGCAGGGCCCGCCGCAGCCCGGCTTCCCGACCGCGCCCGTCGCTCCGGCGGCCCCGGCGCGCGGCAACTTCGCGCTCGGTGTCCTCGCCTCCGTCGGCGCCGGTGTGCTGTCCGCGATCCTGTACGGCATCGTCACCGGCCTCACCAAGCACGAGATCGGCTACGCCGCCATCGGTGTCGGCTTCCTCGTCGGCATCGCCACGGGCCGCGTGGGCGGCCGCAGCCAGAGCCTCCCGGTCGTCGGCGTGATCGTCTCCGTCGCCTCGATCTACCTCGGCCAGCTGATCGGCGAGGCCATGATCATCGCGAAGCACTTCGACGTCGCCTTCAACGAGGTCTTCTTCGACCACCTCGACGTGGTCCAGGATCTGTGGAAGTCCGACGCCGACTTCATGACCTTCGTCTTCTTCGCGATCGCGGCCTACGTGGCGTTCCAGAGCACCCGCAAGGCCGGGCACGGTGGCTGACATGCCCGTCTGGCTGTTCCTGATGGTGCTCGGGCTCGCGGCCTTGGTGGCCGGGGGCTGGGTCGCCCTCGACATCCGGGGCGCCGCGGCGGCGATGGTGGCCTCCCAGCAGCGCGGCCACGACCTGCGGGCCGCCGCGACCGGTGACTTCTCGCCGCCGGTCCGGTGGGTCACCGCGTTCGGCTTCCGGGCGTTCGGGGCGGCCATCGGTCTGGCCGGCCTCGTCCTGTTCCTCGGGGGCGTCCTCGAACTGCTCACCAACGGCTGACCGCCCCCGAACACACGGGAAGGGCCCCCACCAATCGGTGGGGGCCCTTCGCGCGTACGACGTGAGAACGCCGGTGGAACCGTGCGGCTAGCGCTTGTGCTGCGAGTCCGCGACCGTCACCTCGACGCGCTGGAACTCCTTCAGCTCGCTGTAGCCGGTGGTGGCCATGGCGCGGCGCAGGGCGCCGAAGATGTTCATCGAACCGTCCGGGATGTGCGACGGGCCGGTGAGGATCTCCTCGATGGTGCCGACGGTGCCGAGGTCGACCTTCTTGCCGCGCGGCAGCTCCTCGTTCACCGCCTCCATGCCCCAGTGGTGGCCGCGGCCGGGCGCGTCGGTGGCGCGCGCGAGCGGGGAGCCCATCATCACGGAGTCGGCGCCGCAGGCGATGGCCTTGGGGAGGTCGCCGGACCAGCCCACCCCGCCGTCGGCGATGACGTGCACGTACCGGCCGCCGGACTCGTCCATGTAGTCGCGGCGGGCCGCGGCGACGTCCGCGACGGCGGTGGCCATCGGGACCTGGATGCCCAGCACGTTGCGCGTGGTGTGCGCGGCGCCGCCGCCGAAACCGACCAGGACACCGGCCGCGCCGGTGCGCATCAGGTGCAGGGCCGCGGTGTACGTGGCGCAGCCGCCGACGATCACCGGGACGTCGAGTTCGTAGATGAACTGCTTCAGGTTCAGCGGCTCGGCGGCACCGGAGACGTGCTCGGCCGACACCGTCGTACCGCGGATGACGAAGATGTCCACGCCCGCGTCGACGACGGCCTTGGAGAACTGCGCCGTGCGCTGCGGGGACAGGGCGGCGGCGGTGACGACTCCGGAGTCGCGCACCTCCTTGATGCGCTGCCCGATCAGCTCCTCCTTGATGGGAGCCGCGTAGATCTCCTGAAGACGGCGGGTCGCGCTCTCCGAGTCCAGCCCGGCGATCTCGTCGAGCAGCGGCTGCGGGTCGTCGTACCGCGTCCAGAGGCCTTCCAGGTTCAGGACGCCGAGGCCGCCCAGCTCGCCGATACGGATCGCGGTGGCCGGGGAGACGACCGAGTCCATGGGGGCGGCCAGGAACGGCAGCTCGAAGCGGTACGCGTCGATCTGCCAGGCGATCGAGACCTCCTTCGGGTCCCGCGTACGGCGGCTCGGGACGACGGCGATGTCGTCGAAGGCGTACGCCCGGCGGCCGCGCTTGCCGCGCCCGATCTCGATCTCAGTCACGTTGTGGCCTTTCCGTCTTCGCTTCTGCGCCTCCCAGTATCCCCGACGCCCACGACGAGGGCGGCCCCGGAACCTCCGGGACCGCCCTCGTGGCGGGCTTCCACGCGCGAGTGGAAGCCTTTTCAGGTGTACGGGTGACTACTTCAGGCGGCTGTAGTTCGGCGCCTCGACCGTCATCTGGATGTCGTGCGGGTGGCTCTCCTTGAGGCCCGCCGAGGTGATGCGGACGAACCGGCCGCGCTCCTGGAGCTCGGGCACGGTACGGCCGCCGACGTAGAACATCGACTGGCGCAGACCGCCGACCAGCTGGTGGACGACCGCGGAGAGCGGGCCGCGGTAGGGCACCTGGCCCTCGATGCCCTCGGGGACGAGCTTCTCGTCGGAGGCGACGCCCTCCTGGAAGTAGCGGTCCTTGGAGAAGGAGCGCTGCTCGCCGCGGGACTGCATGGCACCCAGGGAGCCCATGCCGCGGTACGACTTGAACTGCTTGCCGTTGATGAACAGCAGCTCGCCCGGGGACTCCTCGCAGCCCGCGAGCAGCGAGCCGAGCATCACCGTGTCGGCGCCCGCGACCAGGGCCTTGGCGATGTCGCCGGAGTACTGGAGGCCACCGTCGCCGATGACCGGGACACCGGCCGCCTTGGCGGCGAGCGACGCCTCGTAGATGGCCGTGACCTGCGGGACGCCGATGCCGGCGACGACGCGGGTGGTGCAGATGGAACCGGGGCCGACACCGACCTTGATGCCGTCGACGCCCGCGTCGATCAGGGCCTGCGCGCCGTCACGGGTGGCGATGTTGCCGCCGATGACGTCGACGCCCGAGGAGTTCGACTTGATCTTGGCGACCATGTCGCCGACCAGCCGGGAGTGGCCGTGCGCGGTGTCGACGACGATGAAGTCGACGCCCGCCTCGATCAGGGCCTGGGCACGCTCGAAGGCGTCACCCGCGACACCGACGGCCGCGCCGACCAGCAGACGCCCCTCGGAGTCCTTGGCAGCGTTCGGGTACTTCTCGGCCTTGACGAAGTCCTTGACCGTGATGAGGCCCTTGAGGACGCCCGCGTCGTCGACCAGCGGAAGCTTCTCGATCTTGTGGCGGCGCAGGAGCTGCATCGCGTCGTGGCCGGAGATGCCGACCTTGCCGGTGACCAGCGGCATCGGCGTCATGACCTCGCGCACCTGGCGCGAGCGGTCGGTCTCGAAGGCCATGTCGCGGTTGGTGACGATGCCGAGCAGCTTGCCGCCGCCGTCGGTGACCGGCACACCCGAGATGCGGAACTTGGCGCAGATCGCGTCGGCCTCGCCGAGCGTGGCGTCCGGGTGCACGGTGATCGGGTCGGTCACCATGCCGGACTCGGAGCGCTTGACCAGGTCGACCTGGTTGGCCTGGTCCTCGATGGACAGGTTGCGGTGCAGAACACCGACGCCGCCCTGACGGGCCATCGCGATCGCCATGCGCGATTCGGTGACCTTGTCCATGGCGGCGGAGAGCAGCGGGATGTTGACCCGGACGTTCTTCGAGATGTGCGAGGCGGTGTCGATCTGGTCGGGCGCCATGTCCGACGAGCCCGGCAGCAGCAGCACGTCGTCGTAGGTCAGCCCGAGTGTCGCGAATTTGGCGGGCACTCCGTCGACGTTGGCAGTCATGACACCTTCCCCAAATGGCCTTGATCGGTGCGGATGTCCATGCTAACGGGAAGCATGGCTCACTCATTCCACGGTTGAGGGTGGGCTTCGGCTTCGTATGTTCGTACGGGACGACGGCCGTTCCCGTTCAGACCCGTTCCCGGCGAGGATCCGGAGCGACCGGCAGGGGCCCGGCGACTGGTGGGGCGGACGCCCGCCGACGCTCCCTCCCTGTGGTGGAGGCGGCGCAGCACCGTGCCGGCGGGCCCGATCCGCGCCGTCGGGGGCCGTCACCTTTTGCCTGCAATTTGCGGAGGGGAAGGGACCGGGGTGCCCCGGCGCACGGCGACGACCGCTCGACCGGGGTGACCGGCATCACCGGAAAGTGTCACGCAGGTCTTGACATGAGGTCTTGACGCGACCGGCTCGACGCGCCCCTGCCATCCCTCGACACGACCGGCTCGACAGAACCGCGCCGCCCTCGACACGACCCGCTCGACGCGCCCCTGTCATCCCTCGACTCGACGCGACCCGCCCGGCAGGACCATGCCGCCTCGGCCCTGTCACCGCGGCCCGACCCGGGCCGCGTCACCGCGCGGCCCGACCGGTTCTCCTACTGCTCCGCCAGTGCCCGCAGCCGGCTCAGCGCCCGGTGCTGGGCCACCCGGACGGCGCCCGGCGACATGCCCAGCATCTGGCCCGTCTCCTCGGCCGTGAGGCCCACCGCGATCCGCAGCAGGAGCAGCTCGCGCTGGTTCTCGGGCAGGTTGGCCATGAGTTTCTTGGCCCATTCGGCATCGCTGCTGAGCAGCGCGCGCTCCTCGGGCCCCAGGGAGTCGTCGGGCCGCTCCGGCATCTCGTCGGACGGGACGACCGTGGACCCCGGATGACGCATCGCGGCACGCTGGAGGTCGGCGACCTTGTGTGCGGCGATCGCGAAGACAAACGCCTCGAAAGGCCGACCGGTGTCCTTGTACCGCGGCAGCGCGAGGAGCACCGCGACACAGACCTCCTGCGCCAGATCCTCCACGAAGTGCCGCGCGTCTCCCGGAAGCCGGGACAGCCGGGCGCGGCAGTAACGCAGCGCGAGCGGGTGTACGTGGGCGAGCAGGTCGTGCGTGGCCTGTTCGTCGCCGTCGACCGCGCGAAGGACGAGCGCGCCGATCCCCGTCGTCTCGTCTTCACGCATCGGTCCATGGTGCCTTGGCGTCGTCCTGTCCGTGGCACCGCGTCCATAGTTGTGCACCGAAGCGTTATGAGCAGGTGCGCCGGAACTCATCTCCTGCGCCCTCCCCTTCCGCTCGACCGACTTGTCCCCAAGGAACTCCACACCTCAAGGATGCGGCATCCGCCGGGAAACGGGGATCGGACACCGAAGAGACCCTCTCCGAGGGCCCGGCCCCACCCGCCGTCCGGCGGGCAGGGACTACTGCCGTCTTACCCATACCCGCGAGGCGGCTCACCTAGCGGACCAGGCCCCACCGGAATCCGAGCGCGACCGCGTGCGCCCGGTCCGAGGCGCCGAGCTTCTTGAAGAGCCGCCGCGCGTGGGTCTTGACCGTGTCCTCGGAGAGGAACAGTTCACGGCCGATCTCCGCGTTCGAGCGTCCGTGGCTCATTCCTTCGAGAACCTGGATCTCACGCGCGGTGAGCGTGGGCGCGGCGCCCATCTCCGCCGAACGCAGTCTGCGCGGCGCGAGCCGCCAGGTCGGGTCGGCCAGCGCCTGGGTCACGGTGGCCCGCAGTTCGGCCCGCGAGGCGTCCTTGTGGAGATAGCCGCGGGCGCCGGCGGCGACGGCGAGTGCCACCCCGTCCAGGTCCTCGGCGACGGTGAGCATGATGATGCGCGCACCGGGGTCGGCGGACAGCAGCCGCCTGACCGTCTCCACGCCGCCCAATCCGGGCATACGTACGTCCATCAGAATCAAATCCGAACGGTCGGCCCCCCAGCGGCGGAGGACTTCCTCGCCGTTGGCCGCCGTCGTCACGCGCTCGACGCCGGGCACGGTCGCAACCGCGCGGCGGAGCGCTTCTCGGGCAAGCGGGGAGTCGTCGCAGACGAGGACGGATGTCATGACCGTCCTCCGCAGCTGATGCGCGTCACCTTGAGCCTCCAGGCTGTTACGAATCGTCACCTGTGCGGTCGACACTCGCAGGCGGATATGGCCACCTACCCGAGCGCTTGTTCCTTCAACCGCCTCAGCCATCTCAACGATGGTCACTCGAAAGAGTTACGGGGCAGTCGGCCGTCATCGGCACTGTACGTGAGGACGCGAACACGGTGCAGACATGCGCGCCGACCCTCAACGTTTCATCACAACCCATGCCCCATTTAGCCTGTTTTCTTCCCATTTGCTGGTGTCTGAGGCTAGATTCGCAATGAGTCATATTTTCATCTCCTTAGATCGTAGATGTACGGTCGGTGGGCACAGAGCAGCCCAGAACGGCAACAAGGGGACACGCAATGGCAGATTTCTCCCGCCTTCCCGGTCCGAACGCGGACCTCTGGGACTGGCAGCTCCTCGCGGCCTGCCGAGGGGTCGACAGCTCGCTCTTCTTCCACCCGGAGGGCGAGCGTGGTGCGGCACGGAGCGCTCGTGAGAACTCGGCCAAAGAGGTCTGCATGAGATGCCCCGTGCGCGCAGAGTGCGCGGCACACGCGCTGGCGGTGCGCGAACCGTACGGCGTGTGGGGCGGGCTGACCGAGGACGAGCGCGAAGAGCTCATGGGACGGGCACGCAACCGACTGGTCTCGGCGGCGGCCACCGGAAACACCTCTGCCCCGAACGACTGAAGCAACGTTTCTGCCGGGTGGGTGCGCACCGGCCCGTCCATGACGGTCCGGCTCCCTCGCGGGCAGAGTCCTAGCGGGCCGCCGCCCGTGCCAGGCGGTCCAGCGTCGCGGCCACCGCCGGCACCTCGGCGAGGTCCGGAAGGGTGAGGGCGACGATCTCGCGGCACACCGCCGGCTCCACCGTCACGGTCCGCGCCCCCTTCGGACGGACGGACTCGATCGCGAGCTCCGGCAGGACGGCGACCCCGAGTCCCGCACCCACGAGCCCGACCACCGCCGGGTAGTCGTCGGTGGCGAAGTCGATGCGGGGCTCGAAACCGGCACCGCGGCAGACCTCGACGAGCTGGCCGCGACAGCGCGGGCAGCCCGCGATCCACGACTCACCGGCGAACTCGCCGATCGCGACGGACCCCGAGCGCGCGAGCGGGTGCCCCTCGGGCACCAGGCCGACCAGACGGTCCGTCAGCAGGGGCCGCACGACGAGGTCGTCCCACTCCTCCACGCCCGGAGCGCTCTCGTAGCGGAAGGCGAGCGCGATGTCGCAGTCACCGGCCCGGAGCTTCTCGACGGACTCGGGCGGTTCGGCCTCCTCCAGGGAGACCCGTGTGCCGGGGTGGGCGGCGCGCAGCGCGGCGAGGGCCGTGGGCACGAGGGTGGAACTGCCGCTGGGGAAGGAGACCAGACGGACGCGGCCGGCGCGCAGACCGGCGATCGCGGCGACCTCCTCCTCCGCGGCCGTGAGGCCGGCGAGGATGCTCGCCGCGTGCTTGACCAGGGCCTCGCCCGCCTGGGTCAGGCGCATCTCGCGCCCCGTCCTGACGAGCAGGGGGGTGCCCACGGACGACTCCAGGGCCTTCATCTGCTGGCTGACGGCAGGCTGGGTGCAGCCCAGTTCGCGGCCCGCCGCCGAGAAGGATCCGGTGGTGGCGACGGCGCGCAGGACACGGAGATGACGGGCCTCGATCACCCTTCGAGCATAAGCGCGCCTTGGGTACTGTGCCCAATATCGCGTCGACGCTTTGACCTGTATCACCTAGCTTGATGTCATGAGGCTTCTGTCACTGAACCTGGGCCGGGCGCAGGCCGTCGCGTACACGGACCAGCCGGAGGGCGTGACCGGCATCGGCAAGCGGCCGGTCGACGGGCCGGTCCGCGTGACCGCGCCGGGGCCCAAGGGGACGGGCGGGAGCGGGCTCGCCGGGGACGCGGTGTGCGACCTGCGGCATCACGGCGGTGACGACCAGGCGGTGTACGCGGTCGCGCGCGAGGACCTCGACGACTGGGAGCGCGAGCTCGGCCGGACGCTGCCGAACGGCGTGTTCGGCGAGAACCTCACGACGCTGGGGCTCGACGTGTCCGGCGCGCTGATCGGGGAACGCTGGCGGATCGGTTCCGGTGTCGTCCTGGAGGTCACCTGCGGGCGCATCCCGTGCCGCACCTTCCAGGAGCACCTCGGCGAGAAGCGCTGGGTGAAGCGGTTCACGCAGCGGGGTGCGCCGGGCGCGTACCTGCGGGTGATCGAGCCCGGCGAGATCCGCTGCGGGGACCCGGTCGAGATCGTGCACCGGCCGGACCACGACGTCACCGTCGCCCTCCAGTTCCGTGCCGCGACGACCGACCGGAAGCTGCTGCCGCGGCTGCCGGCCGCGGGCGAGGCACTGCATCCGGAGGCGCTGGCGGCGGCGCGGGAGTACGTGGCGAAGTACGGCGGGTAGGGCCCCTCCGGCGGATCGTGCCGCGGACGCCGGACAGGCCCCGGGGGCGTCCGGCATCGGCGGCGGGGGGCCCGGCCTGTCACTACCCTTGCGCCATGACAACGGCTCTGATTACGGGATCGACCGCGGGGATCGGTGCCGCCTTCGCGCGGCGGCTGGCGGCGGACGGGCACGACCTCGTGCTCGTGGCGCGCGACACGAAGCGGCTGCGGGAGCAGGCGACCGAGCTGCACGACCGGCACGGCATCGAGGCGGAGGTGCTCACGGCGGACCTGGCGACGGACGAGGGCATCGAGGAGGTCGCCGGCCGGCTGTCCGACCGCAAGAATCCGGTCGACCTGCTGGTCAACAACGCCGGCTTCGGCAACAAGGGCCGCTATCTGGACGTGCCGATGGCGGACGAGCTGAAGATGCTCAAGGTGCACTGCGAGGCGGTGCTCCGGCTGACGTCGGCGGCGGCCGAGGCGATGCGGGAGCGCGGCCGGGGCGGTGTCGTCAACGTGGCGTCGGTGGCCGCGTTCGTGCCGCGGGGTACGTACGGGGCGTCGAAGGCGTGGGTCGTGCAGTTCACGCAGGGCGCGGCGAAGGATCTCGCGGGCAGCGGGGTGCGGCTGATGGCGCTGGCCCCGGGCTTCGTGCGCACCGAGTTCCACGAGCGGGCCGGCATGGGCACGGACAACATCCCGAACTGGATGTGGCTGGACGCCGACAAGCTGGTCGCGGCGGCGCTGGCGGACCTGGCGCGCGGGAAGTCACTGTCCGTTCCGGATCCGCGCTACAAGGCACTGATGGGACTGGTCAAGGTGACACCGCGGGCGCTGCTCGGCGGGGTCTCCTCGAAGACGGGACGCAAGTACGGTCCCCAGTAGTCCGCGGGGGAGACCCTCCGACGGCGAGCCTCGTCGCGTGCGGGGCCGGACGGTGAGGCCGGACGGGCAGGTCGAAGAGGGATCTGTCGGGGCCGGGCGGGCGGCGACAGGCTGAAGGGGTCGAAAGCACCGGGCGGCCCGCTGGTGAGGCGCCCGGGACTTCACGGCTCCCTACGCTCCGTCCCCATCACCGAGGAGACTCCCATGGCGCTCACTGCCGCCCGGACGGCCCACAGCGGCGCGTCCACCACGTCCGCGGACCGTTCCGACCTCGCGGTGCGCTCGCGCCTCGCCGCGTTCAACGCCTTCCTGCTCAGCGGGCTGACCCTGTGGCTCGGCCTGGTGACGCTGAACAACCTGAACGACTTCGGGACCAACCGGGCGCTGATCAGCCGCATGCTGACCATGGCCGACCTGATCCACGACCCGGTGCGCGGCAACGGCCTGCAGTGGCGTGCGCTGCCGGACTCGATGGCGACACCCACCCTGATCGGCGTCATCGTCTACGAGATCCTCACGGTCGCCCTGCTCGCCCGGGCCGCGGTCCTGCAGGTGCGCCGGGCGCGCGGCCTCCGGTCCGGCATCGCCACCACGCAGCACACCAACCTGGCGCTGGGCGCGTTCGTCGGCCTCTTCCTGCTCTTCCTGACGGGCGGCATGTGGTTCGGGTACTGGATCTACATCGGCGCCGCGCAGCAGGTCCACTTCACCGGCCTGATCATCGGTCTGCTGGCCGCGCTTCTGGTCAATCTCCCCTCGGTGACCGGGGCGCAGCAGGAGCAGTGAACCAGCCGGTGACCGGCACCCCCGTCGGCGGTCCTTCCGATACTCCTCCTTCCCCAAAGGGAGTACCGGAAGGGCCGCCGATGGGGGATGTGTGTCCGGTCCGGCGTTCATTACCGTCCTCGGCCATGGGGGTACACACCGCACGACTCAGCGCTCAGCTCACGCAGACCGGCACGGAGATCGCTCCTCCTCCCGGCGCCTTCGACACCGCCCGGCACCCGGCCCGCAGGACGGGCGGCATCGGCCGCACGAACCTCACCGGTGCCTCGGACGCTCCACGAAAGATTCCCGGCCTCCGTCTCTTCGTCGAGGAAGCACGCCCCAGCGTCCAGCTCATCTTTCTGATGCGTTTTCTGACCGGCGCGGTCCTCGCGGCCGGCGGACGGTTCTCCGGTCTCGGAGCGTCCGTGTTCGTGGCGGGAATCGGCTGGATGCTCGCGACGCTGTTCACGTACGGGATCAACGGGGTGTGCGACGTGCACGAGGACCTGGTCAACAGGACGGGCCGCCCCATCGCACGGGGGGATCTGCCGCCCGGGATCGCGGCGGTGTGGACCTGGCTCTGCGCGGCCGGCTCCGTGATCGCGATGCTGTCGACCGGCAGCACCTTGCTCACCACGTACGACCTGCTGTTCCTGCTGCTCGGATACGCCTACTCCGCGACCCCGCTCCAGTTGAAGCGGACCGCCGCGGGAGCCTCCGGTTCGGTGCTCCTGATGGGGCTGCTGACCTACGCCGCGGGGTGGACGGCCGCCGGCCGGACGCTGCCCACCGGGCCGGATCTCGCCGTCGCGTGCGCGATGTCGCTGTGGATGGCCGCGGTGGGCGCGGTCACCAAGGACTTCTCGCACGTCGCCGGCGACGCGGCGGCCGGGCGGCGCAGCTCGGTCACCGCCTGGGGCGACGGGACGGCGCGGCTCGTCGCGGCCGTCGGGGCGCTCGTGGTGGCCGGGGGGTTCGCGGCCGTGGCCGGACACCGTCCCGCGCTGCTGGGACCGGCGGCCGCCGTGCTGCTCTGCGGCGCGGTCGCGGTGACGGTCCTGTGCCGTACGACCCGGGGGGACGAGGCCAGGGGGCGCACTCCGTACCGCGCCTTCATGGTGACGCAGTATCTGGTGCATCTGGCGATCTTCGCGAGGCTCGTCTGGCCGACGCCGTAGGTGCGTGCCGTTCCGTTTCGGCCCGCCCCGCCCGCATCGCGGCCTGGTGTGGACGTGTCTCCCCGAAGTCCCCGGGGGACACGGACATGCCGGGCCGCCGCGTTGCCCTCAGGCTCCGCGGCGCGGGCCGGCTCCGAAGCGGGGTTCGGCGGGGACACGGCCCGGAGCGGGGATCAGCCGGCGTTCGACCGCCTTGTTGACGGCGTCGATACGGGAGACGGCGTCGAGCTTGGCGAAGATGTTGCGCATGTGGCGCTTGATGGTGCCCTCGGCGATCCCGAGCCGCACGGCGATCTGACGGTTGCTCATGGCCCGTGCGACCAGGCCGAGGACCTCGACCTCGCGTTCGGAGAGGGTGCCCTCGGGTGTGGCCGGTTCGGGGCGCAGGCTCGCGGGCGAGACGGAGACCGTGACCGTGCGCCCGCTGCCGCCGTCGCCGTCGCGTACGGCGGAGACCAGCGTCTCGCGGCCGGCGCTCTTGTGCAGGTATCCGCTGACCCCGAGCCGCAGCAGCTCCTGCACCAGTTGCTGGCCGTCGTACATGCTGAGCACGATGATGCGCAGGCCGGGGTCTCGCTCCAGGAGCCTGCGAACGGTCAGCGGCGGGTCGTTGCGGGGCATCTCGATGTCGAGCAGGACGACATCGGGACGGTGTTCTGCGGCGAGCCGGACGGCGTCCTCGCCGTTGCCCGCCTGGGCCACCACCTGGAATCCGGGCTCGGTGCGCAGCAGATCGCACAGGGCTTCGCGCAGCAGGGTGTGGTCGTCCGCGACGAGGATGCGGACGATGCCGGTGTGCTCGCCGCCCGCCATGGGCTTGTCGTGCTCGTTCACCGGACGCCGTGGCCTTCCTTGATGGGTATCCAGATGGTGACGTGGGTCCCGCGACCGCGCGCCGAGTCGATGTGGAGGGTGCCGGCGACGAGGTCGGCCCGCTCCTGCAGCCCGGTCAGGCCGTTGGCGCGGTCGCCCGCGCGGGTCTTCGCGGTGTCGAAGCCGAGGCCGTCGTCGATGATCTCGGTCTGGATCTCGTGCGGCGCGATGTCGATGTGGACCACGATGTTGCCCGCCTCCGCATGCCGGAAGGCGTTCCGCAGGCATTCGCGGACCATGATGAACAGCTCCTCGGACACCGGCTGCGGAATCCATTCGTCCAGGCCGCGCACCCATACCCGGACCGGGGCCACCGAGTCGCCCATCGAGGCCACGAACTGGTTGATCGCCTCCTCCAGGCAACCGGAGACGGACGGGCGGCGCAGTTCGGTGACGAGTTCCCTGGTCCGCGCGAGCGTTTCCAGGATGGCCGCCTGGGCGGACCGTACGGTCGGGGGCATGTCGCCGCCCTGCCGGCCCAGCTCGACCTCGTACAGCTCCAGTTGGCGCATGGCCAGGCTCAGCGAGTTGCCGACCTGGTCGTGGATCTCGCGGGCCAGTTTGCGGTGGCCCTGTTCGTGCACCTCGCGGACCCGGCCGAGCATGAAGGAGTCGTACGCGATCGAGCCGACCTCGAGGCGGCGGCCGATACCCTGCTGCAGGGCGCGGACGGCGACGGTGTACCCGTCGACGCGCCCGGAATCCTTCTCGTCGACGTCCTCGACGCTCTTGAGCAGGTATTCGAGCACCGTGTCGAAGAGGATGACACCGGCGCGCACCGAGTGGGTGAGGTGGATGCTCTGCTGGACGCGGATCGCGCCCAGGTCGACCACTTCGGCGATCTGGCTGTCGGTGACCGTGGTCCGTCCGAGCGCGAGGCTCTCGGCACAATCGGCGAAAATTCGACGGGCTTGAAGCTCGCATTGCTGCCACGCTCGGGGCTCGCCGACGAGTGGGCTGCTGATGGCGCGCAAGCGCGCCGCATAGGCGGCGACGGCCTCGTCCTCGTAGGACCTGAAGTGGCGCGCAGAAACACTTCCGGCGCCAATACGGTCGGCGCTGCTGCCACTCCGACGGCCCGTTAATTCGCTCAAAACGCCCTCCTCCCCCGTGGCCCAGAGCCACCCCCACAGCGTCTGATCCGGGTGCAGAGTAAGCCAATCGGCAGAGGCCCGGCAGAAGGTGGCGCAAAAGAGCCCCTTCGGAATTCACTTGAAAAAGCAACTGGATGGCCGACAAAAACAGGCCCGGCAGCGGGGGACTGCCGGGCCTGTCGGGGGATGGCCTCTCGGTGGGTCCGGGCGCATGCCCGGGTATGCGCCCGGCCGTTACGAGCGGCGGCGGAGCACCGCGGCACGCACCTTCAGGAGCGTGGGGAGCAGGGCGTAGACCACGGCCGGGACGACCACGCCGGTGACGATCAGGTTGCGCAGCAGCACCGGGAGGCCCATGACATAGGGGCCGATCAGGAGCTGCGCGACGGTCAGGGCCGAGAAGACCGACAGCCAGGTGAACAGGAACCGGGTGTGGATGGAGGGCAGTGCCGCCGGGGGCGCCGCCTGGGTCCGCACCGGAGGCCGGGGAGTGGCAGTCGTCGTGGTGGCGGCGATGGCCTCGGTGGTGCCGGGAGCAACGGTGGTCATGGCGGATTCCAATCCGGTCGGCGTCTGCGCTGCTGAACATCTGGATCGCTGGATCGCTCCGCCGGCCATGGAGCCGGTCGGTGCGGGGTGCTGACGGTGCGGGGTCGTACTGAGTCCTGGGGCCGGGACCGCGGTGCCTTGGTCCCGGCGACACCACAACTAAATCAACCAACCAGTTGGATGTCAACCATCCAGTTGGTTGGCAATCGGGGGCGTGCGCCCTAGCCTGGAGTCATGACACGGGATCCGGGCCTCACCAAAGAGCGGCTGCTCGCCGCCGCGACGGAAGAATTCGCAGCTCACGGGATTGCCGGCGCTCGCGTCGACCGCATCGCCGCGAGCGCGGGAGTCAACAAGGAGCGCATCTACGGCTACTTCGGCAACAAGCAGAAGCTCTTCGACGCGGTCGTGGGCCGCGCCCTCGACGAGGTCGCCGAGGCCGTGCCGTTTCACAGCGGGGACGATCCGGCCGAGTACGTCGGGCGGGTCTACGACTTCCACCGCGACAACCCCGTGCTCGTGCGGCTCCTGCTGTGGGAGGGCCTGCACTACCGCAACGAGGTGCTGCCGGGCGAGGACAGCCGACGCGGTCACTACGAGGACAAGATCGCCGCACTCGCGGGGAGCCTGGGGTTCGCCCGGGCCCTGGGCGAGGAGGTGTCCACCGAGGTCGCTCCCATGCTGCTGACCTTGATCGGTCTGGCCGTGTGGCCTCACGCGGTGCCGCAGATGGCCCGGTTGATCCTGGACCCGGCCGCGCCCGAGACGGATCTGCGCGAGCACGTGGTGGAGTTCGCGAGGCGGGCTGTCGCGGCGCGGGTCGAGGTCTGAGGCGAGGGGCCCCGGGCCCAGGGTCAGAGGTCCCTGGGCCCGGGCCTGGTCTGGGGGCCGGGCCCGGAGCCCGGACCCAGGGGGCTGGGCCTGGAGTCCAGACCCAGGGGGCCGGGCCTGGAGCCCAGACCCAGGAGGCCGGGCCCGGAGCCCGGACCCAGGAGGCCGGGCCTGGAGCCCAGACCGGGGGGCCGGGGCCCGCCGCCCCCTCAAGAATTCGGGACCCTCTCCGCTCATCACCGCCGGACGCCACCGCAGACCGGGGACCAGTTCCGGCTCGCCGCCCCTGAAGAGTTCGGGGCCTTCTCCGTGCACCGCCGCCGGACGCCTGACGCAGGCCAGGGACCGGGTCCGGGCCGCCGCCCCTCAAAAGCCCGGGCTTCCGGGCATTGCCGCCGG